>JAEZGH010000166.1 GCA_023417065.1 Bacteroidota bacterium
CCGTTGGGAGCGCCGGTGCCGCTCGCATTCGCGAAGCTATGCCAGCGCCCGCCCCTAGCGTCGGCCGCCATTGCCGTTCGGGAGCGGAGTGAAAAGTTCGAGCCGCCCATAGCCACGGATTTCGTGCGCTCCGAGCCGGTGCAGCGGCATGGCGGCTGCACGGCCGGCCTGCGGACCGATGCAGATGCTCGTGCCGAGAAGCTTGTTCACTTCCAGTAGCCGCGCGGCAATGTTGATGGCATCGCCATAGGCGGCGGAGTCGAGCTTGCCGCTGCGTCCGGCCTGGCCGAGCAGAACCGGTCCGGTTTCGATGCCGATGCGGGTCCGGCCGAAGGCGCTGTCGAGGAAGGGGTGGCGATGACGCAGGTCTTCGCTGATCCGCACGATCGCCTGGGCGCACTCGATGGCGCGTGTGACGTGGACTTCAAGGTCGCCCGGGGCGTTGAACAATGCGTAGACGCCGTCGCCGACGATCTTGTCGACCATGCCGCCATGGCGATGGATCGCGGACGTGACCTCGGCCAAATAGGCATCGAGCATGTCGATGAGGTCGCGACGGCTCGTCGTCCGGGTGAGCGCGGAAAAGCTCTCGATGTCGGTGGTCAGCGCGGTCACCAGCCGCTCCTCTCCCGCGAGCTTTTCCAGGTTCGGCGTATCGAGATAGCGGTCGACGACGGCTTGCGGCAGGAATTGTGCGAAGCGGCGGCGCGCGAGGGCTTCTGTCCTGCGCACCTCGGCGAATTGCGCCGTGCTGGCGACCAGGAGCACGAAGACGAGTGCAAGGGCTACGGAGAAGCCGTCGGTGAGAACCGCGGTGGTGGCATAGATCAGGTAGGCGCCGAACAGCGTTGCCGCGATCGTGGCGATACCGAAAAGCGCCGTTGCCACCGGTTTCATCTGCGGCGTGGCGAGCGAGATCGCGATCCCCGCCAGCAGCACGTGGATCGCTTCGAAGGGGATGATGCGGGCGGGCCGAAGGGGATTGGAGTTGGTCATCAGTCCGTTGGCGAAATCGGCGTGGATCTGCACCGAGGGTTCGAGCGGCATGGAGGCGCTCTTGTGCAGGCTGCCGCCGGCCACCGGATTGCTGCTGCCGATGAACAGGATCTTGCCCGTCAGCTGCTCGGGCGACACCTTTCCGGCAAGGATGTCGCCCGCCGAAATCGTGCGATCGGCTATGGCACCGGCATCGCTGGCGATAAAGCGGATTTCGCCGTTTTCCTCGAGATTGACGGTCAGCGTGCCGAGGCGGAGGCGGAGCGGCGTGCCGCCGAGGATGGGCGTGCTCACTTTCAGCCCGAGCCGCACCGCCTCGATCGCCAGTGCCGGATAGGCATCGTTGCCGAGGATGGCGTAAGCTTCGACACGGCGGGTACGGGCATCGTCGTCGCCGAGCAGAAAGGTGGCCGCAGTGGAGGTGGCGCGGGTCTCGAAGATCGGGCAGGCGCCCTCCGCTCCGTCGATGAGCCAGTTTGCCGGCGGCTGGAACGGATGCAGGATCGCAAGCGGCGGCTTCGGCTGCGGCGGTGGGCCGCCATCTTCACCGACAAGGAAGCCCAGCACGGTGGGCGTGTCGTCCAGCACCGAGGCCAGCGACTGGTTCTCTAGAAGCGTGGGATCGCAATTGCCGCTGAGCGCCAGGTCGAAGGCAATCACCGCCGGAGCGGTGTCGACAAGCCGCCGGACGAGTTCGGTGGTCTGCGGGCGGTGCCAGCCGCCGGCTAACGCTTCCTGGCTCTCACGGTCGATGTCGATGACGACGATATCACTGGAAACCGGGTGCGGTCCCCATTGCGTCAACGCATCGAAGAACAGTTCCCTCGGCCGCTCGAGCAGCCATTGCGGAATGAGCAGCAGGGTGAGGGCAGCCAGCAGTGTCGCGGCAATCCCCCACTGGACAGGCCGAATGAAAGGTGGCCGGAAAACCATGGCGCAGGTCTACCGATAGCCGTGGCCCTGTGTTGCCTGACCGAGGTTCGGGCCGAGGTTCATGGCGGCCTTCGATGGCGCAAAATTCCGGCGTGTTGTCACGACAGGTTTCATGCAATGCCCTTCCTTCGAACGGAACAGGATCATCTGCGAGCATGATGTTCGCCGACTAGGGCGCGGCTGGCAATAGCCAGGGCCGGAAGGAGAGGGATGGTCAAAGCGGCCTCGATCATTGGGGGTAGATGATGCCCCTGCGCGGTATGATATTGCCGCAAGGCCATGGTGATCGCTTGCGAAAAGGTCCGGTCCCTGCAGCGGATCAGCTGTCCTCAGCGTTGGCGATGTCCATGAACAGCACGTTCTGGTCGATCAGGTAGCGGGCGAAAATCGGCAGGCTCGCGCCGCCGATGGCCCGGGCCTGGGCGCCGACCATGCCTTCCAGGATGTCGGGCATGACGACACCTTGAAGATCCATCCTGCCGAGCGCGACCAGCGTGGCGCTGACCAGCCGGGCGCGCACCTGCGGCGGAAAACCGCCGTCGATCACGGCCGCCGAGAAGTCGATGATCGAAGCGGCGGCAACGATCGCCTGGGCGAGCGCTCCGGCCGCGTCCTGGATCCAGGTTTCGAGCGGGGCGCCGAAATCCGTCCATTCGTTTGCCGAGTACCACAACGGCTTCGGATCGATGCGGTTTTCCTTCAGCAGGTTTTCGAGAACGAAGATCGAGGCGATCTCGAGAAGTTGCCGGGTATCGCCC
>JAEZGH010000076.1 GCA_023417065.1 Bacteroidota bacterium
GATCGTGGTGATTGTGGCTAGCTGTACGGTGAGCCAGATCGGCGACCAGAGTTCCTCGGACAATTGGCTGCGTCCCCGCAAGTGTCATCGAGACCGAATCGGATGAGCCATCATGACGGTTGGTCGCCGCGCGCGTAACCATGTTTCTCCAGGATCGCAGATGCGGGCTTGCTCCTGAGGAATTCGAGGAACGCGATGGCGGCAGGGTTATTCTCCCCCGGCTTAAGCAGCACGGCGTCCTGGCGGATCGGCGAATAGCGTTCCTGCGGCACAACCCATTTGGAGCCGCTATCGCTGCGCGATACCTGGCCGTAAGCAATGAAGCCGAGTTCCGCATTGCCGGTCTCGATGAACTGGAAGGTCTGGGCGATGTTCTGCCCCTGCACGATCTTCGCCCGGAGCGCATCGTCGACTCCGAGCGCTTGCATCACCTCGATGGCGGCCCTGCCATAGGGCGCAGTTTCGGGATTGGCGATGGCGATCTTGCTGAAGGTTGGCGTGATCAAGGTGTCGGGGCCGCTCACCATGTCCTCGTCTGCTGAATAGAGGACCAGACGGCCGACCGCATATGTAAAGGCACTTCCTGCGACCCCAAGTCCTTCGCGGACGAGGAGTGCCGGGCGCATATCATCCGCTGACAGGAACACCTCGAATGGGGCGCCTTGGGTGATCTGGGTGTAGAGTTGCCCTGTTGCTCCAAAAGCCAGGACGGCTTCATGGTCGGTCGTATCGGCGAACGCTTTCGCGATCTCTTGCGCGGCATCTGTGAAGTTGGAGGCGACCGCGACCTTGGTTGTCTCGCCAGCTTGGGCAGGCGCGACGAGCACGGTGCCTCCCATTAAAAGCAGCAGCCGAAACAAGGTCCGCCTGTCCATCATGTCCTCCCTGGTCGGCTACGCATCAAGCTGCACGAAGAAGCCAGCAAGCTGCGAAGGTTGTCCAGAAATTTGTACAAGCGAGATGGCTAGCCGACACCCACTCACGCCGTGAGAGGAAGCAGATATTCTGGGGAGATTTCCGCGACGGATATAGTGGCTCCCCGGGCCGGTTCATGTGCAAGTTTCGAACCGTAACGAAGGGTCCACTAAGCCGTTGAAACCTATGCGCTTTTGGTCCGCTTTAGCCTAGGGTGCCCGCGAGTGGTGTATCGCAACTAGTGTCGTCAGTGTACCTCCATGTCAAGGGCGCTAGCCTACTGTGACTGCCATCTGCCATAGACGGCCAGTTCCAGTGGCCCATGAAGACACGTGGGGGCGCCCGGAGGCGTCGCGGAGGCGTCGCGGAAGCGCCGCGTTCTTCGGGTCGGTGTTCAGAATCGTTGCCCCGGTAATGGTCTGCGGCCATAGCATCGGCCTTTTTCGTCGTGGGTGTCGTGCTCTGAACCTGACCTGGCCCACTGTGCCAATCAGGGCTGGGCAGCCGAGCCATCCGATCGCGCTGCGATACCCGTCTAGGCGAAAACCAATAGACGCCCCGCCGCACGGGCAGAGCGCAGACGAAACGCCTACTACACTCCCTCCTTCATCCTCTTCGCCAGCCTCGCCAGCGTTGAGGTTGAAACGCCCGTTGCCTTCACGATGCTCGCCCAGGTCTGGCCTCTCCGCAACATGTCCATGAGCGCTGCGTTGCGCTCGACGTCTTCCGGTCGGCCCTTGAAGACGCCATCGGCCTTGGCCCGCGCAATTCCCTGTGCTTGTCTCCTGCGACGGTCCTCGTAGTCCTTGCGGGCTATGGCAGCGAGCATATCCAACATCATCCCATTGATCGCATCAAGCATGCGAGCCGAGAACTCATCTGTGCCCGAATGGACCAATTGGTGTGAAGTGGGAAGGTCAAGCGCGACTACTCGGACGCGCTTCGCGCCGATCTCCGCTTTCAGCTTCTCCCAGTCTCTAGCGTTGAGGCGGCTTAAGCGGTCAACCTGTTCCACAAGCAACACGTCACCGGGGTGACAATCGCCGAGCAGACGGAACAGTTCGGGACGCTGGAGAGATGCTCCGCTTTCGTTCTCGACGTAGAACGCAGCGATCTTTAATGCTCGCTCGTCGACGAACTGTTGGAGGTCAGCCTTCGCTCGGTTGGCGTCCTGCTGCTTGGTTGAGGCGCGGAGATAGGCGCGTATGAACATGGCGGAAGCCCCTGCACTTCGGTTTGAGTACCTTCGATAATATCACTTCGGTTTAAGTTGTAAACCGCCGTTATCGAAGTGGGGCTTCCGCTATCGCAGGCCGATTCGATTGATGTATACCTTCTCGAAGCGTGAGCTATGACAACGCTAGCAGCCGATCAGCCAATTCTCTGCCTTCCTTGGTCAGATGAAGTTCGTAGCTCTTGCCCTCGGTCGGTTCGTGTCGCTGAACCACTAGGCTGAGGCCAGGTCCACGTGCCTGGTCTTCGGGCCAGGGCCATCACACTTCGTGAGGCGGAGGATTGCGCCATCCCTAGCGTTGGTGCCAGGTCCCGTTGGTAGATACCTGATCTCATCGTTGCGGCTAGGAGCACGGATGCCCCAACTGCCGGCACGGGGGGAAGCCGCGCGCTGCCACCTATCCGATTGGCGTCTCGAATTTTTGCAGTAAATTGAGCCGGCTACGAACAAAAGCGCGTGCCGTAAGTTGTCTGGATGAGGATATTCTTGAGGCAGCATAAGATCTTCTCTCCCTCCGGGCGGGGGGGCGACACCAGTGCAGTGGCGTGAAGGGAGAGAAGACCTGCCGTAGCCTGTGAAGAGTATTATTTATATGACCCAGGGTCAACTAGCGGCGGATTCGGTTGTATATTCCGACGCTTGGAGTGATTCTATGCATCGTTGGCAAAACATCTTCTTCATCTACCAATCTGTGGGTGACAAGATCGCGGTAGGCTGCAACGTGAAGGCAGCCGAGGTCCTCTTGCAGTTGTCCGTGCATAGCGACACGAAAGCGCTGTGCAATGCCCGTAGAGCAGTCATTCGGTCGATGAAACAACCGGAGGACCCGTGGCGGAAGTTCCTGGCGCAGAGGACCTTTCAGGCTGCAGCAGAGGAAGCGGGGATGTTGATGGTTCCTTCGGCTAACTCGCTCACACCCCCGAGGACGGTATAGGAAGGGACGGTCGGGACCATTGACGAGCCTCCGGGTACAGCTGAGGCCCAACGCGGTGACCAAGCGACTGAAATTCGTTCCTGAGAATAATCGCAGCCGCCGGGTCCGGGGCCATTATGGCCTACGTAGTGAGTGTCCACTTTGGGCTAGAATTCGAATTCGTCGGCCTCGCAGGCATCTTCCTGGAGGTCCCTCAAATGCCGGATGAACTCGCCCACCCTTCGACCCATGACAACCTCCATGACCATCGCCATCAGTTCCGGGTCGTTGGAGTGCTTCCCGATGGCCTCCGTGATCTGATCGGCAATTCGTTCCGCCTTCATGCGTTTTCGTTCCTCGTACTCGTCTTCGGTGAGTTCATGCTGGGTCCGGCCATTTGCTTCTCGTAGCGCACGATGCCAGCTTCGGTAGTCAGCAGCATCTTCGCCCAGTTGGCGCTTCACCTGCCTCATCTTGGTGATCCATGACCGGGCGACGCCTGTCGCCTCCCTGATCTCGCTCCTCGTCTTCTCGCCGATCAGCACCAGCTTCCATGCCGCGTCCGTGCGCTCACTCGCGGTGAGCCGAACACCATGCCGACTGTTAGCCATGATCGAAGCGTATACCGCCTCGGATGGCGTTCCCCTGAATAGAGACACGGGAACTAGGCCATCCTCGGCGTGGCCATTCCGTCGAGCGTGGATGCGGAGGGCCTCCAGCCGATGATGACCATCGACCACGAAGGCCTTGGCTCCGGCATGGAGAACGGTCACAGGCGGTAGTGTGCCGCCGTTGTCGAGCACCTTCACCAGGTCGCTGATGAGGCGTTCGTTCATGTCTTCCCGCATGTTGAATACGGGCAACATCTCGACGTGACGGAGTGGCACCAGTGCAGGAGCGTCGGCATCTGGCGGTAGCTGTGAAACGAGTTCTTCAAGTCGTCGCAGTCCTTCCAGGGCTGCACCGTCCGGGCGACCGAGGGGGGATGCGGCTAATGTATCGGTTGGGTGTGCAAGATCGATGCTTTCCATGTGAAACCTATCAGTTGTCGATCGCGCATGATGCGCATGTGCTGGAGGGTCGGCGGGCAGCTCCGCGTAGGTATCTCTCCTAATGTGAGGGGCAATCGACACTGCTGGCCTTCGGGCCCCGGCCTGCCTTCCGGTTCGGGCTTCCGGGACGCGTCGTCACCGCCTATTGTCGCGCCAGCACTATCGCCTGAGGGGGGCTCCAGTCGCATGACGCCGCAGCAGTTCATATCGAAGTGGCTCAACTCGCCGCTGAAGGAGCGGTCGGCCGCTCAAGAGCATTTCGTCGACCTGTGCCGGATGTTGAACGAACCAACGCCTGCCGAGGCTGACTCTACAGGCGTGAACTATGGGTTCGAGGTTGGTGCCTCGAAGACCACGGGCGGGAATGGCTTCGCGGACGTCTTCAAGCGCGGCCACTTCGCCTGGGAGTACAAGGGCACGAAGGCCAACCTCGACACCGCCTTCGTTCAGCTCCAGCGGTACGCTATCGCGCTCGACAACCCTCCGCTTCTGATCGTCTCCGACATCGGGACAACCATCCGCATCCACACCAACTGGACCAACTCGGTCTCGAAGGTCTACACGATACCCATCGCCGACCTCGCGGACCCCGTGAAGCGGGGATGGCTCAAGGCGGCCTTGTCGGACCCTGAAGAGCTTCGACCAACCAAGACGCGGCAGGAACTGACCGAACAGGTGGCTGGTGAGTTCGCCGAACTGGCGCGGTCCCTGCGTGCCAAGGGTCACGACCCGGAAAAGGTCGCTCACTTCATCAACCGCCTTGTCTTCTGCATGTTCGCCGAAGACGTGAAGCTTCTGCCGGACAACATTTTCACGCGGATGCTGGACCGATCGCTTGACGACCCGGACCAGTTCGGGGCCTTCGCCTCCAGTCTCTTCGCTGCGATGAAGTCGGGAGGGCACATCGGGTTCGAGAAGATCGCCTGGTTCAACGGCGGGTTATTCGAGGATGACCTTGTCTTCCCATTGGACCGGTC
>JAEZGH010000078.1 GCA_023417065.1 Bacteroidota bacterium
GATTCCAGGAGTGGATCCTCGGGCATCAGCAATGTGAGCGAAGAGAAATTGTGTTCATTCGCAAACAGGCCGAGGTGTTCAAGTGCTTTTTCGGTATCGTTGAGATACACATAATACATCGCCAGATGCAGATGTTTATAGCGGGTTTTACTCTCATCCGCGAACTGTTTGTATTCTTTCAGCAATCGTTCTGCTTCCTCGGACTTGCCCAGTTCGCGGCATACCGCGGCCATCGTCAGAAACTCGTGCCTGAAGATATCGAGCTGATAGGTCTCGCGAAGTTCGAGGAACCTCCGGTAGTACCGGTAGGCATCCTGATACTCGCGATTGAAATAGGAAACCTTGCCTAGCTCCTGCAGCATGTCGATGCGGTTGGTGTCCTGCCTGAGGATTTCCAGCAACTCGCGCTTCGTTCGTGACAGGTCGCGATGGTTCATATAGCGGATGTATATCCGCAGGTAGCCCGAGTATGGATTATAGGGGTTCAGCGCTATCGATTTATCAGCGTGAAGCAAAGCCTCATCAAAGAACCCCGCCTGAAACAAGGCGTTGCTTGCGTGCAGATATTTGAAACTCGACGTCGCCGAGTCCGGCGAGCCTACATCAAGCTGAACACCGCGCAGCGAGTATTCAAGATACTTCTCGGTATTCGGCATCCGCATGTTGTAGAACTCCGACAAAAAGTCGAGCACGAGTCCGGACGTGGGGTTGTATTCAAGAGCCTTCTCGAGATACGGTATCGCTGATTCGTATTCATTCTTATGAATGTAGTACAACGCTTTGGCTACCAGGCTCTCGCCTAATGTGGGGTCGTGAAGCCACGCTTTATCCGAGAGGCTGCTGATCTCTGCTCCATATCGCTTTTCCGCCTGGAAGATATCGAGGTAGTAGTACACCATGGTCATCGTCGCGTATGCCAGCGCAAACTCATTGTCCAATGCAATTGCTTTTTGAAACAACGGCAGCGACGCCCTCATGCTTGCACCATCCGACTTATAGAACAGATCTTTAGCGCGCAGAAAGTAGTCGTAGGCCTCGGGGCTTTTCGTGGGAATTTTTGCAATACGTTTTGCTTCCTCCGGCGTAATGAAGACGCGGATTTCGCCGGCAATGTCTTTTGCGATCTCCTGCTGAAGTTCAAAAATATTCTCTGCGCTCCGGCGGTACTGACGTGACCAGAGATGCTTGTCGGCGACCCCATCAATCAGCTGAATATTTAACAGGATCTGATTGCCGATCTTCTGGCCACTGCCCTCAATGAGATATTTCACGTTAAGTTCATCGGCAACTTCAGGGATGGCCTTCATCGTATTGCGATACTTCTCCGCGGAAGTCCGGCTGACCACTTTCAGATTGCCGATAGCCTGAAGGTTGTTCAACGTCGCTTCCATCAGGCCGTTCATCAGGTACACATTAGAGGAATCGTTGCTGTCGTTTTTAAACGGCAGCACGGCAATGGATTTCTCTTCGTGCCCGTTCCGTTCTGCTGGTTTGAAAAAGAAATACCCCGCGACGAGCAGAATTATGAGGGCTGCAATCACGGATGGGAGTACCCATCGCGACCGGCGGTGTTCCATTTTGGGAGACGGCGTTACCCGAACCTCCTGCGATTCCTCGCCGGCAGGTTGTTCAGCTGGCGTTGCCATTTTGCCGACCTCGCCGGGTGAGTAGCCATAAAATTCGCGGAAGCATTTGATGAAGTACGACGTGCTGCTGAACCCAACTTCGTGCGACACTTCGGAGACATTGAGTTTTGCCTCGCGGAGCAGTTCCATCGCCCTCTTCAGGCGCGACTGACTGATCAGCTGGCTCACCGACAGGTTCGTCTCCTTCTTCACCTTTCTGAGCAGGTTCGACCGGCTCATGTTCATCTGCGCCGCAAGTTCCGACACTCCGAAGTGTTCGTCACCCAGATTGGCGTTTACAACCGTCGTCAAACGCGTCAAAAAATCCTTATCCACCGAAGGCGAGTCAGACATAAAAACAGGGTATCAAACCGCAATCACAAACACCAAATCTAAAGCGAAAAGGGGGCTTATGCATCAAAATTGCTATCGATGCGTCATAATTTATATCGAATCCCGCAAAATTGACGGTTTTGGGCGCAAAGGTGATTAACCGTCAGTTCCTCTACCCGCGTTCTTTACACCATCGAAAAAAATGAACGAAAACCAAAAACACACACACATGAAACTTTTCAAAATCACCTCTCTGACAGTATGCGCCCTAGTTGCTCTGCTCCTATTTGCTACATCGTGTAACGTTAAAGACAGCAGCGCAAACGGAGGTATTGAGGCAGGAAAGGACACAAATGCAGCCGATGTCGACCTGCACACAGCGGTGGTCAGCGACAACCTGGAAGCCGTCAGGAAACATATCGAAGCCGGTGCCGACCTTAACCAGCGCGACCCGTTCGGCGGGTCAAGCCCCCTGATCAGCGCGGCCGTGTTCGGGAAAACTGAGGCGGCAAAACTTCTGATCGATGCAGGCGCCGACGTGAACTTCCAAAACAACGACGGATCGACACCGCTACATTCAGCAGCTTTCTTCTGTCGCCCCGAAATTGTCGAAATCCTGCTTGAGAAAAGCGCAGACAAGACCATCCGCAACAAGTTCGGAGCGACGCCCTATGAGTCTGTCGCCGCACCGTTCAGCGACGTGAAAGATGCCTATGATATGATGGGACAAATCCTTGCACCGATGGGACTTAAACTCGACTACGACTACGTGCGCAAGACCCGTCCCGAGATCGCTGAAATGCTGAAGTAATTATGACCATCACCACCATCCCCTTACAATTATGAAAACACTGAATCGCCGATATGATATTGACTGGATCCGGGTTGTTGCAATTGGACTGCTCCTGGTTTACCACGTCGCCATTTGTTTCCAACGCTGGGGCATCATGATTGGATTCATCACCAACGGAGAATCCTGGGAATCGCTCTGGTTTCCGATGACCATGCTTAATACCTGGCGCATTCCGTTGCTTTTCTTGGTATCGGGAATGGGCGTCTACTTTGCGATGGGGAAACGAACTCCCTGGCAGCTTCTGCTGGAGCGCGGTCGCCGTATTTTCATTCCGTTTTTAGTGGGGGCAGTCACGATAGTGCCCCTCCACCTCTACCTGTGGCGAATGCACTATAATATGGATGCGAAATACGTTCCCGGTCCGGGGCACCTTTGGTTTCTTGGGAACATCCTGGTCTACACGCTTGTGCTGTTGCCTTTGCTGTACTTCCTGAAGCAGAACGAAACAGGGCGGATGGTCACCGCGTTGAAAAAGATGCTTTCGACACCGTTAGGACTACTGCCATTCTCGGCGCTGTTCGTGGCTGAAGTACTCATGGTCAAGCCAATACCCTTCGAGCTGTATGCGATGACATTCCACGGCTGGGCTATTGGCTTCATTGCATTCCTCACGGGATTTTGTTTTGTTCTTGCGGGTGAAACATGCCGGGATATGCTCATCAAATGGCGTTGGGTGTTTCTCGCGGTCGCGGCAGCATTGTTTGCTTTCCGAATTGGGCAACTTCCGGCATCGACAGGTTATCTCGTTGCCATTGAGTCGAATGCCTGGGTATTCACCGTGCTGGCCTTCGGAGCGAAGTACCTGAATCGTCCCGGGCGCGCTCTCTCCTATCTGAGCGCTGCTGCCTATCCGGTATACATCTTACATATGGTGTTCATTTCCGCCGGGGCAATGCTATTGTTCCCGCTTGGGATGGATGTGAGACTCAAGTTCGTGCTGCTACTTATGTTCACACTTGCCGGATGCATGGTCACTTACGAATTCGTCATCCGCAGGTTTGCCGTTACACGTTTCCTGTTAGGACTGCGTCCGGACCGGACAAACATTGCGGCGGAGACTGCCCCGAATCAAGTCAGTGTTCAAAAGCAGTAAAGTTCAACAACGAAGGGAGCGCACATCCGATCACACGGAAGTGTGTTCCCTTTTGATTTTTTGAAGTTTATAAGCGTTGTGGTGGACTACCTGTGTATGTCGCCTAAGCGCCTTCACATTCCCTTTTCAGCGACGCATTCATCAGCATAAATCCCTGGCGGGTTTTCTCCAGCGCGCCTTTCATCAGGGCGACAAGAATTCCGCTGAAGTTTTCGCCGTGGATGAAGCGGGTACGATCAGGGGCCAGTTCTTCAAGGATGAAGTAATGTTCACCATCGAAGATGCCTTTGATTCCCAGTTTGCCCCGCCATCTGAATTCCCGTAAGGGATCAAATTTCAGCACGACCGGTTTAAAGGTCATGCCGCCGCCATCAGGAGGTTGGATTTTCACAACGAGGTTCTTCCCCACCGTTTTTTCTCCGGTGATGGATTTGATAAATGGATTCCAGCGCGGGTGGTTGTCGAAGTTTGTAAGTACAGACCAGACCTGTTCAGGGCTGGCGTCGATCAGAATTTCGGTTTCTATCTTCATAAAAATGCCGCCGCAAGATAACACATACTGAAACCGTTGCAAACGGCTATTGGCACTCACGGCAGAAGTTTGTTATCCAACGGAATGCAGCCCGATTCTGTTGCCCTGGCAGTCATGGAAAATGGTAAATCGGCTGTCTTACCCGATACCCTCCCTCAGCACCACAACCTTGCCCCGTGTACGCATCGCTTCGATGTAGCTTATCGCCTGGGGCGTTTCTTCAAATGGAAACGTTTTGTCAATGGCAACTTTGAGCACGCCGTTTTGAACCCATGCTGCCAGTGTGTTGAGGTCCTCCGTATTCATGTCGGCGGAAAACTGCGATAAAGGAAAATTGCTCAAAGTCTTGCGAAGCATCAGCTTCATCATATGACTCAGGTTAGTGTAGCCTAATACCACACCACGGTGGCCCATCCGGCAATAATCGTCATGGTACAGATTTCCATTCGTATCCACCACCAGATCGTATTTCCCCCTATGAGCATGAATACTTTCCTTGTCGTAAGCGATCACATGATCTGCGCCCAGTGATGCAACGAACTCCTCATTCTTCGACGAACACACAGCGACGACGCGGGCACCGCGAATCTTCGCGATCTGCACAGCAATATGCCCCACACCTCCTGACGAACCATTGATAAGCACGGACTCGCCGCGTTGAAGTTTACCTTCATAGATCAGCGCCTGGAGTGCGGTCAGTCCGGCGATTGGCAGGCACGACATCTCCGGGAAAGCTGTCTTTGATGGCATCGCTGCACAGACTGTTTCAGGGACGGAGACAAATTCAGCAAAAGCACCGCCATCGAGACGTGAGCCAAACACCCGGTCACCCACCTTGAACCACGACACTTTGCTTCCTACCGCTTCAACGATACCTGAAAAGTCGGCGCCGGGTATCCTCTCCCTGGGCGACAGCAGTCCGAATTTCAGTCGCGCGAAATATGGTTCACCCCTGAGAATATGCCAGTCTGCGGGATTTATTGAATTTGCGACAACCTTTACGAGAATGTGATCATCTTTTAATGAAGGCTTTTCTACTTTGTCTAACTGAAGAACTTCAGGACCACCATACCTGTTCCTTGTAAATGCTCTCATCGCTCAGCGGCGACCTCCGGGCGCACGAAGCTAATAGACAAAGGATACGTGGGGGGATTTGAGGAATTGTTTTTTATCACTCGAACGGTATTTAAAACTATGACAACCTGAAGGCCAAGGTCCGGGATTACGTCTGGCGATCATCTGTTTATCAATATAACTATTCTTAGCGAGCTGGAAGTCATCAGGTAGCAATAAGTTCCGGCTTTTATCTAAAAGAGAAAAAAAATGGTCCTTCGTTGAGAGGACCGCTCCTGGCAATCGGTTGCATTTACTGTTTCTGCGGCAACGTCCTGCCCATATACGGATCGGAGGTGCTGTCAACACCCGATTCAAGTCTGCCTGCATAACGCGCGATAGGTATTCTGTCGTGGCCGTCCATGATGGAGAAATCATACAAAGGAGCGGTTCTCCTGCATGAGCATCACCACGTGCTCCGCGTCGTAAAAGGTTGTTCCCGGATCGGGCGTAATCGCAAATGCTTTCTGAATTGAAGACGGCAGCGTTGCCCATGCTCCTGTTCCTCCTGCGAGCAGCGCAGCGCGTTTCAGAAAATCTCTCCTTGAATGACTCATGATGTTGGGATCGTGCCCATTCAAGGTAGGAAAATTCGTTGTTCCAACCATCAGTTGAACATTGATCTTGTCGCGCCGAAACCGATCTTCCTCACCACTGTATTTAGGCGATTCAGAAAGGATTCATTATTTTTATATACTCCCGTCTCCCCTATGTTCCGTTTCGCGGCTATCTGGCTATTGATGATTTGTCCGGTCATCGTTACGCAGGCGCAATACAACCTCGACAGCCTGCTGAACGAACTGAAGACCCCCCATTCAGCGAACGACAAGATTATACTCTACGCCAAAACAACCTGGTCGTACCTCACCCTTAGCGAAATGGACTTGGCGGCAAAGTATGCGGACAGTGTGTATATCACGGCCGCTGCATCTGCGGATTCCGTCGGGATAATGAAAGCGCATTACTACTACGGCATCATAGGTCGCTTCAGAGGCGATTACAAAAATGCGCTGCGGCACCTCCAGACCTATCTGAGCTTCCATGAAGCGCGCGGAGACTCATCGCGCGTCGCTGGTGCGCTCTTTCAGATTGGCGTGGTACACTCGAAGTATGGAAATTATGAAAAAAGTCTCGCCGCCCATCAACGATGTTGGCCATCGAAGAAGCTGCAAATAACGCATACAGTATTGGCTATACACTGAATTCGATTGGCATAATCTATAAAGAGACAGGTGCGCTTGAAACCGCCATCACCTACTATAACAAAGCACTAATAATTTTTGATACGCTGCAGGAACTCGTCGATAAGACGGGTACGCTTGTCAACCTGGGGAATACCTATTCTGATATGGAACAATTTGATGTGGCGATGAACTATTACCGTGAAGCCATGCGCATCGATGAGCAAACCGGGAAAAAGCATGGTGTTGCTTTATCCCTGGCGAACATAGCATTCCTTTATGACAAGAGGGGGAACTTTGACAGTGCTCTTGTATATCACCAGCGGGCGCTGAACATCCGTAAGGATCTGCCTTACTCCGAAGATCTGGTCCGCAGTCTCATTGGTGTGGGGCGAGGATATCTGAAATTAGGTCGTGCCGGAGAAGCTCAGGCCTACCTCCAACGCGCACTGGCTATGGCGAGTGAAAACCACTCAAAACCCCTGTTGCGCGATACCCACAACAATCTTTCGGACATGTATGAGCAGATGGGAAACCATAAGAGGGCAATGTACCACTTCAGGCAGTACGACGTGTTTAAGGATAGTATTCTGAATGAGCAAACCGCAGAGCGAATCAACGAACTTCAGATCAAACACGAAGTCGCCGACAAGGTAAAACAGATTGCGTTGCTCGAATCTGAAGCGCGGCTGCAGGAGGCCGAAGCCCGGCGACAGGGAAACTTCAGAACCATGTTACTCGCTGGAATGGCGCTGATCATTGCGTTGGCAACGTCAATTATTTACGTCATCCGCCAACGCTATCTGATTTCTCAGAAGGATAATCAAATCAAGGAGGCGAATCTGCGGCACCAGTTAAGTGATCTGAAGATGCAGGCACTCCGCGCTCAGATCAATCCCCACTTTTTGTTCAACTGTCTTACGTCAATAAACCGCATGATCGTTAAAGGCGATAATGAAAATGCATCGCTGTACCTGAAAAAGTTTGCACGACTTGTCAGACTTATCGTAGAGAACGGTGAAGCTACCCGCGTATCCCTTGAGGATGAACTCGCGTTGATAGAAGCCTACATTCAACTCGAGGAACTCAGGTTCAAAAGTAAAATCGGGTTCGAAATAGACATCGATGAAAAAGTTGAAAAGGAAAATACGTTCCTTCCACCCATGATCCTTCAGCCCTTTGTTGAGAATTCAATCTGGCATGGGTTAACGAACAAAGACAGCGGCGAACAAGGGCGAATAAGGATTGCCGTGCGCGAAGATCAGGAATCACTGGTGTGCATGATCGAGGACAACGGCGTAGGACGTGAACGCTCACGTGCCCTGGACGATGTGATGCCGGGTAAAAAACGTTCTGTCGGAATGACGATAACTGAAGAACGATTGAAGCTGCTCAGTCCGGAACGCCTGAAAGATCTTGTGCGAATTGTTGATTTGAAAGATGCGTTCGACGCCGCCATTGGCACCCGCGTGGAAATACGCATCCCCCTATCCTGACCTGCGACATGATCCGAACCATCATCATAGACGACGAACCCGACGCGCTCGAAGATCTTTGCGAGGCAGTCACAAAGTACTGCAGCGAGCTGAGTGTAGTTGGCGCATATACCGACCCCGTTGCAGGTCTTGAAGGAATTCAGCATTCGCGACCGGATTTGCTTTTTCTGGATATCCAGATGCCCGGCATGTCGGGGTTCGAATTACTGGAACGGATAACGCCATGGTCATTTGATGTGATCTTCGTTTCGGCCTTCGACCGGTATGCCATCAAAGCCATCAGGTTCAGTGCGATGGACTACCTGCTCAAACCTGTGGACGTCGATGAGCTGATGCATGCCGTCACACGGCTTCGTGAAAGGAAGAATAAATCGGTGTTCCCCATTCAATCCGCGCTGCACAATGCGGCGATACACACCAAGGGTAAAGAACAGCTCGCCGTGTCGAGCGCCGATGGAATTGACTTCTTCCCGGTGAAGGATATTATCTACTGCAAGGCTGACAGTTGTTATACACGGATTCAATTAACCGGCAAGCAGGAAAAGGTAGTCACGCGTGTCCTCAAAGACTTTGAAGATTTTCTTTCGGAATCCGGGTTCTGCCGGGTTCATAATTCATACCTTATCAACCTTCGTCACGTAAAACGCTACGTCAGAGACGACGGCGGCTACGTGGAGATGACCGATGGCCATAAGGTTGATATTTCACGTCGGCGGAAAGATGAATTCCTGTCGATGCTGGACAAAATCTGACCACCTGCTTAGCGGGGCCCACCAGTTACTTAACTATCGCACATTGCCTTTGCTCCCGTCCTAAATTCGGTAAAAAAAGGCTATGAAAACCTCCATAAGTTGTGCAGCTAGTACCCGGATGGCCATGCTGTCCGTATTTTTTCTGATCGCGTGTTCTGATCCCGCCTCAGACCCCGTCCCACCCCAACAAAATGGTAACGAAAACGAGGAAGAGGTTACACCTGAGAAGGCTGACGCCATTCTTGAGACGTTTTCATTCGCGTCGGCGACCAAAACCACAGGTACCCCCCAACCGCCGCTAACACAAGTCTGATCAGAACCGCGACGAAAGACACGATCTTTACCATGCCCGGCATCAAAGACATGATCCGGATTTCGCATCCGAAAGAGAAGCCAATAAAGGGCATTTACTTTGCGTTGGAGGGCTCCACGTATTACTACGACATCACCGTAGACCACGAAGAAAAGAGCGACACTGTCTCGATTATCATTTTTGAAATCGATCCCAATGAAATTGAAAATGAAATCACATCTGGGTCGAGTTCCGTTCCTTTGGAAATTACGGCTTACGATGAAAACAACACCCCTATCGATATCATCGAACGAATACTGACGATTGAAAAGCCTTCAGCGAATGAATGCGATATCCTTGATCACATCTGGTTCTGGGAATGGTCAGTGATTCTTAACCATGAAGGTGAGGCGGTCAACATCAACTGCAGTGACGAAAGGTACATCAACGACTTTGTTTATCAGGACTGTTGTCTGGGCGCGGCCTTTTGTCCCAAGTATGATGCTAATCAGCAACCCGTCTACGATGTCAACCTTAAGATCTCGCTGTTCTACAGCATTTCATCAGAATGGATTCAGTTTTACTCAGACGGGTTGCTTGAACGTGAGACGCGGGAATTCGAATCCTATATCAGCAACCCGGGGGAAGATGCTGCAACATTCGACCCGTGCACATGAAACCCGAGACTGCCACGCGGGTAGAGGCCGTTACCTACTGGGGCACCCACACATACAATCCGGGGAGTAAATCAATCTCCTACACGATTACGGACGATTCCTGCCCCCCTGGCGAGTACGGCTGCGGTTTCGGTGGATCACTTTCTAACGCAGAAGTACTTTTTACATGTCACCAGATGATGATCTCACGCGGCACGGAACAAAAATCCATACGGATGTTTACTCGGGGCGAAGCTACCGAAGATATGGAAGGCGAAATTCTCGATTCATCGAAGTTCTGGGATTAAGTGGTCAACGTCGTGCGGCAGAAGAGGTGTCGCACGACTTTGATTTGACTAATCGTCAAATTCCGAAAATATCGTTTCACCGTCATATTCAATTTTGGCGATATGGCGGATCTTATTTTGGGGATCGAGCGGTGTCCAATACTTAGGATATTTGATCACCACTTGTCGGCCCACGAGCTCACTCTTCAGTCCGGCAATGTTGAGGCCTCGTTCAAGCCCCCGGTTGACATAGTATCGGTTTCGATTATTGTACAGGGTAAACGTAATATCTTTCGAACCTGATTCGCAAATGTTGGCTACCACTCCCGCCTCCACCAGGCATTCTCTCTCAGACGTTACAGGGACAGGTTGGAACACCAGTATCAACAGCACGATGGGAACGATTATTCCAATTGAGACAATGTACCATTTCTTCGTTTTCATAATACTTACTTTTGTCCGAACCTGAGAATCACTTTTTCCTTTCGACAGCCTTAAGGCCAATTCTGTAAATCTTTTTAATAGATTCATCCTCACAACGATTCATTATCGACTCAATTACCGGAATCAGTTCCTTATTTTGACTGGTCTTGAGTTTCACGATCTCCGCCAATGCAACCGCCGCGCTCCACCGAACCACCTTCCCCGGATGTTCCGCGTTCTCAAGCAAATTTC
>JAEZGH010000121.1 GCA_023417065.1 Bacteroidota bacterium
GGGGAAAACCTCCTACGGGAAATGTGGCAGAAACGAATTACGACCATACTGGATGAAACACAGCTGAAATTACCTGATATGTCAAATATACAGCCGCAGTTGGGTGGCCGGCTGGGCAATCACACCGGGTACCTGCAGCCCTTGCTCGATGAAATGAGTGAAGTCTTCAGAATTGACCCTAAGGCAGAGTGGTAGACCTCCCGATCGCCTGCACAGCGCTAACCATCAACTTGACAGATGAAAATATCGAAGGATCATATTTATGAATGGCTTGAGGAGGTAAAGGATCCTGAAATCCCGGTTCTATCGCTTCCTGACCTGGGAATAATCAGGAACATAGAAATACACGACATCGATGCGGTCACAGTGACGATAACGCCAACTTTCGTTGGATGCCCAGCACTTGAAATGATGAAATCCGACATTATGGAAGCAATTCGCAGGCGAGGCATTCGTAGTGTATCTGTTGAGATCAGTTATCAGCAGCCCTGGACTACCGACGATATTTCCGAAAAGGGAAAAAAGGCGCTTGCGAATTTCGGGCTGGCGCCACCCCCAGGATCTGCTCTGATTGAGGATTTGAGCATTCTGGAACACGCGACCTGTCCGCGGTGCGAGGGCCGGAACACCGAAATGCGCAACCTTTTTGGATCCACTCTCTGCCGTTCCATACACTACTGCAACGACTGCCGGGAGTCGTTCGAGCAGTTTAAACCGGTTTAAGTTGAAAATCTTACATAGGCGTGCTATAATGCGCTAAAACTCAAACTTTCACCAATCCGTGCACGTTTATCAAGGGCAGAACAGGAAGCATGCGTAGATTTTACACATTAGCACTTCTATTTGGTGTGGTATGGACGCTCAGCAGTTGCGACCAGAAGCCGGAAAGCCATGCAGGAGTATTTACAAAAGCGGATTCACTGGCAGACGTTTATCTCAGTCTCCACGACACGCTCCATCAGCATTGGAACATCATGATCAACGACGATAACGAAAAGATCAAACTGATGGACCACCTGCTGCACGAACTGATGGTTACGGGTGCCGGCGATGCAGAGCTCTATCGATCATATCAGGAACGCCTCAAACAGCTTTCGCGAATTCGTTTCACCCAAAAGTCGATGGCCAATACCCACGTCGTCGAAGAGTATGACATAGCTTCGAACGCACTGATCATGGATCTCATCAGCGCCGCCGAGGCAAAGAGAGAATATTCTTACAACACCACGCTTCAAAAACTCGTCGACAATATTCTGGTGGCAGACCAGCGCATGATGAAGTTTCGCGCGGAGTATGACAGTATCGTCGATGAATACAATAAGTTCATCCGGCGGTACAAGGATGATCTGGCCGAAGCCAGTCTGACGCTGGAACCCAAACCGCTCTTCCAGGTAACGTCGATTGAATAGATAAGCATTCTCAGGAAATCTATTTAAAGAATGTAAGTTCGACCCTTCGGTTTATCCTGCGGATAGCCTCCGTTTCACCCTCGATCAGCGGCATTGACTTTCCAAACCCTTCACTTTGTATCCGCTCAGCGGGTATGCCCGATTGAATGAGATATTGTTCTACCGTTTTTGCCCTCATCCGCGACAGACGCAAATTAAATTGTTCACTTCCGACATCATCCGTATGCCCCGAGATCCGAAGTCTGTAGTCTCTGTTAGACTTCAAGACAGCGACGACTTCATCCAATTGTTCAAAAGAACGTCGCAATAGTTTGAAGCTATTGAATTCAAAAAGGATATTATCGAGCACATATCGCTCGTTCAGCTTCACATCCTGTCTCGAAAAGGAGGCCAGCACTGGTAGAAGCTCCGTCGGGTCGAATTTCATGCGGATGACAACATCATCGATATAGTAGTATGCAGCCTCTTTAAGCATTTCTTCCTGAACAGGACGGTGCGTAATTTCATAGTATTCTGTTTCCTGATCGTTGTGAAAGTTGCCAATCGTAATCACCTGTTCATTTCCGCGGGCGCGATATTCCATTTCTGCCAGTTCCCAAAGACCGGTAGAGGGAGTCAAAGCAGAATCGGTGATGACGTGAAGGGCTGGCGTGAGACGTATCGGGCGGTCGTGATTTACAAAAAACGCGCTATCGCTGAAATGAAGACCAATCCGGTCTATACAAAACTTTGAATACGACGATAACCGATACCGGAACGAAACGACATACGTGGTGTCTTTAAGAAGAGGCTGAATCAATTTGCACTGCAAATACTCGCGAAAATTCTTCCCGTTAAACCACAAGTAGATACCTGCGTACCCATTGCCTTCGTAGGCTTCGGATATTCCTGCCCAATTGTATGGAACATCCGCTTCGCCGCTGCCACAGGCGTTGTAAGCATCAGGCGTTCCCAGGTTGGGCGAATACCAGTGAGGAAGACGGAATTCCTCCTTTCTTCGCGAATAGGAGCCCGGACAAACAGTGAAATCTTCAAAGCCGGGATTTGGGACGAGGTTCTGAGCAAGCGCACAAAAATCGCCAAGTACAAAAAGCAAAAGGGCAACGGATCTCATACAAAGAAAAATAACTCCCTTTCCCGGGAGTTATTTTATGTGAAGCGGTCGAATTTACTTGTAATACGTTAATTCTACGCGAAACCGGGGGTCAATCGCGCCGAGGCGATCATATGCCGATCGAGAGAGTTTTATGATCAGCTTGTCATTTACGGCTGTGTCAGGAAGTTTCCCCATGACGCGGACGAACACTTCGCGGTTATTCATTTCGTTCCGCACTTTCAAGATGGTACCAATGGGTGCTGTTCTGTGCATCGCGAGATACTTGCGATTTCCCTCCGTTCCTTCAATTAATTCAGCGAGTCCCGACTCAACAACCTCGTCGCTGTTCTTCATCGACTCGGATATTCGTATAGTCTGCGTTCCACTTTGCTGCGACGGCTGAGCAGGCTGCGACGGCTGTTTTGTTGTCGTTGATGGCTCAGATGCGACGGGCTCAGGCGTTGACGGGCGGGCCGCAGGCTCTTCAGCCCGCGGGGCATCCCTGCGCACTTCAGCAACTTCCTGAGCGGTTTCCTGACGCGGCACGTCAGCAGGGGAAGGCTTACTCGCAGGCTGGCCACGTCTCGGTTCCGTCAAACGAACCAACTGGCCTACCTTCAGTTCATCGCTTTCCAGCGAATTCCAGGAGCGCAGCTGATCGACGGAAAGTCCGTACTGGCGCGCAATGGAAAACAGCGTTTCTTTTGTTTCCACAGTGTGCATTTCCGACGAAGGAATAGCTTTAACGGCAGGGCTATCTGTAGTTTGAGCTGCGGAACGGGCCGGATCCGGCTTTACTTCGACAGCTGGTGTTTTTCCCACGATCAGTTGCTGACCAATTGAGAGGGTATTATCAGTGAGATTATTCCACTTACGCAGGTCGTCAATTGAGACGTTGTACATCCTGGAAATAGAGTACATCGTCTCCTTCGCGGCCACAGTGTGAACTTTGTTACCTGCAACAGGCCTGACAGAAACTTTTTTGTCGTAAGGAACTTTAATTATCTGACCTATTTCCAGGTTCGAGGTAGTTCCAGGATTACTCTGAAGAATTGCATCAACGGAAGTGCCGTACCTCCGTGAAATCGCGAACAGCGTTTCCTTTTCGTCCACGCGATGGATGACATACATCTTTCCATCTATCGTTTCCGTCCCAATCGAATCTTTTTCCGCCTGCGGGTTAAAAAGTAACGCACCCGCCAAAATAACTTCATGGATCATAGGATTCTGTAACTTAACAGCTCGTTTTTATTCTTAACAAAGATCAAATTATTCCGAAGCACAAAAAATGTATCCAAACCGATACCTTTTGCCCGGGAGCTTATTTCTTCTTTCAAAAGGCATTCTCCCGTCCGGGAGAATACTATCAAAAAATTGGCCAAATCAGGGCTATCGTTACCGGCTACATAGCATGAAATAATCATACTTTTTTCGAACTCCAGATACTCTAACGCCGAAACGACATTCAAATTTAGTTGTTTTAGTAAAAATGTCTTTACCGTAGCAAAATATTCTGTTCCTTCCAGATACTGCGCTGGTTTCAGAAGTTCATGAGGTTCAACTATGGCATCATCAGGCGGTGTCAATACTTCCCTACCCGTCTTCATATCGACGGCGTGTTCCTTCAGGCCGAACTTCTGGCTAAATCCACGCAAGGTTGATGCGGTGACTGAACTGACGGAAAAATCGTTGACCCACCACAACTGCGACAAATCGCTGGCGGAGTACGCAAGTATTCCCTTCTTGTCGGGATTATTGGTATCGAGATAGGCGGTAAAAATCAATATTCCGTGGTGAACCAGCGTCAGGCTGATCCACCAGTTTTCTTCGAGGGTCCGGTCGCGCCAGCGAAACTCCCCTGACGACAAATCCAATGCTGAAAAAGTAACTTGCTTCTTTTCCGTATCGCGGACCTCGATAATGAGTGGATCGTGCTCGGTGCCGGCAACCATGTTCCAGATGACGCCTTGAAAACGGTGAGAAAAGTTTAACGTGGGAATACTGACCAACCCTGTAATTGTTATTTTTATGCAAGTTTAACCTGCTCTCTGCAGTTTCGAAAGCTATTACCGACGAATAACAGAATATCCGGTAAAGCTGACCGCACTAGCAACGAAATATGAAACCGTATATTTTATTCTTTCTTGTATTTATCCCTGTCATCGCTTTTGGCCAGAAAACGCAGGTAATGACAATGGAAATCAAAGCAACCATTGATCCGGCGATGAAGCGTTACGTCGAGGTCGCTTTCGACCATGCAACAAGAATTGAAGCAGACATTGTGGTTATAGAGATGGATACCTATGGTGGTGTGCTTACCGATGCAAAGGAAATTGTCGATGTCATCATGAAATTCCCCAAGCCTGTCTGGGTGTTTATTAATTCGGATGCTGCCTCCGCAGGAGCACTGATTTCCATTGCATGTGACAGCATCTATATGTCGGCAGGAGCGACAATCGGAGCAGCTACCGTGGTTGATGGATCGGGCTCAAAAGCACCGGATAAATACCAATCCTACATGCGGTCCATCATGCGTTCGACTGCCGAAGAAAATCATCGCAATCCGCGAATCGCCGAGGGGATGGTTGATGAATCAATCGAAATTGACAGCATTTCACCCGCCGGACAGGTAATCACCTTCACCACAGATGAAGCAATTAAATATGGGTTTTGCGAGGGTAAAGTCCGCTCAGTTGAAGAAATCCTTTCGCGGAATGGGGTTGAAAACTACGAACTGGTGGCTTTTGAACTGGGAACCGCTGAAAAGATTGTAGCCCTCTTTCTCAATCCATTTGTGAGTGGCATCCTCATCCTCGTTATCATCGGCGGATTGTATTTCGAGTTGCAAACTCCTGGAGTTGGTTTCCCCGGAATTGCCGCACTCGTCGCGCTGATTCTTTACCTCGTCCCCTACTACCTTACCGGCCTTGCCGAGAACTGGGAGATCATCGCTTTCTTCGTCGGCTTGCTGCTGATAGCACTCGAAATTTTTGTAATACCGGGTTTTGGGGTAGCTGGAATAACCGGCATTGGCCTCACGGTGATTTCGCTGATCCTGATCATGATCAATAACGATGCGTTTAATTTTGATTATGTACCCGGAGAGAACCTTTTTGCCGCAGTACTTGCTACCCTGACGGGTTTACTGGGAGGAATTATTCTCTTGTTTGTGGGAGGATCCCGTATCGCGGATTCGAGGTTCTTTAAAAAGGTGGCGCTCACCACCACACAGGATAGGGCGCAGGGGTATACGTCATCCTTCTTCACCGATCAGATGACAGGTAAAACCGGAATAGCGCACACGGTACTTCGCCCCGGAGGCAAGGTGCTTATCGAAGGCAAAATATACGATGCATATACGCAGGGTGAGTACGTCAACAAGGGGGAAGGCATTGAGGTTATCGGTGAAGAGACCACATCACTGCGTGTTCGAAAAACATCTAATTGATTCGCGTAAACTCTCATGAAAATACTTGGTGTCATCCCCGCGCGCTATGCGTCCACCCGCTTTCCTGCCAAACCATTGGTTGACATTGCCGGGAAGACAATGATCAATCGCGTGTACGAGCAGGTAGCAAAATCGTCCATGATAACGGAAGTTGTTGTCGCTACCGACCACAGCGAGATATTCGAACACGTTAAAAGTTTCGGGGGAAATGTAGTTATGACAGATGAGCATCATGCGTCGGGCACTGACCGGTGTTTCGAAGCTCTTACCAAGCAGGACTCATCGTTTCATTATGTCATAAATATTCAGGGAGACGAACCTTTTATTCAACCGGTGCAAATTGATCTGCTGGCATCGACACTCGACGGCGAAACGGAAATTGCCACCCTGGTAAAACGCATTACTGATCCCGAGGTGCTTTTCAATCCCAATGTTGTTAAGGTTGTACTGAGCCGATCGAAGGACGCGTTGTATTTTAGCAGAAGCACTATTCCTCACCTCAGAAACGTTCCGCGGGAGGATTGGTTGAAAAACTATGTTTTCTATAAGCACATCGGGATGTACGCCTACCGTTCGGATATCCTGGAAGCAATAACAGGTCTTCCCGTTGGCGAGCTTGAAAAAGCCGAATCACTTGAACAATTGCGATGGCTCGAGAACGGGTATCGCATCCGCACCTCTGTGACTGAAACTGAAGCCTTGGGCATCGATACCCCGGCCGATCTTGAAAGAGCCATCCAATTTCTCAAGACATCACAATCATAGGACTGAATCTACATCTCACCCTGGACCATATGAAGTCAGTAACCAACATCTTTTCCCTCCTGCTTCTATTATCCGTATCCACAGCGTTTTCACAGACGTTGAAACCCGGACCGCAGGTGCTCACCATTCATTCGAACGTCGATGATTCTGAGCAACCATACGCCTTGTATATTCCGCCGAATTACGATCCTCAAAAGAAGTATCCGCTGGTAATTATGCTTCATGGGGCAGGCTCGAATCACCGGCTTGCGCTGCGGCGCGTATTCGGCAAGAGCAATGCAAACGGGGAAAACGATGTTGAGGCCTCACGATATTTTCCGAAATGGGATGACGTGGACTTCATCGTCGCAGCACCACTTGCACGCGGAACGATGGGATACCAGGGAGTGGCAGAAGGCGACGTGTACGATGTGCTTGCAGACGTTAAGTCACGGTTCTCGATTGATGAAGATCGCACCTACCTTACGGGACTATCCATGGGTGGAGGAGGAACACTTTGGATCGGACTGACACGACCTGACGTATGGGCAGCGCTCGCTCCTGTGTGCCCCGCGCCTCCTCGTGGGACCGAAGAATTCCTAAGCAACAGTCTCAACCTGCCCATGCATTTCTTCCACGGTGATGCAGACAAGGCCGTGCCTGTTTCTGTATCCCGCGACTGGGTTGAGAAGTTGAAGGGCAACGGAACGAAGACCGAATACGTCGAATATCCGGGCGTTGAACACAACAGCTGGGAAAAAGCATATGAAAACGGATACATCTTTGAGTGGTTCTCAAAGCACAAGCGGAACCTGTTCCCGGAGCAGGTGAAGTTCAGCTCAAAAAATTATCGCTACAAGAAAGCTTACTGGATAGAGTTCGATCTGCTTACGCCGGGAACGGTATCCAGGATTGATGCCAGATTCACCGGCGACAACCAGATAACCATTACAACAGACAACCTTCAGGCGTTTACATTGTGTCTGGCAGGTCATCCGCGATTTAATGCTGGAGTTCCTGTTCAGATAGTGCTGAACGGAAAGAAAATCAAGGCTACTGCGACAAACAACGAAATTTCGTTTACACTCAAAGACGGGAAATGGGTAAATCAACGGTCATTGCCAGCGGAATCCGGTAAGCGAATCGGCGCTGAGGGGCCGATCAGTGACGCATTCTCGGGCCGGCATATTTATGTCTTTGGAACAAAAGGGGATCCGTCACCAGAACAGCTGAAAGCGCGAATGGACGCCGCCACCCACGCTGCTAACTGGGCACAGTACCGAAATGCTTTTCTCGGACGTGTAATGGTCTTCCCGCGTGTTGTCGCCGACAGAGAGGTACGTCCAAGCGATCTTGAATCAGCAAACCTGATTTTGTTCGGGACTGCCGAAACAAACACAATCATTGAAAAATTTTCTTCGTCCCTGCCGATGCAGCTCCCGGAAGCATCAGATGGAAAAGGACTGCTTTACGTTTATCCTGTGGGTGGACGATATGTGGTGATTCAATCGGGCACACCGTGGTGGACGACCAAGCAATCCCCTTCATTTGGGGCAGCGTTGCCTTTCCAGTTTCTGGGCAATTACAAAGACTTCATCCTCTATAAGAATTCCGTTGATGAAATTCTTTCAGAAGGTTATTTCACAAATGACTGGAAGCTGACCGATGAGCAGCGCAGGAAACTGACTGAGCATGGTGTAAAGTTGGCACACTGATTAGGGGACGCTCACCAGTTCCTACGCTTCACGCATTTCTATTTTTGAATTTCCGCGAAGCGCGTAGTTCAGAAGCAGTGCTTTGCCAGGATAGCTGACCACTGCATCATGATCGAGACTTATCAGTTCGATGAGTCTTGTCGGCCCCAGGTTGATAACAGATTTCCCTTTCACGGACTCGCACCAAACGGTGTCGCTGCTCAAGTTTGTGAGGTTAACACGACAGTTACCCTCAATTCCGCGAATCATCAGCTTCTTGCAGATCCCGCTAAAGGAAACTGTTCCATCACCGGCGAGGTTCATCTCTACGGTGTTCTTCCCGCAGTAGATCAAGCCAGACAAGTCAAAATTTCCTTGTGCGATAAGCCGCACATCGCCGTAGTTACCAATTACAATTGAATCGTTTTTGTGAGTTCCGATAAACTCAATCCTTCTGGGTTGGGAAGGGACTTTGTACATAAGGGGCGTTGGTTTGGGTTACACATAGTGCGTATTGATAAAAATAAACGCACGCACCTTGTGATTCAATTGTATTTTGAAAATATCCAGATCATTTTTCGCAACACCTTGTAAGAGAGAAAATTATCGACAGCATCTGAAAATAATCAGATTGTAATTAACTTATGTGTGTCTTTTACACACATGGTTGCGACGCAGATCTGATCGGGAGGTGGCTTCTGCAGGACATAATGGTACTGACCAACTAAGGTCACGCGAAATCAGCGATCTTGTGTAAATTCCCTTTCCCGACAGGGTGACGATCCAGATAGCAAAATGTACAAATAGGATTGGACTCTACCGTGCAGGCGTGCATGCGCCCAATTAGTTCGCATCCGGACATTCTTCCTTCGATATTGAACAAGCCTACAAACACATTCGGCGCTGGCGGGCCGTATCGGGTCGTTTTGTGATTTGCACGCTATTTGGAAACGTCCCCGTACCAAACTGCACACCCATGATAAGCAACTACTTAAAAATCGCGTTTCGCGCGTTATTACGACATAAGCTTACGAGTTTCATCAATATCGCCGGATTAGGCCTCGGAATAGCCTGTTGCCTGCTCATTTATCTGTATGTTCACGATGAACTTGGATACGATCGTCAGCATAAGCACGCCGACAGAATCTATCGTGTAACACGGAGCTTTCATTCCGAGGACGGCGACGTCAGCCTGCATCTTGCGAGCGTCTCCCCTCCTTTCGGACCACTCCTGCGCAACGATTTTGGTGAGATCGAGAAACTGGCCCGGGCTGTAAATTTCACGTTGGTCATCAGTCGCGAAGAGAATGGCATCGTAAAAACGGCGAACAGTGAAGATCACCTTTTCATCGTTGAGCCCGAATTGTTTGACATCTTCGATATTAGCGTAACGAATGGTAATCCCAAAGAAGCTCTCTCCAGGCCTTTCACCGTTATGCTCTCTGAAAAGACAGCGCTTCGCTATTTTAATACACTCGATGTTGTAGGACAAAGACTACGCGCCGACAGCCGTCTTGATCTGGAAGTCACGGGAGTATTCAAAGATTTTCCTGCGCAATCGCACTGGCATCCCGAATTCATGGTGGCATTCAAAACGCTGGAAGACGATAATGTTTATGGTCGGAGCAACCTTGAAACAAACTGGGGCAACAATTCCTTTTCTACGTACATCCTCCTCGAAGAAGGTGCAGACACACGAAAGCTTGAAGCCCGTTTCCCCGAATTCCTTGATAAACACTATGGCAGTTATGTACGGAACACCTTCAATGCTTCGGCTGATTTCCGCGCGTCAAAGGTTACGTCTCTATTCCTGCAGAAAGTCACCGACATTCATCTACACTCACAACTTGATGGCGAAACCGAAGTAAACGGAAACATAAACAACGTTTACATAATGATTGTAATCGGCGTGTTTATCATTCTAATCGGATGTTTCAATTTCATCAATCTTTCAACCGCGCGCGCCACCAAACGCGCAAAGGAGGTAGGCATGCGCAAAGTAGCTGGTGCCTTCCGCCATCAATTGATCTTCCAGTATCTGAGTGAATCTGTTTTAATAACGTTTATTGCTCTCGTGTTGGCTGTAGCTATTGCCACTGCTGGACTGGAGTGGCTAAACGCGTTCAGCGGCAAGAGCATCTCATTGTGGAGCCTTGTCGAATGGAGACTGCTTGTGGGCATCCTGATGTTCGCAATTACGTTGGGCATTCTTGCGGGAATCTATCCAGCATTTGTCATCTCAGGATTTAAACCTGCGCTTACTTTGAAAGGAATCGGCAGCGGCGGAAGGGGCAACATCAACCTCCGGCGCGGTTTGGTTGTCGTGCAGTTCGCTATTTCCATTGTACTTGTCATTGCAACCCTGTTAACGTTTCAACAACTGAGTTATTTGAACAGCAGAGAACTCGGCTACAACAAGGACATGGTTATTACACTTCCCAACTATAGCGAGCTAAATAATCAATACGATGCTTTTCACACCGAGGTGACCAACTCAAGCCGAATACGCAACGTTAGCCGATCCTCCAGAATTCCAACAGGCCGACTACTCGATTCCTATGGAGGTGCACGCATCTTGAAAGGTGATTCGCTGGCAGCGACAAACATCGACCTGAAGACGCTGGAGATAGACGAAGCGTTTTTCGAAACGTACGATATTGAAATGGCCGTGGGGCGGAATTTTTCACGCGACATCCCAACAGACGACTCACTTGCCTTTATCGTCAATGAAGCCGCAGCGAAGGAATTTGGGTGGACTGATCTAAATAGCCACATAGATGAGGACTTCCAATACGCTGGCAGACGGGGAAAGTTAATCGGGATTGTGAAAGATTTCCATTTCGAATCGCTGCACCAAAAGATCACACCGATGATCTTCCTGAATTGGGGGCGATTTAACGTATTATCTGTGCGGATCGAACAAGGCTCAATTCAGGAGTCCATTGGTGAGCTTGAAAAGCGCTGGAATTCGTTTCTTCCCGGGAGGCCATTTGATTTTCAGTTCCTGAGTGAGCGACACAGGGCACTCTACGAGAGTGAGCAGAAACAAAGCACACTCTTCACAACGTTCTCGATACTAGCCATTTTTATTGCCAGCCTGGGATTGTTCGGCCTCGCCACATTTAACGCGATGCAACGCCTCAAGGAAATCGGGATCCGAAAAGTGTTAGGTGCTACGATACCCCAGGTGTTAGGATTGCTATCAAAAGAAATCGTCATTCTGGTACTCGCTGCAAATGTTATCGCATGGCCTGTGGCTTGGTATATGATGCGCGAATGGTTAAACACTTTCGCCTACCACATCGACGTCAACATAGCAGCTTTCTTCATCGCAGGAATCGCAGGAGTCGTTGTTGCTTTACTGACAGTCAGCGTCCAGTCCCTGAAGGCGGCCGCGAGCAACCCGGCCAAGACGCTCAAATACGAGTGATGGTTTGAATTAACGCCTGATAATAAGTTTACCGATTGTTTCCTTCCCAGCGTCAAGGGGACCAGTAAAGATTTTCAGTCGATACGCATAGAGCCCATCGGGAAGCATCCCACCGGATTGATCGGTTCCTCCCCAGAAGACCTGGTTCTTACCGACAAACATCGCGTCATCATATTGATGTGAAAAGACTTTTCGTCCCGACAAATCGATGACCTCCAGAAGTACCTTTGTCGGTACTTCTGAACCTGAAACATTAAACGCGAACGTACTTCCCTTCGACGTTGGGTTGGGATAAGGGGCATCGACAGCGATTGATGTTTCATTTAAAACAACGAAACTAATCCCGAATGGAACAGAGGCCTTGTTGCTCCCGGCATCCGCCGATTCAACCGATAAAGTGTACGTTCCATCCTCAAGCGTTGGTAAGAACTCGATGACAAACTTATGATCTACGGGTTGCGGATACCAACTGACATCAGGGCGCGAAAACGCAATATATTCGGGGTCACATAGAAGGTCTCCGCAAGGTCTCGTCAGAAATATTTGTATTCCTGTCGTGTCGGTTCTGAAAATGAAAGGATTTTCATCGGTTATCGAAATACGTATCCGTGGACGCGCGGCCACATACTCACCGTTTTCGATAAACTTACCGTCGAACGTAACCTCAGTAACGGGTGGAATGTTATCAATGGCCGCATATACCGCGTTGCGCAGTAACAGCAAATTATTGTCATAGATCTGCTCAGGGAGGACACGTGGATTGACAAAAACATGCAGGTCATTCGATCCACCAAAGCCTTTAGTGTTCCGGGTGATTTCAAAGTGCGTTGTATCGCCGGGCGCGGGTTGTCGGATTTTTGTCAGAACGTGGTTACCGTCTCCTGAGTTCAGATTCGAAAGCACAGACTGGACCGTCAATGAATCGCGATACGCGTACTCGCTGATATTTACGAAGCGAAACTGCTGCCGGTAAACATCACCTTCCTGAACCTGAACGGTTGATTTACTGCGATTCCCTGGAATCAAAATTCCCTCGGGCACTGGTGAGTAAAAGACCATCCAGTTCGAGATCTGCGCACTCGTCAGCAACGTTTCATCTGCCGTATGGAACACAATTCTGAGGAACGGGAACTCGTCTGCATCTATGCCTGAAAGCACAATAGGGTCTGAGACGTTATCATAGATAACTACCTCTTCCCTGTTCAGTTTAACCCCGCGAATCTCGAGGCGTATGTCATCAGTTGGCTCTGTGTCTTTGGCAGAAAAAATAACCTTATCCCAATGAAACGCCGGGCCAATCAAAGGCGATGTCATCGAACCTTTATCGTAACCGCCGGTGATTGCCTGCTTCACGACGAGACGCGCTGTTCCGGGATTGTCATCCGCACTACGAAAAATTCTGGCCGTTCCGGGAGCACTACCCTTCCGGGCGAATATGACAACCGGTTCACCAGTGATGAGTTCAGAAAACTGACCCTGTGAAATTCCAAGTTCGCCGAGCTTGTCAATGGCTGCGGCGGGCCACAAATTGAAATTAGCATTACCCATGGTATAGAGGACAACGCTGTCGCCCAAAGCCACATTATCGATGTACTCGAGAAGATCACTCTTACCGGTAGCCACTTCATTATGCATGAAACTATTTATGACGAAAGGCTCCCTCCCGCACAGAAGGCGTCGTCCTCCATATTGCTGGTTTATCTCATACCATTTCAGATAGACCCCTACATATGGGCTGGTGGAACTTCGGTCGAATGCGATCAGATTGATGGTATTCATCCGACACCCAAATCCCTGAGTGTACAGATTGTATTCCTGGCCGGCGATTCTAACGCTGACAGAATCGCGAGGCTTGCCGGAAGACCCGCCAAAAGTAACAATATCAACAGGCGTTCGCGAGCTTTGAAATGCGATCCGGCGGGATGATTCATCGAGCTCAATCCCTTTGCTCACATTATCAAGGAACTGCGGAAAGTGAATCTGAGCCCAACCGTCGGGAGCATTGCTGATATACGTAAAACTTGAAACCGTCCAATTCACATCCTCTCCTTCCAACGCTTCTTCAAGACGTGTGCGCCAGTAATAAGCCAGAGAGTCTTGCGTGAGCAAGTTTATCTTCTGCACAGCAAGGACTTCACCCGTGATTCTGTAACTTGTTTTGAAGGGACTATCAAATGTTTTGACCGTATCGACCTCGAGGACAAAACTTCGTTCGGCCGCGAAGAGATCGGTTGTTTGGAAGGATAGACGCACGACGGGTTCATGAACAATAGCGAAATCTGCAGGATAGAGATTTCGTGTTCCATTCCCTGGTATGAACAACGTTATTTCAGCAGTGTTATTTGATTCATCAAGTTCGTCAATGATATCATCGGCATCCAAAGTGAGGTGAAAATGGTTATTCCCTGACTTTGACTCCTGTGCATTTCGAATGACAAGGTAAAGGGTATCGACATTAAGAGGCGTCATATAGATCGAGTCGTAAGTCTCGAATGTGTTGTCGGGATAAGTACGACGAACTTCCACCCGGAAGGGGTTTCGATCCACCCGCCCATAATTCCGTACAACAAATTTGATTGCGAATGAATCTACTGAAACCGAAACTGATGTGTTATTAAAACTTTCAACGCTGACTTGGTTCTCACGAACCTCCAGGTCAGGCTTTGATGCGCCAAACAGTCGTACAGCCGGGTCACCAAGCAAAATCATTTGTTCAACCTGTGAGCGGTCTGATATAGACTCCTCGCTTCCGGCGAGAAATCTGCGTCCTGTTTCATTTTTGATGTCACCGATACCCCGGTTGATAAATACGGAATCCCCGTAAGCCACCTGATAAAACGTTCTCGAATAGCGGTACAGATTATTTACCGACGCATAGGCATTATGGCCGATAAAACCCGACGCGCCCAATTGATCGGCAAGTATCCAGTCTTCGCCAAATAACGTCGCTCTCAGAAAAAACGCTCCAACCTCACATCCATTCATCAATAGCATTGGATATTTTCCCTTGTTGGAGTATCCCATCAGCTTATTGGTAACATAGCCGATATCAAAGTCGAGTGTACTGGTTGAGGAATGTCCAAAGAAAGTCACGAGCCCCAATCCACTGTTCACCTGTTCGGCGATATTAATCGTCTGAATCTCGCGTGATTGCTTTGCAATTGCTTCTACCTGACCACCTAGGAACGGCGCTTCCGCGATTTTCTGAAAATCCTGGAGATATTGTTTGAACAGTGAAGGCTCCCACGATTCGATACCTCCGCTGAGGTGAAGAATCTTTTTTCGCCATAGTGCATCATAAGGCGCGCTTTCTGTCTCGATGACCTTATTCAGATAAGCTGCTACCTGCGAGGGCAACATTGCAGGTAGTCGACCCGTTGGGATACCTTCTCCTGTACCGGAAAGCCCTATCGTAAAGGCGACGTCAGATCCGGGAGAACCACCCGTTGGCACCAGGTCCTGATAGGGCCACGTTCCCGAATTCGCAGTACGATAATACTTCTGATTATACTCCAGTCCTTTTCCGACCAGGAATAAATAGGCGGGCGGATTACTCTCCGACAAGAATTTTAGAAAGCTGTAGATCGCCAGCGGCGACTTCTCACCGAAGTTAAATTGATCAAACACATCGCCGATGTTGATTACAAGAGGTCTGTATCCGCCACCAGCCATCGACTCCCGATACATTGCGTATGCTTCGACGGGATCGGCATATTCCCCGGCAGGTTTACGAAGCAAAGGATGTGTAATGATGATGTAATCATACGCTTGCGGATTGATCTCATTGAATCGAACGTGTTGAATTTTCGCCGGTACTTTCCATGTAGACGTCGCCCAGATCCGAGCGCCGTTAGTCGCATCGGAAAGCGTTGCTTTCAGTTCGGTGTCACTCACAGCATTAACAATCCCCACGTTGGATGGATCGGTGATATCATACAGCCTCGTTTCAGGTAGTGCATTTGTAAGACTCAGATTAACAACGCTGTTTCCAGCTGGCACCTCCAGAAGTTTTTCAGTCAGACTGAGCACATCGGTTGCCTGAGGATATCGAACCCGGAGGTAGCTCACGCTTACCTGATCATTGTATCCGAAGTTGGGCACTGAAAATCTGACCGTGAGTCTTCCGTCGACGGTGATATCATTCCATTCGACTTGCTCTGATATCAGTAAAGGTTCAAAGGGTTCGAGCGTAACTTCTTTCAGAACGCGTAACGATGATCCTATACGAATTGTCATTGTATGCGCAATAGCGTTTCTTCCTACCAACATGATTTCGATGGTAGGCTTACCCGCCGCTGGAACGGTTCGTGTTATTCCTGAGAGAACGTAATCGCGCACCTGACCTTGACGTATTGCGGTACTTGTCCACCCTTCACCGGTTTCAAATGCGCTTGAAAACATTTCGTCACGTTCGCTGATACCCCGGGCATATTCGTCGCCAAACACGAGGCGCTTTTCGTCAATATGAAAATTGGCGATGGGGGGTGCGGGTGTATAGTCTGCCAATAGAGGCATTCGCCTTCCTGCAACAGGCCCGACTGTCAGAAAATAACTCGTCGTATCTGAGAAGATAGCATGATACGGATTGTGTTGGACGACCCCGGACTTGAATAGCATTGCATCAAGACTGGCGTCGTTTTTCCGACCAAAAAACTCTATGTAATCTGAACTATCAAAAATACCATCAGATTCGCCTGCAACGTGAATAGCCTGTTCGACACCCCGATGGAACACCCGGATCATCGACGGGTCAGTTCCCGACGATGGAAACCCTGCTTCAATCAATTGGAGTGCTGTGACGCGATAAATACCGTCCTGGGCAACGGAAATACGAAAATAATCCTGCTGATGATTAATCCATTCATTAGGGTGCTGGGCTGCCGCACCGTTCAGGACGTACAAAAAAAGACAGACCAAAAAATACCTGATCATCGACAAAGCAGAATACCCGTATTTACAAAAGTAACAGACGGTTGATGGGTTTGCTTGTCGGATTATCGCATTTGATATAAATGTACTGTTTGTATCAAAAATGCTGAGCGGACCAAAAAGCTCTAGCGTTTTCATTATTATTATTTGGCAGAGCCGATTTGACACCCGTGACAAGGGGCATTGTGGCTATGCTGAAGAGGTGTCTTTGCGTTTCTTTAAGTTCTTTACGCAGACGCGGGAGAAGTCAGGATGCTGGTTCCCAGATAGGCGTAAATTAAAGTTCAATAGTGAACATTTCAGGTGCACACAACTGAACAGTTTTTCAGGCGATCTGGAGTTATGAGGGAGCCAGGGACCGTTTTCAGTTCGTTAAATGCATTTTTTAATAATTTATTTGTATTGATAATCAATGCGTTATAATGAATGACACAAAAACCTCCTCTTAACTTGGCCCAGTACTTGGTCATACATAGTACGAATTCGTATAACACGAAAGATGACATTAAAACGGGATGTATGAACCTTGAAAACACACAAGTTCAAATGAGAAAGGGAATCCTGGAGTATTGCATCCTACACATTATTTCCCGCGGGGAAATCTACGCATCTGACATGCTGGATGAGCTGACCTCTGCAAAAATAATCGTCGTGGAAGGTACACTTTATCCCTTGCTTACCCGGCTGAAGAATGCCGGACTGCTGGAATACAAATGGATCGAATCGAAATCGGGACCACCCAGGAAATACTATAGGCTCACTGATAAGGGAAGCAAGTTTCTCAGTAAACTTACCGAAACCTGGGATGAACTGGTGAACTCTACACAAATGATCATTTCGAAATCAAAGGCTACCACTCCAACTGACCTCTAAGTTCATATGAAAAAGAACATAAGCATAAATATAAGCGGGATCATCTTTCATATCGAGGAAGACGGATATGAGAACTTACGACGATATCTGGACTCCATTCATAAATACTTCTCGACATTTGAGGACAGTACCGAGATCATGGCTGACATTGAAAGCCGGATCGCAGAGATATTTCTCTCGAAGTTGAACGAGGGGAAACAGGTAATTACCTCGGAGGACGTGAATGCGCTGATCGCAACTATGGGTAGCGTTAGCGACTTCAAGGCTGCCGAAGAAGCAGAAGCTTCCGCCGACGATACCCGAACAGAAGTTCCGCCAGGTTCGAATTATGGAGAACAACAGCAAGCTTACACGCCTCCGCGATCTCTGATGCGCGATCAAAAACGGAAGATCCTCGGCGGAGTGTGCTCGGGTCTCGGAAACTATCTGAATATCGATCCGTTGTGGATCAGATTGTTATTTGCGGCTTTTGCGTTTGCATGGGGCATTACCATCATCGTTTACATCGTCATGTGGATTGTCGTTCCGGGTTCTTATGACTTGTCGGAGCCGGAGACCACGAAAAAGATGTTCCGCG
>JAEZGH010000028.1 GCA_023417065.1 Bacteroidota bacterium
ATGTTCTCTTATTACGAAAAAGTATCTCCTGATCTTAATGAACCGCTGTACGCGAGACCCGCATGTACAGTGGTGTGAGAGGCGCTCCCCGTCAGTGACTACTGATGGGGCCGTCTACTCGATTGGGCGTAGTTTTTACATTCCCATCACTTTCTTAATTCGCTGTTCCGCGACTTCTTTATGTATCCCGCTATAATAGTCCCTTACGAATTCATTGTCCATTTGATCATCATGCGGAATTACTTCTGGTCTGACCCTACCTCTCAATACAACATTAGACTTGACTGATAATGTATCCTCGTATCCAGTCAGATTATTGCACAGAAAACCAAAATAGGTCGCTTCATGACTTTCGTTGTCATAATTGTCCAGGTAATCCTTGTAACTTTTCTCACTCAACGAAACCCAGACTCCATAGTCCAATGTCCGACAGTCATCATTTACCTTTTGATGCAAGACCGCTCTTATGAATCGGTCCGTCTGTTCAGGGTGTCGTATCACACAGAAATCGTCAGAAAGTTTAGCTATCGATTTTTTATCAGCGTCATTTAATTTGTCATATTGATAAGGACTATCAAATGCTATTGATGGTCGTCCCTCGTGTTCGTGTCCGCATTTTGAACATGTGTACTTCATTGTCCTGTAAAAATTACGCCCAACAATTTTATACCCGCAACCCGCAGGTATTCAAAGATAGTAAAAATCTGTTTGAATTGCGGGTATATAACTTTTGTAGGGCGGCTTTCATAGGTTCAGGTTTAGGTTGTCCAGCGGACTTTTAATCGTACGCATGAATTTGGTAGAGACATGCGCATAGATCTCTGTCGTGCGCGATGAACTATGACCCAGGAGCACTTGAATGTGCCGTAAGTCCGTACCTGACTCCAGCAGATGTGTCGCGAAGGAGTGCCGGAGCGTGTGTACCGATGCTGTCTTCCGGATCCCCGCAGCCTTCAGGGCACGCTTCAAAATCGATTGAACACTTCGCGCACTGTACGGTTTTCCCGGGGTGCCTTCAAACAGATATTCCACTGGCCTGAAATCAAGATAATATTTGCGCAGCAAGTCGAGCGTAGTGGGTGACAGAATCGTCGTCCTGTCTTTTCGCCCCTTGCCATTGCGCACCAATATCAAACCGCGATCGCTTTGAATGTCAGTAATTTTCAATTCAAGCAATTCGGAAAGCCTTAATCCGCAGGAATAAATGGTGACAAGGATCGCCTTATGCTTTAAGTTCTTAGTGGCGGAGATTAATTTTGAGACTTCCTCTTCGCTAAGAACGAGGGGAAGCTTCTTGTCCTTGATAGGCCGTTCAATTACATAAAAGCGCTGTGGCATCTCGAGGACCTGCTCATAGTAGAATTTTATGGCATTGATCACCTGGTTCTGACGGGACGCCGACTTGCCTTGCCTTACTACGTGCATGAGGTAGGTGCGAATATCGTTTTCATTAATTTCTGCAAGATCTTTGTCCCGGAAAAACGCCATAAACTCGGAAAAAAGAAACGTGTAAGCTCTTGCGGTGCTGAGACTGTAGCGCTTGATTTCGAGGAGCCTGATGTATTCTTCCGGGCACGCTGGCAGCGGCGACGTTTCGTTGGCCCGTCGTCGGATCGGGCTAAGGTCTTCGGCCTGTCGTTCCTCACGCAGAGGTCTGTTTCTGAAAAAGTACCGGCAATTCACCCAGGCGATTCCGCGGAAGGTGTCGAACACTTTGGTCAGGGCATCATCGCTTTTGGGCAGGTAGTACATACCGTAGGACTCACTCCATTGAACGTCGCCGAGGGATTGAACCAAGGTTTGAATTGGCGCAGACGGATCAAATTGAAGTCCGATACACTTCTGCCGTTCAATGACCAGATTTCGTAGCGTGATAATGGGGAGTTTTCGCATAGTCAAAGGCACTGCTGTTGATTATTTGCCAATGGTAGCTTAACTTGGAATCACGAGCCGATTGATAATCGTGTAAATTCGTTTGGAAGCCGTTTATATCCGGAAGTGAAACGTATATATCCGTTTCATCGGCTACTGATCAAAGACACGATCTCGACAATCGTCGTACCGTTACAGAAATCCTAAACCGTTAGCTACAATGAGTCAACGAACCTGTCCCGTTTGCAGCACGCCCTTCCATGGACGCGCCGACAAAAAATATTGCTCAGATCAATGCCGATCCATAAGTAATAACAAAATCCGAATAAGTTCCGCCCCGCTATTGAACAGAATCAATAGTCAACTACTCGAAAACCGAAAAATCCTTCGCAAACTCTGCCCGGCAGGCAAATCCATCGTTTCACGTACACTTCTCGCGGAAAGAGGCTTCAACTTCCAAACGTTTACATCATTCTTCATATCCAGTGAACGGAAGGTGTTTTTTGTCTGCTATGATATGGCTTTCACGCCGATCACAACAAATGGCATTCAGCAAGCTGTCATTACACCCTGGACTGAGTACCGGACTTCCTGGAATCCGTGGGGCGTTGCTGACGCTATCGGTGCCTGAGGTGTCGACTTGCGACTACCGCCGGACGGATATTTCCGATTCCAACGAAAGTTAAAATCCGGCGCTACGCGCCCGAATATGCTCCTTCCGATTTCGTGGTGTCCGGAAACGGATAAGTATCGGCCGTTTTCTCCCTGAATTTGATGCACACAACAGCACCTGTTCGGAACCGAGAATAAGTGAGGAAGAGTGGACAAAGAGTGGAGGAAGAGTGGACAAAGAGTGGACAATCAACGGAGGATGAACGGAGGATGAACGGAGGATGCGTATCAGATCATGACAAAATGTAAGAGCCTTCCCGATTGCACCCAAATCATATCTCATCAGGCTCAGGAAGATGTTGCCGGCTGCCCGTTGCCGGTGATCCCAGTTGTCCTCCGGACCCCTTGTCCCACGCAAAAACGACCTGAACAGTGGTGATTCAGAAATCTCGCATTCAGGAACCAGGAACCAGAAATCAGATCGAGAAACTTTCGCCGCAGCCGCACGTGCGCGAAGCGTTGGGATTGATAAACTGAAATCCCTTGCCATTGAGTCCGTCGGTAAAGTCAAGGGTTGTACCTACGAGGTAAAGCAGGCTTTTCTTGTCGACAAGGATCTTGATGCCTTTGTCTTCAAATACCTGGTCAGCAGGTTTGATCTGATCATCGAAACCAAGGTCATACATCAAACCTGAACACCCTCCACCTTTCACGGATACACGGATATTGTGATTCTCCGTTCTGCCTTCTTCCTGGCGGAGTGCAGCAATTCTTTCCTTTGCTTTGTCGGTTACTGTGATCATTGCTCTTCTGGTTTGGCTTCGTTTTATGAGATAGGATTCAATACAACGCTGAACACGGTTATGGTGTTCATGTCTCTTCCGTAGTACAGTTTCTGTAAAGCGTCGAGGATGTTTCCGGCGCGGAAGTACGAGGTGTGAAGTTCGGTATCACCTTTGGCCACCCATTGGATGGTATATGAGTTCTCTTTTTCCTTGTACTTCTGAACATACTCCAGCATTTTTTTGAGCGCGTCAACTTTTTCCGCGCCTGTTTCGCTGTGAAACAGGAATGCCTGATTATGTCGGGGGTTTACCGTGATAAGGTCCAGCTTTACTTTGCCGTCGATAGCCGAGTATTCGAAAACAAGGTCCGAGGTCCGCAGTCCAAGGTAATCCTTAATTTCCTGCTGGATTCGGGCCGCTTCTACGTGAATGTCGCTCATGGCTTCTGCTATCATGGCTTAAATATCAGATTCTAAACTTTCTATTCTATCAAAAAGTTTCTTTTTTGGACCGCAAAGATAACAATTATGGAAAAACTGGAGCATATCGGCATCGCCGTCAGAGACATCGCCGCGGCCAACAAGTTGTTTGCAGGACTTCTCGGACGCGATCCTTACAAAGTTGAGGAAGTCGAGTCGGAAGGTGTCAGGACGTCGTTTTTCGAGATTGGGGGTGTGAAAATTGAACTGCTGGAAGCCACCCGGGCCGATTCTCCGATTGCCAGATTTATTGAAAAGAGGGGAGAAGGGATCCATCACCTGGCGTTTGAAGTTGCTGATATAGACCAGTCGTTGAAGCATTATCAGGAACAGGGGTATGAGCTCATCAACAAGGAGGCGAAGGCGGGGGCAGATAATAAGATGATTGCTTTTCTCCACCCCAGATCGACGGGCGGGGTGCTGGTAGAGTTGTGTAAGGAAAGGGGAGCGTAGCCTGTTGGCCTACCGTTTCTTTTTGGTTTTTACGGGCTTCATTTCGGCGGAGCTTTTGCCTCCGAATTGTATCTCGTTGTAGTATTTCTGCTTTTTCTTGCCTTCGCGCGTTTTGTAATACGGCTTTGGCCCGCCACAGGAGCAGATACTTCCGGCAAGGATCAGGAGGCTGACAGAAAACAACACCTTACGAATCATGGCTTGCAGATTTAGCCGTATAGTTCGGTCTATATTCTCAAATAAATCCTGCATATGGCGCGATAATCTTACTTTTGCAGGATGAAGCGGCATTTGGATCGGCCGTCAGTATTATCAAAAGGAGCAGAATGGACCAAAAAAGAACGGAAATCAGTCAGGTAGGCGAATTTGGGTTGATCGACAGGATCAGCCAGTCATTCAACCCGGTAAATCAATCTTCACTTAAGGGCATGGGCGATGACGCTGCCGTCATTGACGCCGGGGATTCGGCAATCGTGGTTTCGACCGACATGCTTGTTGAGGGCGTTCACTTTGATCTGGCTTACACGCCGCTCAAGCACCTGGGATATAAATCCGTAGCCGTTAACGTTTCAGATATCGCTGCGATGAATGCAAAGCCGGAACAGATCACGGTGAGCATAGCCTTGAGTAACCGGTTTTCGCTTGAGGCGGTCGATGAACTTTACGCCGGCATCCGCGCTGCCTGCGATAGTTTCCGCGTGGACCTTGTTGGCGGAGATACGACTTCTTCCCTCACAGGTCTGATTATTTCGATTACGGCCATCGGAAGAGCGCCCAAGCATCGCCTGGCTTATCGGAGCGGGGCTAAGCCCAACGATATTGTCTGTGTAACGGGTGACCTCGGCGCCGCATTCCTCGGTTTGCAGGTCCTCGAACGTGAGAAAGCCGTCTACTCGACCAACCCCGACATGCAGCCGGGGATTGAACAGTATGAGTACCTGGTGCGCAGGTTTCTCAAACCCGAAGCCCGTATGGATATCGTTTACGAGCTTGAGGAACTTAACGTGATACCGACTTCGATGATCGATATCTCGGATGGCCTCGCGTCAGAAATAATGCACCTTTCCCGTCAGTCAGGTCTGGGCTTCAGGATTTTCGAGGACAAAGTTCCGATGGAAACGTTTGCCTATGAGACCGCTGCGATGGAGTTCAAAGTCGATCCTGCAACGTGTGCCCTGAACGGGGGCGAAGACTACGAGCTGTTGTTCACAATTCCGCAGTCGGATTTTGAAAAGGTGAAAAACCACCAGGACATCCATCTGGTGGGATACGTGCACGACAAGAAGGAAAACGTCATGGTGACGAAGCAGGGCAATGTTGTCCCGCTCACTGCGCAGGGCTGGAATCACTTCAGGGAGTAAGCTGCCGAGAGCCTAATCTTCGGGGTAGGGGATAAAGACGAAGTTTGTGAATGACTCATCGACGACGAAAAGGCAGCAGAATTCGTCCGGATCCTTGTATGCATTTTCAAAGTCGGCGCGCTTATCTTTTGACACCAGCTCGCGCTGAAGGAACTCGTCCAGGTAGGAAGCGAAGTAGTTCCAGTCGGTGTTGCTGTTCAACCTGTCGATGAGTATTTGTCCGACGGGCTGTGCTTCCTTGCAAATGACAAACACCGGATATTCAAAACCCGCCTTTCGAATCTGATAGGATGCTTCCTTCAGCAGTTCGGATACCTTCACAAAATCCTGCGAGATTGTGCCGAGATACTTTCCACTTAATTCCGGATCGTTTTGCATGAATTGTTTAATGTTTAAAGATGCGTTCAAAATTAATCAGGGGACGTGATTTGTGAAATCTTCCGGTTAAGGGATTGTATTCAGGGTTCCGGATCAGCGAATCCATTGGCGATGAATCGTTCGGCGTGGTGTTTCAGCTCAGGGAAGAATTCCCTGAACTCGGTCTGAAATTCCTTCTTATAACGGATAAGTTCGTTCATGGCTTCATCCATATGCGATGTATAGGGGGTACGCCGCGACATACCGGTCAACGTGCGACCAATACCTTCCACGCGCGCATAGTTCGTCAGCCAGTCGCCGCGAACCATGTAGGGCAAAAAACTTTTGACGTTTTCGGGTAGAATGCTGTCGAACGATGCAATGGTTCGATACGTATTCTTCGCGAATTCGTTGAGTGGCATGTCGTGCCATTGCGGCCAGTCCGTTGCCAGAAAGTGATCGTAGAACACGTCAACGATTACGCCGGCGTAATGGCGGTACTTTGCCCGGAGGCGGTTTTTGCTTTGCGATACAACGGGATGGGTATCCGTGAATGCATCGATAGCGCGGTGCAGATAAATTCCGTTCTTTACGTCATCGTCGAACATCGCGAGAGCGCTCCTTCCTTTGACAAAGTCGGCAATGAAATTCCCAAGCAACAATTTTTTGTCGTCTCCCGACAGGTATGCATGGGCGAGGAAGTTCATAAGGCAAAATACAAAAAGGATTCTCTTTGCCGGGCTGTTAGTCGTCTTTTGTGGGCAGGTGCTGTCACAGATCGACTACAACGCGCTCAGGCTGTTGAACTTCCTTCAGAAATTGAGCATATTGACCAGATGAAACATATCCTGACCTGCTTTCTTGTCCTGGGTGTCGTCATCACCGGGGCAGCTCAACGTACTGTCATTCACTGCGGCAAACTCATCGATGGCAAAAGCGATCATGTACAAACCGAAATGACGATCACCGTCGAGGGAAATAAGATTGTTTCTGTTGAGAAAGGTTACCGGAAGCCGGGGGCGAAAGACAAGCTGATCGACCTGAAAGCCAAAACCGTATTGCCGGGCTTGATCGACATGCACGTCCATCTCGAGAGTGAAGTCAGCAAGGACGATGCACTGAACCGGTTTGTATTGAATGATGCGGACATTGCGTTTCAGTCGGCGGTCTATGCCCGTGTAACCCTGCTCGCGGGCTTTACCACGGTGCGCGATCTTGGGGGTTCAGGGGTTAACATTGCGCTGCGAAATGCTGTGAACAAGGGACTGGTGCCCGGGCCACGGATTTTTACTGCGGGGAAATCCATTGCTACAACGGGTGGGCACGCGGACCCTACCAACGGCTACAGTGTTCGTCTTATGGGAAATCCTGGCCCGCGCGATGGGGTCGTCAATTCGCCTGAAGAGGCGCGGCAGGCGGTCAGGCAACATTATAAAGACGGCGCCGATTTGATCAAGATCACTGCTACGGGCGGGGTGCTGAGTCTCGCGAAAGACGGCTCGGGGCCCCAGTTTACTGACGACGAGCTAAAGGCGATAATCGAAACTGCGCGCGACTACGGCATGCATACCGCTGCACATGCCCATGGAACGGAAGGCATGAAAAGGGCTGTGCTGGCGGGCATAACAACGATCGAACACGGCACGCGTATGACAGAGGAGATAATGGACCTGATGAAGGAAAGAGGAACCTACTACGTTCCGACCATCATCGCGGGTAAGTCGGTAGGGGAGAATGCCCGCATTCCAGGATATTTTCATCCGCTCGTCGTTCCCAAGGCGCTGGAGATAGGTCCGGCGATACAGGAAACCTTTCGACAGGCCTACAAACGCGGGGTGAAGATCGCGTTCGGGACGGATTCAGGGGTATCGCCTCACGGCCAGAATGCGCGTGAATTCGGGTACATGGTAGAGGTGGGGATGCCGCCAATGGAGGCAATCAAGAGCGCCACGTCGGTAAATGCCGGCATCCTAAAAATGGGCGATCAGATTGGCAGCCTCGAGGCAGGGAAGCTGGCCGACATCATCGCCACGGACGACGATCCGGTTAGCAATATTCGCACGCTTGAGAGCGTGTTTTTTGTGATGAAAGACGGCGTCCTCTACAAGAACGAGGGCAAGCCTGTGGCCGGTTTCTGATGCTGGCAGGAACCTGACTTATCGCCCGCAAACGCGTCCTGAGATATTTCAGCGTCGGCCATAATTCGCCGACCGAAATCTGGATTTTTTGATACTTTTGCAGTTCTAAAAATCTGAGGACAAGGACGGGTATGGAAAACATCCGCAATTTTTGCATCATCGCGCACATTGACCACGGCAAGAGTACCCTGGCTGACAGGCTGCTGGAAGCCACCGACACGCTTAGCCAGCGCCAGATGCAGGCACAGGTGCTCGATAATATGGACCTGGAACGCGAAAAGGGGATTACCATCAAGGCCCACGCGATCCAGATGAACTATACGCTGGACGGCAAGAAATATACCCTCAACCTCATCGACACTCCTGGTCACGTCGACTTTTCATACGAAGTATCGCGCTCTATCGCGGCGTGTGAAGGGGCGCTGCTCATCGTAGACGCCAGCCAGGGAATCGAGGCCCAGACGATTTCCAACCTGTACCTCGCGCTCGAACACGATCTGGAGATCATTCCCGTGATGAACAAAATAGATTTGCCGCACGCAATGCCCGAGGAGGTCACTGACGAAATCGTCGAGCTCATTGGTTGCAAGCGCGAAGACGTGATCCGTGCCAGCGCCAAGGAGGGAACCGGCATCGAGGAAATCCTGCGTGCCGTCGTTACCCGGATTCCGCCTCCGAAAGGCGACCCTAAGGCGCCCCTGCAGGCGATGATCTTCGACTCTGTGTTCAACTCCTTCCGCGGAATTGAAGTATACTTCAGAGTATTCAACGGCACCATCCGCAAGGGCGACCGCGTGAAGTTTGTGAGCACAGGCCAGGAATACTTTGCGGAAGAAATCGGCGTACTAAAGCTCGACAAGCAGTCCATGGGCGAAATCACCGCCGGCAACGTCGGCTACCTGATTTCCGGAATCAAGGTTGCAAAAGAAGTTCACGTAGGTGATACAATTACCACTTCACAGAATCCCGGCGAATCGCTGAAAGGATTCCAGGAAGTGAAGCCAATGGTTTTTGCGGGTATCTATCCCGTTGAAACGTCGGAATTTGAAGAACTTCGCGACGCGATGGAGAAACTTCAGCTGAACGATGCTTCGCTGGTGTGGGAAATGGAGACTTCAGCAGCTCTGGGCTTTGGATTTCGCTGTGGATTCCTTGGAATGCTCCACATGGAGATTATTCAGGAACGCCTGGAGCGCGAATTCAATATGACGGTAATTACTACCGTTCCATCTGTACAGTTCAAGGCTCACCTGACCAGCGGGGAAGAGATCAGTATCAACGCACCGTCGGAGATGCCCGATCCTACACGACTGGATTATATAGAAGAACCCTATATCAAGGCGCAGATCATTACAAAGTCTGAGTACATCGGACCGATCATCAGTCTTTGTATGGATAAGCGCGGGATCATAAAGAATCAGAATTACCTGACAACGGAACGTGTCGAAATGACTTTCGAAATGCCGTTGTCGGAAATCGTTTTTGACTTCTTCGACAAGCTCAAAACGATCTCACGTGGTTACGCTTCGCTGGATTATCATTTCATTGGTTTCAGGGAATCGGATATGGTGAAGCTTGACGTGATGCTCAATGGCGACCGTGTTGATGCGTTAAGTGCGATTGTTCATCGCGGCAAGGCGCAGGACTGGGGTCGGAAGCTATGTGAAAAACTCAAGGAACTCATTCCGCGCCATATGTTCGAGGTTGCAATTCAGGCTGCTATCGGACAAAAAATCGTGGCCCGGGAAACGATCAGTGCGATACGCAAGAATGTGATCGCCAAGTGTTACGGCGGAGATATTTCCCGTAAGCGGAAACTGCTGGAAAAACAGAAGAAAGGGAAGAAGCGCATGCGGCAGATTGGAACGGTTGAAGTTCCGCAGGAAGCCTTCATGGCGGTACTGAAGATCGACTAAGCCTGATAAATCGGCATAAGAAACAGATGAATTAATAACCAATGCAGGTAGCAGAATCGTTCACGCTCATCGACGGCAAGAAAGTCTCGGCAGACATCAAGGCGGAGATTTCCCAAAAGGTCGCCGAACGCAAACAGCAAAACAAGAAACTTCCCCACCTGGCCATCATTCTTGTGGGTGACGACGGCGCAAGCCAGACTTATGTAGATAACAAGGTTAAGGCGTGCAAGTCGGTCGGATTTCATTATACGATGATGCGGTTTGCCGATACGATCAGCGAAGAAAAGCTGATGAAGCACATCGACCACGTGAACAACGACGATGACGTTGACGGTTTCATCGTTCAGCTGCCCCTGCCGCCACATATTTCGGTTGAAAAGATCACTGAAAAGATTCGCGCCGACAAGGACGTGGATGGTTTTACAAATCAGAACTTCGGCAGCATCATTTCAAAAACTCCGCTGCTTATGCCGGCTACGCCATTTGGCGTTATGGAATTGCTGCGCCGCTATAACATTGAACTCGAAGGCAAGCATGCCGTAGTAGTAGGCGCAAGCCGGATCACAGGCGCGCCGCTGAGTATGATGCTCACGCAGGCACACGCTACTGTCACGATATGCCACAAGTTCACGAAAGACCTCGCTACCTTTACCAGGGCTGCGGATATTCTCCTTGTTGCGGTAGGCAAGCCTGGGCTTATCACCGCTGAGATGGTAAAAGAAGGCGCTGTCGTTATCGACATCGGGACAACCCGTGTTGAAGGACCGCAATATGCGAAGGGCTGGGCTATCCGCGGTGACGTTGACTTCAAAGGCGTGGCGCCCAAGGCTTCGTACATCACCCCGGTACCCGGAGGCGTGGGGCCTATGACCATTGCTTCGCTGTTGTTGAATACGCTGCGCGCTACGGAACTTCGCTATCCGTGATAGCGTTCTCAATCCGCTTTGAATAATAACGCCCACCATACTGTTGTCGACACCCTGCCCCTCATGGAGGATTTTTATACGATCCAGGGCGAAGGGTATTACCAGGGTTACGCTGCATACTTTATCCGCTTAGGCGGTTGCGATGTGGGCTGCGTCTGGTGCGACGTCAAAGAGTCGTGGGATGCATCTGCGCATCCTTCAGTTCCGGTCGAAGATATTGTAGCCAAAGCCAAAGCAAGCGGAACGCAGATCGCCGTAGTTACCGGAGGTGAACCTGCGATGTATAACCTGGAGAGGCTGACGTCCGAACTCCATCAGGCAGGCCTCAAGACAAACATCGAAACTTCGGGTGCGTATCCATTGACTGGTACATGGGATTGGGTTTGTCTTTCTCCGAAGAAATTCAAATCTCCCGATTCGTCGGTGTATCCCTTTGCCAATGAGCTCAAGGTGATCGTCTACAACCGCAGCGACTTCGCTTGGGCGGAGGAGCATGCGTCGCTTGTAAGCGGCGAATGTGAGTTGTTCCTGCAACCCGAATGGTCGCGCGAGAAAGAGATGCTTCCCGAAATCATCAATTACGTAAAAGCCAATCCGCGTTGGAAGGTGTCGCTTCAGATTCATAAGTACATGAACATCCCGTAAGGATGAAACAGCAGGAGTTTGTTGACGTGTTGAACGCATGGGGTGAGCAGCGAAAGCCGTTTTTGTTCATCACCGATTTTGAACTTGAAAATCCCCTTGCGTTTCCGCTGCATGAAGTAGACCCGTCTGAAATACTCTTCGACATTCAGGGATTTCGAAACTTTGAAAAGGGCGATGCGTCCAGGGCCACAGGCGCTTCACTGCAAAAGCACCCTGTCCCGTTTGACGTTTACGAGCAAAAGTTTCTTCACGTTGCGCGGCACCTCTCGCGTGGCGACAGCTATCTGTTGAATCTTACAATTAAAACAGGCCTGAGCCTGGATTGCACGCTGCTGGATATTTTCCATATCAGCGCGGCGCCGTACAAGTTGTGGTTCAAAGATCAGTTCACCGTTTTCTCGCCGGAGAGCTTCATCAAAATTCGCGATGGCAGAATATTCTCGTATCCGATGAAGGGCACCATCGACGCTTCGCTTCCTGACGCAGAGGAAACCATTATGAAGGACGCGAAAGAGCTTGCCGAGCACGTCACCATTGTTGATCTCATCCGCAATGACTTAAGCCTGATAGCCAGAGATGTAAAAGTCAATCGCTTCCGATATGTCGATCTGGTCAAAACTTCCGGCAAGGATCTGCTTCAGGTCAGTTCCGAGATTGTTGGAACGCTGAATGAAAACTGGCCTTCGCAATTGGGCGCTATACTGATGAGCCTGCTGCCGGCGGGGTCAATAAGCGGTGCGCCAAAACAGCGTACGCTGGAGATTATCCGCGAAGCTGAAAATGAAAAGCGAGGTTACTATACGGGAGTTTTTGGCTATTTTGATGGCCGTGAGCTCAACAGTGGGGTGATGATACGCTTCATTGAGCGCGACGGCCCGGATTACTTCTACCGAAGTGGCGGAGGAATTACCACGCAGAGCAACGCGAAAAGCGAATACGATGAAACGCTGAACAAGGTGTATGTCCCTGTTGATTGAATCGATAAAAGTTAAGGATGGCCAGTACCTGAACTTGTTCTACCACGAACAACGGATGAACAGGTCGTTGCGCACACTGTGCGGTTCAACGGAGAACATCGATCTTGAGAAGTTTCTTGGGAAGTACGAAGCTCCGGCGGATGGAATTCACAAGTGCCGGATAGTCTACGACGACAACTCAATGGAGGTGGAGTTTACTCCTTACCAAATGAAAGTCATCGAAACGCTCAAAGTGGTAGAACACGACAGAATTAATTACGAATTCAAATATGCAGACCGCAGGACAATCGACCGATTGTTTGCCATGCGCGGGAAATGTGATGATATTCTCATTGTGAAACGGGGCATCGTTGCGGATACTTCGTTTTGCAATATTGTTTTCAGAAGAGAAAATGAATGGGTTACACCCTGGGCGCCATTGCTGAAGGGCACGCAACGACAGAAATTGATCGATGACCAAATAATAATCGAGGAGGAGATAAGGATCACGGATCTGCCTGCGTTTGATTCATGGAAGCTGATCAATGCAATGATCGAATTTGATGCTCCGGAAAACGAAATTTCAAACATTGAACGGAAGTAAAATGATCAGAGGCCTGATACTTGTGTTGATTTTAACTGTAGCGAGTACTGTTGACGGACTGGCCCAGGCGAAACTCACCAGTACCAATAAGAAGGCTATCGCGCTTTATACCGAGGCCGACAACTACAGAGTTAGGCGCCAATATCGTCAGGCAGTTGATTTATTGAATCAGGCTATCAGCAGGGATAAGAATTTCGTGGAGGCCTATTACCGTCTCGGCCTGGTGTACTTCAACATGCGGGTTTATCCAAAGGCGATCGAACAATTTGAAAAGGCACTTTCTCTCACGCAGGAACTCCGGATTCAGAAAGTAGTGTGGTTTGATCTTGGGGAGGCTTATCTGTTACAAGGCCAGTATGAAAAAGCGGCTTCTGTGCTAAAGCAGTTTGTAGACAACGAGAAGGCGAATCGAAACAAACTGGATCACGCCCGGCGAAATCTTGAGAATGCGATGTACGCGCTTGAAAATCAGGATAAAACTGCAGAGGTGCGGCGAAGACCGCTGAGCGATACCGTGAACCAGTTTGTGATGCAGTACTTCCCGGTACTGACTGCCGATGAAAGTGCGCTGATTTTCACGCGTCGAAACGGGCATACGGATCGTCATGATGAAGACCTCGTAGTCAGCTACCGGAATCAAAAAGGCGAATGGATGCCACCGGTATCGATCTCAAAAAATATCAATTCCGAAATGAATGAGGGCACGTGCACCATTTCCGCGGACGGAAGAAAGCTGATATTCACTTCGTGCTCGGGCCGCGACAACTACGGGAGCTGCGACCTTTTTGAGTCGGTGAGAATCGGGGACGAGTGGTCTGCCCCCAAAAACCTGGGGCCTGGCGTAAACACGTCGGGGTGGGAGTCGCAGCCATCATTGTCAGCCGATGGGCGAACCCTGTACTTTGTCTCCGACCGTCGTAACGGTATGGGTATGCGAGACATATGGGTGTCAACGCTTGACGAAAACAATAAGTGGTCAAAGGCGGTGAACCTCGGGCCCCCGGTGAATACCGAATTCGACGAGATGTCGCCGTTCATCCACGTAAACGGACGGACCTTATTTTATGCCACCAACGCGCTGAAGGGATTCGGCGGATATGACATTTTCTATAGCGAAAATCAATCGGGTACGTGGACTGCTCCCCAGAACATCGGCGCGTACATTAATAATCACGATGACCAGTTTTCGTTGTTCATCACGGCTGATGGCGCGAAGGGTTATTATTCGCACGAAGAAACGGGTGCAGATGGTCTGGCCTACAGCAAAATCTACGAAGTACGGATACCCCGCGAAAAACAGGTGAGGTTCAGGAGTAACTACGTAAAGGGCGTTGTTCGCGACAGCGAGACGAAGGCGCCGCTGTCGGCAAAAGTTGAACTGGTCGATCTGGAGGCCGATAAAGTGATTTCGCAGGTTAGTTCTGACTCAGTTACAGGCGAATATCTTATGGTTCTGACCCAGGGCTCGGAGTATGGATTATATGTCACGCGGCCGGGGTACCTGTTCCGGAGCCTGAACTTCAATTATTCTGATGTTCAGGATTTTGAACCAATCGTTGTAGACATAAACCTGGATAAGGTCCGGGAAGGATCGATGGTTGTCTTAAATAATATCTTTTTTGATGTGGACAAGGCGGAGCTGAAGGATAAGTCGACGGTTGAACTTGAGAAGATCGTTCGATTCATGACGGAGAACCCCGGGGTGAGGATTCAAATCAGCGGGCACACTGACAACACGGGGTCGGCGGATCACAACAGGCAGCTCTCGCTTCGCCGGGCTACGGCTGTTTACAACTACCTGGTTAAGCGCGGAATCAAGGAAGGTCGGGTGAAGTATTTTGGCTATGGGGCGGACAAGCCCATTGCGGACAACGCGACCGCGGAAGGACGGCAGCTCAATCGACGTATTGAGTTTTCCATTGTCAGGTAGAAGTGCTCCGCGTGCCGGGCCTTTCCTTTCGGAAAAAATCTAAAAAAAATCTTCAGGAATTGGTAGGCAAAATCCTTCCGAAATCGGATTAGGTGCAATTGCTTGCGGCCAATAGCGTATTTTGGGGGACAAGTCATTTGTAACTTGATATTTTGTTAATATGTTTGATCGCTTAAATAATTTATTACCTAATCTGAATTGTATGAGGAGATTTCTACTCTTGAGCTTGTCGGTCGTCATTTTTATGGCGGGCGAGTTAGCAGCGCAGGATCGGACGGTCACAGGAACCGTTACGTCTGTTGAAGATGGCTCCGCGCTTCCTGGCGTAAACGTTGTTGTTAAAGGAACAACGATTGGTACGTCCACGGACGCAAGCGGCCGGTACACTATTTCAGTACCTGGTTCAGCAGGAACTTTGGTTTTTTCATTCATTGGTCTGACCAGTGTTGAAGAGGAGATTGGATCGCGCGCTGTGATTGATGTCAGAATGTCAACCGATGCCACAGAACTTACGGAAGTTGTGATTGTTGCATATGGTCAGCAAAGCCAGCGTGCAATCGTTGGTTCAGTTGCAAGTGTTGATTCTGAAGTAATTGCAAAGCAACAGGTTGCCAGCGTGGCTAACGCCATCCAGGGTACCGTACCCGGTGTAAACATCATCTCTGCCGGGGGACAACCTGGCGATAACCCCACGATCCGTATCCGCGGTATCAGCTCGATCAACGCTTCCGCTGATCCTCTGATCGTTGTTAATGGTGTACCCTTCAACGGTAACCTAAACACCATTAGTGCCGACCAAATCGAAAGTATCAACGTACTTAAGGATGCGTCTTCTACCGCGTTGTACGGATCACGAGCAACCAACGGGGTACTATTGATTACCACTAAACAAGGTAAGAGAAGCCAGCCTGCGACGTTCAACTTTTCAGCAACCGCAGGGGTGGCAAATCAGGCTGTTCCTTTTCATAAGTTCCTCAGCACTGACCGCTATACCGAGCTTGCATGGGAAGCTGTAAAAAACTCTTATCAGTATATTGACGGTGAAACTGCCGCAGATGCTGCTCAAATGGCGTCAGACAACCTGGTGAACGACTTCCTACGGTACAACCCTTACGGAACCGGAAATCCGGTTGGTACTGATGGAAGACTTATTTCTACGAACAAACTTTGGTCGACAGATTGGGAGAAAGAGATCGTAAATCGCAATGCGTCACGTCAGGATTACGCTCTGTCAGTTTCCGGTGGTAGCGAAAAAACTACGTACTACTTTGCAGCTAACTACCTGACTCAGGAAGGTGCTGTGAAAACATCCAACTTCGATCGTGCAACAGCCCGTATCAGCGTTGATTCAGAAGTAAATAATTGGTTTACTGTAGGTTTGAATACTGCGTATTCGTCTCAGTCTCAAAACTATCCGACACAATCAGGGACAGCGTATCAAAGTGCCATCCAGTGGATTTTCTCTGTTCCGTCATACTATCCTATGTATCACCACGATGAAAGCGGTGCTCTCGTACTGGATGATTTCGGCAATCCGATATTTGACTACGGAAACAATGTTGGTCAGTCTTTGAACGGATCACGTCCCGGTCTTTCCGGTGAAAACGCTGTTGGTGGTCTTTATAACTATCAATACAAGAACAAGCGCGACAACCTGAATGCCGTAGGATATGCGAAAATTGACTTCACGGACTACCTCTCATTCAAGACTACCCTTGGATACGAAAAGTATACATTCGATTACTTTACATATATCCATAATGAGTTTGGGTATGCGGCTAACGTAGGTGGTCGCGTTACGAATCAACGTGATTTGACAACTACGTTCAACCTCACTAACGCATTAAATTTCAATAAGACGTTTGGTGGCGACCATGAGGTAAACGTTACTTTGATTCAGGAAGCATATGAAGCAGAGGTCTCGGGCCTGAGCGCTCAGGGCACAGGGTTCCTGCCGAATGTAAAAGTGCTTAACGGAAGTACTGTTCCTGAGAATGTTGGCGGGTATATCAATGAAGAAAGACTATCGAGCTACCTGGGACGTGCGTCGTACAGCTTCAGGGATAAGTATTACATCGAAGGTGCATACCGCCGCGATGGATCTTCCCGCTTTGGAAGCGATGTTAGATGGGGTGACTTCTTCTCCATTGGTGGAGGTTGGGTGATCTCCGATGAAGGCTTCTTCGAAGGAATTAATTCGAACGTGATCAGCTTTGCCAAACTGAAGGCATCCTATGGTGAACTTGGTAATAACCGGGTACTTGATGGCAACGGTAATGCGAGCTACTTCCCTTATCTTCAGTTGTTTGAAACCGGCTGGAATCAAGGGCCGTTTACCGGCGTTATTGTTCCCAACGTTTCAGATCCGTTCCTCCTTTGGGAAAAGACTGCTTCAACGAACATTGGACTTGAACTGCGTTTCCTCAACGACCGCCTTTCAGCAAATGTTGAGTACTACAACAAAGAGTCTGTCGACCTGATTTACGACAAGCCGTTGGCGAAATCTACTGGTTTCCCTTCGATTACAACCAACCTGGGTGCACTTCGCAACTATGGATGGGAATTCACACTGAACTCGAGCAATATCAAATCTGATCTGGTAACCTGGACGACAGGTCTGAACTTCTCATTCGACAGAAACGAGGTTACAGAGCTTACTCAGGAGTTTTTTATTTCTGGAACCAAAAGATGGGAAGTGGGCAGATCACTGTATGACTTCTATCTCCAGGAATGGGCTGGTGTAAATCCTGAGAATGGATATGGAATGTGGTACAAGGATGTGCTTGACGCCGATGGAAATCCCACAGGTGAACGTGAAACAACAGAGGTTTATTCAGAAGCAACGCGTTACTATACAGGACAAAGTTCGCTGCCTAAAGTGATCGGTGGATTCACGAACTATGTTCGTTACGGAAACTTCGATCTGAATATTCTCATGAATTTCAGCTTCGGGTCCTATATCCTCGATGGTCAGTATCAGGCGTTGATGGGTGGATTTGAAACCCCTGGTAGCGGCGCCGGTTCCGTTGATCTCGAAAATCGTTGGACTCAGCCTGGTGATATCACTGATGTTCCGTTGGTACTTGCCAGCAACAACGACTTCAATGCTCAGTCCACACGATTCCTGTTCAAAAACGACTATGTGCGTCTGAGGGCTCTGAATTTCGGTTATAATGTGCCTAAGGCTACACTTAGCAAATATGGAATCTCAGGCTTGCGTGTCTTCTTCCAGGGTGACAACCTGCTTACGTTCCAGAGCCATAAGGGTATCGATCCGGAACAAAGTCTGGCCGGAACTACCAACCACCGGTCTTACAATCAGAAGATCACTTCTTTGGGTATCAACTTGACCTTCTAAAAAAGCATTTGATTATGAATAATTTTTTGATAAAAATCGGCAAATATGCAATCGCACTCTCCATGCTGGTGATGGCAGGTTGCGGCGATTCATACCTTGATGAACCGGCTCCTACAGACCAGGTGGACGAAACCGTGGTGTTTGGATCCCGGACTGGGGTAGATGCCTTTATGGCAGGTATCCTTCGACGGATGCGCGGACAGTTTACCACTGGCCACGATGCAGGTGGATTGAATTCAATACTTTATGCAAGGTCTGTCAAAGGCAATGATGTTGTCCAGGCAAACACCTGGTTCAACTTTGACTACGCCAACGACAACCGCGAACCTACGTATCGCAGAACTACTTTTTCCTGGGATTTCTCCTATGCAATCATCGGCCAGCTCAACCTGCTTATTCAGGGAGTTGAAGAAAGTACAGCACTTTCGGACGTGGACAAAAATGAAATCCTCGGACAGGCAAAAGCGTTAAGGGCATTTTACTACCATCAGTTGATCCTTGAGTTTTGCCCGGCATATTCAATTGATCCCAGTTTTCCCGCACCTCCGATCTATAAAGAGCTTTCGCTTGACGGAAAACCAATGTCGACTATGGAGGAGCTTTATGCATTTATACTGGAGGATCTGAATGAAGCAGTTCAGAAACTGCCAACCAGCCGCCTCGATAAATCATTCGTAAATGTAAATGTAGCGTATGCATTCCTGGCACAGGTTCATCAGGCAATGGGCAACTGGCCCGAAGCAGAAGCTGCAGCGAATGCCGCTTACGGCGGAAATGTTGCAGCCGCGTTGAATGCAGGACAATATGACGACGGATTCAACGACCTCAGTGCTACTGAGTGGATCTGGGGCCTTCCGCAGTATGACGATCAGTCTGCATACTACTACAGCGCGCCGCACTCACAGGCGGACCACTTCGTGCTTTCTTACCAGGGTACATTCTTCAATAATGAATTTGTATCCCTGTTTTCTGAAACCGATGTAAGAAATCTGTTCATCGGCGGTGCTTATACCGGAACGACGCCATCGAACTGGAACTATTGGATTACTACCAAATTCTCTTTTGAGTTTAACTCTGATATTCCGGTTATCAGAACACCGGAAATGATCCTGATTGAAGCTGAAGCGAAATTCAGAAACGGTGACCACGATGAAGCCCATGAACTGCTTTATGCGCTTCAGTCAAACCGCGATCCTGATGCGGTGAAGTCGTCCAATACTGGCGATAATCTGCTGGAAGAAATCCTGATCGAAAGACGCAAGGAGTTGTATGCTGAAACCGGTGTTGAATGGTTCGATGCTAAGCGTCTCCAGAGACCGATCATCCGCTCCGGCAACCATCGCGTAGGCGCAGCAGCAAATCTTGAGGCGAATAGCAAGAAATTCTTCCTGAAAATCCCTCAGCCTGAAATTGATGCCAATCCAAACATTGACGAGTCTGTCAATGCCAACAGATAGAATTGACGTCTTAATGCCTAGATAAAAAGAGGCCGTCTCAAAAGTCATGAGGCGGCTTTTTTATTTTTTTGGCGGACGCGATTCGGGTGGTTCGGTTTCTCAGCTCGGGGTGGCTAATAAAAATGTGTTGAGCCGTCTCAGGCTCCTGCTTTGGCCAGATTATGGGCTATTGCGAGTAATCCGGTCTCGATTGTGACCTTATCGATGCCTCGAAGCATAAATCGTTTGAAGTTTTTGTTGTGCTT
>JAEZGH010000010.1 GCA_023417065.1 Bacteroidota bacterium
CCGGTCGCCTCCTCGCTTGTGCAGCACGGATCTCCCCTCTCTTCCGGAGAGGGGGCAAGGGGGTGAGGCCCGGCTCCACTTCGCCAAGCTGCCGCTCCTATCACGGGCGCAGCTCCTCGTCCGGGTCAAAAGCTCCCGATCGTTGCCTGCAGCTTTTTCGGGAGTTTCGCGAAGACCAGATCGTAGGAACGTTGAATGTGTTCCTGCCACTCGTTCCGATCAAGGACCGAAATGTCCTTCACCATCACCCATTTGTTCCGGGCCAGATAGGGTGCGGGAATCAGGCCTTCGCGAACGATCAGTTCCTCGAATTTCTCGTCGCCGGTCTTGAACGAGGCTGAAACAGGAATGTTATCCGGACCGAGCACCAGGAAAATCTTCTCTCCGATCAGGAAGCACAGATCATGTCCCCACTTGATGTCTTCGGTCACACCCGGCAGGCGCAACGCCAGCGATCGAAGTTCTTCAACGTTCATCATCGTTTCCGATCAGGCCACGGCCTTTGCGGATCCCAATTGCTGCATCTTCACGCCTTCCTTTTCGAAAAGCCGCGAATGTTCCGGATGGCAGGTGAGCACGATCACCTGGTATTTCTGCGCGAAGTCGTTGATCGCATTCACCGCGCACCGTCTCCGATCGGGATCCATGTCGGTGAGCGGATCGTCCATGATCACGAAACCTTCATTATCGCCGAGGTAAACTTCAGCGTAAGCCAGGCGGATCGCGAGCGCGAAGCAGCCCTTCGTTCCCTGTGAAAGGATCGCGTTCTCCAACGGATGTTCGCCAATGAGCCCGGCGGGCCTCACGCCTTCGAGTTGCGCTTTGTAGCGGCCATTGGTCAGGATCTGCACGAAATGCTCCACGCGCGCATTGAAACCGGTGAACGGATCGGGTCCTTCACGATCGGAAAGTGAACGCACTTTGGCGAGGATCCGCTCGTATGCCTTTGCCTGATCGAGCTCATGCTTGAACTGGCGCTGTTTCAGGTCCAGTTCCTCCTTCAGTTCCTCGGTGGTGCGCTCGGGAGTGCGGCCCTGCAGATGGCTTTGCTCCTTTTCAAGTTCATGCAACGTGGCGCTGGTGCGATCGAATGAAACTTCCGTCTGTTCAAGCTTCTTCAAGTAACCGGCTGCATCCTCGAAGCCTGCGGGAACATCGGGCAGGGTGGCAAGCTCGGCCTCTTCCTTTCCGATCAAGGTGCGCAGATCAACGACCTTCAACATCAACTGATCGATCGAGCTGTAGGCCTTCGTCCATTCGGCAAGATCTTTCTCCAGGTTCTTCCGTTCCTGATCGAAGCGCGCCTGATCGGCGAGGATCCGCCGCTGTTCGTTCTCCAGTTCGATCACCGATCGCGAGGGCGGGATGTTCTTCAGATCATCGATCGCTTTCTGCCATTGTTCCTCGGTCTTCTTTTGAAGACAAGCGGTGAAAGTGGCGCCCGCATTGGCCAGTTTTTGCCGGGCGCGATCGGAATTCTCCTGGCGTGCGATCAATGTGGCGAGATCGGGAACTTCAAGCCCGGCCAGTGCTTTTTCATGCGTTTCGCGGGCAGCAAGCAGATCGGTGTACAACTGTTCCACGTCCTTTTGATCGCTGCGCACTTCGATCGAAAGATCCCCGGCATCGATCGAGATCCGGCCTTCCGCGGCACAACTGAATTCCTTTCCGGGTGAAAGCCCGATCGTTTCCGCATCACTTCCGCCACGCTTCACCTGCACTTCCAACGGCACTTTGGATCTGAGCACCGCAGCAAGTTTTTGCGCCTTGATCTCCACCTCGATCCGCTCGATCCGCTGGCCCAGCTTCCGCAGTTCGTCCACCTGTTCCTTCGTCACAGGCGTGATCGCCGCCAATTCCTTCCGGGCTTCTTCCACCGCCTTTTTCGCCTCAACGATGGCCTGGAATCCCGATCGGACCTTATCGCCACCTTCATGCAGTTTCGCGTTGGCGAGTTCGGCCTTCAGCTTTTCGATCTCTTTTTCGCCCCGCTCGATCGCTTCCTTCTTTTCCTTCAGCACCTGCTCGGCACCGGGCCAGGCCTGCATTACCTTCATCAGGCGTGCGATCGTGTCCTGCCCATGTTTCAGGCTTTGTTCCAGCAGCGATCGCCTGTGCAGTCCGCCTTTCCGATCACGGCCGTCCTCCACGAAAGCCCTGTCCTTCTCCAAAATTTCGCGCACCGCTTTGATCCGCGCGTTCACCGCATCGATCGCCTGTTCGTGCTGCACCACGGCATCGTACTGGTGCTGCAATTCCTCCAACGCATAGAATGCCTTCAGCACCGGACCCACATTGCGTTTGTGCGGGTTGGAGATGCTTCTGCCGTCGCGCGGACGCTGGAACTGCCGGTCCCAATTGGAGTACAGTTCCGCGATCCGGACTTCCAACGCCTCGATCAACCGTTCCGGTGCTATGTCGCCATCGATGGAACCGCTGCTGCGCAGGATCTCCGCCACATCGTCGGTGCCGGAACCATCGGCAAGTTGCAACGTGTCGTTCAGTTTCGCCTGGTTGATGAAGAGCACCTGTTCCCAGGTCGCTTCGTTCCAGCGCAAGGCCTGTGCAATGATCTCCTGCGCCTTGCGCGGATCGGC
>JAEZGH010000046.1 GCA_023417065.1 Bacteroidota bacterium
TTAAACCCCCCCTTCAACATACAAAATGACTCCCCCCGGCTGATGCACAGCTGGTCCGTTGAGAACGCACTTTTCGTCAACGCCAGAAAATAGATGGCGTCGAGGAGGTTGGTTTTTCCGCTTCCGTTCTTACCAAGAAACGCATTTATCCCCCCGCTGAACCCGAGATTGACCTCGTCGTAGTTCTTGAAATTCAGCAAACTGAGATTTTCTAACCGCATACAGGAAATAGCAGGGAAATTTTTGGCGAATCTTTACCGGCGGGTTAATTTCGCAACTCGGATTCAAAAATAGGATATGGCTACAACAACTAAAGCTAAAAATGAGCCTGCAGCTCCGAAGAAAGCCGGAAAGACCGAGTTTTCTAAAGAAACGTACATGTACTGGTACGAGAGTATGCAGTTGATGCGGAAATTTGAAGAGAAGGCAGGCCAGCTGTATGGTATGCAAAAAATCAAAGGCTTCTGCCACTTATATATCGGCCAGGAAGCTTGCGCATCAGGCGCCGCGTCTGCCCTGCAAAAGGGGGACAAGTGGATTACCGCATACCGCGACCACGGCCATCCGATTGCACTTGGTACCGACCCAAAGGCCATCATGGCTGAGCTATACGGGAAGGAAACCGGAACAACAAAGGGAAAAGGTGGTTCCATGCACATCTTTGACAAGGAGCATAACTTTATCGGCGGCCACGGAATCGTCGGTGCTCAGGTACCTCTCGGCGCCGGAATCGCATTCGCAGAGAAGTTCAATAAAACCGGAAACCTCTGCATTTGCTATATGGGAGATGGAGCGGTACGCCAGGGAGCGTTCCACGAAGCCCTGAACCTCGCCATGCTCTGGAAACTTCCCGTGATCTTTGTGATCGAAAATAATGGTTACGCGATGGGGACCAGCGTTCAAAGGACGTCCAACGTGCACGAGCTGTATACGCTCGGTGAAGCATACGACATGCCTGCCGAACCAGTGGATGCCATGAATCCCGAGGACGTTCACATTGCCGTAGCCAAGGCAGCTGAGCGCGCCCGCGCTGGCGAAGGCCCTACGCTGCTCGAATTCAGAACCTACCGCTACAAGGGACACTCCATGTCGGATCCTCAGAAATACAGAACCAAAGAGGAAGTTGAACAATACAAACAACGCGACCCGATCGAAGTGGTACGCAAAAAGATCCTCGATAAAAAATTGGCAACTGAGAAAGAACTTGAGGAAATCGACGCCCGCGTGGTAAAACAAGTGGAAGAAGCTGTCAAGTTTGCAGAGGAATCAAAATTCCCCGACCCTTCAGAGGCTCTGACGGACGTTTACGTTCAGTCTGACTATCCTTTTATCATGGATTAACACCTTTGTTGAGAAAAAGTTAATTCGTAGTTTTGCGCCCCTAAGTTCCCACTTAGGGGTTTACTTTAATTATATGGGCAAAAGACTAGATCATAAGAACGAGATCCTCGAAAATCCGGAAGTGCTACAGGAAAAAATCGTCGAGGCCGAAAATTGGTTCGAAAGCAATTCAAAGCTCGTCCTCGGTGTCGCCATCGGAGTAGCGTTGATTGTAGCAGGATTCTTCGGATACCAATACTACAAGGACAGCCAGAACGACAAAGCACAGCAGGAGATGTTCCAGGCGGTTTATTACTTCGAAGCCGACAGCCTGGACCAGGCGCTCAACGGCGACGCCAATACGCTCGGATTTCTTGGAATCATCGAAGAATACGGCATCACCGACGCTGCAAATCTCGCTAACTACTATGCAGGTGTGATTTACCTGAAACAAGGCAAGTTTGAACCTGCCAGACTCTATCTGGAAGATTTCAAATCAAATGATCTTCTCATCCAGGCCCGTGCTTACAGCCTTATCGGCGACACTTATATGGAGGAAAACAACTTCGCTGACGCCGCCAAATACTACAGCAAGGCTGCGAACTACAAACCCAACAAGTACTTCTCCCCAATTTACCTGATGAAGGAGGCACTTGCCTACGAAAAGGCTAACCAGGTTGACAAAGCCAGGGAAACGTACGACAAAGTCATCACACAATATTGGGATTCCTCTGAATACCAAAAGGCGAGAAAATTCAAAGCCCGCCTCGAAGGCCAGCCTTCGTAAGAAACTTTAACATAACTTTAAGGGATAGTAACACTATCCCTTTTTTATTTAACATATGGCAGGACCGTTAACCTCAGGTGTGGTAAACACCAAAAGAAAACTTTCAAGGAAGATAGTAGCCATTGTCGTAGCGCAATGGAACGAAGAAATCACCGAAGCCCTATACGCAGGCGCAGTTTCATCACTCCTGGCCCATGGACTTAAAAAGACCAATATCATTCGAAAGGAGGTTCCGGGAAGCTTTGAACTTTCCCTTGGCGGATTATGGATGGCGCAGGAAAAAGGAATAGATGCCGTCATTTGCCTGGGATGTGTAATCCAGGGTGACACCCCCCACTTCGACTACATTTGTCAGGCCGTTGCTTATGGCATAACAGAGGCCGGCCTGAAAACAGGGAAGCCCGTAATATTCGGAGTGATCACCACGCTCAACAAACAACAAGCCCTCGACCGCGCAGGTGGAAAGCTGGGAAATAAAGGTGAAGAGGCGGCTATCACGGCAATTCGCATGATGGACTTCTAACAAAAAAGGCTGTCACGAAGACAGCCTTTTCTTATTAAATCTTGATGTGATTACATGTTTTTCACAATCTCTTTTCCAAATTCAGAGCACTTCAGCAAAGTAGCTCCTTCCATCAGGCGTTCGAAATCGTAAGTAACGCGCTTTGAAGAAATCGCGCCTTCCAGACCCTTGATGATCAAATCTGCAGCCTCCTGCCAACCCATGTACTCGAGCATCATTACTCCCGAGAGAATCACTGATCCAGGATTTACTTTGTCCTGACCAGCGTACTTCGGAGCAGTACCGTGCGTTGCTTCGAAAATTGCGTGACCCGTTACGTAGTTGATATTTCCTCCTGGAGCAATTCCAATTCCACCTACTATAGCCGCCAATGCGTCAGAGATATAGTCACCGTTGAGGTTCAGTGTGGCTACTACTGAGTATTCATCCGGACGGAGAAGGATCTGTTGCAGGAACGCATCTGCGATAGAGTCCTTGATAATCAGTCTGTGGCCGTCTTTTTCGATCACCTGCCAAGGTCCGCCGTCGAGGTCTTTTGCACCAAATTCACTTTTCGCCAACGCATAGCCCCAATCGCGGAATCCACCTTCGGTGAATTTCATAATGTTACCCTTATGAACAAGCGTTACACTGGGCTTCTTGTGTTGCAGCGCGAACTCAATCGCTGAGCGAACAAGACGCTCTGTTCCTTCTTTGGAGACAGGCTTTATGCCGATACCCGCAGTCTGAGGGAAACGGATCTTTTTGAACAGCTTCGGATAGTTTTCCTGGAACAGGGCGAGGAACTTCTTGTTTTCTTCGGTGCCTTCCTGAAACTCGATACCTGCATAGATATCTTCTGTGTTCTCACGGAAGATAACCATGTCCGTCTTATGTGGTTCTTTTACTGGTGAAGGAACGCCTTTGAACCAACGAACAGGGCGTACGCATGCGTAAAGATCCAGTTCCTGACGCAGCGCTACGTTCAGCGAGCGGATTCCACCACCCACAGGTGTCGTCAGGGGACCTTTTATACCCACCAGGTATTCTTTAAATACATTGAGCGTTTCTTCCGGCAGCCAGTTACCCGTCTGATTAAATGCCTTTTCTCCTGCGAGTACTTCCTTCCAGTTGATTTTCCGCTTTCCGCCATAGGCTTTCTCTACAGCCTGGTCAAAAACCAGTTTGGACGCAGGCCAAATGTCGACACCGGTACCATCACCCTCAATAAATGGAATAGTAGGATTATCAGGAACATTTAATTTACCGTTACTGATACTGATTTTCTGATCGCTCATTTTCAAAGATGTTATTGTTTTTAAAAATCCTTCGCGCGAGAGTACCCCGGGTCAAAGGGGCCGAAAATTAAAAAAATCAAATCAGAAACGAAGATATTTTTATTTGTGTTCCATAAGAATTACCGCATAAAATGCTATGAAATCGTTTGCTTACCTAATTCCTATATTTCTGTTTTCATTTACAAGCGTAAGACCCGTTGACGGCGAACCGGTCTGCCTGTCGAAAGAAGAACAAAAGCTCTATGATCTTATCATGGAATACCGGCGGCAGAACAATCTACCGCCAATTCCGCTCTCTCCGAAACTGAGCCTCGTGGCGAAGGCGCATGCCCGCGATCTTAATGATAATTACGATTTCGATCCCAACGGCAAATGCAACCCACATAGTTGGTCAAAGAAAGGAAAGTGGACACCCTGTTGCTACACCAGTGACCATAAACAGGCAGAATGTATGTGGAATAAGCCCAAAGAAATTGCTGATTATCCCTCAGAGGGATTCGAAATTGCTTACTTCCATTCCGCGGAGGCAAATGCTGAGCGAAGCCTCGCCGGATGGAAGAAAAGTCCGGCACATAATCCCCTGCTGATCAATTCCGAAATATGGGAACAAGTGCAATGGAATGCTATCGGCGTGGCCCTTGTCGGAAATTACGGTTTGGTCTGGTTTGGACAACTTAAAGACGAGGGTACGATCACCGTCTGTCAATAATCAAACTGATACAGATTTCCCAATTTAGGATGATGCAACATCCAAAATCCTCCAAACTGGAGCGCTTTGCGCTTTTTTAAGAACTGGCGCGACTTTGGCCAAAGTTGAGGAAACAACATTGGCTATGCTTGAGAAATTCATCTTTTATCGTATGTCCGCGAGTCAGCAGGTAAACTACCTTCGGAAGAAAGGCATTGTGCTGGGAACGCGCGCGAAGGAAGGCAGGAAGATTTATATCTACATGCTGAAGGATCTCTTCATCGAAGTGGTGTACCACAACGATAACGCCGACGGCGATGCCGAGAAGGTTAGTATTCTGAAAGGATTGGACAGTCTGAACAGTTACCTTGAAAGAGAATTCAAGGCAACTTTTTAAGCGGGATTAACCCAGCACTTTTTTCATCGTCTCCCCGATTTCAGCAGGGGATTCAACTACGTGGATACCGCATTCTTTCATGATCTTCATCTTTGCGGCAGCCGTATCCTCCGCTCCGCCGATAATCGCTCCAGCGTGGCCCATTCTCCTGCCTGGAGGTGCCGTCTGACCAGCGATAAATCCTACCACCGGCTTCTTGTTTCCGTTTTCTTTGATCCAACGTGCAGCAACCGGTTCATAGTTACCACCGATCTCGCCAATCATTACAATAGCATCGGTTTCAGGATCATTCATCAATAGCTCAACAGCGTCTTTTGTCGGAGTTCCGATAATCGGGTCCCCGCCAATACCAATCGCAGTTGAAATTCCAAGTCCGGCTTTTACAATCTGATCGGCAGCTTCGTAAGTCAGCGTTCCTGATTTGGAAACAATACCTACCCGCCCTTTTTTGAAGACAAATCCCGGCATGATGCCCACTTTCGCTTCGCCTGGCGTAATTACCCCAGGGCAGTTAGGGCCAATCAGCACAACACCACGCTGCTTGACGTATTTCTTGGCGATCATCATATCCTTCACCGGAATACCTTCTGTGATGGTGATAATCACCTTAATACCGGCCTCAGCAGCCTCCATGATGGCGTCAGCTGCGAATGCAGGCGGTACAAAAATGATTGAAACATCCGCACCGGTCTTTTCCACGGCTTCCTTCACGGAATTGAATACAGGGCGACCGAGATGCTCAGAACCGCCTTTGCCAGGAGTCACCCCGCCCACGACGTTCGTTCCGTATTCGATCATCTGACCTGCGTGGAAGGTTCCTTCCGAACCTGTGAAACCTTGAACAATAACCCGTGAATCTTTATTTACCAGTACGCTCATGATGCTGTTTTTTGAGAACCACAAAAATAGGAGAATAAAGAATTCAGCCAACAAAAAAAGCCCCATTAAGGGGCTTTCTTTAGTTCTGACTACCGCAACTACTTGTTTTTGATACCTGTGCGGATGATAAAATTCTGATAATAATCCTTGTATTCAGGGACGTCAGGGGCAAGCTCAATGGCCTGCTGGTATGCCGTAGACGCGTCAATGAGGAGGTTTTGAGACTCAAAGAATCCGGCCAGCACAAGCTTGTTCAGCGCCGTCTCTTCTCCGGCCGATGCGGATATCTCATCGAGCTGCTTCTTCACCCTTTCCTTGTCGGCTTTCGACAGTCGCTTTATCATCAGCTGCTCAGGTGACTCTTTTCGGTCGGTCCTGGATACTACGCTAATCACAATATTGTCTTCATATTGAAAGTCGCGGTCTGAAAGATCAATAGTAACACTGTTTCCACCGGTTTCAACTACTTTCAGCTCGTCGCCGAATGGAGTTGAGAATGTTACCTGGAACGGTCCTTTCATTTCCTGCTTATCCCATGTGATCGCAACCTTGTCACCATACACAACCGTGAAAGAAGGCGACGTAGGCAAAAACACCTGGATGTTTTCGGGCCCCCGGGTTACCGCTCCTGTGGCATTCAGTGTTTTCTTTTGATCACTGTTTGAACTGAGAATAAAATCCGTGTATTTAACGAGAACAGACTTCCCCTCTGGAATACTTTGTTCAAGAGCTGAAACCTTGTGCGCCCCTGGCTTTTTTATTTCTATTGCTTTTCCAGTGTGATGAACAAGCCCCAGATACGCATCATTAACAAGTCGGATTTCATCGGTGCTTTTCAACTGCGAACCAACTTTCAAAGGCTGCCATGAGCTGCCCTTGCGAACTTCATTTTTTCCCTTGTTCACAAGGACCTTAAACGCGAACTCCTGTGACCAGGAAAGATGAGCAGAGATAACTAGTACAAAGAGGGTGAGAGTTTTTTTTGGTTTCATAATAAAATGAGTATACGAAAGACCGTAAGGACAGGTTTCCCGCCGCAACTACCGGCTAATGTTATTTCTTATCAGAAAATCATCATAGGCCTCCTGATACGATGGAACATCCGGCGCGAGACGAATAGCTTCCTCATACGCAGTGAGTGCATCGATCAGGAGCTGATTCTCTTCGTAGAATCCCGCAAGTATCAGTTTATTCAATGCTGTAGCATCATTCAATTCAGACGCAATCGCTTCCAGTGATTTGCGTATATTCTCCTGTTCAGCTGACGCAAGCCTCTTGATCAAGTGATCTCTGCTTGCTTCTTTGGCAGATGATTTGGAGTGAACCTGAACAATCAATGCCTTCTGATCAGGAAATCTCGAGAAGTCAATCACATACTTTTTCTCCCCTGTTTCATAGCGTTCCAGCACATCATCAAACATGTTACGAACCGTGAGGATGTACGGACCATCAACAGAAGAATCTTTCCACGATATGATCGCCGACGAATTGAAGATGGCCGAGTTTTGATTTTCAGGAAGCAACAAACTCAACGGTTGGGCTATATCTCTCGATACCGCTCCGGTTGCATTCAATCGGTTCTTCTTCGCTTCAGCCGAATTGCTACTTAGTATAAAGTCGGTGTACTTCACTATCACACTGGCTCCGGGCTTAACATTCTCTTCGAGCTTGGAGATCTTAAAACTTCCAGGCTCCTTCATTTCGTAAGGTCTGCCCGAGTGATGCATTAGTCCAAGGTATGAGCCTTCCGACAGTTTGATTTCATCTTCAGGCTTAAGGATGGTGCCTGTCTTCACAGGTTTCCACTCATCACCTGACTTGAATTCATTGGTACCTTTGAATGCTAATACTTTAAAAGCATAATCCTGTGCATTAACAACCCCACAACACAACGCCAATACTACCACCGCCAGGGCAACGATTTTTGATTCTGATTGATAATATTTCTTCATTTGAATAAATATTTACGGTGTTAATACTTCTTCTGTGGATTTGGTAAACCCCAATAGTGACCGCAATTTCAGATACGCTTGTTTTATTACACCTTCAAATACCTCCAGCGTGTCTCCGGCCATGGCTATAGCTGCCAGCGCGAACGTAATATCCAGCTTGAAATGGAACCAGTGAAAGATATAAACCATCAGCACGGTAAGGGCAAGCATTTCAATGACCTGAAATGTTTTCGTTATCCCATCATACCATGCCGGAAGTTTTTGGTAGATCACTAAAAATAGTGCCATATTCAAAAAACAAAGAACAATCCCGAGCACATACTGTTGCCAGTCCGGCATCGAACTTAGATAGGCTTCGTTCAAAATCATTGACACAATATTGGCATGGATAACCGCGCCAAACATATCCGGGTTTGCTTTTCCTGCGAGACTGGTATTGAGTGGCGTGTAGAACCGGTCCTCCCACGACGGATCCCCCCAGTGATCGCCGAGATACCCCATGATGACAATCTTGTCCTTGACGGCACTGTACTCAAACTCTTCATTCAGTACCTGGTCTGCATCAATTGCCGGAAAAACATTGCGATAGCTCTCACCAGACTGTCCGAAGACATCGACAATATTGCCGCGATAGTTGATCAACTCAGATTCGTTGCCCCGTTCGAGAAATGCGGCTGCTTTGGCGGAATCATATAACGAAGCGAGTAAGACTGCAAAAGCAAGCTGATCTTTCCCTGCAACATCGACCCGCGGAGGAAATGAGCGGCATGTCTTTACATCATCCTGGTAAGCAGCCTCGGTTTCAAGGTTCGCGAACCCCTCCCGAAAGGCGACATCCGAAAATATTGACGCAGACCGGAGCAGCGAATCATAGCCCTCACCTCCCGATTTCTCCAGCGCACTGGACCTTTCAACTTTGGTCACCAGTACGACATTACCAGCCTCTTCAATTGCATTACTCAACATCGCATCACCCATTGGATCTTCCTCCCTGGGTTGAAGGAAAAAACTATCAACTCCTATCACCCGCGGCTTCGCTTTGCTTAGTATTTGAATCTGTTGGGCGATCTCACTTCTCGATAATTGTCCAATATTTACAATGACTACATTTTCCTCGGGAGGCACTTCTTCCCGGATTCCCCAGAACACATAGTCTGTCAGATCAACATCGCCCAGGGCGCGTCCGATGGAATCAAATGCATTGAAAAGGTTGAGTTGCAGGATCCCATAAATCCCCCCCATTAATGCGAAAACGAGACAGGTTGCCAACGTAACTTCTGTCCAAAAATGTTTCTTCATAAACAGCAAAAACTAAAGGTAATTTATGAAATTCGGACGTTTTAATAAGGTAAAGATTTAAGCAAGCTACAAAATTGAGACAAGGTTCTGACTACTATGCTTCGGGAATTTTGCGTGGTGAACGCGTCGTTCTGGCACAGGCCATCACACTGATTGAGAGCACGCTGCCTTCTGATCAGCACCTCGCAGGTGAGATTATGGAGAAGGTCATTCACGCCACGGGAAAATCTGTCCGTATAGGAATCTCCGGGCCTCCAGGGGTGGGCAAGAGTACATTCATAGAAACGTTTGGACAACACATCACCGCGGAAGGCAAGAAACTGGCCGTGCTAACTATTGATCCGTCGAGTCCCCGCACCAAGGGCAGTATCCTGGGAGACAAAACCCGGATGTCAGAGCTTGCAACAAACCCTATGGCGTTCATTCGTCCATCTGCCTCTGCCGACGCTCTGGGTGGAGTAGCTCATAAGACGCGTGAGACAATCCTCCTTTGCGAGGCAGCAGGATATGAAGTAATTCTGATTGAAACGGTAGGTGTAGGCCAATCCGAAGTCACTGTCAAAAATATGACTGACGTGTTTCTCCTGCTGATGCTTGCGGGCTCCGGTGATGAGCTGCAGGGAATCAAAAAAGGAATTATGGAGATGGCTGACCTCGTTGTTATCACCAAGGCCGATGGTGAGAACGTGAAGCGTGCCAATGAAGCTAGAGCCGAATTTCAGCACGCCATTCATCTGCTTTACAATCACAACCAATGGACACCGAAAGTTCTGACCGCATCAGCAGTCGCAAATCAAGGGGTAGCAGAAACCTGGGCTGAGATCAATACCTTTGTTAAGTTTCAGATTGAGCACAATTTCTTCAACGAGAATCGACGTCAGCAGAATATAAGTCATCTTCACGAACGTTTTCAGCATTTACTGAAGGCTGAAATTGAACAATCTCCAGAGCTCCAGAAGGTGAGACAAGAACTCGAAGAACGCGTAAGCGATCAAAACCTTTCGCCGACACAGGGTGGTCAGTTGCTGTTTGAAGCATTCAAGGCCTCTGTTGCTGGTAGCAGATCCTGATAATAAGAAATCACTTCTACGGTCGATTCGTTGCCAGCCGTGTGAAATGTATGTGATTCGGTTGTGATCCTGCCAAGATCGACGCGTACAGGGCTTTTGAAGTACGGAGCATCGGTAACGAACGTATGAAACTCACCGTTCTCGCCACAAGGGTCAATATCTGCAGGTAGTCGCGGCATCCATTCAGGATTGATCTCTTTTCCCATTAAGCCTTGATTGAAACACCTTTCATTTGCAGCACATATTACCACCCGGAAACCTGCGTCAACAATGGATCGGATGCATTCTTCCGAGGGGATATTCCAAAGGGGAAACAACGGCGTGAGACCAGCCTTCTGAACAAGAGTTTCACGATAGGTCTTGATGTCCTCAAGGAATATGTCGCCAAACGCAATATGCGATACTCCTGTGTCGCGTAGCGACTGATATACGCTCAGCATCAATTCATCATACGATTCGTTACCCGCACCTGACGCAAGATAACTCTTGATCAAAGGTACACCGATCGCATCGGCTTGTTGCTGAATAAGGGACTCATGAACACCATGCAGGCCTACCCTGCCCGTCTCCCTGCTGAATACGCAATGAAGGCTATCTACTTGATAACCACCTTGCGTTAAAAGGCGATGCAGCGCAAGTGCTGCGTCCTTACCCCCGCTCCAGCTTATTGTTATTTTCTTTCTTGAACCCATAAGGACAATGACGGCAGCCGCTCTTGCAGCAATAACCGCGTTTGAGATGATAAGCCTCCGTAAACACGACAAATCCGTTCTCCATGTAGAAGTCGGGATTTGCTTTGGATTCTTCAGACTTACCTTCTCCTTTCATAGCAAACTTTTCAGCCACCGTTATCGTAATGTGGAACTCAAAAATAAGAAAGGATTATTTTATTATCATTGTCGTGATATGTTAACGGGATCTTTACGAACTATACCTATTTCGATATGGGTCATTGCAGTGCTGATGCTTTTGTGGTCGTGCACATCAGATGCGAAGAAGCAACAGGCCGAAGTTGCGTTTGAAGGAGAAAAGGTATCGCTCAGGTATGCCGAAGGTTTTGGCATAACGGAAGGCGAAGGCTGGACACTTGTTGAAGTGAAGCGACCTTTTCAGGGAGCGTCCAGAGGATACCGCTATCTGCTCGTTCCTAAGGATAATCCCGTTCCCGAACACAATGACGATATACGAGTGATCCGAACACCGATCGAAACTATCGTGTGCACCTCTACGACGCATATTCCGCTGCTCGACTACCTTGACCTGACGGACAAGCTCGTGGGGTTTCCAACAACCGATTATATAAGCTCAGAAAAAACCCGGAAACGTGTTGACGCCGGTAAAGTAGTAGATCTTGGAGTTGATAAAGGGTTGAATTTTGAGCGACTTGCCGCGCTTCAGCCTGACCTGGTGATGGGATATACAATGACTGCAGACTATGGTCAGTTTCGGAAAATCGAGGAATTCGGCATCCCGGTAATCCTGAACGCCGAATATCTCGAGAAACATCCCCTGGGCAGGGCTGAATGGATACGCTACGTGGCCGCTTTCTTTGGGAAAGAACAGCAAGCCGACTCGGTGTTCGCTGCCATTGAAAATAACTACATGTCAACATCACGGTTATGCGCAAACAAAGATCGCCGCCCCACGGTCGTAAGCGGTATTATGTATGGTGATGCGTGGTTCCTGCCCGGAGGTCAGAATTATGCTTCTCGTATTCTAAGAGACGCTGGTTGCCACTACCTGTGGGAAGATGATGAAACCTCCGGCTACCTTGAGCTCAGCTTCGAAAGCATCTACGAAAGAGCGGGAAAGGCGGACTTATGGATCGGCACAGGATCCTTCGCTTCGCTGGAGGAACTCACCGCGGGTGATCATCGCTATCAGAAGTTCACCGCATTCAGGAATAAACGTGTGTATAATTATGACGCACGGATGGGTGCGCGGGGCGGTAATGAATACCTGGAGCTGGGCTACCTGCGTCCCGATCTGATCCTTATGGATTTGGTGCGAATTGCGCATCCGGAATGCCTGCCGGAACACCAGCTGTACTTTCACCGCAGGCTTGACTGAGTAGCTCTATTTTTTAATGTCTGCACTGGTCTTGAACGTCCAAAGGATCGTTTCCAGCTCCCGCATCATTTCGCGCTTGTCCTTGCCGGGAGCATAAGCAAATCCTTCGATATAGTACAGAATTCCCCTTGCCTCATCAACCAATGCATAGCTCAGGAACGGCCCACCCATCGTATAGATATTCGAACGCCACAGGCCGCGAAGCTCCATTGCAAAGCGGTTGTTCAGACGCATTTGCCTTGCTACAACTCTGGCGTTCTCCTGTTCCGTCAGCAGATACGTATCAGGTCTGGCGGGATCTTCGTAGAGGTATTTTTTGCAAACTTCATCCCTCCACGCCACTAATGAATCGGGCAGTAACTGATATTCACTTTCGTAGGGCTTCCATGTAACAAAGATATCCTTGTCAGTCTCGGCGGTCATATTACGGAGCCAGACAAAATCATCCGTCTTATCCGCCAACTGATATCCCACGGGTACATGCAGTTCGATTTCTTGTTCATCCCGAAGAAACCCTGCCACGCCACGGGTAGACCTGGTGCCAAGTATCTCCCGGCTAATGCGCTGGCGTTCCGTCCGATTGAAGTAATCGATGATGTTTTGTTTATGCCTTTGCAAATACCTGATCAACCCCTCTTCAGTGCGGTGCATCAGATACATAACCTCCTGTCCTTTGGCGTATTCGTTTGAGCGGGTCGACAATGTAAACGAAGTATCGGCATTTATACGCTTGAGCGTTTCTTCCGAGAACTGCTGACGCAGTATTCTGGAACCGGGCGTTTCCTGATCCATGGTGAAGACATACACAAGGTTCCGCATCTTGGTCAGCATTGTAGTGCCCTTGCTGGGATGAATCCAGATCAGATTGAACATTGGCTCGCTCTGAGGCAGGCCTGGCACTTCTGCCTGAAAGATGCGTCGCACTTCCTTGCCCAGGTCTCCCCGCCATTGCACTGAATCCATGATCAACAGAAGATCTCCTGGCTTCCCGTTCGCCTTCTGCAGATAAGCCTCATTGGGCTCCGACGAACACTGGAATAACAATGCGGCTGATATCAGAAGTAATGGCAGAAATAATCTCATGAGAAGAAAGATTTTAAGCTATAATGCACCGCAAGCGGTCAGGTCACACAGGTAACACTACGCAATGCGGGTGGTTTCGCGTAAAAATAAGGAATCCAGCTAAATGCGATCTAAAATTATATTCCCAGAATGAGCTTCTGCCCGGGTTTGATCTTGCTGTCCTCGAGATTGTTCAAACTCTTGATCTTCTCAATGGTCAGACCTTCGAACTTGCGGGAGATAGTCCACAAGGTATCCCCGGGCTGAACAGTGTAGGTTTGCGTTCCATTTAACGGTTGACGGGGTGTATTGCTAGCCACGGTACTGGTTGTGGGCCCAGCGCCTTTTGTATAAATCTTCAGCAACTGACCTTCGCGGATCATGTTACTTTGGAGGTTATTCCATTTCTTAATCTGAGCGACTGTAACGCGATGTTTCATCGCGATAGAACCTAGCACATCTCCGCGTTTAACTTTGTAAACGACCCTCGTTTCTTCCTGTTGAGCAGCATAAACGCGCGCGATAACCTCCAGCTCCTTCCGTCCGGCCCTGGCCGCTGAGTCCAGAATAGCATAACGATCCGGGAACAGCCTTTCCTTCGCAGTTGCCGGTACATTGAGCACCAAAGTTTTTCCTGATACAGGAACGGCCGCATGCAGAATTGAAGGGTTCAGTTTCTGCAGATCTTCGACACACGTACCCGTCAGCGCAGCGAATGTTTCGAAGTGCAGATGGTTCTTTACGTGCAACGTATCGGCAACCACCAGAAGCTCTTCACCTTCTTCAATGAAATTGTGATCATCCAGATAATTCATGGTATAAATCATCGCCACGAACTGGGGCACATAAGCGCGCGTTTCTTTGGGAAGATATTTATAAATATCCCAGAATGAATTCTTGTAGCCCGATCTGCGAATCGCTTTGCGAACGTTGCCTGGGCCGGTGTTGTAGGCTGCAAGTGCCAATTCCCAATCCTTGAACATTCCATAAAGGTCGCGCAGATATCGACACGCTGCATCCGTAGATTTTTCAGGATCCATACGTTCGTCGATGTACCGGTCGTTGGACAGGCCATAGTACTTACCGGTAGCAGACATGAATTGCCAGAGTCCAACAGCACGTGCGCGGGAAACGGCGCGGGGATTCAAACCCGATTCAATGATACTCAGATACTTTAGCTCATCCGGCAGATTGTACTTTGCGAGGTATTTCTCAAATAATGGGAAGTAAAGATTTTTCCGTCTCATCACCATCCTGGTGTACTCCCTGTCGCGGATTGTAAAATAATTTATGAACGCGTGTACCTTGTCGTTGTAATGAAGGGGCATGTTCTTTTCAATACAGCGAAGCCGGTCTTCAACGATCGCAGGATGATCATCGCCGGGGATGTACTCAAGATCGGTAGGCAGCGCGTAGTACACGAAGTCAGTAGTGTCCGCCTTGAAGAGCATTTCCTCTTCCGCTGCCGCCACTTCCAGCGAATCGATCACATTAATTTCCGATTCGTCCTGGGCAAAGACGACTATCGAAAGGAACGTAAGCGCGGTCAGGAGAAGTATCTTCCTCATTTCAGTTCATTTGTTTAAGGGCGTTGGCGAAGTGCAGAAGTTTTGACTCTTCAAAATCGTCGGCGATGATTTGTAGTCCTATCGGCAGCCCTGCGTCATCCTTCCCACAAGGTACAGCAATCGCAGGCACACCGGCTACATTAGCCTGAACGGAAAAAAGGTCCGCCAAGTACATCTCGATCGGATTTTCAGTGTGTTCACCGAGCTTGAAGGCTGTCGTTGGCGTGATCGGCATAACAATGAAATCGTATTCTCTGAGAATCTCCTTGGTCTTTTCCCTGATGATCCGTCTTACTTTCTGTGCTTTTGTGTAGTACGCATCGTAGTAACTGGCGCTGAGGACAAACGTTCCCAGAAGTATTCTTCTTTGAACTTCCTTGCCAAAGCCTTCTGATCGGCTTTTCTTATACATTTCGAGGAGGTTTCCGGGCGCGCTGGTTCTGTGACCGTATCTTACACCATCAAATCTAGACAGATTTGAGCTCGCTTCCGCTGTCGCAAGGATGTAATAGGTCGGGAGAACATACTCCTGCAATGGAAAGTCAATAACTTCCACAAAATGACCTGCATCTTTTAGCAAATTGAGCGAACGGGTTATCGCGCTTTTTATCTCCGGCTGAAGCGCCTGCGAATTATCGATCTCCCGAACATAAGCCACCCGGTATTTCTTGTCTACCGGACGCACACATTCCGCGGCGTAGGCCTCAACCTCCCGTTGAGATACAGTGCTGTCGAATTCATCGGCCCCGGCAATTACTTCCAGAACCAAGGCCACGTCTTCAACAGATCTGGCAAAAATTCCAATGCAGTCGAAAGACGAACCATAGGCAATCAGTCCGAAGCGGCTGATTCTCGAATAGGTTGGTTTCAACCCTACCACGCCGCAGAATGCTGCAGGCTGGCGCACAGATCCGCCAGTATCGGAGCCAATGGAGACGTGACAAAGGTTAGCCTGAACTGCAACAGCCGATCCGCCGGACGACCCTCCGGGCACGCGTGTTTCGTCAGCAGCATTTAATGCCGGTCCAAATGCCGAATTTTCATTGGATGAGCCCATTGCGAACTCGTCGCAGTTCTGACGTCCGATGATTATAGCATCCTCGTCCAGCAGCCGCTGAACGGCCGTGGCATTATACTGAGATTTGAAATCGTGGAGAATTTTGCTTGAAGCCTGGAGCGGATGGTCTTTATAGGCCAAAACATCTTTCAGTCCAACAACCAGGCCGGCCAGCCGGCCAGCACTGCCATCCTGAAGCTTTTTGTCTATTTCCGCGGCCCGCACGAGCGCTTCCTCGTCGTAAACGCTCAAAAATGCGTTCAGTCGCGCGTTTTCCCTGATCCTTTCAAGGTAATGACGAACAAGATCTTTACAGGTAATCTCACCACGCCGCAAATCGTGTTGGATATCGCGAAGTGTAGCGTACGTGCCGGTCACTTACTTTCCTTCTTCTATTTTGCCTGCTTCTTCGATGTCTTTCTTAACATCTTTCATCCCGTCCTTGAATTCGCGCACACCTTTACCGAGCCCCTTCATAAATTCAGGAATCTTCTTGGCGCCAAAGAATACGAGAACGAACAATCCGATGAGAAGTATTTCCTGGAAACCAACCCCGCTCAGAAACAATAGTGTAGCATTCATGGCCATTATTTTTATGTGAACAACAAAATTAGGGTAAAAAAAATTACGAACAAATCACTTGTGACAACCGGCAAAGTGAGTTTATGCCTGAATCAGGAGCTTCTTTTACATGCTGCGCAACCAGACCTGCGGATCCAACGCCGTGGTATTCTTAAAGATCTGAAATCTCAGCTCCGACACACCGTCGGCATTGGAGAACACCTTCCCTATTTCCTGATTGGTGGAGACCTTCTGGCCGGCTTTGACAAAAACTTCCTTGAGGCCGGCATAAACCGTGAGGTACTCGCCATGGTTGATGATCACTGTGCTGCCCAACGTGGGAATAAATGCGACTTTTCGCACCTCGCCGTCAAATACCGTCTTCACTTTCTCGTCCTCCTTGGTCTGGATATTCACACCATTGTTCTGAATGACAATACCCTTCAAAACGGGATGGTTCTGCCGGCCGAAACCCAGTGAGACAAAGCCGGAAACTGGCCAGGGAAACTTCGTTTTATTATCCTCAAATGACGAAGAAAGCGCCACGGATTCAGCCGACTTCGCCTTCGCCGACGCCCGCGCCATTTCCTCTTTAATGGCAGCGTCTATGAGCTTGTCGAGCTTGGCAACGGCCTGCTTTGTGTTTTCAAGGTCGCGCTTCAGATTCTTTTCTTCTTTCGCCAGCGACCGGAGTAGCTTGTTCTGCTGATCCTTCAATGCAACCAGACTCTCGCTCTCGCGGAGCTGATCGGCAAGCAGGACATTCTTCTCATCCCGCTGCGCCTTAATAACCGCCACCTGCGTTGACAACTCTTCCTGAACTTTCTTTATCTGCTGGGCCTGGTGCCTGCGCGCCGCCGCATACTGTTCCATATACTGCAGCCTCATGACCAATTGGTCGAAGGATTTCGACGAAAACAGGAATGTGAGTTTGGTAGTATTGTTATTCGCTTTCTGCGCAGCGTATAACATCGCTGAAAATTCCTTTCTCAATTTTTCCAGGTCATCTTCAAGCGCAGTAATGATATCGTTGTTCTCGTTTATCTCGGTGTCGAGCAGGGCTATTTCAGACTTGATACTTCCGATGAGGTTTTCCTGTTCACGGATGCGCTGATTGAGCGCGCTCAACTCGCCCAATGAATTCTTCTTCCGCGTTGTCGTTTGCGAAAGTATCTTTTCAACTTCGGTAATTTTCTGAAGGTTCTGCTGGCGCTCCTTCTGGAGCTGTGCTTTTGATTTCTTTTGAGCCGAAGCCGAAAATGCAAATATGATACAACCTAGAAAGACAATCAGGATGCGTCTACCTGCGTACATATTTCTTGGGGATATTAAATGGAAACTTCAGTTCCTTATCGCCGACATCAGCCTTGCTGTATTCAAATATAACAGTCGTGTTCAGAACTCCCGCCATCGTGCTGTAAAACAGACTTATCGTGCCGTTATAGGGGAATATCTTATCGCCCACAGGCTGAAAGTTTGAGTAATTAATGACCAGTGAATTGCTCGAATTCTGTTCCTTCATTTCAATCTTCTCGATTTTTGTACTGGCTGCATTGATATAGTTCGCGACCTCCACCGTGCCGGCCTTTTGCCTTAATATAAACATCGAAGATTCTGCAGTAACATCCTCATTCGAAGGATCCCTGGGAAGAATAAGATTACCCAGCATCGCGGCCTGAATCACATCATAATTAATTTCAAAGTTATATCGTTTCGAAAGCTCAGGATATTCAAAAACGTAATATTCCTTATCCATATTGCTCACAATGGTGATGGAATCCTTGTTGATAAGTGCTTTCCCGCCCTGAACGCCGATTACGGAAAAGGTCATCCAGATTACACTATCTTTCCTGATACGAATGTTGGCCTTGACCTCTCTTTCTTTGTTGGCATCGCGAAGAATCATCCGGGCTTTTCCCTGGAAGTAGCCAAAATCGATCCCTTCGATATGCAATTCACGCGCGGGTGCGGTTTCCGTCAGCGAAGGCGCAGTAATTTTCCGGCTACAGGAAAACAGGAATAACATACAAATGAACAGAACGGCGAGGTTCAGAGAACTATTCATAAATTTTCCGGTTGGCTATTTTTTTATTCAGGAGTTCATTGTTTGAATTGATGCCACGTGCTTTTTCCCATTGCACCACAGCGGCATCGACCTCACCCAATTTATAAAGAATGTCACCGTAGTGTTCAAAATGCAGGGCCGACGCACTTTCCATTTTCACGGCCCGCTCGATAACCGATCTGGCCTCGCGATACTTGCCCCGGTGAAAGAGTACCTGCGAGTACGTATCCAGAAATATACCGCTCTCAGGGTGTTCCTTCACAAGCTGCCCTGCAATCTGCTCAGCCTGGTCGAGTTTTTCCTTTCTTGTTATGAGCACTTTCACATATCTGTTCAGTGCTTCCGGGCGAACCCCTTTCTGCGCGAGTGCCGCCTGAAATGATTGTTCCGAGCGCTTTACATCCCCCTGATAATAGTAAGCTTCGCCCAGAACTGCATAAATATCTGCCAACTGTATCGGATTTGAACCCGACAGCCGGCGCCCCTGCTCCAGCGAAACAACGGCATCATCATAGTTTCCCGTGCGAAGGTGACCCTCCCCGAGGAAGAAATAAAGGATGCCCTGATTTGGAAATATCTCCAGTGCCGACTCCGCGTGCTCGATAAGCTTAGAATAATCACCAAGCTGCTGATCAAGAGAGAGCAGGTTCTGCCAGACTTCAAAAGTCACATCCCCTTCTTCAATTGCTATCAGATATTCGTCGCGTGCCTTCGCAAATCTTCCTCCTGCCAGGTAGAGGTCGCCACCCACGATGTGGATTTTTCCACCCCTGGTAGAGGTTTCCTGTAATTTTTTGAAGAGCTTCTCGGCAAAGGCAAACTTGTCATTATCCACAACTCCCTGTGCACGACGCATATTCAGTTCAGCATTATAGGCTCCCATGATCAGGAGTTTACTGTTAAGGTCGACGTCGGGATGTTCAAACAGGCCGAGAAGCATCGGGCGTGCCTTTTCTTCCTGGTTATTTTCACGATAGAACGCCGCCAGTAACATGCGGGTATTTACTGCGTCTGGATTGTCAGCGGCAAACTGCTCCAGATATGCGATGGCCTGTTTCTGCATACCCTGCTGCGACAGAAATTCAGTAAAGCCCATGATCAGGCGTTCCTCCCCGGGAAAGGCTTTGATCAGTTTCTCACCTTCTGCTACCGCCTCGCGTATCTTGCCCTGATCCACAAGAATTTGCTGTTTCTGCAGGGATGAAACCTCGCTGACCCCGAGAAGTTTTTCTGCCCTGTCATACGTTTTCAGCGCCTCTTCAGGTTTGTCAGCATACTGATATACAGCAGCAAGGTCATATAAGTACTCCTCCGTACCGGGAACCTGTTGAATCATCGTCTCGTAGGTTCTGGCCGCCTTATCAAATCGCGACAACGACGAGTATATGTTCGCGCCCAGCAGATAGAAATACTTGTTCCTGGCCTCGAGCCGCAATGCGTTTTCGATACTCAATGCGGCTCTTTGCAGATCTTCAGGCCGACTACTTTCCGACAAGACTTCGGCAATTTTGTAATGCACCGTGGCATTGTCGGGATTTATCTCCAGCGTCCTTTCATAATAGGAAAGCGCCTTGGCATAGTCTTCCAGTATGAAGAATTTTTCTCCTTCCGTAAAGTAAAATTCGGCCTCGCGGAGGCGGCTTGCAGAAGCCTGCACCTCCTCCGGACCCTTTTTTTTCTTCTGACCATAGCCGGAAACCGAGACCAGCAGGACCAGTCCAATCAGCCAGAAACAAGTATGGTAATTTCTTAAAGTCACGAAATGGTATTGTAGTCACCCACGCTCAAATCCTTCGGTGAACCTTCAAAAGTAACGAAATTCCCCAACATACTGTTTTCGAGCACGGCATTCGAGATTTCGCTCTCCTGCTGGATGATCGAATTCTTCACCCGACTGTCTACGATACGGGTTTTTTCGCCGACAGAGACGTAAGGTCCTACAACAGAGTTCTCAATTTTTGCCCCTGCCCCCACGTAACAGGGAGGGATAATTACAGAATTTATCACTTCAGCCTTATCGGAAACCAGCTGCTGGTCCTTGATGAACTCCAGATAGCGCTGGTTCGTCTGGACTGTCACATTTTTGTTTCCACAGTCCAGCCACTCAGCAACCTGCCCCGGGATGAGTTTAGCGCCTTTCTTGTTTAGTCCCTGAAGAGCTGACGTGAACTGGTATTCCCCTTTGTCTTTGATGTCATTATCAATCAGATATTGCATTTCGCGGGCAAGGGCTTCTCCATCGCGGAAGAAATAAATCCCGATAATGGCCAGATCAGATACAAATGACGAAGGTTTTTCAACCAGATCGACGATCTCTCCTTCATCGTTGAGCTTAACTACTCCGAACTGGGAAGGATCAACAACCTTCTGCACCCAGATTATCCCGTCGCGCGTAGTATCAAGCTTGAAGTCCGCTTTGAATAACGTATCTGCAAACGCAACGATAACCTTTCCCGAAAAGAGTTCTTTGGCAAAAAGTAATGCGTGTGAAATTCCCATGGCCTTCTCCTGGTAGAATATCTTTCCCTGTGCACCAACTTCCGCAGCAATGCGGATCAGGCTCTCTTCCACTTCTTTACCAAAGCTCGGATGAATAATAAAGCCAATGTTATCGATCTTTTCAGGACAAACCTTGGCGATATCTTCCACCAGACGATGGACGATCGGCTTACCTGCAATTGGAAGTAAAGGTTTCGGAACTGTCAGGGTGTGCGGGCGCATGCGTTTTCCCAAACCCGCCATCGGAATAATAATGTTCATAGTTGAGTTGTAGGGTTTATCTGTTTGAATTCTGGACTTACTTGTTAGCCATCGTTTGCCGGAATGATTTTCTTTCAATAAAAAATACAATCAAGGCAAACGACGCGACGACTACCATATGAAAAGTTGATGCCACCCAGCTATTGGTAATAGTGACCGAGTTTACTGTGTAGACTATCAGAAGGGTAGCCATTACGTAGAGCAGGTTGCCCCCAATGTTGTAGGGAATTGCGAGGTACCTTCGCCCCACCAGATAACATATCACAGTCATAGACGAATAGCAAATGAGGGTGGCCCAGCTACTGCCTTCATAGCCATACCTGGGAATGAGAACGTAATTTGCAACAACGGTTATCAGAACCCCTGCAACCGTTATGATCGTCCCCCAGTAGGTCCGGTCAGTCAATTTGAACCACACAGAGAAGTTGTAGTAAACGCCGAGGAAGAGGTATGCCAGTAACAGGATCGGTACGATATAAAGTCCCTCCCAGTATTGTGCATCGCCGAGAAAATACTTGAAGATATCCAGGTTGATGCTCACTCCCAGCAGAATTAAACAGCATACAATGACGAAGTAGTGATTGATCCGTGCAAAAAGCTCAGGTGACTGCTTATCCGCTGCGTTGGAAAAGAAAAAGGGTTCGGCTGCATAACGAAATGCGGTTACGGCGAGGCTCATCAGCATGGCGAGCTTGTAACACGCACCAAAAATACCCAGCGCGTAATCTGCGCTCTGACCTTCATAAAAATTTTCGGGAAGCCATGCATCGAGGGCAAGTCGTGAAAACATTTCGTTTGTGATTCCGGCAAGTCCGGTCAGCATGATCGGATAGCCATACTGTACCATCGCCGGCGACACTATTCTGTCGAACACCGGCCTCCATTGTAACAGCGTCCTGGCAAAGAAGAGCAGGTAAAAACTATTTGCAATAAGGTTGGCCAGGAATACATAGCCGATGCCGATTTCCGGATTGTATGCAACAACCAGAAAATAGACATTGAGCCCCACGAGCAACCCTATGTTTACAAGCTTTCCGATGGCAAACATCAGGGGCTTTTTCAACAGGCGTAAGCGCGCAAACGGAATTGCCACGACCGCGTCTGTCAGCATGATAATGGCCAGATAAGTCACATACTGTCCATTACCCGCGATATTGATTAGCGACGCCACTCCATCGGAAAAGGCAATGAGGCCGCCGCTGATGGCGACACTGATGGCAATCACGATGGTCTGGGCGAGGCGGAAGACGCGCTTTTCATCAGCGCCGGCTTTTGTCGCGAACCGGAAGTACGCGGTCTCCATTCCAAAGAGGAGGATGGTGTTAATTACCGCGGTGTATGCAAACAGTTTGGTAATCACTCCGTATTCATCCGGAGCAAAAACGCTTTCATCGGTATGAAGGCGAACCAGCAAAAAATTGATAAAGCGGGGTATGATCGTACCAAGTCCGTAAAGGACTGTCTCCCCTGCCAGATTCCGGATTTTGCTCATCGTCAGCGTCCTGTGAAATTTGGCTTCCGTTTTTCCAGAAATGCTGACGTCCCTTCACGGAAATCCTGAGATGTGGTGCAGTGACCAAAATTCCTTGCTTCCTCATCGTAGCCGGCATTTTCGAAGGAGAAACCTGCGTTCACGGTTTTGATGAGATACTGCAGGGTGAGTGAACTCTTGGAGGTAATTTTCTCCATAAGTTGGAAGGCGCGTTCCATCAGGGCTTCGCGATTCGGTTCGACGCGGTTTACCAGCCCTAGTGCGAGAGCCTCTTCTGCAGAGATCATATCGCCCGTCATCAGGAGTTCGAAAGCCTTGCCGCGCCCGATGAGTTGGGTCAGGCGTTGCGTGCCCCCGTATCCGGGAATGATCCCGAGATTGATTTCAGGCTGGCCGAATTTTGCGTTGGCTGAGGCGATCCGCATATGGCAGGCCATGGCGAGCTCACATCCTCCGCCGAGGGCAAACCCATTGACGGCGGCGACCACCGGCTTGGGAAAGTTTCCGATCAAATTGAAAAGATCCTGGCCTTTCTTCGACAGCAAAAAGGCCTCCTGTTCATTCAGTTCTGCCAATTCGCGGATATCGGCGCCCGCAACAAACGCCTTTTCCCCCTCGCCTGTAATGATCACGGCCTTTATGTCATGGTTTTGCCCGATTTCTTGCATACCTTCGTATAGTCGGTCGATTGTAGTCGTGTTGAGCGCGTTCAAAGCCTGGGGGCGGGAGATGGTTACAATGCAGACGCCAGGCGTATTTATCTCGATTTTTACGTAGGACATACTCAATATTTATTACCCCAAAAGTATCGATTTTAATAGTCCCGGCCCCAACCTTATGACACCCATCCCTCAAAATAGCTCACGACTTTTGTTCAAGGCTATTGTCTTGTTTCTTTTCGGTACCAGTTTCACTATTCCTGCGATAGGCCAACATTCTACTTCTGCTAACGACGGAAACTGGACCACGAACTCCACTTGGGTTGGCAATGCTGTGCCGTCGACTGGTAGCACATGGGGTAGTGTAACGATCAAACATGACATCATCTTAACCGGCAACCTCGCTACTGGCAGTCGTGTTATAACAATTGACCCAAACAAGACATTAACCATTGACGGGAACTTGACTACACAGGGAGGAAGTTCAATTAATGTAAGCGGGACCTTAATAATAAACGGTAACGTGGACCTTTCTGCCCCAATTAATATTTTGCCTGGAGGCCAGGTAATAATCAAGCAAAATATTACCGTAAGAGACAGCAATTATCTCAATGTTGGCACCAACGACAGTGCTACGCCCTACGCGGATCTGGTGTTGTACGGCAATCTCAACTTCACGGGCGGTGCTGCAACCATTAACCGAAATGGCCGCGTTGCCATTTTTGGAAACGTTACGGCAAATGGCGGAGGTATTAACTTCACGGTAAATAATGGTGGCCAGGTCTACATCCACGGTAATGTCACATTTGGCCCCGGCGGAAATAGCGTCAACAACAATAACCCATCTGGTTACGGGTTATACATAAATGGCACGACCTCAGCTGGGGGAGGTGGATCGAATATCACGGGAAATCATGGCGACCAGGATGATATGGAAAACACGAACCCGTCGTTTTACGACTGGGTTTCCAAAATTCCCATGGGGCCGCTGCCGGTAACGTGGCTTTCGTTCTCCGTCCGCAATATCGATCACAAAAGCGCTTACCTGACCTGGTCAACGGCGTCTGAAATTAATGCCGAAGCATTTATCATTGAACGCTCTGCAAATGGCAAGGACTACGCTGCCATTGGTAGCGTTGCCGCGTCTGGGAACTCCAGAACCCGGCAGGATTACGCTTTTACTGACCTCCATCCGATCATCGGTCGCTCCTACTACCGGTTGCGCCAGGTAGACCTCGATGGCAGCTTTGCATACTCAGAAGCACGATCCATCAAACTGGATGGCCGAAAAGTGGTGTCTGTATACCCTAATCCCGTTCAGAGCGACGAACTCAAAGTACAGCTGAATTTCTCGGATGAGGCAGAGGTATGTGTTTCTGTATACGATGTATCCGGAATGGAAATCGATCAGTTCCGTTTCCATGGAACAGCTTTCGCAAGACCACTCCATTTGAAAGCCGGCACATACGTGTTGAAGGCAAGTGCGGGAAGTGATAAGCTGATATGCCGCTTTGTAGTGAGATGATTTTAAAGCGGCGCAATGCCGTAGTTACATTGTTTGGATCACGTTAGATAAATTTTTGGGGCCGTTATGCGTACTTACCATGATTTTTTTGAAAGCCTCATTGCTCAAACCAAACCAACACTAACATGAAATTAGCTGCGCTAATTACTTTTTTCGCAGGATGCTTTGCGCTTAACAGTTTCGCGCAAACTTGTACGTTCACGCTTACGGGCAATCAAACCTGGAACCCTTCCAACAACTACGCGTGCCAGGAAGGTGGTACAAGTAATGGCAAACAAGTTTTGATCATTCCAGCAGGACTCAACATGACTATTAGCGCCAATAACAGCACATGGACCGGTACTCAATTGATTGTTTACGGGACGCTCAAAATAAGTGCCCCTGGAAACGTCACCATCAATGCAAACATCCGTGTTAAATCCGGTGGCAAACTTCAAATTGATTCAAAGCTGCATATGGGTGCCAGCGGAAGCGGCTGCAATTACAATCTTGTCGTTGAGTCAGGTGGTGTGGCTGACGTTGGGGGTACATCAGACCGCCTAAACATCTGCGGAAACGAGATTTCACGCGGGGGCAGCGGTGGTTGTAACTCAAATTACCCCAACGGCAACCCCTCCTACTGTGCGCCTTCCGGCGGATTCACCGGCCCCACAGGCTTTGACAAAGGCGGCTACAATGGAACGCTGCCTGTAACCTGGCTCTCTTTCACCGCTCAAAATCGCGATAACGAAGCTGTCCACCTTGAGTGGGCTACGGCCTCTGAAAAAGATGCCGATTCATTCGTCATCGAACGTTCGTCGAATGGCAAAGATTTTCATTTAGTCGGTAGCGTAACAGCATCGGGTACATCCAACGTACGCCATGACTATAACTTCACTGACCCACACCCGCTGATAGGACGTTCTTATTACCGCCTGCGACAGGTAGACTTCGATGGCACGTTCAGCTATTCCGAAATTCGCGCCGTAAAAGTTGATGGCCGCAAAACGATATCGGTTTATCCCAATCCAATCGATTCGGACGAATTCAAAGTATTACGAAACTTCGTCGACGATGAGGAGGTGTTTGTTTCTATTTACGACGCCACCGGACTGATAATCGACCAGTTCAGCTTCTTCGGCACCATGTTTTCACAACCCTCGAAGCTTAACGCAGGAGCCTATATCCTCCGCGCCAAGGCAGGAGACGAAAGCCTCTATTGCCGGTTTGTGGTTAAATAGTCTAATGCGTTTCCACCAGGCTGTGGAATTCAGGAAGCTTTTGCAGCATCACCCGAACCATCGACTTCAGATCGTATGCTGGTTTCCAGCCCCAGTCAGCACGTGCAACCGAATCATCGATTGACTGCGGCCATGACTCAGCAATCTGCTGACGGAAATCGGGTTTATAGGTGATCGAAAAATCAGGTATGTGAACCTGAATTTCCCGCGCCAGCTCCTCCGGACTAAATGAAAGTGCTCCAAGATTATAACTCGAACGCACGCTTATCTGATCCGCCGGAGCTTCCATCAGCTTCAGGGTCGAGTCAAGCGCGTCGTCCATAAACATCATTGGAAGATACGTCCCCGGCGCAAGGAAACATTCATACCGACGCTCCGTCAGCGCCTTGAAAAAGATATCTACAGCATAGTCCGTCGTGCCTCCTCCAGGATGCGCCTTATACCCGATCAAGCCAGGGTAACGAAGGCTTCGAACGTCCAGCCCATGCTTCTTATGATACCAGGCACACCACCTTTCGCCTGCGAGCTTGCTTATCCCATAAACAGTAGACGGATCCATGATAGTGTCCTGAGGCGTATTGACGCGGGGTGTCGAAGAACCGAAGACGGCGATAGAACTTGGCCAGTAAACCTTGGCTATCTTGTATTTCACAGCCCCTTCGAGCACGTTTAGAAGGCCATCCATGTTGATCTTCCAGGCCAGCGTCGGATTTTGTTCCCCGACTGCCGATAATACCGCGGCAAGGTGGTAAATCTGCGTGAACTGCCCTTTCTGAAGAAGGCGATCCAGACCCGCAGTATCAAGAACATCCAGCAATTCAAAATTTCCGTCGGTAGCCGCCAGAGGCTTGACGTCTGTCGCAACCACCGCATTCTTCCCAAAAGCGTCCTGCAATTTACCCGTGAGTTCCGACCCAAGCTGACCGCCTGCTCCGATAACAAGAATTCTTTCCTTTGACATGCACTAATTTCAGGGTTCAAAACTACCAAATTTCGCGAATCACCTAATATCCGTTAGTGTCTTTTCATTTAACTTAGCACCCGTGGATTTTAAAGCATACCTGACTTCCAAAAAGATCGATCCAGATGCCTTTCAAAGTGCCGAACCCGGCCTTTGGGAGAGCCTCCGGGCAGAGTTCGAACAGATGAGCCCCGCAAGCTTCACGATGCAAAAACTCTTCCTCATCAATCCCATCCGGAGAAAGTACAGGCTGCCGCAGGCTGTTGCCCAAAATCCGCCAAAATCAGCGACGACGACCCCGGTAGCAGCAACTACCCTGTCTGAAGAACAAACGCCTCCACCTGTTAAGAAACCCGGCGTTGCAAGACCTGTCATGAAGCCTAAACCAAAAATTCAGTAGCGACTATGTATAAAAAGATGAAACCGGCATTGGAAAATGAACTGAAATCGATCCGTGAGGCCGGCCTTTACAAGACTGAACGCATTATTACTACTCCGCAGGGTGCGGACATCCGAACCTCTGACAACGTAGAGGTCATAAACTTCTGCGCAAATAACTACCTGGGTCTTTCTTCCCACCCGCGGGTGACCGAGGCCGCCAAGCGCACTATTGATACACATGGATACGGTATGTCTTCCGTGCGTTTCATCTGCGGCACACAGGATATTCATAAAGAGCTTGAGCAAAAAATCTCGGAATTTCTTCACACCGACGACACGATCCTCTACGCCGCGGCCTTTGACGCCAACGGCGGCGTATTTGAACCTCTTCTCGGACCGGAGGATGCCATTGTCTCGGATGAACTGAATCACGCTTCTATTATTGACGGTATCCGCCTTTGCAAGGCGAGTCGTTACCGCTACAAAAACAACGACATGCAAGATCTCGAGCTCCAGCTGAAGGCAGCCCGGGACGCTGGTGCGCGACAAATTCTCATCGCAACTGACGGCGCCTTTTCTATGGATGGCACCATTGCCCGGCTCGACAAAATCTGCGACCTCGCCGATCAATACGAAGCGTTAGTAATGACTGATGAGAGCCACAGCACGGGATTCCTGGGCAAAACTGGTAGAGGTGTTCCGGAATTGTGCGGCGTGATGGAGCGCGTCGACATCATCACAGGCACTCTTGGAAAAGCCCTCGGTGGCGCGTCAGGGGGATTCACCTCCGGACGAAAAGAAATCATCGAACTGCTTCGCCAGCGTTCACGCCCCTACCTCTTCTCCAATACCCTTGCACCTGCTATTGTAGGTGCCTCCATCGAGGTTTTTAACATGCTTTCTGAGACAACAGAATTGCGCGACCGCCTTGAAAGCAATACTGCATATTTCAGAAAAGCAATGACCGAAGCGGGCTTTGATATCAAACCCGGCGTACATCCGATTGTTCCGATTATGGTTTATGATGCGCCCCTCGCACAGAAATTCGCAGACGCATTGTTGAAGAAAGGTATTTACGTCATTGGGTTCTTCTACCCGGTAGTACCTAAGGGCAAAGCGAGAATCCGCGTGCAGATTTCAGCTGCACACACAAAAGATCATCTCGACAAAGCCATTGCAGCTTTTATAGAAGTTGGAAAGGAGCTTGGGGTGCTGAAGACCGCGACAGCCTAGATCAGCTTATTCTTCATGTCGGTGGAAGAGGCAATAAATTTCTCGAGGCGCTTCCGGACGTCATCTGTTGAGAAGAAATAAAAACTGCCCTTCCGTCCTCTGATCTTGACTTTGCAAAGATTGAGAAACGGAATGAGTCGGAAGGATTTGATCTCCGGCCATTCGAAGCGAACGTTATAATCCTCCTCGACGATCACAAATTTTCCATCTCCGATACGAACCCGTTTAATCTTGTTGCTGACGGAACTAAAAACGATCAGGAGAAAGAGACCTAAGAACACGAGGAATGTCACCGCTGCGATGTTTATCAGATTGAATCCATAAACATAGAACAGCAACAAACTGATGGCCCACTGCAAGATTCCCACAACGAGGAAGAAGTATTTGGCCAGATAGAACTTTACGGGACTAGCTTCAACCATAAACTGACATTAATAACGGCACTACAAATTTACGTAAAATCGAAAGAAAAGTTATCGCCTCAACGCCGGGATAACCACCGGAAAGTCATGTCCTCTGCTAAACGTGTAGGGGTATTGCGGTCGCCCTTTCAACTTCCGGGTCATCTCCGGAACCTGGTCATCTATATATGACTTTAACTCATAAATAGTAACCTTACCATCCTGCGGAGCCCCGTCAGCGTCGCCGGCGAGCCCTTTAAGCAGCACGTAGGTGAACAATCCATGGCCCAGTTCCGCAAATTCCGTGGCAAACTGTTCACTTCCGGCCGATGCGAGCACATGAATCCCTGCACTCCGGGAGAGCTGCGCAATTGCCTTTTCCTCTCCTGAACCACGCGTCGCCAGTAGTTCAACCGACCCTCCTGATTGACACGCATCGAGAATTATTAGTTGCTTCAATGCCTTTATATTCTTCAATTTTTCCTGCATTGTCACCGCATCAATGGCCTGCCTGCGCAATCCCGATGCATCGAACAATCGGGAATTTTCCGTTGGGATAAAGTAAAACCGATTGTCAACTATACTCCCGTGCCCCGCGTAATACAGGATGAACACATCTTCAGGGCGCGCTTTCGCACCAACATCTTCCAGCTTTCTCAAAATATTCAGCCGCGTGGCATCTCTATCAAATACCGTGTCAATTACGATTTCCCTGAACAAAAGATCAGAGGATTCTGAAATCACCTTAATTAACGACACCGCATCCGATTTAGCGTAGTTTAAATTGAGTTTTGAATTCTGGTACTTGTCAATCCCCACAGCGACGATGTAACAGGTGCTGTTTTTTTCCTCAGACTCATTGAAAAATTCAACAGTTCGGGGATCAGATTCAACATGGTCTTTGTTCGAAGCGATCGCAGTGAACGTATTCAATCCGGCAACCGGAGTAACCATTAACTGGAACGTAGAATGCTTTCCGGGAGCAGGATATCCAACCTCCTCATCGGGGAAACCTATCGCCTTGCCGTTGTGCATTATGCGCAGCTGACCAACTCCGGCCCCCGTGTTATACATGCGAACCAGGAGTTCAGCTTTCTTCCCACCCGTTGGAACCAGAGCAATTTTCAGTTCCGGAGGCGGCGCATTTCTGAGTTTTCCGTAAATACCCCGGCTGTCATCACTGTTTCTGACCTGAAAAATTTTTGGCAGTAAGTCCGGCCTGTAGAATTCCTGAAAGAACTGATCAACGGCGTATGTCCTGGTTCCTTCAACAAAGTGGATGAACTTTCTCGCACCATCGGTTGCACTAAAGTAGCCCTCACGATTCTTTACCAGCCAGTCGAATTCGCCGAGATGGATATGCTCAAAAAACTCCTTCCCGGTTTCGAGGTTCCAGAATTTGGTCAGACCGTCGAGACTGTGACTGATCAGCATTTTCCCGTCGGCACTTAGTTGCAGTTCCACGACTTCCGAATTGTGCCCTGACAGCGTCCCTAGCGATTTTCCGGTTCCGGTTTCCCATATCCTGATGACTCTGTCAGCGCCCGCTGAATAAATCACTTTCTCCTGCGTATCCGTAATTACCGCATGAACGGGTGAGTTCCCATGGACAATCTTTTCGATCATGAGACCCGTACCGACATCCCAGCGGCGCACTGTCCCATCCCAACCGGACGTAATCAATGTTTTTCCATCCGATGAGAACCGGATTGCGGAAACAACTCCCGTATGACCAACGAAATTCCGCACAACGGTACGCGTATCCGTTTCCCACATCTGCAAAGAATTGTCGAGGCGCCCCGTGACGACGTACAATCCTGTCGGATGAAATGCCACCGTGTATGCCGAACTGTTATCCAGCGAAAATCTTGACAATAGCGCTCCTGTTCTGGCATCGTGAATTTTCATCGTACCATCCCAGCTGGCGGAAAGGATACGATCTTCCTTTTCATTTAGTCGGACATCAAACACCGGATCCCTGTATGCCACGATGCTTAGCAGTGAGTCGCCGGAATCTGTATCCCACACCATGATCCGTCCATCTGCTCCTCCGGTGATCAGCCTGTTTCTGTCACGCGTCTGATCGAGCGCCAGAACAGCCTTTGTATGACCATTGTATTCCATCAGGGTTTTTCCGGTAGCAACATCCCAGCGCTTGACTTTGGATCCGAATTTTCCTTTGATGAGCGACTTGCCTCCCTTCGCCAGCACCATATCATTCTTCAGCCTGACGTAACGCGCAATATGGGATTGCCAATAGAAGTTGGGATCGTAGTCGAGTCCATCATTGCGGATGGTGAGGAACCCCGCCAGCGGACGTTCAACAACCTGATTAACGAGATTATAAACAATGCCTGTATTGTCATCAGAGGCGATTACGAGTGATTCGCCACCATGCAGGAAGCGCACGTGATTGAAACCAGCTTTCGCCTCCGCCTTAAGAGTGATTGCTCCAGTCGACGCGTTCAAATCAATCGTCGTCACCTCATCCTCGTTAAGCAACGTGATCTTTTCATCACTCAGATCCATTGCCGACACATCACCAATTTCGGGAAGGATAATCCGGCCTGAAAAATTCTCCAGGTTATAGGCTTTGAGATCGCCATTGCGCGCTGCAATGAACAATTGCCGGCTATCGCGTGAGAACCTGGGCAGCGCAATACATCCACCACAGTAGCCCTCTGACCACTCGAAAACATGAGAGCGGGTCCAGCTACCGGTTTCAAAAAGCTGCACCTTCCTGTTGTCCTCGCCTAATGCCAGCCATTGGCCATCCGGTGAAATGGATACCTTCACTCCTTTTCCCAGACCCTTCTCAGGATCAACTGGAATTCTCTTCAGGACAGCTCCGGTTTTATAGTCAAGGATTGCAACAGAATCGCCACGTCCCGTTTCGTTGTAACCCGCACAGACGAGAAAGCGTTGCCGTGGATCGAAGGCGACATCAGTTATATAATTGATGGACTGATGCACATAGACTTCTCGACCCGTGCGAACTTCCCATACGCGCACAGCCTTATCGTTACTTCCCGTAGCCAGCAAAGATCCGTCGGGAGAAAAGTCGAGTGCAATAACAGATGCATTGTGCCCGAGAAAAGATCTCACCTCCCGGCGTGTTGAAATCTCCCACAGTTTTGCAGACCGGTCTTTGCTTCCCGTCGCAACAAAATTTGAGTCGGGGCTTACCGCGACGGATAATACCGCCAGCTCATGGCCTTTCTGAATGACCGTTTCCAGCGTCTGCGCTGATACTTTGCCAATAAAGCAAAGCAGGAAAAAATAGAGTACTCTCATTATACGGATGACGTCATCGACGTGAATTACAGGCGTGACGAAACGGAAGATTCAGTTTCTTCATGAGGTAATTCCTCCCAATTGGCTGGTTCGTCCATATGGAGATACTGCAGTATCTTGATCTCAACCTGTTTCATCTTCAATCCACGAAGGTACTTACCGTTCCGCGCGAGGATGAGCCTGCCGGTCTCCTCTGAGATAGCCATAACGAGCGTATCTGTATTTTCTGACATTCCAACGGCTGCCCTATGACGCAGGCCGAAGTTTGGCGGCAGGTGATCGTTCTCGCTAACGGGCAGGATACATCTAGCCGCTTTGATTCGCGACTTATGAATAATCACAGCTCCGTCGTGGAGCGGCGAATTCTTGTTGAAGATTGAAAGCAGGAGACGTTTGGAGATTTTTGAATCAAGAGGATCTCCGGTTTCAACATAGAACTTCAACTCCGAATCACGTGTGAATACCACCAAGGCACCCGTCTTCGAAGCCTTTAGTGATTTGGCCGCCTCCATGATTTCGTCAACATCAAAATCTTCCTGATACTGAGTTCGCCACGGGGTAATGGTCCGGAAAAAGTTTTCACGGAATTCCGTTCCCCGCCCGATGACAAGGAGGAACTTCCGGATTTCGGGTTGGAAAAGAATAATCATCGCCAGTACTCCGACCCCCATAAACTGCCCCAGGATCGTAGCCAGCAGTTCCATCTGCGCTGCACGAACGATGAGATAGATTAGATACAGTGCCAGGATTCCGAGGAAGATGTTAACAGCAATACTACCGCGGATTAGCTTATACACCTGATACAACAACAGGCTGACCAGCGCTATGTCGATGAAATCAACAAGCGATACGTCAAGAAATCCTATTTTGATCAGGTATAGCATTCTATAACAAAGGTATTTATTTCAACCTCCTCTTCACCATACGCGGGAGAGAATTACTGCTTAACCAAGATGCTTCAGCAAATCGACTGCCTGCCGTGCTTCCTTCACATCGTGGACCCTGAGGATTGAAGCCCCGCGCAGTAATGCGACGGTATGGAGGACTGAGGTTCCATTGAGCGCTTCTTCAGGAGTAATGTTCAATGTCTTCCATATCATCGACTTTCGGCTGACACCCACCATCAATGGCCGATTGAGCGCCCAGAACTGTGATAAGTTCTGCAGCATTTTAAAATTCTGATCAACAGTTTTAGCAAAGCCAAAGCCGGGATCGATTATTACATCGCGAGTGCCCTGACTCACGAGCTTCGTAACTGTCACCTGGAGTTCGGCAATCACGTCGCGGGTTACATTCTCATATACGGAGTGGCTGGCCATTGTTGCCGGTGTTCCTCTCATATGCATCAGGATGTAAGGCACCTGAAGCTCCGCTACTGCGGGTATCATACCAGCGTCGAGATTACCGCCTGAGACGTCGTTGATGATATTTGCTCCCTCCTGGCAGGCAGCCCTCGCTACTGCACCGCGGAATGTATCCACAGAGATAACGACGTCCGGAAATTCACGCCGAATCCATCCAATGGGCCGTGCGACGCGATCGATTTCTTCGGATTCTGATACCTCCCCCGCACCGGGCCTCGTCGAATAACCGCCCACATCAATGATGCTGGCGCCGTCATCCACCATTTGCATCACTCGCCTCAGGATCGCATCCCGCTCAGTATAGCGGTTTCCGTCGAAAAAACTGTCGGGAGTTACATTCAGGATTCCCATCACCTTCGGCTCGCGAAGGTCCATCAACACCCCCTGTATATTCAGTGTGTGGTTTAACAAAAATCCCGTACTTTCGGACGAAAATCTCATTTAGAAAAAGAGTTTTCAATTCAAATTACCAAGTTAAAGCTAAATTTTTGTTTGTGGTTGAAAAAACAGCACAGGAATACAAAGCCATCATCGCTACGTGTCAATCGCTCTTTGAGAAAAAGACGCGCGACTACGGAACAGCATGGCGTATCCTGCGGTTACCTTCCATAACCGATCAGATTTTCATAAAAGCACAGCGAATCCGCAGTATTCAGGAAAAGGGTGTGCAGAAAGTGGGAGACCCCGTACGCGATGAATTCATCGGAATCATCAACTACTGCATCATCGCCCTGATCCAAATCCGGCTTCCGGAAAACGCCGCCCTCGAACTCTCATACGAAGAATTGAAGCCACTCTATGATGAAGTGGTCGACGAAACATTCGCATTACTTCAAAACAAAAACCACGACTACGGCGAGGCGTGGCGCGACATGCGTGTCACCTCTATCACAGACATCATTCTGATGAAACTGCTGCGCGTAAAACAAATTGAAGATAATCAGGGAAAGACCCTTGTGAGCGAAGGTGTCAAGGCAAACTATCAGGATATGATCAATTATGCTGTTTTTGCCCTGATCCTGTTAACTGACTAAATAACATTCCGGTATTAACTATGAGAAAAGCAATTGATCAGTTTTCCAGATTCTTTATCGGTATCCTGTTCATATTCTCCGGCCTGATCAAACTCAACGATCCGATCGGAACACAGATCAAAATGGAGGAGTACTTTGAAGTATTCGCGTCCGACTTCCACCCCGTTTTCCTGATCTTCAGAGGCATCGCACTTGAGATCGGACTGATCATGATCATTCTGGAAATCGCGCTGGGTGTGGCGGTACTCATTTTCTGGAGAATGAACCTCACGGCAACCCTGATGCTCATTCTGCTGGTCTTCTTTACATTCCTGACCGGCTATTCTCATTTTACCAATGCCGTAACAGATTGCGGCTGCTTCGGAGACGCCATCAAACTCACTCCCCTACAGTCATTCATCAAAGACCTGATTCTCCTGGTATTTGTTCTTCATCTCTTTTGGTATCGCAAGAGTTACCGCCCGGTGCTTTATACAAGAACAGGAAATCTCGTGATCGGGGTGGTAACGGTGCTATCGCTTGCCGTTGGCATCTACGCCATTAAACATCTCCCATTCATTGATTTCCGCGCCTATAAAATCGGAAATAACATCCCTGAACAAATGCGGCCTCAGGAGGCTCCGATTTTTGAATACGTTTTCATACGGAAGGACAACGGCAAAGAGGAGCGTTCCACAAAATATCTGATGGATACCACGCTCTATACTTATAAGAGCGTCGAGCAACTTAATCCAGAAAAAACAAAAGCAAAAATCACCGACTATTCTGTATCAAGTGCCGAAGGGGATGATGTCACTCAGATGACCTTCGATGGTAACAAACTACTATTTGTTATCTACGACGTCCGAAAAGCATCCACGGACAACATGGATGCAATACGCGCGTTGATCAACAATCTGGATGGGAAGGTTGATATGATGATTTTAACAGCCTCCGGTCCGGATGAAGCAGAGGCTTTCCGTCATGAACATCAACTCGCTATTCCGTATTACCTGGCCGACGCCACGGTTCTGAAAACTATCGTGCGCGCAAATCCGGGCATCACGCTTTGGAGCAACGGTACCGTTATGGGCATGTGGCACCACAACGACACACCGGATGCGAGCGATGTACTGTCTCTGCTGAATGCCCAATAGGATGAAGATCTTTCTGATTGGAATGCCGGGGGCGGGAAAGAGCACCTTAGGACGACAACTAGCGGGTGCGTTAGCACTGCCGTTTTATGATCTCGATAAGGAAATCGAAAAAAGGGAGGGCCGCACCATTCCCGAAATCTTTGGTCAATCGGGAGAAGATCACTTCAGGTTAATAGAATCCACGTTATTGCGGGAATTCGCCGGAAAGGGAAGCAGCTTTGTTCTCGCGACGGGCGGTGGTGCGCCGTGCTTTTTCGGAAACATGGAAACCCTTAAATCCTCAGGCTTAACGATATATCTGAAGGTGCCGATCACCACCCTCCTGCAGCGACTGCGAAATTCCAAAAACCGGCCACTGTTGGAGACTGACCAGGACCGTGAAACGCGACTTACATCACTGCTTGAAACACGACAACTGGTCTACGAACAGGCTGCCCTGATTATCAGCAATCCCGATGTGAGCAAAGTAATTGACGCAATCCATCGGAGCGGAGTTAATAGGTGATACCAATCGTAATCATCCCGGTAAGGATTTTCTGCTTGATGTCAACAACCGGGCTGAAAAGTTGGATATCCATATTTCCACTGTCCACCTCTTCGAAAAGGGGCCCGTTTTCGGATAGGTGATACGGGATATACTGGCTATCACGCTTGGTCTGTATCAGCGCAAAATCAACATACGCGCGTTTAAACCGAACTCCCAAACCACCCGATATCGCGTTGATGCGTTTTCCCAGTGCCTCGTTTGCCCAACCACTCGCCTGCGACGAGAAGCCGCCCCGCACCCTGAGAATATTGTATCGGAACTCCGCACCGAGCCGGAAATTCAGCGTCGATTCAAGGTCACGGCGTATGTCATCATTCTCCGGTGCATAAGAAATTCCGTCAATTTCGGAGCTGTACTTCGCCTTTGAAGGATTCATATACTCAACATCTGCGGAAACGAAGCCGTATTTCGACAGGAAGGTCGCGCCAGCAGATAACCGCGACGGAGCCCTGAAATTATACTCGGAAGTAACGACATCGGTACCCGCCGATTCGTTGTCTAAGATCGTCTTGCCATCCCCGTAGTAATCGAATTGTTTCCATTCTGTGTCCATCCACGCTTCATACCTCTCTACTAGTTCATAATATGTCGGCGTTGTGTACGCGACCCCTACCTGAATAAAATCAACAGGTCGGAAGATTGCACCCAAAGTCGCATTGATTCCCGATCCCGTAATTCTAAGCGTTTCATCGAGTTCCAGCCCCGTAAAGAATGGGTCCACGTCGTAGCTCTCTGAAAACAGTTTGTTCGACTTATAGCGGATAGATGTTATTCCAATTCCTCCACCGACAAAGATGCGATCATCAAAGTTGGCTCCATAGCTGATACTCCATTGATTAGAGGCGCCGGATGTAACGATTTGTTCCGCCTGACGGGCATCCGAAAGGTATTCCTGGAAATTGGATTGAACATCGGTAAAATACTGATCTCGGGGAAATGACGGGTCAAGCGCGTCTGTCGGGCCGAACAAATAGTTGTAATAGGCCAGTCCCACGGGTGAGTTGTAGTTATATCCACCTTCCATGAACTGATCCGTGGTTGCTCCCCAGGCTGCCTCCATAAAAGAAGGAATGATTGAGTTGGCGTTATTATCACCCCTATATCGGATCGTATTATTGAAGTCGTTGATCCGGTTAAAGGAAATCGCAAATGAACCGCCGATAAAACTTCCACCGTCACGTCCCGAAGGCACGTTGAATACGGCAGCAAACCCGGGGATATTCAGTTTTGAATCATCTTCAGAAACCTTAGTTCCGAAGTAGCGCGTGTCGTTTGTAATTCCACGTTGACCGATGGAAAGTGCAAACTCTGACCGATTATACATTCCCAGTCCGGCCGGATTCGAATATGCCGAGCTAAAATCACCGCCGAGTGAAATCTGCGTACCGCCAAGTGCCTGAATCCGGGCACTTCCGCCGGGCCGCGTCTGGCTGAAGAGCAGCGCCGTTTCGGTATAACTCTGGCCGTACAGTCCGCCGGAAAAGAGCAAAGCGATAGCGCTGAGGAAGAAAAATGACCTCATTTTCATAATGCTTGCGTTAAAGGAAAGGAACTATCTACCGCCTCTGGACCTCCCGTTGGATCCTCCTGAAGGCGCAGGCGACGAGCTTCGCGTAGTCCCACCACTGTTATAGGATGGTGAGCTGCTTCGGCTCGGCGCGCTGTACGAATTATTCGAATTCCCGAACGATGAGTTCTGATAGGAATTGGAATAGTTAGACGTACGGGTCCGCGAGTTAGAATTGTACGAGCTGTTGGAATTCGAATTACTAGTGTTCGAAGGGTTTGTGTACCTCCACGACTTATTATAATATTCACTCGCACCGCTGCTTGTCCGGCCGTTGGAATTCGTCCTGCTGCCGGAAGTATTGCTCTGGGTGTACGAAGACGTTCTGGTCCTGGAGTTATTGTACTGATTTGCCCCCGCTGATTCACTTCTCACAGGCCGCTTACCATAAACAACCTTACGGCTGCTACCCTCTCCACTATTATCTACGATAATTACACGCGGGTAACCTCCGTACCATGATCTGTTATACCAGGAATTGTAACCATACGCATAGGGAGAGCCCCATCCGTAGTAATCCCAGGACCATGCACTCGTGGGATTTCCCCAGTAATTATTATACCCCCAGCCATAGTTCCATCTGCTGCCCCAATAGAAGCTGAAAGAACTTGAATAGCTCGATCTGTAATAAGGATCATTCCAGGGGTTACCCCAGGCGTTGTAATAACTACCGTAGAAGGGCGAATTCCATGAATAGATGGACGGCCCCCAATAATTACCATGATACCACGTGCTGTTATACCAGTTGTTGAAATTGTTGTTAAACTGGTTCAGATTGTTTGCATTCTGATATTGATAATTGTTGATGAAGTAGTCTTCGTTGTCGGCCTGAGCAGTTTCTGCATTTTCGCGCGATGAGTACTCAGGATTGACCGTCCGTGCCGAATAGCTATCCGTCGGGTTCAATTCATCCGAGGCGTTCGAACGCCGGTTTGCCTTCCTGGCATCGGCAGCCGCATATTGCTGAGCCGAGAGATCGCGCAGTTTCTGCCGGTCTTTCGAGTTGAAATACATATCATCGTGCTCAATATCCTGAGCCACGGCAGACACTGTAAAAAGTGTCAGTATATAGATGCCAAGAATCCTGCTTTTCATGTCTGTTCAGTTAGTACGTACTATCAATACATTAACGTTAAACTGCCAATAAAGTGCATCGATAAAGCTACAAAATTTAACTGGTTATTCTTTACCGTAGATTTATATTTGCCTTTTCGTAATAAAAAGAAACAATAATTATACCAGCATGGGCAAGGAATTACCAAGCAGATCTGAAGATTACTCTTTGTGGTACAACGAATTAGTGAAGAAGGCCGACCTGGCCGAACACTCTGACGTCAGAGGATGTATGGTAATCAAGCCCTATGGCTACAGCATCTGGGAAAAGATGCAGCAGGCCCTGGACACCATGTTCAAGGAAACAGGGCACTCTAACGCCTATTTCCCCTTGTTTGTGCCAAAGAGTTTATTCGAAGCTGAGGAACAAAATGCCGAAGGATTTGCCAAGGAATGCGCCATTGTTACCCATTATCGGCTGAAAAACGATCCGGATAAAAAGGGCCGCCTGATAGTGGATCCCGAAGCAAAACTCGAGGAAGAACTCGTCGTAAGACCTACCAGCGAAGCAATTATCTGGAATACGTATAAAAAGTGGATTCATTCTTACCGCGACCTGCCTATTCTCGTCAATCAATGGGCTAACGTTGTGCGTTGGGAAATGCGTACGCGCCTGTTCCTGCGTACGGCCGAATTTCTTTGGCAGGAAGGCCACACGGCACACAGTACCTCCGAGGAAGCGGTAGCCGAAACAGTTCAAATGCTGGAAGTATACGCAACGTTCGCCGAACAGTTCATGGCATTGCCCGTGTACAAAGGCCGCAAATCCGAAGGCGAACGCTTCCCCGGCGCAATTGATACCTACTGCATCGAGGCAATGATGCAGGACGGTAAGGCCCTCCAGGCAGGCACATCGCATTTCCTCGGACAGAATTTCGCCAAAGCCTTTGATGTTCAGTTCACCGGCAAGGACGGAAAACTCCAGCACGTGTGGGGCACGAGCTGGGGAGTGAGCACCCGTCTTATGGGCGCTCTCATTATGGCTCACTCCGACGACGACGGACTAGTCCTGCCTCCAAAGCTTGCTCCAATTCACGTGGTGATTGTCCCGATCTACAAATCCGATGACGAGCTCGCGCGTATTTCTGAAAAGGTGGCTGAAATCACAGGACAACTGAAGAAACTCGGACTAACGGTAAAATTCGACAACCGCGATACACACAAGCCCGGATTTAAGTTTGCCGAATGGGAACTCAAAGGTGTCCCTGTACGCCTTGCAATCGGCCCCCGGGATCTGGAAAACGGCACTGTGGAAGTGGCGCGCCGCGATACGCGCGAGAAGTCGACACTGAGACTGGAGGAGGTTGCTACCACAATCCCTGCACTGCTTGACGAAATTCAAGCCGGAATATATGCCCGGGCCAAGTCCTTCCAGGCACAAATGACTACCCCTGTCGATACATACGACGAGTTCAAGAAGGTTTTGGACGAAAAAGGAGGTTTTATTGCCGCTCACTGGGACGGAACAAAAGAAACGGAGGCCGCTATCAAGGAAGAAACGAAGGCTACAATCAGGTGTATTTTGCTGGATTCCCCAGAAGAATCCGGAAAATGCATCTATTCGGGCAAGGAATCTTCTAGACGAGTCCTTTTCGCACGCGCATATTGATCCCGATCAACCGGCCTTTCTGGATTTTTCCGGAAATAATTCCCACTTTCGTGTCCCTCCCGTTTAAATACACAGGACGAACAAGATCATGGTAATGTGGATCATCATACTTTCGCTCATAATAATCGGACTTGTCCTGATTATCGTGGAGGTCATTTTTATCCCGGGGACTACCGTGGTTGGTGTGCTCGGGTTAATCTTTGCCGGAATCGGAGTACTCGTTTCGTATCGGCACTTTGGTGACGATATCGGCTTTTATGTACTACTGGGAACTCTTTCAACCACGGCAGTCGCGCTGTTCTTCAGCTTCCGATCCGGTGCCTGGCGACGATATTCCCTCAAATCGTCGATCAATAGCCGGGTAAATGAAGGCCTTACAGATACCGTGAACGTCGGTGACGAGGGAGTTACGGTATCAACCCTTCGCCCCGTTGGCAAAGCAGAAATCAACGGGCAGATCTTCGAAGTCCGGACCAACGGCGATTATGTGAAGGCCCAACAGCCCATACGTGTCGTCTACATTGAACTTCACCAAATCTTCGTTCAGGAAATAAAATAGAACTAACTTACCCGCTATGATGGAACAACCTCTTTATTTACTTGGCATTGTCGCCGGATCAATAATCCTCCTTTTCATTTTTCTCTATTTCGTTCCGGTTAATCTCTGGATTACGGCGCTCTTTTCAAATGTAAAGGTTGGCCTCTTTGAGCTGGTGTTCATGCGAATCCGGAAAGTGCCGCCGCGCGTAGTTGTTGAATCATTGATCACAGCAACAAAGGCGGGCCTTCAAATTTCTTCCAACGAACTGGAAACGCATTATCTGGCGGGAGGTAATGTGCCTAACGTAATACGCGCGCTGATTTCCGCCGACAAGGCAAATATCAACCTCAGCTTCAAACAGGCTACGGCCATCGACCTTGCCGGACGCGATGTATTCCAGGCCGTTCAGATTTCCGTAAACCCTAAGGTGATTACCACACCTAAGGTAGCTGCAGTGGCTGCAGACGGTATTCAGCTTATCGCCGTAGCGCGGGTTACTGTCCGCGCCAGCATCGCTCAGCTTGTAGGTGGAGCCGGTGAAGACACCATTCTTGCGCGTGTCGGCGAGGGTATCGTATCCTCTATCGGTTCAGCAAAATCTCACAAAGAGGTATTGGAAAGCCCGGACAACATCTCGAAGCTGGTACTTTCCCGTGGTCTTGATGCAGGAACAGCCTTTGAAATCCTTTCGATAGATATCGCCGACGTGGATGTCGGAGCCAACATCGGAGCAAAACTTCAAATTGATCAGGCAACAGCCGATCTCAAGGTCGCTGAAGCTAAGGCAGAAGAACGGCGCGCAATGGCTGTCGCCCTGGAACAGGAAATGAAAGCGAAAGCCCAGGAAGCCCGCGCGAAAGTAATCGAAGCCGAAGCCGAAATTCCCAGGGCAATGGCCGATGCCTTTGTCAAAGGAAACCTCGGTGTTATGGACTATTACAAGATGCAGAACGTTCAGGCAGATACTGATATGCGCCAGGCAATCTCTGGTACTGGAAAGGCCGGCCAGTCCGGCGGTGTCCAGAAAAAAGATTAATCAAGTCCCGAAAAACATCAAAGGGCCGTCTTCACAGACAGCCCTTTTTTATTGTTTTCATCTTTTCATCGTGCCTCGTGACTTATCGGTCAAGCACTTCCCACGTTGCCTTTTGCATGGCAAGAAAGACGTCCTCATGAGGATCATACTTGATGAAATCGTACATGATCGGCACCGTATTGACACCTTCCAATGACAAAACGCCATACTTGCCGTTCTTCACGGCTATCACGTAACCTTTGCCAGTATCGATGAGCTTGTCATAGCGCGCCGTAATCAGCATTTTGCCGGAAGCATCCGCAAGCCCATAAAGGTTGTCAATGCGAATCAGCAGATTTCCGGAAGACAGCGCTTCGATAGATTGATACCTCACCGGAAGTACCAGCTTCCCCTGCGGATCAATGAGTCCGTACATTCCTTTTTGTCGTACGAGAGCCCTTTTGTTCTCGAACGACTCAACCTCATCGTACACTGGCTGAACGGTAATGTTATCGTGCAGGTTGATAAAGCCCCACTTGCCGAGAATCTTGACCGCAGCGAAGCCTTCACGGAAAGGTTGTACGCCTTCGTAACGGTTGGCTATACGCAATCGGCCTTCGCGGTCGATAAATCCATAACGCCCGTTTCGCTTCACGGCCCGATAACCTTCAGATTCCTGATAGATCATATCTGTAGCTTCCTTAGGGTTCATCGTGCGATCTACTATCACACCATTGAAGTCAACCTTCCAGATGTTTCCCGACGGCAAATACTCGAGCAGATATCCATCGTGGGCTTCCACCCTGTTCGAAGTGAAGTAGATTACGTTGCCACGGATCTCTTTGAGATTAACTGACGTTGGAGACTCTTCCAGATAATGGTTTGCTCCGACCAGCGTCAGTTTATTCGCCCGCGGCGTCACCACCCAGCGCTCATTGAGGTCAATCACGCCGTTGAGTCCCTTGAATTTTACGACAAGCAGATTATCCCGAAACTGACTCAGCGAATCGTAAATGATCGCAACGACCTCCCTGCCGGAAGCGTCTACCACCCCCCAGTATCCGCGATTCCCGACGGCGAAGAAATTACTCTTCAGCGGACGCATCTGCTGATACGACTTTTGCGTAAGCCGCGTGCCTACTGAATCAAAAAGGATCCAGGATCGTTGGTTCCCGTTTCCACCTTGCGCCAGGAAAAAATTGTCGACGTTTTGAATCTCGTTGTAAAGTGCAGGAATCACGACCGTTCCGTCTTTTTGGATGACTCCGGTCAGTTCCTTCAGGACATAGGTCGCCTTTCCTTTGGAAAACGATCCGATGTTATCAAAAACGCCCTGAACGATAGAGTTAAAATCTTTGTCAGTTAGCTGCACCTGTCCCGAAGTCGCAATTTTATACAACCCTTTTTCAATCACATCCACCGAATCAACGCGGAGTTCACGAAGGCGTTTATTGTCGCCGCTCAGGAAATACCATTGATCCGCCTGACGGAAATGTATCCGGTCATCGGCATCGATTTTCACTTCACGATACTTCGCAGGTAGCCTGACTTCACCATTCCGGTTAATCAGCCCCTGATGTTTTCCTTCGTAGAGGATAGCGTAGTCCTTGTGAAAGGACGAAATACTGTCAATAGTGAACGCGCTGATCTGTTTTCCGGCATCGGTAAAAATTGCAATCTTCCCTTCGAAGTTTCGCACTGCGTAGCGCAGGGTGCCGATGGGGCGGATATCCTGGTACTGCTGTGGAATAAGCGTCTTGTTCTCCAGGTTTATCAGACCGTACTTGAATTGGTTCCCGATTTTAGTAAAGACGATGGCACGAAGGGATGAGATTATTATCCCGTCGTAAACGAACGGAATGATCTCTTTTCCAGAGGATGAAATTGCGCCAATCAGCGCCCTGGGCGAATTAAGTGACTTCTTCCGCGCAATAAGAATATTGGATTCTCCCGGAAGGAGTTCGTCAAATTCATGCTTTGTCACCTGTTGATTGCTGAGACTGATAAGTCCCCACGCATTACCTGATTTGCAACCGGTGACATTTTCGACAACTGAAAACTTGCCGTTGCTCCAGCCAATGCCTTCGTATTTGGCAGGAATGACTACTTCTCCGGCCTCATTCTTCAACCCAACCTTTCCGTTTTCCCGGAACAGCGTGTAGGGCATTGCCGCGGAAGCCGCAAAAGCAATCACAAGAAGAAAAAATGATGTTGCCAGAAATTTCATTATCCTGCAAAGGTAGTTTACAGAATAAGAATTACGATCTGAAATTTCCGGGAATCCGCCAGTATTTATTACTTCTGTGAGCGCCCCTTCACAATGCCGCTTTCGCGTTGAAAACCAAACTACAACTGCCGCGAAAGGCGACACGCCGGTGACCTGAATCACCCCTTGATCCGGCGGCTTTGTAACTTTTTATTCCCCTTTATTCGTTTAACTTTACTAATACTCCGATGGCTAAAAACGTAAAACGATAGGTAACCTTAAAAGTAACCGCAATGCAAACAAACATCTTCCCCCAGCAGCACACTCTCAAGTCTTACTGGCGTCGTCCAGGAGGTAAGTTTGGAATTATCGTAGGCATCGGCCTGATGCTCGTGGCGGGTTACTTTCTGGTACCGATCCTCACCAAGGTAGTATGGAACACACTCAACCTGGGAATCGCCATCGCTTCGCTGGGGCTGTTTCTGTACGCGGTAACACACCGAAAGCTTCGGCTGAGCTTGTTTTATTCCTACGAACTGGTGATGAAAAAACTCGTGGGCCTGGTAATTGAAATGGATCCGTTCGTTATTGCTGAAGACTACATCGTCGACATGGAAGAAGAGCGCGAGAAGCTTTACCGGCAGTCTATTGATGTCGATACGCAAAAAGAAAAGATCGAGCTGAAGATCAAAGAAAAGCAAACGGAGATAAACCGGCTGATGATCCGGGCACAAACAGCAAAGGAAAAGGACATGCTGCCTGAACTGACGAACACGACGCGTCAGATCGGAAGGTTGAATGAATACATCCACCAACTTGAACCAATCCGCGAAAATCTTTCAAAGATCGGCGACTATCTTACACAGATCTACAAGAACAGTGCATACCTGATCGAAGACGCGAAGAATGAACTTGATCTGAAGAAAGATCTTTACAAATCTGTAACTTCAGGAAACAAGGCACTCAGCAGCGCACAGAAGATATTCAAAGGCGATCCGGAGAAGAAACTTCTGGTTGAGCAGTCGATGGAGGTGCTCAAAAACGACATTGCGCGTAAGCTGGCAACTATGAAAAAGGCCATCAGCTATTCGGGCGAGTTTATGCGTTCGATCGACCTCGACAACGCGACATACGAAAAAGAGGGCCTCAAATTACTGGAGAAGTTTCAGGCTGAAAGCGGCATGACATCGTCAGAACCGGTTACCCCGGCCGACCCCGTAGGCGAAACTGTGAAGTCCTGACACCTTATTTTTCAGAGACAATCCTGCAACTATCGGGGCCGGCTGACGAAAGTCGGTCGAAAGAGCTTATTATCTTCCGTGGGGGTTCTTATATTTAGCCCCTCTAATCCACATATTGAAATGTCCATTAAAATCAGGAAACAGGATGCCCTGAACTATCACATGATGGGGCAGCCTGGAAAAATTGAAGTTGTACCCACGAAAGTCCTCAGTTCTCAGCTTGATCTCGCGCTGGCCTATTCGCCCGGTGTGGCTGAGCCATGCAAGGAAATAGCAGCCAACAAAGAGGATGTTTATAAATATACATCGAAGGGAAACCTGGTAGCGGTGATCTCCAATGGTACTGCCGTACTTGGATTGGGAGATATCGGCCCCGATGCTTCAAAGCCCGTAATGGAAGGCAAAGGAGTATTGTTCAAGAAATTTGCAGGCATCGACGTGTTTGATATTGAAATCGACGAAAAAGATCCCGATGCATTCATACGGATTGTAAAAGCTCTCGAACCAACCTTTGGCGGCGTCAATCTGGAGGACATCAAAGCGCCTGAGTGTTTCAAGATTGAAAAGGAGCTTCGCGAGCGCATGAATATTCCTGTGATGCACGACGATCAACACGGAACTGCTATCATCTCAGCGGCTGCGTTGCTCAACGCGCTTGAGCTCGTAGGCAAAGACATCGCCAACGTGAAGATCGTGGTGAACGGCGCCGGTGCTGCTGCTGTCAGTTGCACCAAACTCTACAAGGCTCTCGGCGCGAAGAAAGAAAACATCATCATGTGCGACAGCAAGGGCGTCCTGAATAAGAAACGCACTAATCTCGATGAAATAAAAAGTCAGTTTGTAACGGACGTCGACGTCGATACACTTCAGGAAGCCATGAAGGGTAGTGATGTGTTCGTCGGATTGTCCGTCGCCGATGCCATTACACCTGATGACCTGAAGAACATGAACGAAAATCCGATCGTGTTTGCCCTGGCGAATCCGAACCCGGAAATTGAATACCACATCGCCCGCAAAGCGCGTCCAGATGCGTTGCTGGCTACCGGACGATCAGACCACCCGAATCAGGTCAACAACGTATTAGGTTTCCCTTACATCTTCCGCGGTGCGCTCGACGTAAGAGCAACTGAAATCAACGAAGAAATGAAGCTTGCTGCGGTGAAGGCACTTGCAGCTCTGGCCAAGGAACCAGTTCCCGAAATTGTCATCAAGGCCTATGGCGCCGACAAAATCAAGTTCGGTCGTGATTACCTCATCCCGAAACCGCTCGATCCCCGCCTGATAACCACGATCTCTCCGGCCGTGGCGAAGGCTGCCATTGAATCAGGTATCGCCAAACAGCCCATTACCGACTGGCACGCTTATCACGAGGAACTTCTGAGCCGCATCGGCATTGACCACAAGCTGATGTCACGCATAATTGACCGCGCCAAGAAAAATCCGAAACGCGTTGTCTTCGCGGAAGCAGACCATCACAAAATCCTCAAGGCAGCACAGGTTCTGAAAGACGAAGGAATCGCTCAGCCGATCCTGCTCGGTCCGAAAAAAGAAATACTCGATCTCATCGAAGAGTACAAACTCGATCTGGCTGACTGCCCGATATATTATCCGATGGAAGAGTCGGAAACGTTGAGTCGATATGCGGACGTACTCTACCAGAAGCGTCAACGCAAGGGTATGTCTTATCAGGACTGCCTGCGCCTGATGCGCGACCGGAATTATTATGCAGCTATGATGGTTGAACTCGGCGACGCTGATGCTGTCGTAAGCGGTCTTACCAAGGACTATCCAAAGACAATACTTCCATCGCTTCAGATCATTGGAACGGCAGAGTCGTTCGACCGCGTGGCTGGTATGTACATCATCATGAACAAAAAGGGAACGTACTTCCTGGCCGATACGACCGTAAACGTAAATCCCACCGCAGAAGAGCTTGCTGAAATTGTTGAGCTCACGGCCCGCGGTGTTGGCTTCTTCAATATTCAGCCGAGGATCGCACTGCTCTCCTATTCAAACTTTGGTTCTTCAAAAGGCGTCGTTCCTCAAAAGGCGCGCGAAGCCATGGAAATTGCCAAGGCAAAAAATCCTGACCTTATCATTGAAGGAGACATACAGGCAAACGTCGCGATCAACACACAGATTCAGCAGGAGAACTTCCCCTTCAGCGCTCTCGCGAAGGAAGGAGCAAACACACTGATATTTCCGGATCTTGCTTCAGGAAACATTGCCTACAAACTATTGATGGAAATAGGCGGAGGCGAAGCTATCGGGCCGATCCTCCTCGGCATGAAAAAGCCTGTTCATATCCTTCAACTCGGTAGTTCGATACGTGAAATCGTTAATATGGCGGCTATCGCCGTAGTGGACGCACAACTTCACGAACAGAACAGTCACCTGTAACGATGAAACAAGAAGAGGCCGTCTCAAAAGTCATGAGGCGGCTTTTTTCATTTTTGACCGCCCGCGGTCCGATGTTTTTTGTTTGGATACCTTTTCTGGGAAGAAAAAGGTATTGACCCCGAGATCAGGCCGCTGCTTT
>JAEZGH010000014.1 GCA_023417065.1 Bacteroidota bacterium
GCCCGAACGGGTCCCCGGCCGGTGCGTCACCATGGGCCAGGTACCAGGTGAGGATCTGCGTCGCCATCGCGATCGACGGGGCCGGCGGACGCCGCTGCGCCCCCTCGGGCCACGAGTACTGGACAGCGGTGTGCGCGCACATCGCCGACCACACCTCAGCGGACACGTTCGCGACGACGTCGAGGGTCGCAGGCGTCGGATCGAACCCGGATCGGCCCTCGCGTCGGCGCACCGAGATCACCTTCGGCAGGGCACGCAGGTGCGCCTCGGCGGCATCGACGTCGAAGAGGGCACCGGAGACCTCGAAGAGCACCGGTGCGTGCACCGGGCCATCGGAGTCCTCAGCATCCAGGCGCCACAGGCCATGGGATGAGAAGTCCAGCTCGAAGGTGCGCTCAGCGAGCTCGAGCTCCGAGAACGCCTCGAGGGCGGCGACGAGCTCCTCGGTCGGCTGCTCCCAGCCGATGACCAGGTTGCCGGAGGTGGAACCGTCGAAGAGGAACGACACCCCCTCAGCGGCGAGACGGGCGGCACCGGCGTCGGTGAGCACCACATGTGGCGGGAGCTCCGCCGCCGCGGTGAGCGGCTCCGGGGCTGCCAACGCCTCCGCGAGGCCCGCGGCGGAGACCAACGTCCGGGTGGAGGGGGTGTCGTCGCCGGCTGCGGTGAACTCGAGCAGCGCGACCGGCCCGAACGACGTCACCGTCATCGAATCGGTGCGGGTCTGGGTGACGGTGAACTGTGCGGCCACGGTGAACTCCTCGGCTCGGGTCACCACGACCGTGCCCGACCGGTGACAGCGCGCAGCAGGCGCCGGTGGTGTGCCACGCCACCGCCGGTGTGCTGCGGAGGTGGCGGCGCAGGGCACCGTCGGAAGCGGACGCCCGCACCGCGGCGGGCGACGACCTTGGAGCAACGATGACGCAACGCACCCGCCGACCCGCACCGCACCGCTGGTCCGGCCCCCTCCCCGAACACCAGCCGTTCGCCGCAGCCGAACACGCCGCGAAGCTCCTCGCCGCAGGCCTCGGGCTCACCGAACGCCCCGACGGCACCCACATCGACATCGCCGTCGTGTGCGGCTCCGGTCTCGGCGCGTACCCCGAGACCCTCACCAACGCCGAGGTCGTCGCCATGGGCGAAGGGACCGGGTTCGCCGCACCGACCGTGCCCGGCCACGCCGGACGGATCGTCGCCGGCGCCTCCGGGGGCAACCGGGTGCTCGCGTACTCCGGGCGCACCCACCTCTACGAAGGGCACCACGTGCACCGCACCGTGCACAACGTGCGCGTCGCCGCCGCCCTCGGCGCACACACCGTCGTGCTCACCAACGCCGCCGGAGCCACCTACCGCGGACTGGCCGTCGGGCAGCTCGTCGCTATCGGCGACCACATCAACCTCACCGGAGCGAACCCACTCGAAGGTCCCCTCGACGACGACCGCAGCCGGTTCGTCGACATGAGCCACCCCTACGACGGCCGCCTGAACCAGGTTGCGCACCGCATCGGCTGGGACATGTGGGGCGACGCGATGACCCCGCACACCTACGCGGCGTTCCGCGGCCCGTCCTACGAGACCCGCGCCGAGGTCCGCATGGCAGCCGCGATGGGCGCCGACCTCGTCGGCATGTCAACGGTGTGCGAGACGATCGCCGCCCGCCACTGCGGCCTGGGGGTCGCCGCGTTCAGCCTCGTGACGAACACGGCCGCCGGCATCGGCACCGGGACCCTCTCCCACACCGAGGTCGCCGAGGTCGCCGGCGCCGCTGCGGAACGCACCGTCGAGTTCCTCACCCGGTACACCGCCGCGATCAGCGCCCCCACCACCTGAGACCCCGGAGGATCGGCGCCCGAACGCGACGAACCCCCACCGCAGCAGCGGTAGGGGTTCGAAGGTCGGTCAGGCGCTCAACGAGTCGCGACGATGAGCTCGGGTGCGGGCCCGGGTTCGGGGGTCTCGCCCAACAGGACGGGGCCGCGTCGGGCACGGTCGGCGACGATCGAGTCGCGCAGCCTCACGATGAGCGGGAGGGCGTTGAACCACTCGAGGCGCGCATCGGCGTCGCCGGCGAGCTTCATGTACTCGACGTCCGCGTGGCTGATCTCGTCCGCGACGAAGTCCGGCATCTCGCCGAACGGGTCGAGGGCGTGCAGCAGCGAGAACGACAGGCCGCGGCAGATCTTGGCCGACCAGCGGCGCCACAAGAACCCGACGACGTTCGCCCGCCACGACGTATCCATCTCCGCGACACGCACGATGCCGGCCACGTCGAAGTTCGCGGAGAACCACAGGGCCTCGCGTGCTTCGCCGACGAGCAAGGGCTCACCGTCGCGCTCGCCGACGCAGTCGGTGAGCGTCGCTCCGTTCATCGACGCGACGATGTAGGGGACCCACGCGGCACGCGGCACCCAGAACTCGTCCTGGTCGAGCACCGCCTTCCAGGCGACAGCAGTCCAGTAGGGCTTCGCGGTCTCGGACCGCCAGTCGAAGATGTGGCGGCTCAGCGCATCCATCTCGGACTCCTTCCATCAGGTTGTTGCAGCCCCGAAGGGGCTCACCGGGCGGCGCCCGGTACCGCTCACCGTGCACGGGTCGGCCCGGCCGGCAACCCGGCTGCAGCTCAGCGATGCGCGGCGAGCGCGGCCCGCACCAGGGTCGCGACACCCTCCGCGGTGGAGTGCGCGGCAGGGTCCAGGGCCGCAGCGAGCGCGGCGTCCACATCGGCGATCACCGCGGCGGCAGTGCCGGCAGTGGGTTCGGTGCTGGGGGCGTTCTCGGTGGCGGCCATCATGTACTCCAGAGCTCGGGTGCAGCTCACGGTCACCGCAGCTGCGTGAGGTGCAACCAGGAAGCGTTCAGGTCGACTTGTCGACGAGACGGCCAGCGGTCCCCGCCGCACCATGGGCGCACAACAACGCGGCGACCGCGTGCGCGCAGACATCCGGGCCCGCACACGCCGAGCAGTGCACATCCAGGTCCGGGAACTCGGCCCCGACCCGGGTGGCGGCAACCCTCACCCTGGTGCTGTCGTCGAGGTCCGCGACCAGGGCCCCGTCGTCCAACCACATCTCCGACACGGCGATCCGGTCGGCGAGCCCAGCGCCGGCGAGCACCGCAGCAGGCGGGGCCAACCGGGGAAGGAGCGGCGGGGAGCACGACCACAGCGGCGAGGACGATCCGAAGGAGATCACCGCTGCGCGTGGCATCGACCGCAGCCGCACCTCGCTCGAGCTCACCTTCCCCTCGCAGCCCACACCGTGCGGATCTCACAGAACGACCGGAGCCGACCCAGGTCCCCGGTCGGGGCGCCGACCCGGCGCACCCGGGTCAGGTTCTGTGCCGCAGCCGACTCGAGCTCAGCCCCGGCTGACCCGGCCCCGGCGAGATCGATGGCGC
>JAEZGH010000067.1 GCA_023417065.1 Bacteroidota bacterium
CAGCACCGGGCTGCAGGGCGAAAAGTTCACCGCGATCGGCGAATTCCACGTGCGCGAATTGATGGCCGAACAAGTGAGCACCGTGGCCGATCACCGCCTCTGGGCGGACATTGCTGCGCGCACACAGGGTTCGGTGGTGGCGAACGATCCGCTCGCACTGGCCGATCGCATCGGCGGCGAGGGCGGTCCCGTGGCCCGCTCGTATGCGCACGCCAGCTTCAGCGATCTGATCGAACTGCGCTGGATCTTCTACATCATACTCGCGCTGCTTACGCTGGAGTGGGCGCTGCGCCGGCGCAACGGTGCGTATTGATCGTTTTTTCGGGCGCCTTTTCCGGCATTCCGCTGTAGCCGGCTTGCTGCGGCCAACGGCCGTGGGGCTGCGGTGGCTTCCGTTGGTCGCCTCCTCGCACCACATGGCCGTAGGCATCCGCTGCGCCGGGCTGCCGCTCCTCCCGCAGTACTGCGCGACCGGGGCGCGGGTCCCCGTTCCGGACCGAAGTTCCCGCCCAAGGACGATCTTCGCCCTATGCGCAGGATCCTATCCGGAAGATTCATCTGGCCATTGATCGTGATCATCGTGCTGTTCACGGTGATCTGGCTTTTCCGTTTTCCGATCCTCAGGGCCACCGGCGATCTGCTGATCAACAACGACCCCGCCGTGCGCACCCATGCTTTGTACGTATTGGGCGGTGCACCCGCCGATCGTGGCCGCGCGGCCGCCGAGTGGCTCGATCGGGATCTTGCACCCAAAGCCTATTGCCTCGGGAAGAACATTCCGCAGGTGATGGAGGCCGCCGGCATGATGTACAACGAAGGCATGCTCACCGCCGATATGATGGTCCGATCTGGCGCCGATCCCGATCGCGTGCACGTGTTGGCTGAAGGTACCAGCACCTGGGAGGAATCGCACGCGATCCTCGAACACGCGCTGCAACTGGGCTTCGATTCGATCACGGTGCTCACCACCGATCTCCATTCACGCCGCGTGGGACGTGTATTCCGCGCACCTTTCCGGAAAAATGGGATCACCGTGCTGGTGCACGGCGCGCCATCTTCACAGTACGATCCGCAACGCTGGTGGGAGAACGAAGAAGGCTTGTTGATGGTGAACAACGAGTATGTGAAGTTGATGTATTATTGGTTGAAGTATTGATCGGGAAGGATCATTGCTGGATCCAAAGGTCTCTGGAAAGAAGCGAACGTTATTCTTTCCTCTTGATCACTATGGTCAAGGTCAAATTGAGATTGTGCTCCAATCCTTTAAAAGCGATCGGAGACGGATCAGCATCATGGAAAGGGTAATCGGCGATCAAGAAGTTCGCGGAATATTCCAGCCAAAAGGATCGGTATCCGATCTTGATGGATGGTCCCAGATCCAATCGTGGAATTGATCCCTGAAATATAAAAATTCTGCCATCCATTCCTATTCCACCATAGTCACTTGTCCAGTACGTGGTCCATCTTCCGCTGTAAATATTCTCACCTTCCTGACCTGTCAGAAAAATGGAACCTCTTATCATTGTCTTGATGTATTGGTCGAAATTCACCTTAGGCCAGTCTACTTTTTTGGTCGTTCCAAAGCCTAAGGAAATCGCCTGTTGTTCGTGGAACTGATAAGAACCGATCAAGGAAAACGTCAACTCATTTTGAGCATATACTTTCATGCTGAAGATGAACACGATCGGTATGAGAATGGGTTTCACTGGTTTTTATCGTGGAAGCTTGCTGATCAAAGTTGAGCAAAGATCTTGACAAATATTCTTTGATGCTCAGAGCACAGAGATCCGGCTATGCTGTTCAAGGAACGAAATGCGGCTTTTTGCGCCCCGGATGGGAATGGCGGCCCGGCGAAGCGGCGGCGTTGCCATGCGGTGCAGCGAGGAGGCCCCGCTGAAGGCGGGGACCCCGGAGCGCCCGCAATGGCCGACGCTGCGAGACGGCCAGAATGGACAGCCGGACAAGGCGCCCAGATCCCTATCGGAAAAGTTTACCGCTGAACGATCAGTCTGCGTACGATCCGGCCTTCGGCGGCTTCGAGCGTGAGCATGTACACGCCTTCGGAAAGTCGGGAAAGATCGAGCTGTGTGCGATCGCCGCGGATGTCCTTTGCCATCACGATCCTGCCGCTGGCGTCGGTGATCGAAATTTGCTCCGGTGCAGTGATCCCATCGTAACGGATCTCGATCGCGCCGCTCGTGGGATTGGGGAAGATGGAGATCTCGCCGGCCTGCAATTCGTCCACCGCGACATCGAACAGGCAGAATTCATCTTCGTTGCCTTCGCCGTATTGGCCGCTGTTGATCGCGAAGATCACGCCGTTGTTGTTCTCGATCACGTAGTTTCCATTGCCGAATTCGCAGCAGATGCCATCGCCGAAACCGTCGTGAATGTTGAAGATGTAGCAGCCGTTGGAGAGGCACATGGGCACGTTGATCTGCTGGCCGCCCTGTACGTTGGTGTAGGGCCCGCCGCTGTATAGGAGCATGCCGTTGGTACTGTGCAATTCCCAGGATACGTCCGATCCATAATCGTCCGTGGTGAGCCGCAGGTAGAGCGTTTCGCTGGGCGAGTTGACGGTGATCGGCATGGTCCAGCTGTCGTTCT
>JAEZGH010000179.1 GCA_023417065.1 Bacteroidota bacterium
CAAGCAAACGCCTGAAAATTAATATGCGATAATTTGGGTTTCTCTTCCACGATAATCGGCAAAAGGTCCTATTTTAGAATCAGAAATCTTATTAAAACGGCTAAATGGCGGATCAGAATCTGGAAGAAGAACTTCACGTATTGATGGCGGAGGGTGACAAAGATGATTTTGATATTCTTGCCGATGCAATCGAAAAAGTACCTGTAAAGGTGATACTGACGCGGGCGGAGAACGGTGACGTGCTGATGAAACTAATTCACGACAAAATCCCGGATCTGCTTTTCCTTGACATTATCCTCCCCTACCGCGATGGCCGTGACTGCATCCGTGAAATACGAAGCGACAAGAAGTTTGACAACCTTCCCATCATCGTATACACCTCGATCAAGGATCTTGACACGATCGAATTCTGCTACCGATGGGGCACAAACCTCTTCGTGCACAAGCCTCAGACGTATTCGGAAATTGCGGACATTGTAAGAAAGATTTTTTCCGTTAACTGGAAAAAGATGCAGTACTATCCGTCGAGAAATGAATTTGTGCTGAATCCGTAATCAGCACTCCGAGATATAGCCTGTAAACCGCTCCACCATCTGCTGTCCTTCTTCGTACGTCGATGGCTTAACCACATAATCCGCTGCACCAAAGCTCATACATTTGCGCTTTTCGTTTTCATTGTCGGAGGTAGAGAAAATAATAGTAGGAATGTTCCTGAACCGCCGGAGCTGCTTTAATCTATAAAGCGTCTGTGTACCATTGAGGATGGGCATATTAAGGTCCAGTACAACGAGGCGTGGCAATGCCTGATCATCTTCAATTGATTCAAGGAAATCGAGAGCTTCCTGCCCGTTTTCCAGAAACTTCACATGCTCGTCTTTCCCAAATTCACGGAAGTATTCCAGAAGGATGAGATGATCTTCGGGATCGTCGTCTACAACGAGGATTTGACAGTTTTTTTTCATTCCTGAAGCACGGGAGTTTTTGGAAGTTTTACTTCAAAGACAGAGTACTCATTGGGTTTCGACCAAGCTGAAATGCTGCCATTGTGCAATTCTGTGATCCGCTTGCAGATCGAAAGCCCGATCCCCGTTCCCGGATATTTGTCACGATTATGTAAACGTTCAAACAATCCGAATATTCTTTCCTTGTACTGTTCTTCGAAGCCGATGCCGTTGTCTTTCACACGGATGACCACGCTCCTCTCATCAGTCTCCACCATCACACTGATCTGCGGCGCGTTGTCGGCGCGCGAGTACTTCAGTGCATTTGATATAAGATTTGTGAACAACTGCCGAAGCCTGACTGAATTGCCGTATACTTTCGGAAGGGCCGGAATGTCGAGAGTCGCCTGTTTTTCCCGGATTACCACTTCCAGATCCCTGACAACCTCGGTCATCACTTCATTTAAATCAACCCACTCAAAATTCATTTTCTGCTTCTGGATCTGCGAATACGTGAGAAGGTCTGTGATGAGCTCCTTCATCCGTCCAGCGGCGCGAACCATATTATTCAGCATGCCCGCACCCGCTTCATCAACTTTGTCGGCGTATTTCTTTTTCAATACATCCGAGTAGAAGAACAACTTGCGCAAGGGCTCCTGCAGATCATGCGATGCGAGGTGCGCAAACTGCTCAAGTTCATAGTTACTTCGGTTGAGCTCAACAACCTTTTGCTGAAGTTCTTCCTGGTGTTGGAAAAGCTGCTGCTGAATCTCTTTCAGTTCCCGGTTATCCTTTAACGTTTGTTCGACGACCTTCTGAGCGTTGATATCCACCAGGAAGCCAATCCAACGGATTACCATTTCCTTTTCGTTCCGCAGCGGGATCACCGACACAATGTGCCAGATGTGCTTCCCTGTTGATTTCTCCCGAATGCGATACTGGCCACTAAAGGAAGTCTGGCGAACCATTGCCTGATCGAGTTCACGGGCGAAGCTGTTGAAATCGGATGCATGTATTACAGATTGCCATGCCGCTGACGAAAACTCCTTGGGAACAGTATGAAGAAAGTTCTGAAACCATTTATTGGAATACGTGATCATTCCGCGATTGTTTACGGAGAACATCATCACGGGAAGGGTATCCGTAAGGAGTCGATATTCGTTTTCGCTTTCGCGGATCTTTTCAGCCATATCCTGCAGGAGCAGGTTTTTCCTTCGAAGTTCATCGTATGGCGACAGCGGAGGCTCCGTCTTGAAATACGAAATAAAGGAGCTGATCTTTGCGTCGGAGATAGTTCCTCCGAAGGCAAGCTGGTGCTTGAGGACGATCTGATATTCACCCGGGTTTTTGGTCACTTCAACATTGTCGACGAGTCTCTTCGCGTAAGAAACGGGTTCGACGCAGCGGGAAGTAAAATCCGTGACGTCAGAGATCACGGCGCGGTACATCTTTTTACCGGAGGCGATATCAACGCCGAGAATAAGGCAGGCATTTCTTCCGTGGTCGATTGCGCACCTGGCAATCTCGGATACCGCCGTCGCGATGGAGGTCTGCTGGATGAGTGAAAAACCCGTCAATTCACTCAGCTTCATCGCCCGCTTATGGGCGAGGATGAGATCCATCTCGTTTTCCAGGTTTACGCGTACAATCTCTTTCATTACGTCAGTTCACTTTGGCGACCACCACGGACGTGTCGTCGTTTCCGCGATTGAAATCCTTATACAATACGGCCGCCATGAGCCTTGAATCATATTTTAGAATCGATGGATATTTTCCCAATTCCCAGCGCGATCGAATGCCGTCGGACGTCATAACCAGGTGTTGATGACGATCTGCGGGAAATACGGACTCCCTTAGCGAATTTGGTATGGTAAGTCCAACGGCGCCATTATACGACATATAATTCTTATATGTAATACCTGTATACAGGCGTGTGGAAATATTTCCGACACCGCAAATCCGCCATAGTTTAGACGCCGCTTCGTATACTGCCACCGTTGCAACGAGCCCCCTTGTCCGTCGTACTTTTTCATGCATTTCCCTGATAATCAACACGGGATCCTGCTCTTCAGTAGCCATAAAGAACTCGCCGGCTTTGGTAATGGCCTCGTTGGCATGTGGACCATGTCCGAGTCCATCACCCAGAAAGAAGCTAAGGCCGTATCCTGTGCGCTTCACGCGATAGCCGTCTCCACACACTGATTCACGGGGCTTGTGAACGCACAGCGCCTGCACGTCAATAGTCAGGCGCGTCATCGTGTTTCGACGACGTTTGGAATCAACTACCGAAATCAACACCGTGCCCCATCCGGGCAGGGAATAAATCTGGAAGAAAGTACTAAGCCTCAGCATGGCGCCAAGTCCCCCACCCAGGGTGTTTGTGGTCGTCACGCCGTCCTTCATCATCCGTTGTGTGTCGTGAATCCCCGGACCGCAGTCAATGCAAATCAATTCCAGTCTGGCACTTACATCATCTGCAGGTCCATTTCCTTCTGTCGGGTCTGGGATGATGCGATACAGCAGTTCCCCCTGACCACCTGCGTGTTTAACGATATTCGACGTCATTTCTGCGATAATGATATCAATTTCCGCTACTTGCGTCTTTGAAAAGGCATTACACGCGATGACTTCGTTATGTATCGTTCGTTTTATATAGGCGACAAAACTCTTGTCCTCTATCTGATAGCTTCGAAATGTGTTATCCATTCTTCCATTTCGTCACTGTCACTGTTGTGCCTTTGCCAACTTCAGAAGTAATGTTGAATTCGCTCATCAGTCTGCGTGTCCCCGGAAGGCCAAGCCCAAGGCTTTTGCCGGAGGAATAGCCATCCTGAAGTGCCAGGCGAATATCAGGTATTCCGGGGCCTTCGTCACGAAAAGTGAGTCTAAGACCGTTTTCCCTGCCTTTGCTAACTACTTCAATAAGCACTTTTCCGCCATCCGCGTATTTCAGCATATTACGCGCAAGTTCACTGGCCGCAGTAATTACTTTGGTTTGATTTACCAGACTCATTCCGATCCTGACGGCGTACTCCTTTATCCGGTTTCTGAAGGGGATAACATCGATCTCTCGCACAATAACCATCCATTCCTTATTCAATGTAACTATCATCGTCCTCCTCCTCCCCGGATGTTTCACGAGATGCCATTTTGAATCGAAGCAGCTCCATTCCTTTCTCGACATTCAATGCCGTAAGGATTCCTTTAAGGGGAAGTCCCAGTTCCACCAACGTGATGGCTACTGCAGGCTGCATTCCGACAACAACGGTTTCGGCGTCAAGTATCTTTGACATAGTCGAAATATTCCCGATAATTCTTCCCATGAAGGAGTCGATGATACTTACTGCTGAAATATCAATGAGTACTCCTTCTGCGTCAGTTTTTTTAATCATATGTACGAGGTCCGCCTCGAGTGTTTCTGCGAGTCGATCATATAGATCGACCTGGATGGTGACCAGGAGCACCTTGCCCATCCGCAGAATAGGTATCTTTTCCATCGTCATTCAATATTTTTTGCCCCCTGCAACTTGCTTTTTTTTACAACCTGAAGCTCCAACAGACCAAACGCAGCGCGGAGTGCACTTGCGAGGCTAGCCTTAGTAACAACAGTAGAAAGATCGATACCAAGATGGACTACTGTTTGAGCGATCTCCGGACGAATACCACTGATGATACATTCTGCACCCATCAGACGTGTGGCGCTGACCGTCTTTATCAAGTGTTGTGCTACCAGCGAATCGACGGCGGGAACTCCGGAAATATCAAGAATAGCAATACTGCTTCCGGTTTCAACAATTTCCTGAAGTAAGTTCTCCATGACTACCTGAGTCCGGGCACTGTCGAGTGTGCCGATTATCGGAAGGGCAAGGATGCCATCCCATACGCGAATGACGGGCGTGGAAATCTCTGCGATTTCATCGGTCTGACGAAGAATAACATCCTCACGACCCTTAATAAAGGTTTCAAAAGTGGATATGGAGAAGCTATCGATGATCCTGCTGATTTTATTGCTCTGAACGAATAGTTCCTGAGGATCTTTGATCTCCTGTTGCAGGATGGCTAACAGGGCATCTTTAAGCCCCAGGACAAATGAACCTGTTTCTCTGGGGGAAAATCCTTGTTTAGCGCGTGAGATTGAAATACCATTGAGGATATCGATTACTGGCGTAAAAACATCACTTCGGGGGTCTTCGATACTTGTATCGGAAAGACTTTCTCCAAAAGTTTGAAGTAACTCTTCCGACTGAATCCGAAGGTCTTCATTGCTCATCAGGTCTTCGCGAAGGCCTTCGTCTGAAAGCTGGAACTTCATCCAGTTTTCAAGGATTTGTTTGTGTTTTTTGCGGATAATCGAAATTGCTTGATTATTCATAGGATAGGGGACGTTATTAAAAATCTCAGAAATTATTTCACCAGCGATCAAAAAGACCCTTGATTGAAGGTCAGAGAAGTTAAATGTTAATGCCAGCGGCTGTTTCGTTTCATCGAACCCGGATTTCTAGGGATATTGAATTATTGGGCATCTTTTTCCCCATTATGATTACGAGGGAAGTGAGGAAAATTTAAATATCAATTAGACATGGCTTTTGTTTAATTCAGGCTCCACCGTGGTTTTGGCGGATCGTACGCGTCGTACTATATTATCGCACTTTTCTGATTGAAAAATTCTACCCAATACAGTCGTACCCCCTTGCGGGCAGCCCGCATCGCCGTAGTCGCCACGGGGCTCATCATGTTGGTCTTGTCTATTGTTTCTTCGTTGCGGATTCAGAAACTCGTAACGCTCTCCGACAACCTGTATTACACAAGTGAATTGCAGGTGATGCTTGAACGCGCATATTCGGATCTTCGTGACATCGATGGTGCGGTCAAAAGCTTCGTCATCAGTCGTGACAGCTCGCACTATTATAAATTCTTGAGGCGCTCAGGCGACGCTTCGGCAGCTATTTCGAATCTGAAGACCATGGTGACCCGGCACGACCTACGCGCACAAATGGAAAAGCTCGACAGTCTGGTCCGGCAACGCGAGGCTATCATGCTCGACTTTATCAGTTCAGATCGCCGGCCAAGAGAGTTTCTCGACAGGCTGCGAAGCACTAATGACGTCATCGACGATCTCATTCACTCCATTTCCGCCGCGGTCGAATTGCAGGAAGGTGACCAGGTCACCCGCAAGCACGACGTGGCACGTATTACTCCATACGTTCTTCTGTCAATTCAGATCCTTATCGTTATCGTATTATTTCTCGCTTACCGGTTTATTGCAAGAGAGCTCAGAAATCGACAGTTAATCCTCGGCGAATTGCGTGCCACGAACGAAGAACTGAGCAGGAGCTTCCTTGAAATGAAAAGGCAAAAAGATTTCACTGAGGCAATCCTGGATTCGTCGTTCAGTCTCATCACGGTATACGATCTCGACGGAAGATTCATCTCCTTCAACAGGCAGTGTGAGGAACTTTACAGAAAGAGAGCAGACGATGTTCTTGGCAAGAAATACCTGGAAGTATTCCCGGGTACCGAGGATTCTGCTACCTATAAGGACCTCCAGCGTGCCCTGGAAGGCGAGCCTGTTTATACAGAAAACTTTCAGGCGGTTGCAGAAGGCCGTTTCTTTCAAAGCCACACTGTGCCTGTCAGAGACTCCAACGGAATCCCTATATACATCGTGGCTATTGCTGAGGAGATCACACCTATCGTAAACGTGGCGCGCGATCTGCGTATGGCCAACGAAGAATTGCTAAAACAGAAAGAATTTGCCGAAACGCTGTTGAACGCATCAGTTGATGCAATCTGCGTATTTGATACATCCCTCAGATTCGTATCCTTCAATAAGGCAGCTGCCCAGACTTTCGGCATAACTCCTGACATGACCGGCATGGTGCTTCACGAAGCTTTTCCAAAAGCAGCGGGATCAAAGACACACCTGGGGCTTCTTGCCGCAGTTGATGGCATTCCTACGATAAAGCTAGGGCATAAGTCCGTCGTGGTAGACAAGACTTTTGAATCATTCTTCATTCCGTTGAAGGCGAGTGATGAAGTATATGCGGTTATGCTGATTCACCACGATGTCACAGATTTTGTATTGGCTTCGGAAGAACTTCACGAGAAAAACAGAGAGCTCGAACGAAGCAATAGTGAACTTGAGCAATTTGCATTTGTTGCCAGTCACGATTTACAGGAACCCCTCAGAAAAATACAGACATTTACGTCGATGATCCTTGAGGAGAATGTTGACGTCTCCAGGCGTCAGGATCTTATCCAACGGATTAATTCCGCCGCTTCGCGAATGAGTGAATTGATCCGTAACGTGCTGGATTTTTCAAAAATACGACTGGTGAACCCAGAGATAGAAACTGTCGACCTGAATGACGTAGTGCGTCAGGCAATGGTTGAGCAGGAACTGCTTCTGAACGAGAAGGGTGGACAAATCCAATTCGATTCGTTACCGAAAGTCAGGGGATCGTTTTTGCAACTTGTTCAGCTGTTTTCAAATCTCCTGGAGAATGCTGTCAAGTTTACGGTCAACATACCCGTCGTCAGAATTACGGCTGAAATTGTTTCCGGGCCGTCCAACGCTCCGCAGCGCGGGCTCGCTGACTATCACAAGATTTCGGTCATCGACAACGGTATTGGATTTCCGGAAAAGTACAAAGACCAAATCTTTGAAGTGTTCAAACGTCTGCACTCGCAAAGTGAATTCAGGGGTACTGGTATCGGCCTTGCTATCTGCAAACGCGTTGTGACCAATCATAAGGGATTTATCGCCGTGGAAAGCGCGGTCGGCAAAGGCAGCACGTTCTCTGTTTACCTTCCTCTTGAGCAGGAAGATTCTGAAGATTCGAATAAGCCAACGGTGGCTGAATAGGATCGAATGTTATTGCGGCACAACCTTTGAATAAACGATTAACCCGAGGCCTGCAAAAAAGCATACGAACATAATCGTTAGAAGGACGCCGGTTCCTTTTGGAGCAGAATCGAATTCCTTCCAGATGAACACTCCCCAAAGCGCGGCTACAAGTACTGCACCCTGTCCAAGTCCGTAAGAAATGGCAGGCCCCGCTCTTTCAGCAGCAATGATGCTAAACGTCATTCCCACGCACCAGATCAGGCCACCCAGGATCCCCGTCAGATGAGTGGGGAGCGTCCCCTTGAAATACATGTCGTAGGTCACAGGATCACCCTCAACTGGTTTCTTCATCAGAACTGTATTAAAAATAATATTACTCAGCAGTATGCCCAGCGAGAAGATCACAATAGCGGTATAGGGCGTAAGCTTACCTCCCTCGGGGGACGAGAAGTTCTGGGCCATGGCTTCGACGACAAATCCGTAAAACTGCGCCATCAGCACGCCCGCGACTACAGACAGAATCAGTCCCTTCGTGGGAATCTTGTTTTCGCGTTGGCTCATCCGGCGGTAGGCAATCGCATTGACGATAATTCCGATCGCAATCAGCAGGACACCTGTTAATATAAGCCCGAGATTTCCGGAAGGCACGCGGATATAGTTGTTGATAACACCCCACACGAGAGCAATGCCAATCCCAACTGGAAAGGCCACAGACAGCCCCGCTACGGAAATTGCGGCAATCAGAAGAATATTAGCCAGGTTGAACACTACTCCGCCGACAAATGCTGCTGTCAGACTTGGACTATCCGCCTGACGGAGATCGTCCATGAAACTGCGGCCTTCGCTTCCTAAGGTTCCCAGCGTAAACGCAAACAACAGTGAAGTTAAGAATATTCCGACGACATAGTCCCAGTAAAACAACTCCGATCTCCAGGTACGTGCTGCAAGTTTCTGCGTGTTTCCCCATGAGCCCCAACACAGCATAGTAACAACACAAAACAATACTGCAGCGGCATAAGATTTAACGATAAACATAGGCCCCTTGATTAGATTGCTGATGATCCTGACTTGCTGGAATAAATGATAATATCCTGAATCCTCACGGGATTCTTTGGATCGGGATTGCGAAGCCTAAGTTCGATGGTATGCTTTCGTTCGGGAAGTTTGTACTTCCAGCAAAGCTCATGGCGGCGCGTTGTAAAACCTGCAGGTAAATCAATTGTTTCGACCAATTCTCCGTCGATATAAAGTTCTGCCTTGGCGACATAATCTGATTCACGTTGTTCGGCATTTACTCTTCCGCGTATAACGAAGCCGTTGCCATCGAACGTAAGCTTATACGCCGAAGACAGATCCTGATGTACGCCAATCTTATCCTTTGGATAGTGTCCTTCAAAGCTTTGCTCGAGTTTTACAGCCATGGGTTGTTGAACAGCGATGGTGATTTTGTCCCCCTCTACACTTCCTCCGTTTCGTTGGATGTTCTGGAGCGCGTGATCAAATCCCATCTCATACACGTCAAGCAAAGAAAGGTTGGTGTATTTAAACTTAAGGGATTCGGCATCGGAAAGCCCCGCCTTCCATTGTTCAGGAATTTTATCATAGCCCAGAATAGTACCAAGAATTCCGCCGGCGGTAGCAGGATTGCAGTCAGAGTCCTGCCCCGCCCTGGTACTGATTTCCATGGTCTTTGTAAAATCGCTTTCGCCATACAACAGGCCAAGCACGACATACGCAGCATTGACCGTTGCGTCTATGTTGAGTGCTGAAAATACACCGTCAGGGCAACCAACGTCTTCTGCATGTTTCTTCTGGATTTCGAACCACGTTTGCTTCCAGTCATTGGGATACTGTGCGTGCCAGTTGATGACGTCACTGATCACTTTGTGAAATCTTGATTCACCAGGAATGGTCTTGAGTGCTTCCTTTACTACGGTATTGACATCATCCGATACAAAAGCCATAGCATACATGGCGCCTACGAACACCCCGCCATACCACCCATCGCCATAGTTCATGATATGCCCAATCTTGTCGCTGATCTGTGATGCTGTATTCGGCATGCCGGGTGACATCAGTCCGGCAAAATCTGCTTCAATCTGGTAGTCTATGCAATCGGCGTGAGGGTTATTCATCCAATGACCGGAATGCGGTGCCGGAATACCGTGAAGGATGTTATACCTTCCGGCCTGATTGGCATGCCATAACATGTACCCTGCGTTGGCATATGCATGTGCAAATTCATCAACCGATGCATCAAGTCCATGTTTTTCAAAAACTTCGACAAAGGTGAGATCCATGTAAATATCGTCGTACAAACCGGGGTTGTTTTCCATCGTTTCCCGTATGTATCCATCGTACCACTTAATGCGGTGATAATCCTGGATGAAGGTTCCGTTAAACTGAAATTCTGTTGGACCTCCAAAGGTGACACCGATGGTCTGACCAGCCCATCCACCTTTGATTTTATCTTTCAGAACGTCCTGTGATAACGTAATGGTTTCAGGAATAGCCTTCGATTGTTTGTCGACTCCACTTTTTTCACTGCAGGACATCAGACTGATACACAAGGCGAAAGATGTAAGGAGGAAAAGGTTAGGACGCATAGTTCTCAGTTTTTATTCTGGATATGTTTCACTTCATTCAGGTACGGCATAGAAGCCTGTGCTCCCATTCGCGTCACGGATATTGACGCAGCATCACAGCCGAATTGTGCAGCTTCGGCAAGTGTCATCCCCGTGGCAAGTCCGGCCGCAAGTGCGCCGTTGAAGCAATCTCCTGCAGCAGTAGTATCAATTGCCTTTACTGGGGGTGGTGACAGAAATGTTTTGGATGAACCATCCGAAAGGCAGACACCTCTTTTTCCGAGTGTGATGATGACGTTGGGAATTCCAAGATTATGCAGCGCTTCGGCAGCTTGTATGGCTGAAGGCTCATCATTAACATCAATCCCTGTCAGCAATCCGGCCTCTGTTTCATTGGGGGTTATTAAAAAAAGTCCTGGAAGAATATCCTTTGGCAATGCAGCCGCCGGGGCCGGGTTGAGGATCACTTTGTGATACTGCTTATTCGCGTGAAACACAACATGCGCAACAGTGTTCATAGGAATCTCCAGTTGCATCAGGATGATGGCCTCGCCCGTGAACGTATGAAGCGCGGCATTAACATCTTCTTCATCAAGGGAGTGATTAGCCCCGGGAGCCACCATGATGAGGTTCTCTCCATCTGAATCCACGCCAATGAGCGCTACCCCTGAAGGATGATCCGGGTCGGTGTATACAAACTGCGTATTGATTTTTTCGTCCGCGAAAATGCCCGCTGTTCTTTGTCCAAACACGTCGTTACCGACCTTGGTGACGAACGTTACATCTGCACCGAGCCGGGCCGCGGCGACAGCCTGGTTTGCGCCCTTGCCTCCGGCATTCATCAGAAAAGTATTTCCGATTACAGTTTCGCCCGGACCTGGTAGGCGGCTGCTTTTTACGACCATATCCGTGTTTGAACTCCCAATAACAAGAACAGGAAGCGCCATTTGGTGAAGGTTTTGGATTCAGATTACGCGACGTGGAGCGTCTTAATGTACAGGAAAAAATTTATCGAACAATCCTTTTCAGGGTGATTCTTGCTGCTTCCAACTTTTGGTATCGCTTTTTCTGAAAAAACGAAACCCGTATATTTCTTTCACGTTTGTAGAACCAGCGATGAAAGGTACAAACATTGGTGAACTTGAAGAGCTCGTCCTGCTGACGGTGGGAATACTTCATCCCGATGCCTACGGTGTTGCTGTGATGGACGAGTTGGACAAACAGGCAGGGCGGAGTCTGAATATCAGTGCCGTTCATGCAGTTCTTACCCGTCTTGAGGAAAAGGGGTTAGTGAAATCTCAGATGAGCGAACCCAGCGAGGTTCGCGGAGGACGAAGGAAACGGATCTTCGTACTTACCGCAGCTGGAAAACGGGCGTTGAAAGAGGCGCATGAGTTGCGAACTCAATTATACAACCGCATACCAAAGATCGCCTTCCAATTCAGCTATTGATGGCCATGAATCGAAAACCCAGTCAGCGCAGGCAGTCACCACCGATTTGGGCAGACCGATTTCTTCAGTGGTATTGCCGACCCGAGTTGTTGGAAGAAATACAGGGCGACGCATGGGAGATCTTTTCGAGGGATTCGATGCAAAGACCGGGGTATGCGAAATTCAGATTTATCTGGAATGTCATTCGGTTTTGCCGATGGCGGAACATCAGGAGAACATCCCGATTCGAAAATACTTCTTACTCTACAGCTATGTTTAGAAACGCACTCGTTGTTTCCATACGGAATTTTCTACGTCAGCCCGGACACACCGCGCTGAATGTTGCCGGTCTTGCGATAGGCTTTTGCTGCGTACTTCTTCTTGCTTTATGGGTACGGTATGAGCTTTCCTTTGACCGCTTCCATCACGATCATGAAGGCTTGTTTAAAGTCATAAGCCATGTCAGGTCCGAAAGCTCAGTACAAACATTCGACGCTGCGTCTGCAGCCATTGACGTAACGTCGGTTCCGGAGATTGAATCATCCGTGAGCGTTTCACAGGGATCGCGCTGGCCTCACACGCTATGTTTTAAAGATGAGAAATCAAGTGATGAATGTATCTATCTGAACGGGATTTATGCAGGCTCTTCATTCTTTTCCGTATTCAATTTTCCAATCAGCCAGGGTGCGGTTTCGCCCCTGAGTGAGGAGTCCAGCATTGCGATCTCCGAATCAATGGCTGCCAAACTCTGGGGCACAGACTCACCTGTTGGCAAGACGATTAAGGTTGATGGTCACATTCCCGTGACTATTGCTTCCGTATTTGAAGACGTCCCGTCCAATTCATCGCTGCATTTCGATTTCGTAATGCCTTTTACCGTATTGAAAAAATTATGGGGTGCTAATGACGAACAAATGGCGGGTCAGTTTTTCCCGACGTTTATTCGAACCTCGCATGGAAACACAGCAACGCTTACGGAAAAACTTAATCATCCTTCAGTTCTCACTGAGGATTTGAAAAACTATAACGTCAGCTATGAGGCTTATCCATTTACAGACTGGCGACTCCACGGGAAGTTTGAAAATGGGGTGAACAGCGGGGGCAGAATCTTTTACATTCGGTTGTTCCTTGCCATCGGTGCGTTGGTGCTGATGCTTGCGGTAATCAACTACATAAACATGGCAACGGCAAAAGCAACGACCAGAGCACGTGAGATCGGCATTCGAAAAGTGACCGGCGCGCGCAAAGGAACCATCGTCCTACAGTTTCTAAGCGAGTCTCTGTTGCTGGTGCTGATTGCGTTCACGATTGCTCTTATGTTTGCGCAGATGGCATTACCATTCTTCAGTGAACTCGTAGGGGAACCGTTGAAAGCCGACTGGATCTCCGGTAACCTTCCGCTTCTGCTCGGCATACTGCTATTAAGTGTGGCATTTGCCGCGGGCATATATCCGGCGTTGGTCATCTCGTCGTTCCAGCCCATAAAAATCCTCAAGAATCAGGTTGTCCCGGGGGGAAATGGCTCGGACCGGATGCGAAAAGGTCTTCTTATTGTACAAGTCACTATTTCGCTGGCGATTTTGAATTTTGCCGGAGTGATTTTTTCTCAGTTGGATTTTATTCATAAGCAGAACCCTGGGTTTGAATATGCGAACACGCTCCGCATTGAACCAACGGGGGATTTGTTCAGAAACTTTGAGACGTTCAAGAATGAACTTGCGAAGAATCCTGCGATACTCAGCGTGGGAGCATCAAACCTGAATCCTATCGGAAGTGGAGGCCATAACATAGCGGTAACCTGGAGTGGGAAATCACCTGACACGCGCATTACGTTTCAAACCATTGGTTGCAGCTATGAGTTTCCCGAAACGATTGGCTTGACGATCCTCGAAGGCAGTGGGTTCTCCGCCAAGCCCCTCGACTCATTGTTAACGGAGGCGATGATCAGTCGCGACGCTGCCAGGGTAATGCAGATGGATGATCCCATCGGACAACAAATTGAAGTGAATGGCAGGAAGTGCGTTATCACGGGAATTGTCAACGACTTCCACACCGAGTCATTCCATCAAGCCAGGCTACCCGTAATTTTGTATCGCACCGACTACATGCACACCGCAGGAGTTTACATCCGTTTCAAATCAGGAACTACGGCCGAATCTCTGGCTGCAGTGCAAGCTGCATATAAGGCAATCGAACCTACGTTCACGATGCGTTACTGGTTCCAGGATGAGACGTTCGACGAACAATACAAAACCGAAAGCGTCGTCGCGAGGCTGGTGCTGATTTTAACTATTATCACCCTGGTTATCGCCACCATCGGAGTAGTAAGCCTCTCAACGTTCAACGTATTAAGAAAGACAAAAGAGATCAGCGTTCGCCGCGTCTTTGGGGCTTCCGCGATTCAGATTCTTTCATTGTTGAGCAGGGAATTTACTTGGGTGATGCTATTTGCAATACTTGTGGCGCTTCCTGTGTCGTGGCTGGCAGCAGATCAGTGGTTATCAGGATTTGCATATCATATTCCCGTGCCTGCATGGCTATTCGGAGCCAGCTTCATCATACTGGCTTTGATGGCTGTGGCTATCATCTGCGTTCAGGGGATCAAAACCGCCTTCGGAAATCCATCAGAAATCTTGCGGAGAGAATAGACGATCTTCGGCACCAGCCTACTTACCTCCAGCGTTACGGATAACATCTGCCACGATTACGTGATCCTTTTCAAGGGCCATTTGGAGCGGCGTCATCCTCTGGTCCGTTTTGGCGTCAACATCGGCGCCATAGGTAATTAGGATCGTTGCAAGTTCAGCCTGACCATTGTGTGCTGCCGAATGCAAAGGCGTTACGCCATGACTTTGTTTTGCATTGACATCGGCACCTGCATCAAGCAGGATTTTGGCGATTGCCACGTTCGAAATTGCGCATGCAGAATGCAATGGCGCCACTTTAAAATCGTTAGACGACGGGACGTTTGGATCTGCTCCGGCTTCAATAAGCAGATTCACAATGTCGGGATGACCGAAGTAGGAGGCCAATCCGAGTAATGTGAAACCATCGGCAGAGAAATCAGAGATAACAGAACTATTCTCTATCAAATGATGCGTTAATTGCTCCGTATCTCCCAATGCAGCAGCTTCAAATGCATCGATGTCGTTCTTAAACCTTCGGATTATAGCAACAGCTTCGGCGTTTCGAAAGTACGCAGCAAACTGTAGCAGAGATATACCATTGATTTTCTGGCTGGCTAGTCCGGGATTTGCTTCAAGGGCATTTTCGAGCTCTTCGAGTCTGCCGGATTTTATGAATTCGGTCAGTGTTTCCGTGCCGTTCATATCTTGTGTTGCTTTTCACAACTTAAGATACGATCATTTGCGCTTATATATTTGGAAAGTTTGTTTTCCATCTCCGTCGATGGGAGGCGGCTGAAGCCCGAGTATTTTCGCCATGAGCGGATACAGGTCAACATTGCGGACCGGCTTGAGTCGAACGCCTTTCTTTATGTTCGGCCCCTGCGCCAGGAAAATGCCATGCATGTCGCGGACGCGATAAGGGTCGTAGCCATGCACGCCGCGGATCGTTCCTGGCTTGCCATCGCGCAGGTAACCTCCAAATGAATTCAGCAGATAGTGTGGGTGGTTTGCGAGAATGAGCAGATCGCCCACGCGTGGATGTGTGTAATGCCATTCCCGGGGAAAATCCTGCTTCCGGTACACGGTGATACGCGCATCGCTACCATTCAGCACATTATAAAGTGAATCGGTTTGTTCAGGCCCTGTGGTATAGATATGCGCCTGAGTGCCCCCATTAACAACGCGATAGCTTGCTCCGGACACAGGGAGAAGCTGATCCAGGTAAATGTACGTCTTGCTATCAATAACAAGTTCTGTAAGGCCGTGGTCTGATGTCAGCAGAACGTTCACCGGCAGCGAAACTGTTTTTAATTGTTGCATCAGATAGCCGAGCAACGAATCGGCCTGGAGAGCAGCATCACGCGTTTCAACAGCCGAAGGACCGTGTCTGTGAGCCTCCCAGTCGGGTGATGAGAAGTACAGCGTGATAAAATGTGGGCGGGATTCTTCGGGGGAGCTGAGCCAGTTTACTACCTGATCGATTCGCGACCTGGAACTGACTGATGCGTCGTATTCGTAGTAATAGTCAGGCCGGAGATTTTCATCGTCTACTTCAGAGCCTACCCAGAAATAGGATGCTGATTTGATTCCTGCTTCGCGAGCCAGACGCCAGATAGGCGTTCCACCATAGAAAGCCGGGTTAATAACCTGACTTCTGATTGACATCCCGTACTCGCTGTCCAGGGCGGGGTCATAAAACGAATTATCAACCAGGCCATGTGATCCTGGATAGAGGCCGGTAACGATGGAATAGTGATTGGGAAACGTTTTGCTTGGGAATGACGGCACAAGGGCTTCAGCCGAAGATCCATTTACCATGAATTCTTTGAAGTTCGGCAGATCGAACGTTTCGATGTAGTCGTGCCTGAAGCCATCGAAGGAAACGAGAATCAGATAAGGCCGCGTCTTCCCGGATTGGCCATTCGTCGTAAGAAAAGCGACAAGAAAAAGAATAGAAGTGTAAGCTCTCAACAAACCCATACCCATGCGTACAAATACAAATTCAGGCGCAAACTAACAGGTAAAATTCGTTTCTGGCAGTCCGATGGTGGAAAAATACCATCCTAATTCTGGTGGCAGCTTTTCACTCGTTTGAAACGCGTCCAGCCATTCTTTCCAAATAACCAACGGAGGATGAACGGAGGATGAACGGAGGATGAACGGAGGATGAAATTAAAACCACTATCCGAAAACAGACATTGGCTCATCCTTGAACTGTGCCACATCCGGGTTAAAAAGGCTCAGAAAAAATGGAAGTTTTTACCTGCTCTTTTTACTGTTGACATAGGGCTGTCACGCACCCCTCCTATCTATGTATCATAATCACAACAAAGAATTTATCCCTTAAAAATTATGGAATCGAACGTAATTGACAAACCCACCGCAACATCTGTTATGACATCTGCAGAACTTCTTTCGAACTGGCAGAGCAACAGAGGATTAACCAGGAGAGTAATAGAGGCCTTTCCTGAAGACAAGCTTTTCAGCTTCTCACTTGGGGGGATGCGTCCATTTTCTGAGCTGGCCCTCGAAATGCTGGGCATGTGTGATCCGGGAATGGATGGTATTGTATCAGGCAACTGGGGCCACTTTGATGATATCCTGAAAAAAGCTCCAAAGACGAAAGCCGAAATTCTCAGCGCCTGGGATCAGTTAACTGAAAAGATCAACAGGCTTTGGCCTCAAATCCGCCCCGAACGTTTCGCTGAAGTTGAAGCTGCCTTTGGGTTATACGAAAACACGATCTTCAATACGATCACATACTTCATCGAAAATGAAATCCACCACCGCGGTCAGGGCTACGTATACCTTCGCGCACTGGGGATTGAACCTCCGCCATTCTGGGATAAATAAGGTACCCAGGCAAACCATTGTGGTATACTTGTTGCTCACTTCAGGCATATCAAAACCTACGTTAACCAAAATGAAGAAGGCAATTCTTATTACCACAATGGTATTGTGTTTCACACTCGTATCAGCACAGGAAAGCATCAGGGAGTTAGGACTATCTTTTAAGAACCTTGATTATTTCGGCCTTAATTACAAGGTCGGAACTCAGGAAAGGTTATGGCGATTCAATTCTATGGCCGGATCAGTGTACGGCGGGAAGGAGACATACCTTTCTTCGGAAATGGAGCGAAAGGGATTTGACGTTGCCTTAAGCGCCGGAAGGGAATTCAGGAGAGATGTCGCAGACGATTTTCAACTTCGATATGGATTCGACTTGTCACTTGGATACGGCCAATCAAATGCTGAATCAAAACAGGTTGACCAGGCGGGAATCAGTTCTTCCGAAAAGCAACGAAGTCTTTCCGCCGGTATGAACGCAGTCGTTGGTGTAAACTACTTGATTAAAGGAAAAATCGTCATTGGAGGTGAATTGCTCCCGGGACTATCCTACAACAGAAATAAAATCGAAAGGACGAACTTTATAGATGACTCAGCAAGTGAGCAAAAGAATTCGCGCCTGGGCTTTGGTTTTGGAACTTCCTCCGTATTGCTTGTCCTCGCCTACCGCTTCAACGCTAACTAAGCGAACCAGATGATCGATACATCTAGCTCAAGGTGTATTGATCCTTCTTTTTCATCACTCCTCTTTGTTTTCCGGGGCTTCAAGAGCGCGCCTGGCGATTTCCCGAATAGGTGTTCCGTTGATGTGCACGTCCTTTAATACCGCCTCACCATTTTTGATATTTACCAGCGCATAAGCTACTATCGAAGTATCCTGCGAAGCCTCTAAATACGCCTGTTCAGCCGGGTACGCTTTCGACTCCTCCATATAGTAGCGATCAAACGGGAACTCGAGATGGACAGTTATCGGGTCATACGAGATGTATCGGATCGAAGTTTTCAGATAGTCATTGGTGTGCCCGGGAATGTCACGATGTATGGATGCAACTTTTGCCATTCCACTGGAATCTTCAGTAAGTACAGCGTAGACTGTTTCGCCGGACATCCAGGTTGTATCTGTAACTGCAATCCTGTTGTTCTGAAAATTCAACCATACGTACTTGCCTCTGAAGGGATCATAGGGATCAATCGGAGCAGTCCTGAACCGAAACTCCTTCCCGGTTTTCAATATGTCGTTTCGTTCAAAGATCATGCTCGCCGGCACATATAATTGTGCAAGAGCTACGACGATGAAAATGATCATCAGAATATAATTCCTACGCATCGGCCTTTCGTTTTTTGATCAGACGATAATTGGTGACAAAGAACCCAATTCCAACTCCAAGGAAGATCAGTCCCCTGACGACAAACGTGATGTTGGAATCAAAGAACCGTGACAATGCAAGTACGGCGATAATGGCCAGGCCGAGGTTTAGTATACCGAGGTGATTCCTTCGCTCGCCTTCACGAACAATCCAGATGCCGAGGCCCAGGACGAAGGCGTTGACAAGCACAACGGCAAAAGGGGTATACAAACCGATTATGAAAGTCACGACAAACACCGCGAAGAACGATTCAAGTATCGGCAGCCGTGATAAAAGGTTAACCCTGTACTGATGAAGGGCAAGCAAAGTAGCCGTGAAAGTCATAAAAAGGAATACGAGAAATTCCTGAGAATAGGCAAAACCCTGGGCTAATGCCACCACATGATCTATTGACCGCCAGTTATCAGGAAAACTCAAAATAACAAGCACTGACAGCGTGCCAAGAAAGCCGATTACCTGAAAACCGTTTCTGAAGCCGTTCTCGTATTGGAAAGGGCGAAAATTTCCTATTAAAAGGAAAACCCCAAACATGCTGACGTAGGAAGGGTACATCCACACTGAAAATGATTCAGACAAACTGCCAAGGAGTATAGTAAATGACAACGGCAGGAACCAGTTGTGCATGACGGTGAAGTTGCTTCCGGGGATCCTTCTGACCAGCATCAGGTGGTAAAAAGGAATCACTGCGGATAAGAGCAACCAGTAAACATAATTATCAGCTTGCCCACTCGCATAGGCTGAATCGAAACCGTATACTGTTACACCACAGATGTACAGAAGGGAGGTAACAGCGCTTCGCATAACATACACGACGGGCAGGATCAATACCATCCATGTCAACATAAAGGACGCAAAGTCTCCGGGAATGTTATAAATCTGACTAATCAGTCCCATTGCGGCGCCTACTGCAAGGGAGACAAATACTGCCGACGATTCACGCCAGCCGGTGTTGTCATAATTTTTCCAGAGCACATATCCACATGCGATCTGCCCGATGATCAACGGCACAAATGCCAATCCTGCCTTGATGGGAATAGTGAGGTCATCCCAGTTGTGGGCGATAATCAATATGATACCGAGCCCAACGAGAAGGGACCCCAGAATTCCGAAAACAATAGCCAGGCGATTTGCCGACGTAGCTTTTTTTCCGTGATAGTGTTGTCGAATTCTCTCGGCTGTGGCTTCGTCTATGACATTTGCCGCCAGGAGTTCGGGTAAATATTTAAGGACACTCATAACTAAGAAGTAGTATTCAATTACCGGATAACGACAATTGAAGTTACAACATGTTCGCAAGATTGCAAAAAGCGGTCATCTTATGAGCAACAGGCAACATATGTTATCACTCACTTCGAAGGCTATTGGTCAAGTTAGCCATAGCTGCGCGCACGGTTTGGGCACTTATCGTCAACAGCGATATCAGCAGGATGGTTATCCATGTGAGTATAAGAACTACTGGAT
>JAEZGH010000023.1 GCA_023417065.1 Bacteroidota bacterium
GGCCTACCGGGTCGCTGAGCTGCGAATGCTGCGCCACGTGAACATCGACGCGACCACGTTCCAGTCAGCGATGCTGGAGGACCTCGACCGCCGCGAAGCCGCCCTCGCGAACCCGCATCACGCCGCGGCGGTCGCCGAGCTCGTCGCACGCCGCGGTGCCGCTGCGTGGCAGGCGCTGCGGAACCCTGCGCTCGACCCCGCCGTTCTCGCGGACCTTGCCGACCGGTGCGGGTACCTGGAGCTCATCCTGGAGAACCCGAACATGCCGACCTCGGTGATCGAACGGCACGTCGCGCTCCGCTACCACCAGATCACCGCCGGCGTGTTGGAGCACCCGAACACCCCCAGGGACTGGGTGCTCGAAGCGCTCGACTGCGGTGGTCCGCTCGCCGCAGCCGCCATCCACTGGCCGGGGTTCGACGCCGCAGAGCTCGCCGAGCTCGCCGCGGGCGTCCACCCGAACGCAGCCGGGTCCATCGCCCACGCCGCCCAGCTCGTCCTCGAAGCTCGCTTCAGCGCCCCCGGGGAACGCCGCATCCCCCGCCTCCGTCACGGCTTCGACCGCGGCGTCGCAGAGCTGCTCCGCGCCCGCCTCACCCTCGACACCCAGGTGGCGGCAGCGGCACGGCTCGCACGTAGCGGGTTCGCCGGCACCGTCGACGAGCTCTGCGCCGTCGCCGCCACGTTCAGCTGACCGGCCACCCGGTTCGCTGTCGCCGCTGCGCCGCCACGGTCGCAGCCACCACCGAACAGAGAGGGGGCCGCATGGCCACAACCGCCGCCCCCACCGTGGGGCTGTGCGACGACGACATCGTCCGGTACTGGCAGGTCTTCGCCGAAACCGCCGAGGACGCCGCGTTCGCGATCGCCGGCACACCCCAGGCGAGCCATGCGCTCGCCCGCGCCAGCGTCGAACAGCTCGCACACAACCCGACGCTGCAGGCCCGCGCAGAGCTACGCATGCTGGAGTACGTCGCCATCGACGACGCCACGTTCCACGCCGCGTACAACCACCGCGACCAGCGCGCCAGCGCTGCGCTCGCCAACCCGCACTGCGCCACCCAGGTCACCGCCCTGCTCGCACAGCAGCCCAGGCTCCTGCACCCCGCAGCCGGCCACAACCCGGGTCTCTCCCCGGAGCTGCTCGAACAGATCGCCGAAGCGCACCGGTACCCGGTGTGGATCGCCAAGAACCCGGCGATGCCGACCACGGCCCTCGAACGCATGATCGCCGGGTGCACACCGCAGACACGGGACGTGGCGCGCTATGCGGTGCTCCCGCACCCGAACGCCGCACCCGAGTTCGTGTACGCGGCGCTGCGCACCCGAGGCGAGGAACGCATCGTCGCGGCCCAGTGGCCGGGCCTCAGCGTCGACGAGCTCCGCGAGCTCGCCGCCGAACGAGGATCCGTGGGGCGCGCCCCGACCGGGGTCGCCCTCGTCGCGAAACGCATGCTCCGTGAACGGCACGCCCCCGCCGGTGCGCGCTACGCCCGAGAGGTCGCACGCCACGAACTCATCGTGGAGGTCGCCGAGCTGCTCCGCGACCGCCTCGACGGCGACACCGCAGCCGCTGCTGCAGCCAAGCTCGTCACAGCAGGCTTCGGCGGCACCGTCGACGAGCTCTGCGAGATCGCGAACACATTCGGCTGACCCTGACCGGCCACACCCCCACACCACCCGCCTCAGCGGACACGGTGTGGGGGGGCATCCGTCCCCGGGTCGCGTGCGTGCCCGTGCACAGCCGCCACAGTCCGATGCACAACGAAGAAGGAAGGAGGCCCCGATGGCCGCACACACCGCAGCCACAGGGCTGTGCGACGGCGACATCGTCCGGTACTGGACGCTGCTCGCCCCCGACGACGCCACCGTACGCCACCGGATCGCAGTCACCCCAGGGGTCAGCTTCGAGCTCGCCCGCAGCTACGCAGGTGAACCGTGGGGCTCGACGTACCGGCAGATGCTGCGCTCCGTCGAGATCGACGCAGCCACCTACCTGTCAGCCCAGAGCGACTTCCAGAGCCGCAGCGCAGTGCTCTCCAACCCGTTCCACGCCCGCCGCACCCAGGACCTGTGGGACACGTTGACGGGGCTCGAACAGGAGAGCGTGTTGGTGTTCAACACCGGGCTCGACCCCGAGTTCATCGACACCAAGTACCGGGCGTTCCACAAGACGTTCGACATCGCCGTGAACCCGGCGACCCCGACCGTGACCCTCGAGTGGACGATCGGAGAAGGGCCCGGCATGCCGGAGTGGTCGAGCATCGTGAAGAACCCGAACGCACGCCGTGAGTGGGTGTTCGAGCAGCTCGACCGCGGCGGCTTCGTCGCCGCTGACGCCGCCCGCTGGCCCGGCCTCACCCGCGACGAGCTCACTGAGATCGCCGCCCGAACCGAGGACCACCAGCGTGGTGCTGCGGCAACCGCCCAGCTCCGCCTCACAGCACCCCAGGACCGGCACCTCGCCGAGGTCTCGTTCGTGAAGCTCGACGTCGGCCTCGCCACCTGGCTGAAGACGCAGCTCCGCACGGGAACCGCGTTCCAAGCCGGGGTGCGCCTCGCGCGCTCCGGGTTCGAAGGCAGTGTCGGCGAGCTCGTCGGCGTCGCAGAGACCTTCACCTGACCGGACACACCCCCACACCACCCGCCTCGGCGGTCACGGTGTGGGGGTGCACCCGTTCCGGGTGACAGCACGACAGCTGCGGCCCGGTCCTGGGTCGGCACCGTCTCCGACATGGACGGCACCGCGACCCAACCCCACCGCCAGGAACGCCGGCGCGCCGTCAAGCCGCTCGGCTCGAAAGCGTACGGCTCCATCGGGCACCTCCCCGGATCCAGGATGGGCCCCGCGGACCACCACATCGACCCTGGTCAGGCCCGCATCTGCACCGAACGTCCCCGGCCCGGCGACCTCGTCGTCGTCCAGGAGAAGGTGGACGGGTCCTGTGTCGCAGTCGCGAAGCTCGAAGGGGAGATCGTCCCCCTCATCAGGGCCGGGTACCGGGCGCTGGATGGTCGCCACGAGTTCCAGCTCCACTTCCACCGGTGGGTGATGAGCCACGCCGACCGGTTCGAGGCGCTGCTCGCCGACGGCGAACGCGTCGTCGGCGAGTGGCTCGGACTCGCGCACGGCACCAGGTACCGCCGCCTCAGCTCACCGTTCGTCGCTTTCGACCTCATGGTCGGGCCCCGGCGCTCACCCGCAGCGGAGACCGCCCGCCGCTGCGAAGCCGCCGGAATCGAGGTCGCCCCCACCCTCACCACCTCCACCGACGGGGTGCCGCTCACCGCTGCACTCGACCTGCTCGGCCCAGGACGGTACGACCCGCACCCCGACGACGGCCCCGAAGGGGTCGTGTACCGCGTCGAACGGCACGGTGTCGTCGACTTCGTCACGAAGTGGGTGAACCCGACGAAGGTCGACGGCAAGCACCTGCCGGAGATCACCGGAGGCGACCCCCACTGGAACTGGCCGCCAGGGTGACCGGGTCGGGTGCCGCCCGGGTGCCGCCACGGTCGCGGGTCGAACGTCCACCGACACACCAAGCCCCGCGGAGCACCCCATGATCGGAGCGATCCCCGAACGCATCCTCACCGACGACGAGATCGTCCTCGAGGAGTTCCACCCCCACTGGCGGATCCTCATCCCCTCCATCGCAGCCGCCGTGCTCGCCGTGCTCGCCACCGCGGTCATCGCCGGCGCCGACGGCGTGTGGGTCACCCCGCTCCTCGCCGCGATCTGGGTCGGTGTCGCCGCACTCTTCGCAGTCGAGCTCGTCAAGCGGGTCTCGACGACGTACTCGCTGAGCTCGCACCGGCTCATCTGGAGGTGGGGGATCCTGCGCCGCCAGGGGATGGAAACCCCGCTCGAGCAGATCAACACGGTGCAGTTCTCCCAGAACATCATCGAACGCGCCCTCGGGTTCGGGGACCTCGAGATCGAGTCCGCTTCCCAGGGGGGAACCACGAAGCTCACCGACATCCCCGACCCGCAGGCGTTCCAGGCCCGGGTGTACACCGCGCGCAACAACCGCACCCATCACCTGCACGGCTCCCAACGCCAGCACAGCGCGCCGACAGGGCCCACCCCCATCGAGCAGCTCAGCCGGCTCGCCGAGATGCACGCCGCCGGGCAGCTCACCGACACCGAGTTCACCCACGCCAAGGCGCAGCTCCTCGGCCTCCCCGTCACACAGCCGGGCACCGACCGGGAGGGGTGGGGGCAGGCGGACGCAGGGCTGTAGGGCGAACGGCCCGGCCGTGAGCGGGTCTGGGTCACAACGGGACGAACCCCCAGCCGCGGTGGCCAGGGGTTCGACTCGGACTTCGGGTCAGTACCCGAGGAGGGCGTGCAGGCGGGTCGCGGTGCGCTCCTCGAGCTCGTCGCGGAGCGCCTCCGCCTTCTCGACGTCGAGGTTCCCGGCGAGCTCGTCGCGGTGCCGACGGAGCTGCCCGACGACACGGGCGCCCCACAGGAGGTGCGCGGTCAGCGCTTCGGGGTCGCGGGTGACGTGGGTGCGCCACAGGTACTGCCCGTCGGGGTCGTCTCCCGCCAGGGGCAGGAGAGCTCTCATGACCTCCTCGAGCGCCATGTCCTCGTCGCCACCCCAGGCGGCGACCTCGAAGAGCGCGTCACGCTGATCTGTGGTGAGCGCCGTTGCGGTCTCGGCGGTGTGCCAGGCGTCGGTGAGTCGGTCGAACATGTGGGAGCAGAGGTCCCGGATCTTGGGGTCCATGGGTTCCTTTCGTCGGGTGGACGCCGTGCACCGTGGGCGCTGAGGCCTGCTTCGCCCAGGGCGGGTTGCGGCCTGGGCGCACAACAGCACCGTGGGGTGGGTGCCCGGCCAGCGTCGTTCGGGCACCCTCCCTGTCCCCCAGCCCTAGCAGGCCAACTTGCTCACCGCGCTCGGCATCGCCGCAGTCATCGCCCTCATCGCCGCGAACGGGTTCTTCGTCGCAGCCGAGTTCTCCTTCGTCGCAGCCCGCCGGGCCCGCCTCGAGGACGCAGCCCGGCTCGGGGACCGTCGCGCCCAGCGTGCGGTGAGCGTGCACCAGCGGCTCTCGTTCATGCTCTCAGGCGCCCAGCTGGGGATCACCGTCACCTCCCTCGCCGTCGGGTTCGTCGCCGAACCGGTCTTCGGTGCCGCGTTGCGGCCCGTCATGGGGTGGGTCGGGGTGCCCGAGGGCGCCAGGTTCGCTGCAGCGGTCACCGTCGGGTTCGTGCTGGCCACCGCCGTGCAGATGGTGTTCGGGGAGCTCGCCCCGAAGAGCCTCGCGATCGCGAAACCGGAACGGGTCGCGCGCGCCACCGCCGTGTCGATGGCGGTGTACCTGCGTGTCGCCGGCCCGTTCATCCGCCTCTTCGACTCCGCTGCGAACCGTCTCCTCGCAGCCTTCGGCGTCGACGCGGTCGAGGAG
>JAEZGH010000035.1 GCA_023417065.1 Bacteroidota bacterium
ACTATGTTTTGTCGTACCGGAAGGAGGGCTTTCACTTCATGTGAAACCGCTTTCTCCAGACCTGGCACCTGCGTGAGGTCCTGATCCCAGAAGCTGACATTTCCGAGTACGACGTGGACAGTAGCATTCACGTCGCCTTTTTTCCATGCATTGGAAAAGAATGTCAGTACTTCAGGCGAGTCGTTTAAAGGGATCGAAATGCCATTGAACGCACCGCGATAAAATACAATCAGCGACGCGAGCGAGGTCACAAGAATCTCTGGCAACGTTCCTTTCCTGTCAATGTATGTCAGCAGCGATGGCAAAACCCGTACCTTGAACTTCGATACGGAATTCAGTGCTATACTTATCAGCTCATGGCGGATGAAGGGATTGCGGAAGCGTTCCAGTACATCATCAGCAAATGACTTCAATTCAGACTCCGGCAGGTCTAACGTTGGGATGATTTCGTTGAACACAAGCTTGCGTAATACGTCACCGGTGAACACATCTTCAACCATTTCCTGCACTGTTCGCAGGCCCTTTAAGTAAGCAATAGGCACCATTGCCGTATGTGCTCCATTCAGTATTCGTACCTTTCTCGTACGGTAAGGCGTGAGGTCATCTACGAACTTAACTTCAAGGCCTGCCTTGTCTGCGGGGAATGCCTTGCGAACCGACTCGGGAGCTTCAATAACCCACAGGTGAAATGGCTCGGCTTTCACGACGAGCTTGTCGCTGAAGCCAATTTCGTTTCTGATTTCCTCGATGGTGTCTGCAGGAAAGCCGGGTACGATTCGGTCAACCAGTGTATTACAGAAGATGTTATGTGTTTCGATCCATGATCTGAACGACTCCGGAAGTTGCCAGTGCGCGATATACTGGAGTATTGTGTTGCGCAGGTTGTCACCATTCTTCTCGATCAGCTCACAGGGGAGAAAAGTAAGGCCACTTTCCGGTGATCCATTGAAGAACTGGAATCTTCGATAGAGGAAGGAAGTCAGCTTTCCTGGAAATGTACTGGCTAGTGCCGCAGGGTCAGTGTCTGCTGCCGAGAATGCAATCCCTGCTTCTGTAGTGTTTGATACGATGAACTGAAGGTGTTCATTTTCTGCCTGGCTAAGGTACGCTGAAGTGTCGGTGAACGGATTGATTACTTCCTTAACGCATTTGATCAGCCTGTTTTCGCGAACCAGTGAACCGTTTCGAATGCCATTTAGCACGAGGTGATAAAGCCCGTCCTGTTCATTCAAAACAGCACCCATACCGTTGGGCAAGGGTTGAACAATGCTCACCGCTCCGTTGAAATCCGCTTTTTCGTTAAGGATGTCAATAATCCAGTCCACGAAAGCCCGCAGGAAGTTTCCTTCCCCAAACTGAAGAACTTTTACAGGATGATTTTGAGGAGCTGGTATGTTGTTTCTGTTGAGTTGTTTAAGCATGGTTGAGAGCGGTTTGTGATACAGGGGCAAAGCCGAAATAGGATTTCGCGTTGTGATAGCAGATGTCTGAGACTATTTTGCCCAGCCATTTCTCATCTTGGGGGAGTTCGCCATTAGCCACGTCGTTGCCGATCAGGTTACAGAGAACCCTTCGGAAATACTCGTGTCTGGGGTATGAGAGGAAGCTTCTCGAATCGGTAAGCATTCCGATGAAGCAGCTGAGCAATCCGAGGTTGGAAAGTGAGTTCAACTGCTTTTCGATACCATCTTTCTGATCCAGGAACCACCACGCTGAGCCAAATTGGATTTTACCTTTGGTCGAACCGTCGTTGAAGTTTCCGGTCATTGTAGCCATTACTTCGTTTTGGGCAGGATTCAGATTATAGAGAATAGTTTTCGTCAGCTGATTCGTGCTGTCGAGTTCGTTAAGGAAGCGCGCCAGCGTTTTGCTTTGTTCCCAATCGCCTATTGAGTCAAACCCGGAATCAGGTCCGAGATTTCGCATCATCCGGTCATTTGTATTCCGTAGGGCACCCAGGTGAAACTGTTGAGTCCATCCTCGTGTGTGGTAAATGCGGCACAGTTCGAGCAAGACAGCATACTTCAGCCATTCAATTTCATCTGCAGCGAGCGCATCATCGCTCAATACCCGATCGAATAATTTTTCGGTGGAACTGGTTCGCCCATGTAATGGATACTCAATGCGTTCTATCCCATGATCGGCGAGGCGACATCCGTTTGCGTGAAAAAAGTCGATTCTGTTTTCCAGCGCTGCAATCAGCTCGGTGAATGATTTGATTGATATGCCACTTGCTTCTTCAAGCTTCGCGAGATAGGCCTTATATCCCGCTGCGTTTTCAAACGCGTAGGCCTTGTCCGGGCGGAATGCCGGAAGAAGAAGTGCGGAGAAATTGGCGTCGCGCACCTGTCGATGATATGCTAAAGTATCAACAGGGTCATCTGTCGTACACACAACTTCGACATTCATTTGTTTGATCAATCCCTGGGTCGAGTATTCTGGCCGTGCAAGCAGCTGGTTACATTCCTGGTAAATCTGGTCGGATGTCTCCGCAGTAAGCAGTTGCTTAACGCCGAAGTATCGCGCCAACTCCAGGTGTGTCCAATGATATAAGGGGTTTCTGACAGTATAGGGAACTGTATGTGCCCATTTTGAAAACTTTTCTTTGTCGCTGGCATTCCCAGTGATGTATTCTTCAGGGATGCCCAACGTTCGCATCGCGCGCCATTTGTAGTGGTCTCCTTCGAGCCATATCTCGGTCAGCGTTCTGAAGTGGCGGTTTTCAGCTATCGCCTGCGGGGACAAATGACAATGGTAATCAATGAGGGGCAGCGGTGCCGCATAGTTGTGGTACAACCTCCGGGCAAAGTCAGTCTGCAACAGAAAATCGTCATGAATAAATGAGGTCATGGTCACAGGAGTTAAGCGTTCTTCTTGCGACGGGACGAGTCGCGAATAATCAATTCAGGTTTTAGTACTACTTTCTGAGGGATGAACTTTTTGTTTCCTACAGCTATTTCTTCCAGGAAAATTTCAGCCGCGGCGTTTCCGATCCGCAAACTATGTTGATCTACGGCAGTCAGGCTGGGTTCCGTAAATGATGTAAACGCTTCATTACTGAATGCGACGAGCGCCACCTGCTGAGGAATCTTAATGTTTTTTTCTTTCAAGATCTGCATAGCGCCAACAGCCCCCAGCGCACTTGCGGAAAAGATGGCATCCGGAAGAGTGCGAAGTTTGAGCAGTTTTTCCATACTGCTTCGCCCGTCTTCGAGTTGAAGATTGCTTTCCACGATGAGAGATTCGTGAAAATCGAGGCCGTAGTCCTTGAGGGCTTCCTTATATCCGCGGAGACGTTCTTTATAAATGGATATCTTCCTGATATTTGTGAAGTGGGCGATGCGTTTGCAACCCTGCTGAATCAGGTGTTCAGTCGCCTTGTATGCGCCAAGGAAATCGTCGATGACTACATGGCTTACCTCTAGTTCGTCATTTGAACGATCGAACAAAATCAGCGGGATCCCGCGTTCTTTTACTTTAAGGAAGTGATCGAAGTTTACGGTTTCCTTACCATGAGACGCGATGATTCCATCGACCCTTGCAT
>JAEZGH010000075.1 GCA_023417065.1 Bacteroidota bacterium
TCCGATGAAACAGATCGTATCCGAATAGCCTTCCATATAAGAATGGATGTCGCCGGAATTCCAAGCTTGCTCCTGCGCCGTCATCACCGATCGGATCGCATCCTCATCGTCCGATCGGAAACCGGGGGCATTGCAGGCGGTGATCAGCAAGATCAACGCAGGGAGGATAGCTATCCGGTAGAAGGTCATTATCGATCGAAGGTAGATCCGGCATCATGCCGATGCTCGTCGATTGCGATCACCAACCAAAAAGCCCCTGTTCGGGGCTTGATCGAAGAAAAAAGTAGCGCGGGGGAGACTTGAACTCCCGACCTCGTGATTATGAATAACTTCCAAGCTTATCCCTTTGGTTATGCATTCTCTTAGACCGCCTTTGACAATCGAGCACTGTAGAGGCTTTCAAAGGAAAACCGACTGACCTTTCATCTGGCTCTATTTTCCTTGTATGTTTACGCCACGTTTACGTCATCCATGGAGACCGAAACAATAGAACGAAAAGGGATCAAGCTTAATGATCGAGCAAGGGACCACAACTTCAGAGCGTCGTTCATGCTCTTGAAGGCAAACCCTCTCATGGATGGACGCGTTCCGATCATGGTTCAGTTGATCCATAATCGGAAGGTGAAGAGATACTCCACTGGAGAGAGGTGCCAACTGGGCCATTGGGATGGCAATGCAGGCCGTGTGATGTTGAAGGCGTTTAATTCTGCCGGCAAACTCGTCCCTGTGAAAGGTGCGAAGGATACTAATGTGATCCTATCGGAGATAGAGAACACCGTCCGGATGCATGTCGATACGTTGGTGGTCCACGGCACACTATCACTTGAAAGCTTCCACAACCTTTACCGTAGGCCCAAGGCTTCGGCGGATGTTCTTTCCTACATGGAAGAACTGGAACGAAAGTTCGCCACCGACGGACGTCTCAATTATGCAATGACATTCCGCACTGCGGCAAGCGCGTTGCGCCGATCGAATATGGGAAGGGCCATTCGGTTCGCAGATCTTACGGCAAAGAAACTGGAGGACCTCGAACGTTTTTTGAAGGGCGAGGGTTGCACACCCGGAGGCATCGGTGCCTACATGAGGACGATCCGCGTTGCCGTGAACAATGCCATCAAGGAACGATTGATGGCCCCGGACCAATATCCATTTGAGACCGAACGGCATCAAGGCTACAGCATGAAAAGGCTGAAGAGCCAGCATAATCCACGCTCCCTTTCGATGGCGGACATGGACAAGATCAAAGCCTTCCCCCTGAATGAACATCCCCACCTTGCTCAAAGCGTCCGGCTATTCCTGTTCAGCTACTTCTGCCGGGGCATGAACTTTCGGGACATGGCGCATCTGAAGCATTCACAGATCAGGCAAGGGCGGATCATTTACTTCCGAGGAAAGACCGGCGATGAATTCTCCATCCCTGTCAGTGGGCCGATCTCCAAGATCCTGGAGGCATTCTCCGGTCATGACGGCACCTACCTCCTGCCGATCCTCAGTCCGATACATAAAACGAAAAAGCAACAATGGCACCGCATACAAAAATGTCTGAAGAAATTCAATGCGGATCTAAAGGAGGTCGCCAGGATAACGGGCATCGAGGTACCGATCACCAGTTATGTAGCCCGGCACACTTTCGCGACAACCTGGAAAAGAAAGGGGGTGGACCTGGCGATCATATCGGAGGCGATGGGTCATGAGAACGTTAACACCACCCGCGCGTATCTCAAACGCTTCGGTTCCGATGTGCTGGATGCCAACGATGCTCTACTGTAGTTGCTCTCCAGAAGAATAGATATGGATCTCGATACACCCAAACGACATACGACAACACAGCCGGGTCTGGGGGCGACCCCGGCCATGGGCGCAAGCAAGCAACACGATGAAACCTGAACGGAACACTCTGGATCCAGTAGCAGGGAATGCCAGTTTTAAAGAACTGACCAGGTTGATCTCTGAAGCCTACAACGGAGAGGAAATAAGGTGGATGATCGACAAGCACTTCCGCCTGAACGAACGGAATCGAATGATCCTGCCCCATTCGAAAGAGTTGAAGGCCGAGCTTGATGAACACTTGTCTGCCTGCTCCGAAAGGATCAAGGCGGTCCTTATGGAAGAATTGCGATCCACGAACCGAAGGCTCACTGATCAGGATATCGACACTATTACCGAGTCACTCTGGGCGTTGGGGGATGATCCTAAGTTTCGGAAAGGGCAGAAATGGATCGTGGAAGATCTGCACGGTAAACATGTGGTGATCAAACTGGAAAAGCCTCTGACCTTGAAGCGGTGGAAGGTGATCAGGCCCAAGCTGATCCACCATTTAAGCCTCATCGTGTCAGATATCCATGGACCTTCAGAGGTGGATGCTGAAGCATCTCCATTTGATGAGGACGAGCCAAGTGTCCTTCTAAAGACACTTGGTTTACTCATGGCTTACAAGTATCTAGCAGGAAAGCAACCCACTGTCTTCAATCGCAACAAAGCGGACAACCTAGCTAAAGACAAAAAATATCGATCACCTACCAGCGGGAAGCGCCTTCATGAATGGTACACAAGATTCATGGAAACGAGCATTCGCTTGAAAGGCCGCAGAACGGAAGTTGAGCGGCGATTCAAGTGGGTGATCGATGAATTGGCCGACGACAAGGATACACGAAAGCTGGTAGAGAAGGAATTGAAGGAGTATCGACGTCGGTCGCGTCGCCGAAAAAAAAGTCGTCACTAACCGTCGGTAAAGTGGCGACCATCCCCTGCGCAGCGGAAAACCTTTGTGCCAGCGATGACCCAATGTCGCGCGGTGCACGATGGACAACCCTTTTGAGCGCATTGAAGAGAAGTTGAATGGGATAGCCGCTGATCTGAGGCGGCTGGTCCAACGAAAGGCCGAACCACCACCTGCCGAAGTCGGTGGGATGGATCTGGCAAGAGCCATTACAGGCTTAAGCGCGCGTACCATCTACCGGAAGACGTGTACCCGGCAGATCCCGCATAGCAAGCTCAACGGCCGGCTCTATTTCAAACGCGCCGATCTCGAGGCCTGGATCGAAGCCGGACGGCGCAACACCGGATCTTAAGGTCGATCCCTGAAGCGTCGATCGGCGAACACCGTCAACTCTATCACCTCTTAACTCCTAGCCATGGTGGATAGCACCTCTCCAGTGGCTGAAGAAGACTTCGTCCCCGGACAAGTCACGTTCTTCAGCAGTCTCGTTCAACCCGAGATCGGAACTCCTACGCCTGTCGGAACTGCTCTCGACTCATTCCGCGACGGCAAATACAAGAGCGCCATAGAGGCGATCCGGACAGAGAAGGACCCGGAGAAGCGAAGCAAGTTGAAGAAACAACTTTCACTGATCTGCTTTGCCGGGCTCTTTTCATATCGAAGCACGGACTGCCTCGAAGTCCCAAGCGGACTGCTGTGTCTGGACCTTGATAAGATACCCGATGATCAGTTCCCGACAGAACGATCAAGGATACAGTCGTTGCCTTACGTCTATAGCGTATTCCGATCGCCGAGCGGGCAAGGTTTGAAGCTACTGGTGCGTGTCCCGACCGCTGATATTGCTCATGGACATATCACGGCCGCCCTTAAACAGGCGATCAACAGTCCCTATCTGGATCAAGGTGCAATGGACATTTCGCGGGGATGCTATGTCACCTACGATCCCGAACTCTTCATCAACCCTAAGGCATCTCCATTTCAGATCACCGAGGGGAAAAAGAAAAAGGCTGCGATCAAAGCCAAACCTGTTCGATCCTCCGATCGCGGTAAGGTCGATCCTTCCCAGGCGATGGATCGCATTCTGGCGAAGATCAAGACGGTGGATTTTCGCAAGCTTGCTCGAAGTCTGGAGGTGAACCAGACCGTACCACAAAAGCGACTGGTGGTGTTGATCATCGATCAAGTGATAGAAAGGACCACAGCGGCAGGGTACGGAATGATCAGGCAAGGCGAGATCTACCTGTTCAACGGTGCCTATTGGGAACAGGTCCACAAGGAACGACTGCTTCAATTCCTTAGCAGCGCGGCAGTGAAGATGGGGTTGAACGATAAGGACGTCAGGCATTTCGGCTTTGTGGAAGATCTGTGGCGGCAGCTGTGCTCCGAAATTTCGCCCGCACCACGACGTGATCAAGGTGATACCGTCAATATCAATCTCACAAATGGCATGCTGGAAGTTCGCTCGGACAAGTTGAAACTGCGAAACCCGAAACCGGAGGACTTCTGCAAGTACCAGTTGCCGTTCACGTATGATCCCGCTGCGACCTCGCCAATATTCCGAGCATTCCTGGATGAAGTGCTGCCCGACCCACAAAGCCAGGATATCCTCGCAGAGTACATCGGCTATCTGTTCGTACCGGTCCGGGTGTTGAAGCTTGAAAAAGTGCTGTTCCTGTACGGCAAAGGAGCGAACGGGAAGAGCGTCTTCTTCGATGTGGTGAGAGCGATGTTGGGAGAAAGCAGGAATGTCTGTTTCCACTCGCCTGCAGCATTGGCCGATCAGAATTCCTATTGTCGCGCCGATCTGCAGGGCAGGCTCCTCAACTACGCCAGCGAGATCGATGGTCGCATGGATGTTCAGTTGATGAAGCTGCTTGCCTCTGGCGAACCCATCCATGCGCGGCTCCCATACGGCCAACCATTCCTGATTGAAGAATACGCGAAGATGATGTTCAACTGCAATACACTTCCGAGGAACGTTGAGAGCACCAGCGCGTTCTACCGCAGGCTGCTGATCATACCGTTCAACGTGACCATTTCGGAGGAGCAACAAGACAAGGACCTCGCAAAGAAGATCATTGCGAAGGAACTCTCCGGGGTGTTCAATTGGGTCCTCGAAGGTCTGCAACGCATCCTGGGCCAACGCAGGTTCAGCGACAGTACGGCAGTTAACAATGCGGTGCAGGAGTATCGATCGTCGTCCGAAGTCTTGGGCGATTTCATCGCCGCCTTGGATCTGCGTCCATCCGCTTATCAAAGGATCCTACAAACGGAACTCTACGACGCCTTTAGCCGGTACTGCATCGACAGGCAGATCGCACCGATGGGAATTCGCAGTTTAGGCACGGCGCTGAAGGACCTGGGACTGACCACGGGGAGATCAAGCAAAGGGACCTATTTCAATTGTGAGTGGGCACGCGAGAGCCAAGATGGTGAAAAGCGGAAGGATGATTTTGAGGTGCCAAAGAGCCACTGACCGAGTCCTCAACAAGCATGAAGCTGTATCACATGTTGTGGGAACATGCGATACACAAGAGGCTCACCAGCATGACGGACATGACGGAATGAAGAGCTTCAACAAACTTTTCTTCCTGCCTCTTGGAAGAAAGAAAACAGGTTCACTTCCAGCACAACTGCACAAACTCTACCATGGAACAACAGGAAACGATCCAAGGCTTGATCGCCTTCTGGAGCAAGTGTTCGAACTTCAGCCAGGGAAACCGTAACAGCAGCATGTACCGATTGGCAGCGCTGTTCAATGTCTTTGGTGTGCCCTTACCCGATGCGCTTGATGCCTGTGCCCAGTTCGAGGACGGTTCTTCACCAGACCCCTTTTTGCGATCGGAGATCGAACGAACGGTGCGAAGCGCCTACACCCGAACGGAGCTTCATGGTACACGCACATGGAGATCCAGATCCACAGGAAAAGGCCGGGCGTTTCGCCGGCGATCATATTAAGCCAGGTCCAAAAGACACTGGATGCCGACCTTTTGCGACTTTCACAGGGTGGATCTGTTGATGGCGCCCCTCCATCGGCTGGTGTTTCCATGTTCCGGCCGACGCGAACATCTCTCGCGCGCACGTGCGAGGCTGTCCCATGTGGTCACCAAGTCAAGCCTTCGATCGAACATGCAGAATTTGTATGAACCCGGTATATACAGACGTATATATCGGCATCTTCAGCATATGTCAATACTTTACGGTAACAACCTTGCAGATGCCTTCGCAGAAGGAAAACACAGATCATGAGTAATCTCCAGCAAAGGATGGCTGATCACCCATAATACCTCCATCCGGGGGTAGCTCACGTCGGACCCATCCAAGAAATACATCCGATCAGTGATCTTCTCCCAGCGGTTAAATGATGGGACCGGAAATGCTGAAGGCGTTTCGCTGAGATCGGCGTTGGCCGACTGGTAGCGATCGTACTTCCCTTTGAATGAGGATCTACGACCGCTACCATTCAACCGGGTCAGATCATGATGCCTTCAACGAAATTCCGCCCTTTCATCATGGTCGCTGCGAACGGGCATGCGTTGCCTGTATAGCGCAGGGTGTAGGTCTGGACTGAATTCACCGAACCAGAGACAGAGACCTCTACTCCTGGATCGAACTCCAGATCGATCCCGGCCTCAGTACCTCGTTCCAATTTGATGACCACGGATGCGGCATAGAAAAGGGCGATCGACATGTGATCATTCTTGAGCCATCGCCTGTATGCCTTGGGATACTTTTGGGCATATTCTGACATCTTCAGGCGAAGCGATACACCTGGCTCTTGGTAGTTGGTAAGCCTGGCCTTGGTTATTTCGTTCACCTCCACGCTCAACTGTTTTGCCTTGGAATACTTGCCCTTGAGCTTGATCTTGAAGAGCGCAGGAATGTTTCCTCCGAGTTCAATGATGTCCTTCTTTGTCATTTCAAAATCCGGGACGTTGGCCTCATTCCGTGGCACCTCCTTCAGTCGCGCTTCCATTGCGGCAAGATCCTCGGGTGGATAGGTGAAGCCTATCACATTCTTGCCGGTCGTACGCCAGGTTCGGCCTCGCCATTCAAATATCTCCCCGAGCAGGGTCGATACATCACTATGCGGAAGAAGATCCAGGTCGTAGATCTTGAAGATCTCCTTTGCATACGGTCGCCGATTGACGATCTTGATACCCAGATCGATCTCCAGTTGACGAACGAGTTCTGCTTGCGATGCCATTGAAGTAGAATTTGGCTACTAACCTATTCCAACCTGAAAACAAGTACTACGTGAAAAAGGACCGGAACGACCATGAAAATTACGGAAGTACATGCCCGACTATTGCAATCCTATAAGTGAACGATAAAGCCAGCGGGATGATCATATCATCGGGTCGTGGTTGAACTGGAAGACTTTCTCCTTCATAATACCCAGACTATCACACCAAGGCCAAGAAAGCAGATCCCTAGCATGATCCATGGTACGACACCCGCGAATTTGGAGTCATTGATGGAAGTCCGGTGACTCGTATGATGATCCATTGTGGTTAAGGCAAGGGTAAGCGTGCTTATCCGAAGTGCAAAGCACGTGATCATGTAAGTGAATATTATCGTGCATTTTCCCAATGATCATTAGGGAGTTTCCACAGGTCAGGAATTGCTTGGGACCGCTTTCTTCGCCATGTGATGGAGTAATGGTATTGATCCCCTCACAACGATTACCTTCCGCCCAATGGAAACGCTGGAACAACAACTGCTCGATCTGCTCCGGGAACATGGCTCCCTAGGCAACGAGCGGGCACGCATGATATTGGGAGTGGATGGTGAGGCCTACGAAACAATACGCACCAGCCTGATCACCAAAGGCATGATCACAACAGGACGCGGCCGTGGTGGCAGCATTCGCCTGACCGATGGACATCTCGCCTCCGAACCCATTCCGGGCACCAACGGCAACGGCATCCAACCGGAACCCGTCCCCTACCCTGTTGCCAAACGCGGCCGCAAGCCCAAAGCCACCAACGGCACCGCCACCAAAGTCTCCAAACCCGAAAAGAACAAGTCCCTCGAGACTTGGATCTGGGATGCCGCCTGCTCCATCCGCGGTGCCAAGGATGCCCCCAAGTACAAGGACTACATCCTTCCGCTGATCTTCACCAAGCGGCTGTGCGATGTGTTCGATGATGAGCTGGACCGCATCGCTGCCGAAGTAGGTTCACGGGAGAAAGCCTTCCGGCTGGTGAAGGCCGACAAGAAGCTCGTGCGTTTCTACCTGCCGCTGATGCCCGAGGATACCGCACAACCCGTGTGGTCGGTGATCCGCCGGTTGAGCGATCGCATCGGGGAGCAACTCACCAGCCACCTGCGCGAGATCGCCAAGTCCAACCCGCTGCTGCAGGGCATCATCGATCGGGTCGATTTCAATGCCACCACGCATGGGCAGCGCGACATCGCCGATGACCGGCTGAGCAACCTCATCGAGGCCATCAGCACCAAGCGCCTTGGCCTCAACGATGTGGAGGCCGACATCATCGGCAAGAGCTACGAGTACCTCATCCGCAAGTTCGCCGAGGGCGGCGGGCAGAGCGCCGGGGAGTTCTACACCCCGGGTGAAGTGGGCGAGATCATGGCTCGGGTGCTGGAGTGCGAGCCCGGCATGGAAGTCTACGATCCCTGCTGCGGCAGCGGTGGCCTCCTCATCAAGTGCGAGCTGGACATGGAGGCACGCATGAAGGCCGCCGGCAACGGCACCTACGCACCCCTGCGGCTATCCGGGCAGGAGTATGTGGCCGAGACCTGGTCCATGGCCAACATGAACACGATCATTCATGACATGCAGGCCACCATCGAGATCGGCGACACCTTCAAGAACCCGAAATTCCGGGAGCGCGGGCGGCTGAAGACCTTCGATCGGGTGCTGGCCAACCCCATGTGGAACCAGGACTGGTTCACCGAGGCCGATTATGCCAACGATGAGCTGGACCGCTTCCCCAACGGTGCGGGCTTCCCCGGAAAGCAAAGTGCGGACTGGGGCTGGGTGCAGCACATCCTCGCCAGCTTGAAACCCACAGGCCGTGCGGCCGTGGTGCTGGATACCGGTGCCGCCAGCCGCGGCAGTGGCAACGATGGCAACAGCAAGGAGCGCGATGTGCGCAAATGGTTCGTGGAGAACGATCTGGTGGAAAGCGTGCTCTACCTGCCGGACAACCTCTTCTACAACACCTCCGCGCCGGGTATCGTGATCTTCCTGAACAAAGCGAAACCGGCGAAGCGGCAGAACAAGGTGCTGCTGGTGAATGCCAGCCAGCTCGTGGCCAAGGGCAAGCCGAAGAACTACCTGAAGCCGGAGCACATCCAGCGGATCGCCGAAGTGATGCGCAGTTGGGAGGAGGCGGAAAAGCTGAGCAAGGTGGTGCCGGTGGAAGAGCTTGCGAAGAACGACTACAACATCTCCCCCAGCCGCTACATCCACACCGGTGATGCCACCACCTACCGGCCCATACCTGAGATCGTGAAGGAGTTGGAAGCGATCGAGGCGGAAGCGCGGGAGACGGATGAGGAGTTGAAGCGGATTCTACAACGTATCATCGGATGAGTAACGGATCGAAGCTGATAGAAGTGGCGGACCTGATTATGGGCCAGTCCCCTCCTTCCGAGACATATAATGAAGAAGGTGTTGGCCTTCCGTTCTATCAAGGTAAATCCGATTTCGGTGCAACCTACCCAACGCCACGTATCTTCTGCATTGAACCGCTGCGAATTGCTGAGCCTGGTGACATTCTGATGTCTGTGCGCGCACCCGTTGGTGCAACCAATTTGTGCAAAGAGCGCTCTTGTATTGGACGGGGTTTGACTGCGATAAGACCGATTGGAATCGATCGATACTTTCTCTACTTCAATCTGAAACACATTGAGTCTTACCTGGAAAGTCTAGGGACCGGCGCCATTTTCAAGGCCATCAATAAGCATCAGCTCTCACAGGCAACAGTAAATGAAGTAGGTTTTGATAGCCAGGAGCAACAGCGCATCGCCCAAGTACTCAACACGGTGCAGGAGGCCATCGCGCAGCAGGAGCGCCTGATCCGCACCACCACCGAATTAAAGCAGGCCCTCAAGCAGAAACTCTTCACCGAAGGGCTGCGGGGTGAAAAGCTGAAGGAGACGGAAATGGGACCGGTGCCGGAGAGTTGGAAGCTGATAAAATTGGAGGAGGCAGGTGATGTCATTTATGGTATACAGGCTGCAGTGGCTGGGAATCATAAGCCTATCGGAACTCCGATTCTTACGAATAAGAACATCACCTTGGATGGTTCCATTGTTACAGAAAAGCTGGACTACTATGAGCTGAAAAGCAAGCGAGATACAGCCACTATTCTTCGCAAGGGTGACCTACTGTTCAACTGGCGCAGTGGCAGTAAGGATCACGTCGGAAAAACCGCGTATTTTGAGCTTGATGGTGATTGGGTTCATTCCTCATTCATTCTAAGAATACGACCAAGGTCGGAGGTGAATGGACGGTACCTATTTTACTATTTGAATCATCTTCGGGAAATTGGATATTTCGTCAAGCTCCAGACCTATTCGATCAACGCAAAGTTCAACAAGAGCGCCATCAATATTTTGCCGACTGCAATACCAAGCCGTGCAGAGCAGGATCAAATCGTTGCGGCAATGGATGGAGTTCAACGGAGGATAGAATCAGCCTTAGCAAAAAAGAGGCTTCTTGAAGACCTCTTCCGCACCCTCCTTCAAGAGCTGATGACGGGGAAGGTCAGGCTGGGTGTGCAATGAAGACTTCCCGACTCCGAGCCATGAACAAAAACCAGCATATTCTGAAGTCACGGGACGATAAGGCGCCCGTACAATTCGAAGCGGTGCCTGACAAGGACACATTTCGCTTGGTCAAAGGCGCCGAGTCCTCCTGGGCGAAGGACAGTGAGGAGTTTGGCACGGATAAGCTACGCCCACGGATCGAACCATGGCTGACAGCCTTGTTTCAATCGGAACATTTGGCATTGCTGGCAGGTTCAGGGTTGACTCATGCCATACACGGGATTGCAACGAACAAGGGCCTACCCGGAATGGGCAAGGCTACGTTTACCGAGTACGGCGCCGAAATAGACGCAAAGGCCAAGGCGACGGCGGAAGCGGCGGGAAGAAATGAGGGAAACATTGAAGATCAGCTAAGGGTTGCAAAAGAGTTGCTGCGAGGGCTAGAGGTACTTGCGCCTTCGAACGCGGACCTCAAGGAAACTTACGATAAGCTGAAGGCGGAATTAAACGATGTTCTGAAGTCCTTCGCTTCATCCATTTTACAAGGCGAGAAGTCACTTGTCACTGCATCCGAGGAAACCCGGACATTAGCGTTTGACTATCTCGTAGACTTTCTCATGAGCTTCGCGAGCCGCGCAGGAACACGCGATCGCCTACAGATCTTCACAACCAACTATGACCGCCTGATCGAAGCGGGCGCTGATGTTGCGGGCCTGCATCTACTTGACCGCTTCGTTGGTTCACTTGCGCCGGTGTTCCGTTCGTCCAGGTTGGATCTTGACATGCACTACAATCCACCCGGTATACGCGGTGAGCCGAGATACCTTGAAGGAGTAGCACGGCTCACCAAGCTGCATGGGTCTGTCGATTGGGTGAATGTCGGAAGGCACATTCTGCGCATCGGGGTTCCCTTTGGGGTTGATACGATTGAGCCATACCTGAAGGCACCCGGCTTGTATGAATCGAAAGCCTTGGATCTGATGATTTATCCCAACGAAGCGAAAGACCGAGAGACAGCAGCTTACCCCTTCATTGAGCTCTTCCGGGATTTCGCAGCATCGGTGTGTCGGCCAAACAGCACACTCATCACCTTCGGCTATAGTTTCGGTGATGAACATATCAACCGGGTCGTTGAGGATATGCTCACGATTCCCTCCGCTCACGTAGTCATCATCGCACACGGTGATAGTCTGGGCCGCATCATGAAGACATATGAGCGCCTAGGCAGGCATGCACAGATCACCTTGCTGTTGGGCTCGCATCTCGGTGACCTAAGAACATTGGTGGACAACTATTTGCCGAAGCCTGCAATTGACCGGACCACCTTCAAGATGGCCGAACTTCTCAAGTCGCGGTGGGGCACGAACAAGGCTGAAGGCCCCGAAACCATCGCAGCACCAGACCCACCACCTAATGAGTGATACCCCCTACGAACATTCGGGTACGCTCAGGATAGGAACAGTGGACTTTGTGTCCCCTGACGAGATCAAGATTGTACTTGACATTGAGGCCCCGGATTCGGTCGCCCTCACATCGACAGGACCTAGGCCATTCCCCAGAGTGAATAGCTACGTCCTTGTGCCAGTTGATGATGGCTATCTCGTCGGCCAGATCGAATGGTTGACGGTCGAGCGTTCCGCGTTCCCTAAGCGCCGAGGAATGCAGGACTTTGGACTGATCGATTTGCCATTTCCATTACGTCGAATGAGCATCACTCCATTAGGGATGCTCAGGAAGAAACTTGGCAAGGCCGACGAATATGGTTTTACGCGCGGTGCGGAAGCTTTACCGACCATCGGGTCCACAGTTGTTCTACCGACAGACAAGCAACTTCGTTCGATTATTGAATCCGGTGAGCGTCGTCGGGTCAAGATCGGCACAAGTCCATTGGCTGGCCATGCAGAGGTGAGCGTTGATCCGGATCGCATCTTCGGTAGGCACATAGCCGTGCTAGGGAATACCGGCAGTGGAAAGTCATGTTCTGTTGCCGGACTTATTCATTGGTCCTTGGAAGAGGCAAGGGCAAAGGCGGGCAAAGCGCCTAATGCTCGGTTCATTGTCCTTGATCCGAACGGGGAGTACACATCAGCATTCGGCAGCCTGGCTAGAACATTCCGCGTTGATGATGCAACGAATCCACTCAAAGTGCCACTATGGTTCTGGTCTAGTGCAGAGTGGTGCGCCTTTACCCAAGCGAGTGCTAGAGCGCAGGTGCCTCTTATTAAGCGAGCCTTGCGCTCAATGCGTAACGAGGAATTCGAAGTAAGCGCCTCCGTCAATATTGCTGCCAAACGCTTTGTCGGAATTGTTCTTCAGTCGACCCTCTCAAGTAAGAACGCCGGTGAACCATTTAAAAAGTTTCCGGATCCAAAGAACTTCACAGAGCGTTTATCAGCTTGGAGTGATAGTCTAAAGGAGTACGATGCGCTAATTGACGAAGACCTATCACCACTTCATGGGGACATTGATACACTTGTGGCAGCGCACCGAATCGTAAACCCGAAGACTGGATGGGTCGACTTTCCAATCTACACGGTCGGCGAGGTGGATACATTGATTGACGCTATGAGAACTGCCCACACATCTCTAGGGGGCGGCCCTGCTGATCTATTGCCTAAGGACGAAGATGTTCCCGTACGGTTTGATGGAACTGTTTTCGTTGACTTTCTGGAGGGCTTGGCTCAAGAAACAGGAAATGAACAGTACGTCGAGTTTCTATTGTCCCGTATGCGGACCATGCTAGCAGATACTCGCATGAACTCTGTCATCGAAGAGGATGGTGCGACCACACTCGCAGGTTGGCTTGAAGCATACATCGGCGGAGATACTGAGAAGACTGAAGGAGTCACGGTGATTGACCTATCTCTTGTGCCAACAGAGATCGTGCACTTGATAACTGCGGTCATTGCACGAATGACCTTCGAAGCATTGCAGCGTTATCGGAAACTCCACGGCGTTTCATTGCCCACGGTACTAGTAATGGAGGAAGCGCACACATTCATTAAGAGGTACCGCGAAGAATCTGAAGCACCAAATGTGGCTGCGATTTGTTGTCAGGTTTTCGAAAGAATCGCTCGCGAAGGGAGAAAGTTCGGCCTTGGCTTGATGCTCTCCTCACAAAGGCCATCCGAGCTCTCACAGACAGTGCTTTCACAGTGCAATACATTTCTCTTGCATCGCATCAGCAACGACAGAGATCAAGAATTGGTGCAGAAGCTCGTTCCGGATAATCTTCGCGGACTTCTCCGAGAACTTCCCTCACTACCCTCTCAAACCGCGATCCTTATGGGCTGGGCTTCAGAATTACCTATTCTCGTACGGATGAATGACTTGCCACAGAGCAAACAGCCTCACTCTTCCGATCCAACTTTCTGGAACGTTTGGATAAGGTCCGATGAAGAAGGTAAAGAGCTAATCCGGCCGACAAATTGGCCAGCAATAGCAGCCGATTGGCAAGGCCGCATGCCGCCTACTCAATCCTAATTACTATCCTGGATAGTCTGCTCGTGCATTATACAAAGTCGATACCCGCTAATACCACTTCATTGAATGCGCTCTGATTTTACAGAATCGAGTTATGCATATGCCATGACGGAGGAATTAATTCGTTGGCATAAAACTCCACTCACAGCCGCTCCAGTTTTTCCTTCAACTTATGAAGAAGGGCAAGAGGATAGAGGTTATGACGTTGAACTGAAGCGCCCCGGTGTGCCGCTGCTGATTCAATACAAGCTCTCTGAATTACTTAACCACAAAAACGCCAAACAATATAGAAATGGCAAGCTTAAATTACCATATTTCAAGATGCATCTTCGACCATTAGCAATATCTCAACAACATGTAATGCTCCAAGAATGGGAAAGGAAAGGTAATGAAGTACGTTATGCTGCGCCTATTTTCATTTCACAGACTGAATTGGATGCACATTATATGAATAATTCACTTCTTGAGAACTCCATATGGATTGAACCATCTGCAATAGGCGATCTGCCAGATGACCGACCACACTACTTAGCATTTGAATCCGGAAGTACTCCATTTCTCTGCTCCGAACCTACTTTGATTAAAACTGAAGGTTCTTATACAGGGCTTGTGGAGAGGCTTATCGCGAGGCTGAATTCATTTGGCAATAAGGATGCCTTCCAAATGGGGGAAACGTTGTTGAATCAACTTAAAGAAATAAGTTTGATTGAATACTTGTTTGGCAGAGGTATAAAAAATCTGCCACGTAGATGGGATGAATTGCATCCGCTAAAACAATCCGGTGTGGTCGCTCAATCCTTATCAGCATCGAAACTTTACTGGGTAACCTTAAAGAATGATTAGCTGAGTTCGTATTGATGAATCTTATGCCCACCCCCGGCGAACATAGAACCGTCCAAGCCCGCATCCTCGCCTACGCGAAGGATCTGGGCTGGCAGGTGGTATCGCGTGAAGAGGCCGAGCGGCGCCGGGGCTTCAATGAAGACGCCAATGGCCACGAGCGCGCGAAAGGCGCATCGCTCTTCTTCGAGGATGCGCTGGATGCACAGGTTCGGCGTTTCAACCCACGCTACAACGAGGCACCCGGCGCTTTGCCCGGCAGGCTGCGCCACCTGCATACGGACATCTACGGCAACCGAGATTTCCTCGATCACCTGCGGAACGCAGGCAAGTACCTGGACCACGAAGAGAACCGGGAGCGCGATCTGGTGCTCATCGATTACGACAACCCGGACAACAACATCTACGAGGTCACCGAAGAGTGGGTGACCCACAACGGCCACTACTGCACCCGGCAGGATGTGGTCTTCCTCATCAACGGCATACCGGTGCTGGTGATCGAGTGCAAGAACGCCACCAAGGAAGAGGGCATCGCCCTGGGCGTGGACCAGTTGCGCCGCTACCACCGCGAAACGCCCGAGGTGATGGTGCCGCAACAGCTCTTCACCGCCACCGATGCCATCGGCTTCAGCTACGGTGTTACCTGGAACCTGGTGTTCCGCAACATCTTCAA
>JAEZGH010000084.1 GCA_023417065.1 Bacteroidota bacterium
GAAAGGCCTGGGCAAGCTCTTCCAGGAAGAAAAGGAGGAAAAGCCGCAGATCATCATTTTGGAGGATTGATCGGAAAAGGCAGTCCCTTTTTCGATCGGATTTTTGGGCGTATCCCCGCTTTTGATCGGATCGGGCTTCCCATTAAGGCTTGAACAAACGCACGCTTCCTAAGATGCCTTGCGGGCCAAACGCGCTGATCACATATGTGCCCGAGGCCAGACCGTTCAGGTGCAGGTCCACTTCACGTTGGGCGGGGCCAACTGCGATCCAGTCCAACAGACGGCCAATGGGATCGTGCAACAGGATCCGGTCCAGTGGGGCGTTCCAAACGATATGGACCACCTCGCCATTGGTGGAGGATGTCGTCCATATTGCTCGAGCCGCATTATGTTCGCCGATACCGACGCCGCACTCAATGCCAACGATCAGGACGCTATCGGCACCCATGCACCCATACATGTCCACGCCTTGCACCATGTAGAGATTCGCGCCAGGCAACAACAGCGTTGAGTCAACCTGGGCGCCGGTGTTCCATTGCAGGTCAAGGGTGCCGTTGGTGGACACATGCAGATACAGACCGATGCAGGCGGTGTCCGGCGTCAAAATGGCCAATTCAGGAGCCACAGCATACAAGACCTGGATCGTGTCTTGCAGGACGCAACCCACGGCTGACCACGCTTGCACGGTTATCATTCCGGGACCTTCGACACTGCTTGAATCGACCGTTGAACCGGTGGACCAGAGGTATTGATCGAAGCCCGTTGCGCTGTGCAGAATAGTCTGCGCGTTATCGCAAACAAGCGTATCCGTACCGGGCCAAGCATCACTCGGGAGAAAGGTGAGTTCCACCTGCTCCGATGCTATGCAGCCAATGGCCGATCCTACATTTACGGAATAGAGACCAGAGGTTGTTGCGTTGTAGGTGGCGCCGCCTACAATGCTATCCTGCCAGGAATAGAAAGCCAAGTCCGGTTGGGTTGTCAGGACGATGGTGTCGCCGACGCAGGCGGTGTCGGCACTTGCTGCCAAGCCCACTGTGGGCGGTGGTTGCAAGCTGATGAACAACGTATCGGAAACACCCGAAGCGCTTTCTATAACTACCTGCAGTATTTCTTCGGAGAGTGCATCGGCCGGTAGGTGCCATGTGTAATGGCCGGTCGTGGGGTCCACCCCTGTCGCGATCACTTGTTGACTAGATTGATCGCCCGACCACGATAAGGTAAGGGACGTCGGTGTTCCAGTGGAGGTCCATGTCAACAGCAGCGGCTCTGTTGCATTTTGGCACACCATCATGGTGTCTGCACAACAGCCGAAAGCGATCTCGTCGGGCATCGTCGGGTGGCATTCGGCATCGAGTCCCAAGCGTGCGAAAAAGACGCCGTGGGGATCATTGAGTGTAACACTTTGCATCGAGATGGCTCCCCCAGCTACCCCGGCGATCTCCAGTTCACAGCAACCCGTATGTGCCATGCCCAGGGAAATATCCACTTGGTCGCTACCGTAGGTGTTCATGCTTACCACGTTGCCCGCCGCATCAAACCGGGCAAGAACGATATCGCGCTCATCCAACGGTGCAATTCCGAATGCAGCATCAGCTGATACGCCGATACCCGCATGGCCGAATGCCATACCCAGGTAGGCGTAGGTATCATCAGACAGAGCCAGCAGTTCGGTGCAGACCATGTTCTGTGTTTCGCGCACCCAATCGAGCGAGCCGCTTTCGACATCCAGCCGCATAATACACCCTGCCTCCGGAGAGTTGAAGACCGTGCCATCAACTAATTGAATTACACCATGGTAACCTACCGGGTCGTCCCAGTAGTTGCCGGAAAGTTCGATGATCAATCCGGAACCATCAGGCGTGGGTATTGCGTACGGCCGGTGACGGCGCAAACCATGTTGCGCGATCTGCCACGCCTGGGTGAACTCCGTTCCGGATGCGTTTGAAAGACCCGCGACGAGGGTGTAGTACATGGACCCTGGACCGAAGCCTTGACCTGCCAAAGACACAGTGTCCGCATAGTGGTCAACGAAGCCAATACGCCCATCGCATGTCTCAAAGAGGGTGGGACTGACAATCTCGAAGTAATCCGTGACACCCCATGAGGTGTACGGGTAATAGAATACGGGTTGGCCACCGAACTGACCTTCGTCCAGAGAACCTTGCATAGCGTCTATGAAGAAACCATTGTGATCGACATGGACGACCGTGAAATGCGGTATAGGATTGAAACTTTCGAAAAGGTCTTGCACAGTGCCATCGGCAAATTCGATGACCTGTGGGTGGCCATACACCACGAAACGCACGGTGCCGTCATGAGCGATCAGTACATCGGTGAGCCCTCTTGTGCCGGCATCGCAATGAATGGACCATAGCAGATCACCCGCCGGTGAGAATTTCAACAATAACCCTTGGTGCGAATAATTTGCGAAAGGTTCAACCGGAAAGAATGTTTGACCGGCGAAACTCCAGATATTGTTATGGAAATGCACCCCCATATAACTATTGCCTGCCGCATCCACCTCAACACTGATCCCCGCGCTGCTTCTATAGTCGTTCAAAGCCGGAGCTCTGTGCTCCCACAAGAGTTGCCCGTCACGATCGTACTTGGCGATGAAGGCCGCATGACCATAGTAGTTGCCATAACTGTTCCGCCATAGGCCGGTAACGACGCGTTCACCGGAGGCACCGACCTCGAAGTCTAGCACTTGTTCGCCGGCCACCGTATTTCCAGAAAAGTGCAGACCTGTGGTATCTATTCGACATGCCACAGCGTCGAGCGTGTCAACACGAGTAAGGACGGTGATATCCGACGTGTCAGTATCCGTACAGCCGGTGGCGTTCGTTACGCTAAGAACAATGGGCTGATGTATCGATGGTAGACTAAAAACTACAGAGACACTATCCGTATTAGCCTGTGCTGGTGTACTACCAGGTCCGAGATCCCAGTAGAACGGTACACCGATCCCGGAAGCTATCAAGCTAATAGGTTCCTCTATAAAGGCAACGACCGGATCGGAACTGAAATGCGCCAACACCGGATCGATAGCGATGTAGACGGTGTCCGATACGGCCCGTTGACAACCCAGCACATTCTCTCCAGTGCACCACACAGTGACTGACCCTGTCAATGGCTGTAAAGCCACCGTCTGGTCACCCCCATCGCCCTGCACGCCGAGCAAGGCGTTGGTGGTGGAGTTACCTACATATGTCATGTTCACGTGGTAAAGGATCTGCGGATCGGTTGCGAGCAGAACCACCTCTGGAGTATCACCCAGGCAGATCAGGGATGCTGCCGTTTCAAGTATTATGGGTGCAGCCAATGCTATGACCATCACGGTATCCGTGACAGTCGTATAAGCCGTATCGCAACTGGTTATTGCCCGACCTTCGACAGCAATAACCATGTTGTCCCAGATTGCAGGATAGCTCGCCGCATTCCCAGCTGCTGCCGCAGATAACCAGCCTGTTACTGGGAGGCCATTGATAGACACCCTATAGGTATTGTTGATCTGGCTCGCGATGTCTACAAGAATGTTACTACCTGCACAAACTGAATCGGGACTGACCGTGATCGAAAAAGGTGCTACAGCGGCAGTCGGTAATACATTGATCTCCATAAAAGAAGTATCAGAATATGTCCCGTTATCCACCACCAACGTGACAATATGTTGACCAGCTGGTCCCGGAAAAAAATGATCCAGATCGGTTCCAGTGGATACCAATTCCCCATCAACGTACCATTGCAAGGATAGGCCCGCGGCACTGTGATTGACGAACTCGATCAGCGAACCTTGACATATCCATTCGGAGGAAGCAGTGAAATGTGCATATGGGTGATAGACACCTTCAGAGGTAGTACGATAAACAGAACCATCTTCCCCTACCGCATAGCCGACACCGTTACTCGCTATATCAATATCATACAATGCCGGACCTACTGGAAAGTATTCCCAATTCACCCCACCATTTGATGTATACAAGATCCGATCGAAGGAAACAGCGTAGCCCTCCATCTCCGAAATGAACTTGATCTTATACATAAAAGGAAAATCATCAATGGCCACATCCACTTCATTCCATGTCGATCCACCATCAACGGTCTTGAGAAGAACGCTTCCTGCAGCATAGCCGATGTTCTCGTCAACAAATGAAACACTCCTTAGGTAGGCTGAGCCGAATTCCAACACTTCCCATGATGTGGATGGATATTCATTCCGTAGAATATAGGATTCCCCAACAGCGATGGCCCCTCCGCTGAAACATTCGACGTCATGCAAAAGGACGGAGGTCGTATTCTGCGCCAACCAACTCGACCCACCATTGGAAGTATGAAGTATTCTGCCATTTGTACCTACGGCCAATCCGTTCTGAGTGCTCCACCAATCCTGATCGGTCAACATAACAAGTGCGCCTGGCTGATCATACGTATTGGTCCAAGTTATTCCACCATCAGTACTTCGATAGACCACATAATTCAATCCTGCGAAAGTTCCTATGCCCACAAGGTCTGTTTCCGAATGTTGATGGACCGACGAAAACGACAGATATGTTAATGGGGCGTTTGAATTATCCACCAAGGGAATGGCTGTCCAATCAATGCCATCTATACCCTTGAGCCAATAGCCCGCCGAACCTATCGCGACGTCCTCTCCCAGGACATGAACACTATTTAGAGTACTCGTCAATGGAACTTGCACCAGTTCCCATTGCGCGTATACCGTTGTGACCAAGACACAATAAAGAATGACTAAAGCACTTCGCATGACCAAACATATACAAATAAGTACCATATGTAATATAGCATTACATTCTTGGTACCAATAAAAGGGATCAGAATCCTTGAACGGGATCCCGCGTGCGCGATAGAAGCGGAAAGCCCGCAAGCGAGGAGGAACGACGAGTGCGGACTTGTAGCGGATAGCGCGACCCGTAGGCTTTGCGAAGGGGCACGCCCAAAAAGGTCCGATCGGAAAACGTGCCCGGATGAAGGGATCCGCGCACTTTCCCGAACTTCAACCCCGTAAC
>JAEZGH010000128.1 GCA_023417065.1 Bacteroidota bacterium
AGCACGGCGGATCGATGGCGGCGAGCAGTTCTTCACGCGAGATGTGGATTTCGGTTACAGAAAGACCGCCGACGAAAGCTTTGCGAAGTGGGGAAAGGAGGAAGTGCTCAGCGATGTGGTGCGTGCGATCCGCACCTTCCGGCCAGACATCATCATCACGCGATTTTCGCACGTGCCCGGCGGCACACACGGCCACCACACCGCATCGGCGATCCTGGCGCATGAAGCCTTCGATCTGGCCGCCGATCCCAACGCCTTTCCCGATCAGATCGAGGAAGGGCTCGAAATCTGGCAGCCGAAACGCCTTTTCCACAACGGCAGCACATGGTGGCGCAAGGATATACCGGAGCTCGCGAAGAACGATCCCGATTGGTTCGTGGTGGATGTGGGCGGCTACGATCCGCTACTGGGGTTGAGTTACACCGAACTCGCCGGACGCAGCCGCAGCATGCACAAGAGCCAGGGCTTTGGGGCGGCGGAAACGCGTGGCGAAGCGCTGGAATACCTGCATCTCGAAAAAGGCGCACGTCCAGCGATCGACGACATCTTCGATGGCATCAACACCGGCTGGGGCCGGATCCTCGGCGGCGAAAGCGTGGGGCGCATGGTGGACCAGCTCATGCGCTCGTTCGATCCGCGATCACCGGTACGCAGCAACGACCAACTGCTCGCGATCCGTAGCGCGATCGAAAAGCTGCCTTCTTCCCTGCTGCGTGATCGGAAGCTGCAGCAGGTGGACGAGTTGTTGATCGCCTGCTCCGGCCTCGTGATCGAATTCCTGAGCAGCCCGCCTGAGATCGCAGCTACCGATGCGGTGAACTACCAGATGAACGCGCTGGTGCGCATGCCCGAAGAAGTACGCATTGTTGCATCGCGATCAAATGCAGGACCGATCGCTCAACATGATCGTGATCTGGAACCGAACGTGCTTGGCGAGTCGAAGGGATCGATGCGTACGCCCGGCAACATCGACCAACCCTTCTGGCTCGATCGTCCGCGTGGCACGTTGTACGACATCGCGGAGCCTGCCGATCGGATCAAGCCGGTGAAAGCGAACCAACTTTCGATCACCACGGACTTACAGATCCGCGATCAGGCAATGGTCGGAGAAACCGTTCCGATGATGGACAAATGGGTCGATCGCGTGGCTGGGGAACGGATCCGTCCGGTGTACGTGACTCCTGTCGCTTCAGTGATCCCGCGCACCGGCATCGTGATCGCGCGCGGCGGTCCGCAGGACATCGTGGTGGAGGTGGAAGCGCTCACAGACAGCTTGACCGGAAAAATGAATGTGTACCCGCCGGAAGGTTGGATGATCACCAAGGACATGAAGCTCGTGGACATCGCGAAGCGCGGCGACAGACAGCTCTTCACCTTCAAGCTGATGCCTACTGAGAATGCGAAGGAGGGTCCGGTGCGTTTTGAGTTCGAGGGTGAAAAAGGCCGCTCCGATCGCACCATGCATACGATCGAGTACGAGCACATCATGCACCAGGTGTGGTATTCACCGGCGGAAGTGAAGCTCGTTCCGATCCACGTTCAGGTGGCCGCGCAGCGCGTGGGTTACGTGAAAGGTGCGGGTGATGATGTGCCGCAGGCGCTGGAGAACATGGGCGTGCATGTGGACATGATCGATCCCACCACGGCCACGCCCGAAAGCCTCGCGCAATTCGATGCGATCGTGACCGGCATACGCGCGTACAATACCAACAAGGACCTGAAACATCTGCAGCCGCTGCTGCTGCAGTACGTCGAGAGCGGCGGAACCTTGGTTGTACAGTACAACACCACACCGCGTTTCTTCTCCGGTGCCAGCGACATGGTGGTGGATCCCGCAACGATCGGTCCGCGGCCGTTCACTATTTCGCGGGGGCGTGTTTCGGTGGAAGAGTCCGCGCCCACATTGATCGACCCAACCCATCCGCTGCTGAACCATCCGAACAAGATCACAGCAAAAGATTTCGACGGCTGGGTGCAGGAACGCGGATTGTATTTCGCCGACGAGTTCGCTCCGCATTACACCCCGTTGATCGCCTGGAACGACCCCGGCGAGGATCCGCTGGCGGGCGCCTTGATCACGATGGACCATGGCAAGGGACGGTACATCTATACGGGCATCAGCTTTTTCAGGCAGTTGCCGGCCGGCGTTCCGGGAGCGTACCGGCTTTTTGCGAATTTGCTGACCTCACGTTCGCTGGTTGAAAAAGACAGAGGCCCGAAAATGAATGAATGAATTGTTGGATCTTGAATGTAGGATGTAAAATTGGGTGCGAAATGGAACGGAAATATGATCTTGATGACAGATGCGTGACTTTCGGGGCGGCGATCGTGAAATTCACTGATCAACTGCCGAGGTCGATGGCTGGAATTCATCTGGGCAAGCAACTTCTGCGGAGTGGAACTGCTCCTGCGTTGCATTATGGCGAAGTGCAGGGCGCGGAATCCATAGCAGACTTCCTGCATAAGATGAAGGTCGCGTTGAAGGAATTGCGGGAGTCGAAGAACAACATGCGGATACAGGAGAAGGCTGGCCTTCTCAATGCTTCAAAGACCGATCACGCTTGGCTTTTGATGGAGTGCAATGAACTGATCGCGATCTTCACCTCAAGCATCAAAACAGCACAAGCGAACGCCGCAGGGCGAAAGAAATGAAAAATGTAAAATGTAGAATGTAAAATGTAGAATGTCCCGTTCTTCCTTTTACATTTTGAATTTTACATTCTGAATTCACGAAAGTGCATCCTCTCGACTGGCTCATCCTCCTCGGCACCCTGGGCTTCATCGTGGGCTATGGTGTGTGGCGTACGCGTAGCACCAACACAAGCGAAGGCTACCTGAAAGGCGGTAGTGACAACCGTTGGTGGGGCGTGGGGCTTAGTGTGATGGCCACGCAGGCCAGTGCGATCACTTTTTTGAGCACGCCGGGCCAGGGTTATCTGGACGGTATGCGTTTCATCCAATTCTATTTCGGTCTTCCACTGGCCATGCTTGTGATCGGCTTCGTCTTTATTCCATTGTACTATAAATGGAAGGTGTACACGGCGTACGAGTTCATAGGCAAGCGTTTCGATGGGCGTACACGGCTGCTCACCGCCGGACTCTTCCTGATCCAGCGAAGCCTTGCGGCGGGCATCACCATCTATGCGCCAAGCATCATCCTGAGCAAGATCCTGCATTGGCCGCTCTCGTGGACTTGTGTCTTCATCGGCGGACTGGTGATCATCTACACCACCACTGGAGGCGCGCGGGCCGTGGGTGTCACGCACAAGCAGCAGATGGCGGTGATGTTCCTCGGGATCTTCACCGCGTTCGGGCTGCTCGTGCACTACCTCGGCGATGCGCTCAGCTTCGGGGAAAGCTGGCGGCTGGCCGATGATCTTGGAAAGATGACCATCATCGATACCACCTGGGATCCGGCGGAACGCTACACACTATGGAGCGGCTTGATCGGTGGTTTCTTCCTTCAACTCTCCTACTTCGGCACCGATCAAAGCCAGGTGCAGCGCTACCTCAGCGGCCAGGATATCCGCCAGGCGCGCCAGGGCCTTTGGATGAATGGGATACTGAAGATCCCGATGCAGTTCTTCATCCTGCTAACCGGTGTACTCGTTTTCCTGTTCTACCTACTGAACCCGGCGCCACTGCATTGGAACGAGGCGAACGTGGTGGAACTCGAGCATTCTCCGGCAGCACCGGAATTCAAGGAGATCGAGGCACTTCACCGGGAAAATGCACTGGAAAGAAGATCCCTCACGATCGATTATGCGGATGCCCTGCGATCGAAGGACGAAGCCGCGAAGGAAAAAGCATTGGCCGGGTTGAACGCTGTACTGGAAGAGGACCGGATGCTTCGCGAAGAGACCGGCGCACTGATCAGGAACGAATTCCCTGATCGCGAGACCAATGACAAGGATTACATCTTCGTTTCTTTCATCATGAACCATCTACCCGTTGGCATCATCGGGCTTTTGTTAGCCATGATATTCAGTGCAGGCATGAGCAGCACGGCGGCTGAATTGAGTGCGCTGGCCACCACCAGTACCGTGGATGTTCTCCGTGCCGATCGCAGCGAGGCACAGCAGGTGAGGCACACACGGCTGGCCACTGCGTTCTTCGGGCTGCTCGCGTTGTTGTTCGCAGCGGTCTTCTCCTTGTTCGATAACCTGATCCAGGCGGTGAACATCCTGGGTTCGCTCTTCTACGGCACGATCCTCGGGATATTTCTAGTGGCCTTCTTCGTGAAACATGTACAAGGCACCGCTGTGTTCATCGCAGCTTTGATCGCACAGTCGATCATCCTGATCATCCATTTCTCCGAAATGGACATCGCCTTCCTCTGGTACAACCTGATCGCGCCTGCGATCGTGGTGGTGCTGGCGCTGATCCTTCAAATCCTTCTTCCTCCCGATCGGAAAACAGGCACTCCCATTCGATCGAAATAGAAAAGCCTCCCGTTACCGGAAGGCTTTCCATGATCTCTTTGTCCGATCACTTCGCCGGAGCGGTGGCCGAAGTTCCCTTGCTCCCGGGCTTCATTCCTGTGCCGGAGGCTTTCTTCCACTCCGCGATCTTCTCATCGTTGAGCTTCACATAAGCATCGTACTTGATCTCCTCGGCCATCTTCTTGCTCTCTTCTGCAGCCGCGATCGCCTTGTCGTACTGGCCGTTGGCCGCATGTGCGAGTGCAAGCGTGTGCACGTTCCAGAATGTCTTCTCCATTTCGGTGCTCTTCTGCGCGTACTGCAGCGCCTCCTTCGGCATCATGTTGCGATCTATGAGGAAGCGTGCGCTGCTATGAAAGGCACGGAAGTCGGCATCGGGCTTGGCCAGCGCCTCCTTGATGTTCGCCATCGACATGTCCATCGCATCGGCATGGATGTTCACCTTGGCTACCGTGGTGGCCCAGCGCAACTGCAACTCGGCCTTGTCGTCCTTCACATTGTCGAACAGGATCGTGAAGGTCTCGAAGTTGTCGCCTTTACCGGCGGGCACT
>JAEZGH010000146.1 GCA_023417065.1 Bacteroidota bacterium
ATCTTATACTCATCCTCCGTTCATCCTCCGTTCATCCTCCGTTCATCCTCCGTTTATAGTTTACGGGTTTCCCAATTCGACAAGGGGACTCGGAGGGCAAACAGGAAACCGGGAACTGGCATCACGAAACCTGAACTTCCCTCCTGCGCTTTGCGTCGAGTGAAAAGTTTCCCGCGCCGAAGACCATCATCACCAAAAGGCCAGTAAGTACGGCGATGGATGCCCATAACTCCATATGCTGCCCCAGTGCTATGTAACCCTTCGGATAATTCACCATAAAAACGGCACCAATAAGAATAGGAAGCTGGATCAGCGAAACGATTCGCGTATACAAGCCAAAAGCGATCAATGGTCCACCAAGTACGTGGGCAAACACGATGTAATGGGCGAGATATGCGCCGGCGAAATAGGCATTGATGCCATGCGCAGTCATCTTCAATTCATTAAGGTTCATCACAAAATAGAGTCCCTTATAAGTAATGAACAGGCCGAGAGCAATCCTGATGAAGTCCAGAAATGCAGGGCGATGATCGTTGCCCCACCTTTCAATGTCTGTTATAACACTCATGGCTGATGTAGTTTGATGAATACAAAGTTTACAAAATAGAGGGGCGAACATCAAGCAGGGAGGCAGGGCTGGCATGTTCGGTGCCGGTTGCCAGTTGCCAGACCGACAGATCGTTGAGTATGACACAAACGGACGGCTATTAAGGTAATTGAAGTTTAATCACCATGTTTAAAAATCATCGGCGGTCGTTATTGGAAGCTACAGCCGCCAACGTTTGAAATCTTTATGAAATCGGTACCGGTAAAGTTTGTAAATTTCAGTTGGTAGTGTGCGTTGGGAGAACTGAACCAGTTAAGCAGAACATTTTAATCCTTTCCATAAACTAAACCGTAAGTTATGAAGTATCTCTACCTATTGTTCAGTGGGCTAATGCTGCTGCATGTATCCATGGTTCCGCTCAGCGGCGCCTATGCTTCGGATGCATCGGCCTCAACGGCCAATCGCGCGCGTGACGCTGTCACGATCACTGGTGTCGTCACCGATGAAACCGGCTCCCCTTTCCCTGGCGTAAACGTCGTCGTGAAGGGAACAACCACGGGTACGACGACAGACGCCAATGGTCGGTATTCTCTGGATGTTCCGGATAACACTACGATCCTCGTCTTTTCATTTGTCGGATATGCAACACAGGAAGTAAACATCGCCGGACGCACCGTAGTCGATGTTTCCATGGTGCAGGACGTCAGATCCCTCGACGAAGTGGTCGTTACCGCCCTTGGTATCGAGAAATCAACGCGAAGCCTCGGTTATGCTACGGCCAAGGTTGACGCCCGTGATCTGACCGTAAACCGGACTCCCAACATCATGAATACCCTCCAGGGAAAAATTGCTGGTGTTAACATCTCAGCCCTCGGTACTGGTCCCGGCGGAACGTCCAAGATCAGGATCCGCGGTCAGTCCTCTATCACCGGTCAGAATAACCCTCTCATCGTTATTAACGGTGTGCCGATGGACAACACTAACTTCGGAACCAACCCCAACAACATGGGTGCCGATGGTTCCGTTGGTGTGCGCGGCGGTGGTATTACCGCGGATGGTGGTGATGGTCTTCAAAGTATCAACCCCGACGACGTCGAAAGCATGACCGTACTGAAAGGTGCTGCCGCTGCAGCGCTCTACGGATCACGCGCGAAGGACGGCGTTATCATGATCACGACGAAAAGCAAAGGCGACGCACGTGGTATCGGGGTAACGTATAACCTCAACTATACCAACGACACTCCGCTTGATTTCACCGACTACCAGTATGAATATGGTCAGGGTGAAAACGGTGTTCGACCTACATCACCAAACCCAACCTCAGGACAGTGGTCTTTCGGTGAGCGTTTCGCACCCGGTATGACGCAGACCCTATTCGACGGTGTGGAAGTGCCTTATGTACCTGCACGCAATCGGATCAGGGATTTCTACCGCAACGGACAAACTACGACGCATACCGTCGGCCTCTCGTCACTTGGCGATAAAGGAGGATTCAACATGTCTATTGCCGATCTGTCGAGTAAAGGGATTACTCCCAACAACTCCTTTAACAGAAAGACAATCAACGTAGGATTTGACTACTCCCTCTCTGAAAAACTGGGATTGAAGGGTAACATCAATTACTCGAATGAGCGGAACCGTAACCCTCCTAACGTCGGAAACCAGGATAATACGATTCCTGTAGCGCTGTACTCCATGGCGAACTCTATGCCGCTGTGGCTACTCGACCAGAAGAAGTATAACGCCAATGGCGACGAGTACATCTTCTCGCGCTTCATGAACCGTACTAACCCGTATTTCACCCTTGCAGAGCAGTTCAACGACATACGAAGAGACCGCATCTTCGGTAACATCTCTCTACGTTACGATCTTCTCCCCTGGCTTTTCGTTCAAGGTCGTGTAGGTCAGGATTATTGGTCTCGTGACCAGTCGTACAACAACTTCCCTACTGGGCAGGCATCACGCGCAGCAGCGCCCGCAGGCTTTGTAAACGGTCAGTTTACACAGGAAGCACGTCGCTTCAGAGAAGTAAATGCTGACTTCCTCGTTGGCGCAAACCGCACTTACGGTAAATTCGGTGTGAACCTCACACTCGGAGGTAACCACATGTACAGAAGATCTGATCTGAACAGTGTTCAGGTGACCGACTTCGTGGTACGTGATCTGTACACCGTACAGAACGGACGGGTAAAAGATCCTATTTACGATCTCGTCGAGCGCGGTGTAAACTCACTCTATGGGTCATTGGATCTTTCTTTCCAGCAAACACTCTTCCTCAGTGCAACACTGCGTAACGACTGGTTCTCTACGCTCTCTCCTGAAAACAGAAGCATTCAATATCCGTCAGTCTCTCTTGGTTATGTATTCACAGAATCATTTGAAGGACCGTCATGGTTGAACTTCGGAAAGCTCCGCGCAGCATATGCTGAAGTTGGTAGCGACGGCGACGTGGCTCCTTACTCAAACCTGCTGTTCTATTCAATTAACAACAACCTGTTCCCTAACCCGAATGGTGCTGCGCAACCTGTCGGTGGCCCGCTCGGAAATACGATCCCTAACCCGGGTCTGCTTCCTATGTCAGTTTCAGAGGCTGAAATCGGACTTGAACTGCGGTTGTTCAATGAACGCGTAGGTATTGACGTAGCAGCATACCAAAAAACAACTACCGATCAGATCGTACAAGCACAGGTATCAGATGCTTCCGGTTACATCGATACGCGCATCAACAGTGGTGAAAGCCGCAACCGTGGAGTTGAATTGATGGTTAACCTCGTTCCGGTAGAAACCGCCAACTTCAGCTGGAACTTCACGTTTAACGGTGCCTACAACATCACTCGCGTGATCAGTCTCCTTACTGACACGCCGGGTGAACGAATCACGGTGGGTACCCACATGTTCAACGGTGAACTCCGCCATATCGTAGGCGAAGAGCTGGGACAGATCGCCGGCTTCGGATACCTCCGCGACGATCAGGGCCGCATCATTTACGGAGCAAACGGAATTCCGTTGGCGACTCCGGCCATGATCAATTTCGGAAGTGGTCTTCCCAAGTGGGTAGGTGGTTTCACCAACTCTTTCTCCTACAAAGGAGTCACTGCTTCGTTCCTGATTGATTTCAAACTTGGCAATAAGGTTCTTTCCGGAACCAACTTCAACGCATATCGTCACGGATTGCACAAAGAAACACTTGTAGGACGTGAGGATGGCGTAATTGGCGAAGGTGTGAACGAAGAAGGTCAGCCTAATACCGTAAAAGTTTTCCCCGTGCAGCCTTACTACGAAGTTGTACGTTCTAAGGGACTCGTGGAACCTGTAGTTTACAACGGAGGCTACTGGAAACTGCGTCAGATCACGGTAGGGTATGACTTCAGCAAGTACCTTCCTTCCAACTGGCCGATTCGTGGTGTTCGGTTGGACCTCGTGGCTAACAACGTCGCCATGCTCAAGAAATGGATGCCTAACATCGACCCGGAGTCATTCGGATACTCGTCTGACAACCTCGTCGGTATGGAATCTACAGGTGTACCTACGACACGGAGCATTGGATTCAACCTTAACGTAAAACTTTAATCGATCAATCATGAAGACATTAAAATATATAACTCTGGTCCTTGTGATTGCTTTGCTCGGTGCCTGCGACAAAGGATATGACGAGCTAAACACCAGCAAAGTCAATCCGCTCGAGATAGATCCTGCATACCAGCTTAACAACGTGACGCTTAACCTGAACCCGGGAGGCTTCGCCGGTGGTAGTCAGCTGATCTATGACGTCGGTATTGTTCAACAGATCATTAGTCCCAACACAGGGGTACTGGCAGGTGCCAACCTGAACCAGGACAACCGAAACGCGACTCAAACGTTGTGGCAGGCGTACTACCGCAACTGTGTACGTAATGCTGTGGATGTAATCAACCGCACCAGTGACGATGCGGATCGTGCCAACCTTTACAACATGGCGCGCATCCTCAAGGCGTACGTGTTTATGGTTCTCACAGATGCCTATGGTGACATCCCCTATTTCGATGCCGGAAAAGGATACCTAGATGTCAACTTCTTCCCCAAGTATGATGCTCAGCAGGACATATACGCCGACATCATTACTGAGCTTACGCAGGCTTCGGCGGCACTCAACCCATCCGGGCGAATTGAAACAGCCGATGTGTTATACGGCGGTGATATTGCTAAATGGAGAAAGTTCGGCAACTCACTTCTGTTGCGGGCCGGAATGCGCCTGAGCAAGGTAGCACCATCAAGAGCGTCTGAAGTTGTTTCAGGTATTTCTGCAGACAATCTGATTCTCAGCAATGAAGATAATGCTGTTATTTTCCACGATGCGAACTATCAAAACCAGATAGGCATCACGTTGAATGGAACAGAAGCAGCTAACTTCTATCTGGCAGCTCCGTTTGCCAATCACTTGAAAGACACCGGCGACCCGCGTCTCCAATCCATCGCGATCCGCTACAAGGGCGCAACGTCTGGCCCTGAGCAAGTACCTGCTATCGGAACAACAGATCCTGAGGAACAGGTAGGTATGCCGATGGGCCATGACAACAGCACCATTGGCGGGGTGGCCACAGGGTTGGGCCTCGCAAGCTTCTACGACTTCAGCCAGGTTGATCGCCGACGTATGGCGAAGCTTACCGCGCCTTATTTCCTTGTGTCAGCGGCTCAGACTAACCTGCTTCTCGCGGAAGCGCGTGAACGCGGCTGGTTCAATCAGGGTACTACTGCTCAATGGTATGAGGCAGGCATCCGTGCTCATATGGAGCAGATGGAAATTTTCGATGAAAACTCTGCGGTCGATCCTGACGATGTAGAGGCATACATCTCGAATAATCCTCTCGATGGCGCAAATGCGCTGAGAGATATAAACACCCAGTACTGGATCGCATCGTTCCTTGCTCCGGCAGAGGCTTTCGCAAACATCCGTCGCAGCGATTTTCCGGCACTTGCCGTAAACCCCTTCCCAGGACGCGAAGTCGACTTTATCAGAAGACTGACTTATCCTGTTTCCGAAGGTTCAGTGAACGAAGCAAATCTTCAACAGGCTCTCTCCCGCATGGGGCCTGACCGACTCGACACCCGAGTTTGGTGGGATGTACAGTAGGTAGATCTGCGTTTAGTTTGGCGAGGGGGGCAGAATTTCTGTTCCCCTTCGTTTTTTATAAAGTTTCAAGGTTCAGGGTTCAACGATCACCATTGACCATGCCGGGGAGACATCCCTCACCCTCACCCTCACCCTCACCCTCACTCTTACTCCCACTCTCAAACTCACCGGGCTTCCTGCTTGGTTGCCGGAATTGCGAAATACTCGTTGACGGTTTCATCAAGCCGCGTACGTATCAGATGAAAGTTTTCCTCAACTGGCTTCAGGTTCGTAAACCGGCCTATGACACGGCTGCGCCGAAAGAGCACAAAAGTATTCACAGCATCCTGATCAATCCCGAGAAGTGCAACGTCTGAATCGACATCTGAAAACGAAGGAACAAAGGTCAATGCCACCATCTGCAGCCTGAGCTCCTGTCCTATCCGCTCAAGCTCCAATGTCCGGTCTTCCTGACTGAATTGCGCTCGATTTCCATAGACAAAATAAACCTTGAGATACTGTGCACGCCTTCTGTTTTCATTTTCCAGAAACAGCAACCACGCCTTGATTTCCTTCCAGTCGGGATTATCGCCGACGAAATAAAGGATACCATGATACCACCCATACTTACACACCGGACACGTTCGTGTTCCTTTGTCCGGTCCCCACGCATGGTACGGGATAAATGATGGCACATCTTCACCCTCATCAACGCCCGCACCCGTTACGCCTCCTGTCTCGACCGGATAGCCGGGAACATTCAGGCCCAAAAAAATATTACGCTCCCCAACCAGCAGGTCATCTGCCTGAACGAGTCGCAAAACTCCGCTTCCCCCCCTATTCTCCATCGCACGCCGCCTTGCCGAGGTCAGAAGTTCGTCGACATCAAAGACATAGTCATCGATGTAGTAGTCATCAATGCCTCCGGGTTCTTTCACTGTCACGTGGATATGTGCGGGCTCATCGTCTGTGGGATACGCTCCCGGGATAGCCGTATATATGAAGTATTTGCCGAGAGAATCCGTTTTCACCCATCCTCTGATATAGCCATGCGTCTGGCCGCGTTCATTAGGTGGCATGCTCCTGCTTTCGGAGGGCTTGTGAATATATCGCCCGTCGGCATTCGTGTGGTAGTAATACAACACAACACCGGGTGCTGGCGTTTTGCCATCGCGCTCATAAACTATACCTGTCAAAAGAATCTTGCGACCTTCCTCGAACCATGCCGCGCTTGTATCCGTAGCATCCAATGTTTTCGTTAGAGGTGAATACACGGATTCATTGCCAGCGCCTCTGCTGCCATTTCGCTGACCCTGACAAGCGCATAGCGAAACACCCACAAACAGTAGCGATAATATTCCGGAGCGATTAATCATCTTATATTGAATTCTCAGGTTGCAAGTCACATTACTCACTATAGCCTTTCACATTCCGTCCCAGGATAAGATCGCGTTCGCCAACGAGCAGATTTCCTTCCCTTCGCAGTTGCAGAATCCCCGACGTTCCGCCTACCGGTGCCTTCACCTCCCTTTGTGCAGGCGTGATAAGCGAGTCACCTTCAAAAAGAAATTCATCCACCCAATAGTACTTTCCCTCGGGCTCCAGGATTACGGGGTGAATGTGCGCCGCGTCCTTGCGTCCCGGATATGCGCCAGGTTTCGAGGTATAAAACGTATAACGCCCGTCAACACCCGTTTTTATCCAGCCGCGTATGTAGCCGTGCATCCGCGACCAATCTTTTTCAGTGCCGCGCTTTGGATAGATCCCCCCGCCGTTTGTGTGGTATACATACAAGATTACGTTTTCTGCCGGAGTGACCCCGTCGGGCTTATAGATCACACCCGTGACCTTGATTTTAGTATCTGCTGATTCATATTCCGGGAGGGTATCCACCGGATTCAAGAGTCTTCCGCCATATTCGAAGACCGCCTCACAGCCTTCGCAGACACCTACAAGTTGGTAACGATCGGGCTGCGCACACGAAGCGTTGGCCAGGAGAAACACTAATGCTACAAGTGAACAAAATAATTGTCTTCCATTCATAACAGGACTTTTCGGCGAATAACGCGAACCTTTGCCTGCATGGGAAGTCCCGTTTAGCTAAGCTGAGTGAAGCAGATGCCAGGATGAGTTACCCGAGAACCGCTCGAAATGAAGAATAGTAATTACGGCTCATGCGAACCACATCCCCGTTCTTTAGGGTAATATCATAATCGCCGTTAGCGCGGGATGTAAGGTGCCGGACAAACTCCCGGTTTACAATAGTTGAACGGTGTATGCGAACAAACTGGTCGCCCAGGCTGGCTTCCATTTCCCTGAGCGTACTGCTATGCAGATAACTTCCAGACGCAGTGTGAATGCTGATATAAGGCCGGTCAGACTGAACATACATGATCTCTCTGACCGCAATGGGTATACGTTTGTTTTGAACAGACACGGTAATGAAATCGACCGGTTTGTCAGGCACCCGGACTGCCTCGTCATCGGACCGCGTCTTTGGTTTTCGATTGAGGCGAAACGCAACTCCTAAGGCAGCTGCATAAAAAAACATCGTCAGATAGAAATGCTCAGATGCAAAGTAATGAAACGGCGTTCTGAAGGGAAATGCGTCGTAAAAAGGCAGCCGCGACACGAGGGCAATAATTCCAGCGGTGAGAACCGTATGAACGACGCTGAGCACGACGACGGCGAGCGCGCCCGTCAGCCAGTGCCTTTGCCCCAACACTGCACCGACAGGAGTTCGGTGGGAAAGGATGGCAATCACTGCAGGAATGAACAATATCCAATACGTTTTGAACAACAGCGACTCGGAAAGGTATCCCCTGTAATTATTGAAATGCGCGTGCAGGAAGTCCTGACCTGTTTGAAGCAGTGCGACACTCACAAAGAACGCCGCGATGAACCAGTATACGTTTTTCTTTTGAGGGGCAATGCTCTGCCAAAGCCCACCCCACGAGAGATTCACTTCAAGATTTCGGTGAAAATTCATAGCTATTCGAGCGTTAAAACCAGGCATTTCCGGAAAAGACGCCGCCCCAGCGTTAATGGTCACTGAGGCGGCAGTTTAATTCCAGATTTCGTTTTGTTCTGTCAGCACGATCGGCTTGCCATCAGTCACTACAATCGTATGTTCGTGCTGAGCGACATAACCTCCCTTGTTACCTACCAGCGTCCATCCATCCTGCAACGTTTCGGCGTATGTAGACGATGTTGAAATAAACGTTTCTATCGCCACAACTGAGTTCCTTTTGAAACGCTTCAAGTTGAACTTATCGCGGTAGTTGGTGATCCCCGAAGGTTCTTCGTGTAGGCTTCTGCCAATACCGTGTCCGGTAAGATTCCGAATCACTTTGTATCCCCGCTTCCTGGCTTCCGTCTCGATAAGGAAACCTATGTCGGAAATGCGTACTCCACCCCTGATGTTGAAAATCGCTTTATGCAGAATTTCCTTTGAAGCATCAATGAGTGCCTGATGATTGTGGATGTCAGGGCCAAGCACAAATGACCCCCCGTTATCTGACCAGTAGCCGTCGAGCTCGGCGGACACATCTATGTTGATGAGGTCTCCTTCCTGCAGAACTCTTTTTGCAGAAGGGATGCCGTGGCAGAACTCATTGTTCACGCTGATGCACGTCCAGCCCGGAAATCGGTAAGTCAGAAAAGGCGCCGACTTTGCACCGAGGTCGTTCAGGATTTGTCCTCCGTATTCGTCCAGCTCAAGCGTTGTCATTCCCGGCCGGGCGTAATTGCGCATTTCTTTAAGCGTGAGCGCAACGGCCTCGCTAGCCTTTTGCATTCCCGTCAGCTCAGCAGGTTTTGTTATCGACATATCGTCCGTCTATTGTAACTCAGAATTTGCTTTAAGACCCAATATACGAAATTCCCGCCACCCTGTTAATTAGTCCAGCCTCCACCCAGAGAACGGTAGAGATTGACTCTCGCGTTCATTTGTTTCTGCTTGATCTCCACCAGTTCCATTTTCGACTCCAGAGCTTCCTGCTGCGTCAGCAGAACCTCGAGATAATCGGCGCGGGCCGACCGGAACAAGCTGTTTGAAATCGAGACCGATTGCATCAGGATTCCCGCTTCCTGCGACTTAGTAAGAAAGCTGTTATCAAAATTCCGCACTGCTGCCAAGTTGTTCACGACGTCGACATACGCATTAAGGACCGTCTGCTCGTAGTTATAAACGGCCTGAGCCTGCATTGCTGTTGCATTCCTGTAGCGGGCCTTAATAGCATTCCGGTTTACAAGCGGCGCGATTAAATCGCCTGCGACATTAAAAAGCAGGGATTCCGGGTTAAGAAGCCGTGAGACATCAAATGCCTCGATTCCTACACCGCCTACGAGTCTCAGCGCAGGAAGAAATTCCGCCCGCGCTACGCTCACGTCCAGCTTTGCAGCGGCAAGTTCCAGTTCAGCTTGCCGGATGTCCGGACGGTTCTCAAAAAGGTAAACCGGCAACCCCGAGGAAACAGAATCCATCGGAACATCAACAAACGATGCCGAACTCCTTGGGATATGCGTCGGAAAACTTCCCGTCAGGAAACTGATTCTGTTTTCGACCTCAACAATTTTCTGTTGGATCTCGTACTGACGGTTTTTCGTGTTCAGGAGTTGAGCCTCAAACCGGTTCACTGCCAGCTGTGTTAACTTTGCCGATGCCATCTGTTGCTTGACCACCTCCAGCATGCCGGTTTGAATGCCGATATTCTGCCGGATGATATTTAACTGGTTATCGAGTGCAAGCAGCTCATAATATGAGTTCGCTATTTCTGCAATCAGGTTGGTGACGAGAAAATTTCTTCCTTCACTTCCTGCGAGGAATCGCAATGCTGCGGATTTTTTTGCATTCCTCAGCTTTTTCCAGATATCAACTTCCCAGGAAGCAAGCATGGCGACACCGTAATTCGGCAGTGGATCCGGGAATTCTTTTCCGGGAAGAATTTCACCAGTGGCGTCTACCGCGCCATGGCGTGTAAAACGTCCTTCCTTTTCAAGACCCGCATCAGCCCTCAGAGCCACAAACGGAAGATATTCCCCTCTCCTGTCATTTACCTCATTCCTGAGGATGTCTATTTCCCGAAGTGCAATGTTCAGCTCCTGGTTTCTCTTCAATGCGCTATCGATCAGAATATGAAGATTCTCATCGGCAAAATATTCCTTCCAACTAACGTTCTTAACGGACAGGCTGTCTGCAGCACCTGCAAAACTCGCCGGTACGTTTTTATTTTCAGTGACAACGGGCTCCTTAAAAACTTTGCAGCCCGTCATCAATACAACAGGCAAAAGAATGAGGACCGTCTTATGAATTGATTTTCGTATCATTTCCTTTTCTAATTTTTTTAAAGAACCGTTTAACCATAGAAGTTTCGGCAGCGTCTTCGATTATTCTTTCTGTCAGTGGATTCTCATCTTCATCGCGAATGAGTTTCGCCCTGTGTGCAATAGCTCCAAGTATCACGTACAACCCTGGAACGACGATCACGCCGATGATCGTCCCTACCAGCATTCCGCCGAGCGATGAAGCACCAATGGTGCGGTTCCCTATCGCTCCCGGGCCGGTAGCAAAAACCAATGGAATCAATCCGGCGATAAAGGCAAACGAAGTCATCAGAATCGGCCTGAAACGAACGCGGGCTCCTTCTATCGCAGCTTGTGTTATCGACAACCCCTGATGGTATTTCTGCACCGCGAATTCAACAATCAGCACCGCATTCTTTCCGAGCAAACCCACGAGCATGATCAACCCCATTTGAGCGTAAATGTCGTTTGCGAGCCCCAGAACCTTCAGCAACAAAAACGATCCGAATACTCCGGCGGGAAGTGAGAAGATAACTGCCAGCGGAATGATGAAACTTTCATACTGCCCCGCAAGTACGAGATAGACAAACATCAGTACGACAATGAAGATGTACACAGCTTCGTTGCCTCTTTTGGCTTCGTCGTATGACAGGCCTTCCCAGGCAATATCATAGCCCCTTGGAAGAGATGTCGCCGCGACTTCTCGGATAGCCTCTATCGCGTCGCCACTCGTATAACCGGGAGCCGGCACGCCTCTGATCGAGGATGAATTATAAAGGTTAAAGCGCGTGATCTCATTCGGTCCCTGGGTCTTCTTCAGTCTCATAAAGGCCGAATAGGGTACCATTTCTCCCGCCTCATTCTTGATAAAGAGGTTGAGCACGTCAGAAGGCATCCGCCGATATTCCGGGGCAGCCTGTGTGTAGACTTTGTAGAACGTCTGAAATCTGGTGAAGCCCTGCTCATATGTACTCCCGATGAGTATGTCAAGGTTCTCCATCGCCTGCCGGATTGATACACCCTTTTGCATCGCCAGCTTGTTATCGATAATCAGTTCGTACTGCGGATAGTTGGCAGCGAAAAATGTAAAAAGGCCTGTCAGTTCTTTCCTCTTCGACAGTGCCTCCATAAACTCCGCATTCACCCTGTCGAACTCCTGGTAATCCGTCGAGGATCCCTTGTCCAGCAAGCGGAGTGAGAATCCGTCTGAAGAACCATATCCGGGTACTGCCGGAGGTTCAAAGTATTCTATCACTGCCCCGAGGTCTTTTGTTTTCCCTTCGAGTTCTTCAATGATCTCATGAACGGAATGCTTTCGGTGCGACCAATCCTTCAAGTTGATGATACATGTTCCTGCATTCGATCCACGGCCTTCGGTGAGGATTTCGTATCCTGCCAAAGATGACACCGACGCAATGCCGTCGACCTCCTCAGCAATGTTTTGCAGCTGACGCGACACATCGTTTGTTCTTTCGAGGGTACTGCCCGGAGGCATCTGAATGATCGCATAAATCATCCCCTGATCTTCATTGGGAATAAATCCGGCTGGAAGTGTATCGTTCAACAGAAACGTTCCAACAGCAAACAGGAAGAAAATGCCGTAGGTGAAGCTCCTGCGGTTTACAATACGGGTAAGCAGGTTTACATACTTCCCGGTGACGAAGTCAAATCGCCGGTTGAACCAGTCAATGAACATCGTAACAGGTGACCGGCGTTTGGCACTGCCGTGATGTTTCTTCAGAATCATCGCACAAAGCACCGGCGTCAGCGTAAGCGCGACAACTCCCGACAGCACGATAGAACTGGCCATCGTAATTGAAAACTGCCGATAGAATACTCCGACAGGTCCGGTCATAAATGCAACAGGCACAAACACCGCGGTCATGACCAGTGTAATAGCGATGATAGCACCGCTGATTTCCCGCACCACCTGAACAGTTGCCTTATAGGGCGAAAGGTCTTCATCATGCATCTTTGCGTGAACCGCCTCAACCACGACAATAGCATTGTCTACCACAATCCCGATTGCAAGTACAAGCGCAAAAAGCGTAATAAGGTTAATAGTCAGCCCGAAAAGCTGCATGAACACAAACGTACCAATCAATGATACCGGAACCGCGAGGGTGGGAATGAGCGTCGAACGCCAGTCGCCGAGAAAGATAAACACTACAATTCCCACAAGAATGAACGCTTCAACAAGCGTATGTAAAACTTTGTCGATAGACGCATCAACGAACTTCGACACGTCGTAATTGATTTCGTACTCCATTCCGGGAGGAAAGTCGCTTTCAAGCTCTTTGAGCTTTTCCTTAACCTCGCTGATGACCTGGCTAGCATTGCTGCCGATGTTTTGCTTGAGCACAATCGAAGCTGAGGGATACCCATCCTTATTGGAGTAAATGTCAAAGAACTCACTTCCCAGTTCAACTTCAGCCACATCCTTCAGCTTCAGCAACTCACCATCCGGGTTGGATCTCACAATAATTTCTTCGTATTCTTTCGGATCATTGTACCTGCCTTTGTACGTCAGCACGTACTCCAGTGACTGGGCTGTTTTACCTGAAGCCTGACCAAGGCGTCCGGGCCTGCCAATAACACTTTGGTCGTCGATAGCCTCCAGTACCTCCTCCGTAGAAACGTTATAAGCGCGCATCCTGTCGGGCTTCAGCCAGATACGCATCGCATACTGCCTGCTCCCCAGGATTTGAGCCCGCCCCATTCCGCTTATTCGCTGAAGTTCGGGGATAATGTGAACGTTGGCATAGTTGTACAGAAACTTCTCGTTGGCGTTTTTGTCCGTACTGTAAAGGTTCACGTACATCAACATACTGGGCTGAATCGGCGTGATGATTACACCTTCACGTTGCACGAGTGGCGGCAAGTTGTTCATCACCTGGTCAACCCGTGTCTTTACGTTTACCACGGCAGCGTTTGGATCTGTACCTGGCTCAAAAACGATCTGGATCGTCGCCTCACCTGCGCTGGTAGCGTCGGAGATAATGTACTGCATTCCCTGAACGCCGTTTATCGCGCGTTCAAGCGGAACAAGCGTAGACTGGACAAGTACGTCGGCGTTTGATCCAGGGTACGCGATGAAGATGTTCACCCTTGGAGGTGCGATGTCCGGAAATTGCGAGATGGGTCTCGTGAAAATAGCCAGCACTCCAAGGAATATGATTGCTATCGATATGGCTATGGCCAATACCGGTCGGTGGATAAATTTGCTAAACATATGATTACTCGTTTAGAAACATTTACTCCGCATGGAGTTTGGTCAACTGTGCAATGATTTCGTCCTGCCGACGGAAGTCGTATTCTATCTTTTGATTGTTCCTGACTTTGCGCAGACCCTCGACCAGAATAATATCGGATTGATCGAGCCCTTCGGCCACGACGTAGAGATGTGGCACCTCTGCAGCTGTCTTGATTTCCCTTGATCTTACAACATGGTCGTCGCCCACAACAAACACATACTTCTTGTCGAGGATTTCGAATGTGGCTTCCTGCGGAATAACCAGTGCATCTTTCAGAACAACGGGCATCAACAGATTCCCCGTTTCGCCGTGACGCAACAAGCCATTGGGATTAGGAAACACTGACCTGAATGCAATGTTACCGGTTTCGTGGTTGAATTCACCAACGATGGTTTCAACAGTGCCTTTGAATTCGAAGGGCTGATTGTTAGCCATGCGCAACATTACCTCTTTTGGCTTCTCGCCTTTCGCGGTGATGTAATCCAGGTATTCAGCCTCGGGCACGTTGAAGTAAACCCACATTTTGCTGTTGTCAGAAAGTGTCGTCAGGAGTTCACCTTCATCAACAAGGCTTCCCAGCCTTACGTGGAACCGGTCCATGATTCCATCGAAGGGAGCCTTGACCTTTGTGAAGTCAAGGTGTGCCTGCGCGAGGGCCAGTTCTGCTTTCGCCTTTCGAAGTCTGGCTTCCGCCAACGCGAGTTCATTCGGCGACACGATAGCACTATCGGCAAGGCTCTTGGTATTCAAATATTCGGTTTCTGCAAAACTTACTTCGGCTTTTGCTCTCTCCAGTTCGGCTTCGTACACCATCGGCATTATTTCAAACATCACCTGGCCCTTCTTTACGTGCTGGCCTTCGTCGACGTAGATTTTCTGTAAGTAGCCGCGCTCCAGGGCCCGGACTTCAATGTGCTGGAACGCGTGGATCTGGCACACATACTCGCGGTATACGGATGTATCTTTTAAGACAGGATTTGTCACAAGAAGCTTCGTTCCCTCATGTTCAACGTGGTTCTTGTGTCCGCAGGCTGCTGCCAAAAGCACGACGGAAATCAATAAGGCAAAAGACTTCATAATAGAAATGATCTTAATAATTGGTTTCATTAATGGTAAGATTTGAACGCTATCAACGACAACAGGTCGTTATTGCGATTCCTGACAAGACTATCACGACATCATCCTCATCGACGTGCAAGGCGTCGTGGAACGAAGGCTGCAAAGACAAGCGCAGCTCCTGGATTACCAGGTATCAGTCATGATGTGTGAAATTGAATGGGGCCTGAAGTGCCATCAAAAGACACCCCGGGTACGGACCCGCGAATTTGAAGAGGTAATGGTCAGATAAGAAAGACCCTGTTGAACTTATGGACGAGAGGCCGGACGTCATACCTGTATATAGGCACGGTGGACTCAGGCTGTTCAGTGTAATAATACCAAAGAGAAAATGCGATGTCGGAGAAGTCAATGAGCAGGACTGCGTCCACCCCGTCGTCGTTGGAGTCTGTCTTTTCACTCTCCTCCGTTTTCTCAAGGATGAATGACAGGATCGTCGCGTGATTTGCCTTTTTGGAATGGAGCGTAATATCTCCGCCTTCACATGATGGCCCGATAGGGGCTCCGAAAAGGCGCAGGGAAAACAGGAAGATAACAGATATCAGAACTATTCTTTCCCTAAGATGCATACAGCGTGGTTCGACACAAAGATGCGAAAAAAAAAGTCCGGAACGAATTCTGCAACACAAAGAAGGAAAAACAACGGCAGAGCGCGCGCGCAATCGTTTGATAGAAATGACAAATCGTTGTCTCCGGATACAAACGGGCTTCCGCGTCTGCAGGATATCGCGCTCCGCTGACCTTCGGCGACTATTCAGCCAGGCTCAAAGGTATGACAACGCGAAATACGGTTTTGAATTTTTCTGTTGATGTTAGTTCAATGGTTCCCTGAAGGAGTTTGACTGCCGTCTTAACAATAGAGAGCCCCAACCCCGTACCGGAAATTGCACCTACATCCGCGCCGCGACTGAAGGGTTCGAAAATAAGATCCCTCTCCTTCTCATTGATGCCAATTCCATTGTCAGCTACTTCAATGATCAATCGTCCGTCTCGCTGAACACAGGTAAGCTCGACCGTTTTCTGGTCAGGTGAGAACTTAATCGCATTCGACAGAAGGTTGGTAAATATGTTTGTCAGAAGTTTTTCATCGGAAGTGACAATGTCGTTCCCGAGTTGAAAATGCAACCGTATCTCATGACCTGACTTTGCACCTTCCTCGATGTTTTTTGCCAGCTCTGACAAGAATTCGCGAAGGTTCATCGGCTTGACATTGACCTTGATCTTGCCCGAGTCACCCTTGCTGACCGTGAGTACATCATCCAGAAGGAATAGCATGTGTTTAACCTGAGCCGAGATACTCGCGAGCTTCCTGTCTATGTCCGGCTCACCCAGTTTATATTTGTATCTGGCGAGGAAATCGGTGGCGAACTGGATGGTTGACAACGGCGTGCGAAACTCATGCGAAGCAATGGATACAAACCTGCTTTTCATTTCGGAAAGCTGTTTCTCCTTTTCCAATGCTTCCTGCAGCTCAATCGTTCGCGCAATAACTTTTTGTTCCAGGTTCATCCTGTACTCCGTGAGTTCGTGAACATCCTGCTGTGCGCCAATCATTCGCACAGGCTTATCTCCTTCATAAATGATGAAGCCACGATCGAGCGCATACCGGTAATTTCCATTCGCACAACGGAACCGATAACTCCTCGTCCAAAGCTGCTCCTTCTTCGCAAAGGAACGTTCGAGACTCGCCACGACAAAGTTCAGATCATCGGGGTGAACCATACTCCGCCACCACTGAAAGCTTGTCTGACGTTGATCGGAGTCACGATCGTAACCGTAAATAGACGCCAGGCCGTGGTTCCAGGTGATCGTATCAGCCTTCATGTCGAAATCCCATACCGCATCGTTGGTGGCTTTCGACAGAATTTCATAGCGCTCGTTTATCGCCTTGATGTGATTTTCGAACTTCTTGCTCTCGGTGATATTCCGCGAAAACCCGGCAACTCCCACCACCTTCCCGTTGTCCAGTATCGGGTTGAGCGTATTTAAGAAGTACTCAGGTCCCCTCGATCTTTCAACGTGCGTTTCAAAGACGGCCTGTTTTCCTGAAAGCGCCGTTTCATACGCCTTGTTCCAGGCTTCCATCGCCGGGTGAACGCCATCGGGCACAATCACCGAATCACCCTCCCGCAAATCGATGCCATAACGTTCGCGCATTCTTGCATGAAATGCCTTGTTTCCGGAAATAAGCCTTAGCTTTTCGTCGCACGACCACATGAAGTCCGACGTGTTGTTGATCAACGCATCAAGATTGTGTTTGCTTTCGCGGATTTTTTGATCGTTTACCTTGCGTTCCGTAATGTCCTGCACTACGCCGACGACGAATGCGGCCCTGTCCTTCTCAAAGAACACTTCTGCCTGTTCATGCACCCACATCAGCTGCTTATCAGGACGAACCACGCGATAGTCGACACTGTAACCAACGTTTTCCCGGAGCGCTTTGGTCAATGCGGCGTCGCGTTCGGTTTTGTCCTCAGGGTGAACCACCGCGTCAAAAGAATCCGGCTCGCCTGCAAAGGCAACATCGTGTAATCCAAAAATGGTGAACAGCTGCGGTGACCACGACAGGGCCCGTTCCCCGGGTTTCAGATCGAGAACCCAGTAACCTATTCTGGTAACTTCATTCGCCTTGTCAAGGATGTAACGATTGTGATCGAGTTCCCGCTGCGTATTCACTTTTTCAGTGATATCCCGGAAATTAGTTACAATACCGCCAACGGATGGGATGTGCTCAAGGTCGATAATAGAGCCTTCAATCCATCGCTCTTGCCCGTCTCTCGTCAGCATCCGGTTTGATTTATGAAAGAGCGTTCCCTTATTTCTGGAAGCCTGCTCCACAACAAAATTATAGTATGGGCGGTCGTCAGGATGAATCAATTCATAGAACGGCTTGCCTGAGATTTCCGACAATGGATATCTGAGAATCTTCTCAATATTGGGGCTCGCATACACGATCCGTTGCTGTGAATCTGTAATGGTGAACATGTCACCACTGTTTTCGATCAACGCCCTGAACCGTTGCTCACGATCAGCAAGGGTTTGTTCGATCTCTTTATGCGACGTGATATCATGTACGCAGATGGTATAACCCAAAAACCTTCCGTCGGATAAAACCGGACTGACCGTAATTTGGTAATACTTACTGGGGACGCCAGGCTGGAAATTATATACAACGACGTACTGCGTAGCTTTCCTTTCGTTGAACACCACGTCGAGGGCATCCTGAAAAGGCTTTTTCCTTTCTTCAACCATGAATGAAAGGACACTCTTTCCAATTGCATTTGGCTGGGCGAAGTAGGGAAACTCTTTTCGCGCAGGACGATTCAACGCCAGTATCCGATATTCTGTGTCGATCAGGACGTAGCTGTCTTCGGTTGATTCAAATATCGAAAGGAGATTCGCACGTGACTGCAGCAAGTCGTGTTCAACATTCTTCTGTGCCGTGATATCCATGTACATAATAACCGCCCCACCCTTGTCGGCACTGGCAATGGGACAAACCACAGTCTTAACCCAGCCTCCTGTTGTTTCACATGGGTACTCTGCTTCAAATCGTTTCGTTTCGCCACGAAGTACGGCGCGGGTTCCGGCATGCACGTGCAACGCATCCGCCCCGCATGGCGCAGTGGCAAAATAGGATTTACCAATCCACGCCTCAGATTGTCCTATACCATCTGCGGATACACGCCACGCCTGGTTCACGGCGACGATGACACCATCTTTGTCGAGCAGGGCGATCTGCGCCGGTAGTGAATCAAGGATAGCACTTTGGCGTTCCGCTGCAACTTCAAGTTCCTGATAGCTCTTAAGCAAGTCGGCCTCGTATTGTTTCAACGCTGTAATATCGACCAGCACCCCACGGCTTTCTATCGGCACTCCTTCATCATCGTACACGAAATAACTCCGCCTTTCCACCCAGATAATGTTGCCGCTGCGAGGATCGCGGATTCGGAACTGGATGTCCTGCTTTACGCCGGATTTACCATTTTGAATTGCTTCCAATATGACGTCGCGGTCTGCGGGGTGTACGAACCTCAGGGCGCTGCTGACCGTAGATTCGAAATTCACTGAATACCCAAGAATCCCCTCACGACGGGACGACACGTGAATGCTGCCTTTCTGATAGTTGACATCAACCATGATCATTCCACCGGAGCTCGCTGCGAGATCCAGCCTTCTGCTGTTATCTTCCAGCAGCGACGTGATACGTTTCTGATCAGTCACGTCGCGAACTACAACATATATAAGCTTTTCTTCATTGAACGTTACTTCATTCAATGAAATACTAACATCGATGAGTGTTCCATCCTTGGTGCGATGTCTCCAGCCTTCGGCGACGGCAAGATAGTCGCAGGTACCTCTCTTGCGGACAAGCTCATCCAGACGGGGCAAGTCCTCCGGGGCCCTGAAATCGCGGATTGTCCTCGCCAGAAACTCCTCTCGCGTGTAGCCATAGTGTCGTATTGCGGCTTCATTCACCATAACAATCTGGAGCGTATCCGGGCGGAACAACCACGCCGGCAGCGGATTATTCTGAAACAACGTTTCATAGTTATCCTGACTGGCGCGCAATGCTGCCGAAACCCGTCGGCGCTCAATGGAGAACAGCAGCGCCTGCTCAAGCCGCACAGCATCATAGCTCCCCTTCACAAGGTAATCCTGCGCGCCATTCCGTAGCGCCTCGCGGATAAGTGCCTGATCCGACTCCGCAGAAATAACGATTACGGGACGGCTACCGGCCACGGGCAGCAGCGTTTTCAGGGATTCAATCCCTTCACAGTCCGGCAGATTCAGATCTACAAAGACCGCGTTTATCCCCTTTGCCCCATTCAAAGTGCGTAGGCCCTCCTCCATCGAGTGTGATATGAGGAGCGTCGAACCGTTCAGTTCACAACGGCCGAATACTGACTTAAATAGATGTGCATCGATTTCTGAATCCTCGATAAGCAGGATGGTCAGCGGCTGGTTTGGCTGAATGGATACGGCACTGGCGAAGGGATCAATGAACTGCATTTAACTACGTAATTTCCTATATCAGTCCTGCCTCGTTAGGCTGTTTCGGCAGATGCGACACATTTATTCCAATGCGTACGGCGGTCAAATCTACGACGGAAAAAATCCCTCGTAATTCTGCAATAGTCATAGGAGAACATGATAATTGTCAGTTTCGGTTTCGAACTGTCGGGCAAAGTACGGGATTTCATCGCCAAAGCATGCGGCCAACACAAAAAGTGGCAGGATGACCTGCATGGCTTTAGCAGGACATCGTCTTGGGAGAATCGCGCGTGACGGAATGGGAATTCATGACGCCGCTGACGGTATTGATGAGGTCGTCGGCCTCACACGGTTTTCGAAGCAGCTTGCTGACGTGAAGGCCATTCAACTTCACACCGGATTCCTCGTCGCTTTTCGCCGTTAACACGATAACCGGAAGGTGTTGTAATTCCCGCTCACCACGGATGTAACGGATCAATTCAAATCCATCCATCTCCGGCATCAAAAGGTCAGTGATTAATAAATCGGGCATAGACCCGGTTAGCTTTGAAAGGGCAGCCAGGCCGTTTTCTGCAACCGTGACGTTGTAACCTTCCATGCGGAGCAGGTCGGCAACTTGTTCCGCGAGTGCGGAAGTATCTTCAACAAGAAGGATGGAATTCATTTACGACGGTACGCCTATCAGGAGTTTGATAAATGCAATCGATTCCTATGCCCCGGAAATCCGTCTCTTAATCACACCCGAACGGGAGTCTGCCCCCCTAACCTTAACCACTGTACGCCACACCAATCAACTCTATGATCCTTGCGTTTCGTCCATAGCCAGACTTTCCCGTCGGTATGATTATGCCTTTAAATCTCTGGCGGTGGTGCGAGAAAGGCGTGATTTTGTCTCAAACCAGTTTATCGTATCGATCACCAGAGAAAATAATATCAGTATTACAAAAGCGAACAGGATAGCAACCGGAGCTAAAACGCCATGTGTGGGAATTTTCTGTCCGCGATATCCAAGAGAAAACCTTGTAAACATGATTCAAAAGTAGGGCGCCGGGCCAACTCAGGGAATCAGTAAAACCCTGATTTTTCCCTGAATGTTAAAAGGTGCAAAAACCCTGATGACGTATGCACGATTCCGTGAGGGGAACGTGAGGGGAAATAGAATATACAACACTATCGGACTTTCCACATACATTTTAGTAATAAACTGGAAGAACTAACAACTTCTTAGCAAATGGTTACACACCTGAAGAAAACATAGCCGGCATCACCTGTACATGGTCGCTACGTTTCATCCCCTAATATTGTAACTTAAAGGGGATGCCGCCCGCATGCCCCCAATTATGAAAACCGTATGGTGTATTATCCTGGTTGGTTTTCTGCCACCAACGCTGTCAGCGCAGCAGAAAGCTTATGTTAGCCCCGCCGGAACGAAGTTTTTGCTCTATACTCCGCCCTCGTATGCCAACTCAATGGATGAATATCCGCTTCTCATTTCCCTGCATGGCAAAGGTGAATGGGGCGACGATCTCACGAAGCTGACCTCCGCCAACGCTACAGGCATGCCGTCCCGGCTGATCCACAACAATCACTGGCCACAGAGCTACAACTTCATCGTACTAACACCACAGTACAATCCACCCGATCCGAATACACCGAATCCTGTCTGGCCCGCGGACCACATCGACGAGGTGGTGAATTATGTATTTTCTCAGTGGCGCATCATGAAGCAGCGCGTCTACGTCACCGGACTGAGCCTGGGAGCCAATGCCACATGGAATTATGCAGCCGCCTACCCGGAAAAGGTAGCTGCTGTCGTCCCCATCTCCGGCCGTGCAGATTTTACAAAGGCATGCTTCGTGAAAGACATTCCTGCATGGGTATTCCACGGTGACGGCGACGTAACGGCAACGCCCGCGTATTCGCGCGATATGATCCAGGCAATTGACAACTGCTCTCCAGCCGGATCCTTCAACAGACAATTCAATATGCTCTACACGCGGAATCACGATGGCTGGAACGAAATCTACAACGGTTCTTCAGGATATAGGATTTTCGACTGGCTGCTGAAACACGCCAGGGATGACAAGACCAATCATTCACCCTACGTCGAGGCCGGACCTGACCTCAATGTGGGAACTGAAGCCGGTAACGTCACCATTACAGGCGATGCCTTTGACTCGGACGGAAGAATATCTTCGATTTCCTGGAAGCAAACGCAGGGCGTGGCGCTTGCGTTAAGTAATGCAAACACGCTTACTCCTACCGTTGGCAATCTGCAACCCGGCACGTACGAATTTGAACTTACCATTACAGATGATGACGACGCCTCAGTATCCGACCGGATGATATTGAACGTATACAGTGAGGCCTCCTTACCGCGCGTTTCCGAACTCACGCTGATAGACGGTGCCACCGGTCGCGACCTCCTGACACTGACAGACGGGATAACTATCAACAAGGAACAGCTGCAGACCAGTCAGTTTAACATCCGGGCGCAGGCATCTGAAGACACCCGAAGTGTTCGCTTTAGTGTTAACACATATCGCAATGCGCGCACCGTCAATTCGCCGAATTCTTATTTGATCAAGCCTCAAAGCAATACACTGCCTGAATGGGAAATCGGCGTTGGAAGATGGGTTATCTGCGCTACGCCTTTCACCGCTGCTGGTGGCGGCGGAACACGAGGTATTTCGCGGTGTGTGAGTCTCGAAGTTATTGAAGGGACACCTGCGCCCGGATGCGACGGCGCAGGCCTTGTATACCGCGAAGTCTGGCCCGGAGTACCTGGCAAATACGTAACCGATATTCCCCGCAGCACGCCACCTTCGTTCCAAAGCCCGTTATATCTCCTTGAAGGTCCAACCGGTGAAACCGGCGCTGGTGATAATTATGCAGCCCGAATCCGCGGGTACTTGTGCCCTCCGGCAACCGGAATGTACCAGTTCTGGATTGCGAGTGACGAACAAAGTGAATTATGGCTCAGCAAAGATGATTCTCCTGCAAAAAAAGTGAGGGTTGCTTATATCAACGATTTTACCAACCCACGTGAATGGAGCAAATACGAATCGCAGATATCACCGCCGATACAGCTTTCAGCAGGTACGCGATATTATTTCGAGGTGCTTCACAAAGAATCCGCTCTTGCTGACCACGTAGCCGTAGGATGGCAACTCCCCGATGGTGCAATGGAAAGACCTATCCCGGCAATGCGGCTGATCCCTTTCAAAGTAACACCATCACCTAAACAGCCCCGTCTTACCAGCGATGCATTTATCATCTATCCTAATCCAATAAGAGGGACGGGTGACCGTCTGAAACTGCGTGGTCCTGAAGGTCAGAGCACGCGATTTGTCGGCGCGCTCGTCATAGGTTCAACCGGACAAACTGTTAAGGAAATTGCGCTCGACTGCGCGTCACCATGCAATGATGCAGCGCTCGAATTCCACGACCTCCCTGCAGGCATTTACACTATACACGTTCTCACCGAAGAAGGTAGAGTTTCAAAACGGTTTGTGATCCGATAAGCGCCGCCAATTTTATTCGCGGCAAGGTTTGAATTCGGCTGTTCCGTTTATACATTTCGTGTTTTAACGGACAGACATGAAGAGAAAAAACATTGCTATAATAGGCACCGGTGGCGTAGGCGGATATTTCGCATGCAAATTCCTGAAGAACGCAGCGGCCCAGTCAAGTGTAACGCTGATCGCACGCGGTGCACACTACGAGCAAATACGCACCCATGGGTTGCAGCTGGTTTCCCCTGAGAGCGATGGCGCACCTCTCCATCCCGATGGTGTGTTCAAGACCATCAATCAAATGGCGACGCCTGATATCGTGCTGATATGCGTTAAGGATTACGATTTGGACGGTGTTCTTCAGTCGCTTCGGGAACGTATACATGAGCAGACCGTCCTCCTGCCGCTGATGAATGGCGTGGATATCTTTTCAAAAGTAAAATCAGTTTTCCCTGAGCATCAGGTGTTGCCGGCATGCGTTTATGTAGCGTCACACCTTAAAGGTCCCGGAGTCGTCGAACACAAGGGTAAACCCGGTATCATTATCGCGGGAGAAGACCCCGCCTTCAGCAAGGCAGATCACGAATGGATTTCACAGCTCTTCGTCACCGCCGGCATCAACTTCACGCTGAAGCCCGACGCGTGGGAGGAAATCCGCACCAAGTTTCTCTTTATTGCAGCCTTCGGACTCGTAACCGCGCGCTTCAATAAATCTATCGGAAACGTACGTGAAGATACTACGCTGCGTCAAACCGCACGTGACCTTCTGCAGGAATACGCATCGATCTTGTTTGGCTCTGACAACATCGAACGCCGGGTTGAAAATGCCTTCGAACGCGCTGCGACCTTTCCATACGACACACCGACGTCGCTGCAACTGGACGTTCACAGTGGCAAGGGTCCTGAGAAAAATGAGCTTGACTTATACCTGCGCCCTGTCATCGATGCTGGATTCCATGAAAACTCCATTGCATATCGACTTGCGGCTGAAATTCGGGCAGGTCTGACAGCGTAGAATCATGATTCAGTCAACATCCGGACCACCACTACTTCATATGTTCAGGTAATACAACACCATTGGCAAAGACTTTGGAATTGGATAACTTAAGCACAGATTTCTCGGTTACCCCGAAATAAGGTTCTGCCAGTGCCCGGAACCAGAGGGTTTAGAAATATCCGGTATTCGTCGATCAAACCATACTTCATAAGCGGAGACAGGAATGAACCGCTACCGGGAATCAGCATTGATCTCCTCTCCCTGAGTCTTTTAATTTCAGAAATCGATTCAGCTTCGTTTTGTACTGGTGATGCCTCGGAATTCCATATCGGTGCCGATTGTCATCTGCTTGCCTATGAACCTATCTGCCTTTGTCAGGTTACTGGCCGATTGGGGCCACTGAAACAGCAATCGAGCGTCATCAATTCAAACGCAGTAATTTTATTCATTTGTAAAAATCACTCTTTTATGTCACTCATACTTCAGTGAATCCACAGGGTTGGCAAGAGCCGTTTTCCAGGAATGAAACGCCACTGTGACAAATGCGGCCACCAGCGCAAGCAGTCCTGCGAGTGGGAACGTTGCATAGTTAAGATTCGTCTGATAGGCAAAATTCCCCAGCCATTTATCCATAATGAAATACGCGGGTACCACAACGACCACGGAAGCAATGATCACCAGATACATCACATCCTTAAACAGCAGATAGATAATGCGTGGCGTACTCGCCCCATGAACCTTGCGGATACCGATCTCCTTTGTTCGCTGAGCCGCGTTGAATGCCGATAATCCCAGCAATCCGAGAAGCGAAATAAACACACACACATAGGTGAGCACCGACAACAGGCGATACTGAATTTCATCCGCGCTGTATTGTTCATTGAACCTCGTGTCGAGAAAGAAGTACTCGAAAGGGTGATTTGGATCCCAGCCAGTCCATTTTTCACGCACCCAGTCAAGCGTGCGCGGCAGATTCGCTCCAGCCATTTTCAGATGGAGAAACCCTCCCTCCTCCCGCGACTTCACGAGCAGAAGTGGTTCAATCGCATTGTGAAGCGAACTGAAGTTGAAATCCTTTACAAGCCCGACGATCTGACCATCAGTCGTTCCGTGAAACCATTTCACGCGTTTGCCAATTGGATCGTCGCCCCAGCCCATCAGTTTCGCCGCAGCTTCATTACAAATAAAAACATTATCTACATCGGTGTTCGGTCCCTCCTGAAAGGCACGCCCTTTGAGAAGTTCGATACCCATCGTTTCAAGATATTCGTCACCGATAGCAATCATATTAAAGGCCTGTTGCTTCATGCCATCTTCGCCTTCTGCCCACATCACCGGACTACCCACGCCCATACCCATTACGTTATACGATGTCGCCGCTGCTTTAATACTGTTGTGCTGCAGCAATTCGTTTTTAACTGATGTGATTTGATTTCGGACGAGCGTATCCTGTATCGGAATGATCAACACATTCTCTTTGTCAAATCCAAGGTCCTGATTGCGAACGAAGTCGATTTGCTGCTGCATGAAGACGGTACACACGACCACGAAAATGGAAATGGCAAACTGAACACCGATCAGGACCTTGCGCAGGGTCAGTCCGGATTTCTTGTTGCGATACAGTCCTTTGAGGGCCGTAAGCGTAGGAATAAAAGGCATCACCGCCGCGGGATAAATGCCGGAGACTAAACCGATCAAGACAGCAATCCCAAAGGAACCCAATAGCAGTGCCGGATTGCGCAGGAAATCAGCCGAGACTTCTCTTCCAATCAGCTGACTGAATGCGGGTAACTTAACGACGACTGAAACGACAACAACTGCAACCAGTAACGAAACCAGGGCGAGGAAAACAGATTCGCCGAGAAACGTCAGGACTAATGCACGTTTTCCCGAACCCAGCGTTTTCTTCATGGCAATTTCACCGGCGCGCTTCATTGACTTTGCCGTGGCCAGATTCATGTAGTTGATGCACGCCAGGAGCATGATAAAGATACCGACTCCGGTGAATGCGTACACATAGGAAATATCGCCAACAGGCTCATCACCATCAAGGTCTGATCCAAAATGTATGGAAGCCAAAGGATGGAGTATAGCGGTATACTTACCTCCTACCTGATCGCCAAATGATTTGAAGTACTTGTCATATATCGCAGGAAACTTTTCGTAAAAGCGCTGCGGATCATAATCATCCGGCATCAGCAGGTACGTATAGACGTCAGGATTCCAGAACGCCTCCGACTTAACAATTCCGCCATCCTCAAGTACCCAGTCGCGGGTGCGGCTCAGACCTGACAGCAGAATGTCAAACTTCAGGTGGGTGTTTTTTGGAAGGTCTTCGATCACTCCCGTGACCTTCCACAGTTCATCGCCAATGGTCAGCGCCTTATTCAGGGGATCTTCATCACCGAAATAACGTCGTGCAGTCGACTGCGTAATCACAACGGAGTTCACCTGATCAAGAGCCGTGTTCTTATCACCTGCGATGAAGTTATGGTCAAATACATCGAAATAGTGGAGTCGGTGCGGACCACATCTTCTTCATAGAACGCAATATCGTCGCCGTCGCGTTCGTAACGAACCAACACATGATCCCAGGAATTGGCTCTCGTCACAGCCATGACTTCAGGAAACTCGTTCTTCAGCACATCACCCAGTTCGCGCGCAGAACGTGCAACGCGAATGTCAACTCCTGTTGCCTGAAGATGCCCACTCAGACGATAGATGCGTTCGTGATTTTTATAATGCTTATCGTAAGTCAGGTCGTGCTGAAGGATGAGCAACAGAATAATACTGACGGTGATGCCGAGCGCAAGACCAAGTATATTCAGGATGGAAAAGAACTTATCCTTGAGGAAAACCCGGACAAAGAATTTAAGGTGGGTTTGAAACATGGCGAGGAATTTAGGTGACTGGTCGGCAGCCAGAACAATGCCAACGCCAAAATCCACTACTACAGTGCGATTCGACCTGCTTGACCTCCATAACCCTGCACGAAAATGAACAATAGCGTTCGAATTTAGTGGACAGCTTCGTTGCCGGTTGGTATTGATATTGCAACACTCGCCGACCTGTCGCAGACAAATACTCCGGGGCATTGATTCTTATGGATGAGACCGCTAACTTTTCAGAGATAACCAATTTTCGATGGCCTACAGTACCAAACTTGCAAACCGGGTGAGAGCCTACCTCGCCGGCGTATCCACAATTACGGTCGAAGAAAAAGAGATGTTCAGCGGACTCGCCTTCCTGGTGAATGACAAGATGTGTGTGAACGTTAGCGGTGACGACCTCATGTGCCGGTTTGATCCCGCGTTATACGCCGATGTTGCTGAAAGGCCGGGCTACCAGCCTATGATTATGAGAGGCCGCCAACTCAAAGGCTACTGCTATGTGAGTGAGGAAGGTTATAAATCGAAAAAAGATTTTGAATACTGGATTAAGATATGCCTTGACTTCAACACGAAGGCAAAGTCATCGAAGAAGAAAAAACCGGTGGCAAAACGCAAACGTTCCACAGTCCAGAAAGGCGATACATTTCTCCGATAAAGTCAGTACTTCCATTTATACGCAATGTATTCTGTAAGCAGAGGCTCCAGTCCGGCGGCGCGAAACTCAGTAGCCACCTGTCCGCGATGATATGTGGAATGGTTGATGATCTGAAAAAGGATATCCTGAACAGTATTGCTAAACGCTTTTCCCGAGCCGAGCCGATAATGCACCATGTGATCAAGATCCAGCGTTTCAAGAATGTGCACTGAAGTGTTGAAGTTCTTCAAATCAATGTCGGCGAGCGCTTCAATGGCATGCTCATCCCACGGTTTGAATGTATGCAGCTCAGGCAGCATTTTCTGGTTCCAGTTGCCATGAGCGCTCACCATATGACTCAACAGGCGCACCGTTTTAGGAGTAATAGTAGTACGGTTTTGAAGCGCCAATGAGATGACTTTTCCATTCGTATGATGGGTGTACTCCAAAAGCTGCCGAAGAAATGATTTCATTCTGTTTGTGATTCGTGTCTGTGTCCCTACGCTTTTACCATTTGAAATTCTTGAATTTATCGTAAAACAACACGCATAAGTTACATCGATATGGGTTTAAAGCGCAGAATCGGGGGTCGGATGTAAGAACCGGAAAAATCAGGGTGCCGTACGTGGGATAATTTTCCCATTTTAAAAAATTATTAACCCTGGCGGAATCCGCCTTCGCAGATCAACGTGATCGCCGAGGGCTGTTGACGGTCTATGGATATCGTGGGGCAATGCTATAGTTGTAATGAGGCTTTCTTTCAGACTACAGGTACTTGGAGGATTCTTGACGGTTTTACTCGCACTTGGTGGACTAATGTACCTTGCGATCAAGAGTAATACGTCGTATCAGAATTTTACCCGCCAGATCATCCAATTCAACCAGGCGCTTTATCACCTCGAACAGGTGCGCGCATGGAGTATGGAAATGGAAACCACCCAGCGCGGCTTTATCATCACCTACGACAGCGCATTCCTCGAACCGTATATCAAATCCGCCGCTATGCTGGAGGACAACGTGCAGAACCTCGGCATGGTGACGGCCTCATTCCTCGATGAGGATCAGATTCCCGCACTGCAGCGACTCTCCCGCCGGAAAAAGGACTCAACACAGCGAATCCTTATGGCCCGGCATCACAGCTTCGATTCAGCAAGAAAAGTAATCGGTTCCTATGCCGGCAAACAAATCACGGATTCGATACGCGTTTTAACCGATAATGCCGAAAGCAAAATAACAACTGCACTAAGAGACATGCGGCGAAAGCGTGACGCCGAAATGGGGAACGCCCAATTGCAGGTGGGGATAACCATCGTTACAACTACTATTGTACTTATCGTTCTTTTTGGTCTCATCGACTACAACCAGCAAAAGCGGCTCAAGGCCGAAGAGAAGCTTGCCCTCACCCTTAAGGAAAAGCAAAGCCTTTATCAACAGGCACCCTGCGGCTACTTCACCATCGGCGACAACGGACTGTTCCTCAGGGCCAATGATACTTTCCTGAGTTTCATCCGGTATTCCCGAGACGCTTTGCTGCAAATGGATATGTTTGAGGTTCTCGCGCCCGATTCCGCAGAAACAATCAGAGCTTCGCTGGAAAAATACGAAGGGAAAGAACCCCTCACCGTCGATCTGGATCTGATCACCTCCGATGGTCAGCCTCTTCCTGTCACAGGATCTCTCAGGAAGATAGATCCGCAATCATCCGAGATCCGGTTCACAGTTATTGACTGCAGTGAAAAACGAAAAGCCGAAAACAGGATCCGTGAACTGAATACAGAACTGGAAGAATTTTCATACTGTGTTTCCCACGACTTGCGCAGCCCCCTGCGGGTCATCAGCGGATACACGCTCATGCTGAAGGAAGACCACAAAGAACTCCTGAACGAAGACTCCTCCGGCATCATCGACGTCATTGTGAGAAATACGCAGAAGATGGGGCAGCTGATTGACGACCTCCTCGCATTTGCAAAGCTCACGCGGTCGGAGGTAAAAAAGCAACCTGTGTCCTTCGAGGAAATGATATCGGCCGCTTACGCTGAAGTAACCGAATCAATGCCGGGACGAAAAGCCGAACTCAGAATAGACAACATTCTCCCGGCGCAGTCCGACATACTACTGATGAAACAAGTATGGCTGAATTTGCTTTCAAATGCTGTAAAATATTCGTCGCATAATGACCATCCCGTTATCGAGGTAGGCTCTTATACCGACAATCAGTCGGTGTGCTATTTTGTCCGCGACAACGGTGTTGGCTTCGACATGACGTATGCCAGTCAACTCTTCAAAGTATTCCAGCGACTGCATCGCGACGACGAGTTTCCCGGAACCGGCGTAGGACTTGCGCTGGTCAGAAAAATTATCACGCGACAGGGAGGACAGGTATGGGCTGAGTCAACCCCTGGAAGCGGCGCCACCTTTTACTTCTCACTACCTAACTACTAAAATGGACTTGCTGTTAATCGATGACAATGAATTTGAAGCGAAGCTCACCATTCGCGCCCTCAGCAGAAATAACCCTTCGCAGAAGATCCACTATATGAAAGACAGTGAGGAAGCCTTAAAGATGCTCACCTCGCCGATGAATGAAACATTCCCCAAGGTGATCCTGCTCGATCTGAAAATGCCACGGCTGAACGGACTCGAGATGCTTAAATTGTTGAAGTCAGACGAACGTTGTCGTGTTATTCCGGTGGTGATGCTAACCTCATCGAAGGAGCAATCCGATATCCATGAGTCGTACCACTCCGGCGTCAATGCATATGTAGTAAAGCCTGTCGACAGTGAAGAGTTCACCAACACAGTTTCTGAAGTCGGGCTTTTCTGGCTCACATTAAACAACCCGGTATCGCTATGAAAGAAGACGAACTTCGTATACTCATTCTTGAAGACATCCCCGAAGAGGCGCATCTCATCGAGCGAACCATTTCACGCGATAAGATTGCCTTTACGTCACGCCGCGCCGACTCGAGGGAATCGTTCGAACAAGGCCTCGAACAATTTGATCCGCACATCGTATTGTCCGACCACGCATTACCGCGCTTCAATTCCATCGAAGCACTGAAGATCGTCCGGGAAAAGAAACCGGCTACTCCCTTTATCCTCGTAACGGGTACGGTATCCGAAGAGTTTGCCGTGAACTGCATCAAACAGGGCGCCGACGATTATCTGCTGAAGTCCAACCTCACCAGACTTCCCTCAGCTATCAAATCGGCGATCAACCACCGCCATATGGCGATGATGAAGCTGCGCGCTGAACAGGAAATCATCAAGCAGAACGAACAACTCCGCGCGTCGAATGATGAACTGAAGAAAAGCAATGCAGAACTCGACAACCTGGTGTACAGCGTGTCGCACAACCTCCGTGGACCCCTGTCGACGATACAGGGACTGGTCTATCTGCTCAAACTCGAGAAATCCGACCTGGGTGTCATTCCCGACATGATCCTTTCCAGCGCAGCGCGACTCGACACAACCATCAAGGAAATTATCAATTACTCGCGAAACACACGCGTCGAACTCCTCTCCGAGCCTATCAACCTCCGGGAGATGATCGACAGTGTGCTGAAAGAACTGGAATATGATCAGCTTGAACTCAATATCAGGCTTGACATCGACCTCGAAGAAGAATTTGTGTGGTCCGACAGGTTTCGGCTTCGCATTATACTCAACAACATCCTTTCGAACAGCCTGAAGTATGCAGACCGGTCTAAGGAAACCACGGTGCTCAGAATCACGAGCCGCCGCGACAATGAATGCCTGATAGTCGAAGTCCAGGACAACGGTATCGGTATTAGTCCGGAGGTGCTGCCCTTCGTTTACAACATGTTTTACCGGGGTACTGAAAAAAGCGACGGCGCGGGCCTTGGACTATACATCGTCCGGGAAGCGGTTGAACGACTTGGCGGAAAGATGGCGCTGAAATCCGAAGTACATCAGGGCACAAATGTTAAACTACTCCTGCCGATAGTCCTCAATGCAGAAACGAAAAATCTGAACATACACCAGGCCTATGGTTGATGCAAAAGTCATTCTGGAACACCTGACGGACGCGATTGTTATCACGGATACTGCTGGCAAAATTCATTACTTCAACGCCCCCGCCGCGCAGCATTCCATCGACGAGCAAAACCCGATGAGAGCCGGAATGTCGGTGCAGGACCTTTGCTCAGAAGAAAACAAGACGAAGCTGGAATACGCCATGGAATATGTCGTTGAGACGGGGCAATCCAGGGTGATACAACTCATCCGGAAGTCAGACAGAAACATGGTAAGTTATCTGGAAGTTCAGATAGACCCCATTCTCAATTCACACGGAGCACTGTCCTGGCTTTGCGTTGCCGCGCGTGATATCACGCAACAAAAAGCCTGGGAGCACAAGGCGGCGGAACTTACGCGCGCTTTGGACGAACTTACGGAAGAGGCCAATGCCGTCATCTTCAGCGTCGACGCACGATTCTACATAACCGCCTGGAATGGCATCTGCGCGGAACTGACAGGGCACGAACAGCATCAGATCCTCGCCAGGCCCGTTCACTACTTCTTCAATGAGGACGACGTACGCCGCCATGAGCAAACCTTCAACAAAGTTTTGTCCGGTCACAAGGCCGCCAATATTGAGCTCAAGGCGCGCGTGATCTCCGGCGGGGAAAAGATCTTTCTGGTCAACGCAACGCCCAGGCGCAATTCACGCGGACAGGTAATAGGCATTCTCTTCGTTGGGCAGGATATTACCGAATTATCCGATTATCGCTCCAAACTCGAACTCAAAGTCCAGGAGCGAACACATCAGCTCAAAGCTGCGCTGGCCAAGGAACGTGAACTTCTCGCAATAAAGAACAAGTTTGTATCTATTGCCTCACATGAATTCAAGACGCCCCTTCGCGCAATAGGTGCGCACGTCACCTCCTTGCGGGAAAACACAAACCTCACTTCACAGGATAAAAAACATCTTAGCCAGATCGTTCACCACGTCTCACGCATGAATGAACTGCTGGAAGACATCCTGACGCTGGAAGTGTCGCGACTGCCTGAGATTAAACAGAACCTAAAGCATCTGGACCTGATCCCGCTGCTGAATTCTATCATTGATGAAGTATCAACCGCTACGGGTAACACCCATCGCATTCAAAAGAACTTTGATGCAGATGTGGCCTTGATCGAGAGCGATGAAAAACTGCTCAGAAATATCTTTCTGAACCTCCTGACAAATGCAATCAAGTTCTCCCCCAATGCAACACATGTAGCTGTTCATTTGGCAAAACACGACGGCGACGTCACCGTGTCTATTGAAGATAAAGGGATTGGCATTCCGCCGGCGGATCAGGAGCGCATCTTCGACCCGTTTACGCGGGCATCAAACACCTATGCTATCCCCGGTACGGGGCTCGGACTATCCATCGTAAAACGCGCATCCGACGTACTCGGCGCCCAGCTGAATCTGCTGAGCGATCCGGGAAAGGGAACAAAAGTCTTTATCCGATTTCCGGGTCACGACACGGCTACAGACTGAGCCTCGTGAAGCGCTACGCCTACTCTATTCTTCCTCCTATTCTGATACCCATGCCCAGGCCCATCTGAAAAGGCCGGTGATTCCACGACGAGGATTGGCCATCTGAGACGCGAAGCGATGTACCTCCCTGAAACGTGAAGAACATGTGCCGGTCAGCGAAATTGAGGCGGCCTACGACTCCGGGTTCAAGGAACACCGCTGTCCTGTTGTCAGCAACAGCAACACTGTTCGAAAGATCCGAAAACTGATTCATGTTCACGAATGATACGCGTGACACAAAGGACACGTTCATCATTTTTTTGTTCAATCCGATAGCGGGCTGAATAAAATAACGCTCAAACGTTCCCTTGGCACGAATTTCTTCAGTAGTACCAAAGATGGTGAACTTATCATAACCGGATCCCTCTCCCTTGCCGTAGCCTGCAAAGATTTCAAAGCATGTCTTCCCTGAATTCTTGAAGTATCCGATTCCGCCTTCGAATAGTTTGTGGTAGTGATATTGATCCACGTTATCAATGTCAGTGCGATTCGCATAAGAGAAGTTGCCCATAACGCCTATGTTATTCGTAATCGACAGCGCGCCCTGCGCGTCAAAGCCGTTACCAAGCTGAACAGTCCCCTGAAACTCGCCTCCGCTTACAAACATCGGGCTATTGCGAAGGTTGGGTACATACACAGGAGCACAACTGGCCAATAACAGCACCAGTGACAGGATTATAATGTTTTCCTTCATGGTGGTAAATGTTGCCTATACCGAATATACGGCTGCATGCTGAACGGTATGGCGAATAAAACGGGTAGAAGGTACACGGATGGGGATTTTGCTTCCTGATTGATTCATTGACAGTGTTCCTGTTAACCGTTGGGCCACCTGCAAGAGGGAGGAACTCCTGACAATACCTCCGTCGTCTTTCAGCATGGCTCCTCTGGTGGCGAGTTTGTGTCATTGATAACGGTAGTTTGCATTAGAGCGCGAAGAAGGTGCAGAGCCCAAACTAAAAACCGGCAGCTGGCAACGAAAGCCTTCCCCGAAGTAGTAAACGTTACAGTTATACAACATCACCCTTGAACCCTGAACCGTGAAATTTGATCTCCTTCCTACGAATCAACGCCCATATACGACCTGCCCAATCAGAAATCTGAAACCAGAAATCAGATACAATACGACGCCCGGTCGTAGTTGTTGTTCGTGCGAAAAATCGTGCAGTTCGTCTATAAGTTGGTGTTAAATACGAAACACAACGTCACAAAATATTGCGAAAGGAGTTATCTTAAATGAAAACTTCCGGATCGCGGAGAAAACGTTGTGCACACCACTGAAACAACGCATGCCTGATTATTCGCGAAAGGTACGTGGACTCCTCAATGATCTCGGGTTGCGAACCAGTCGATAGCCGATCAGGCAGCAAACCGTCCTATAACGGTATCGCTATTGACAGGCTGTCTTGCAAAGACGCCCGTATCCGCTACGGTAATTTTCGAAAGAAATTTCTTATTCATTGATTACGCAACACCAGAATCTACGACTACTCATCATGCGGACGCGAAAGCAAATTGTATTTCGATAGCTGGTGTGAGACTATGTCATGATAAGAACGGCAACACAACGAGACCCATACACCTATGCAATACGTTGTAGAGACACTCAAACCTGGTTACAGAGGTGAAGAGGCCAGAGTCCTTAATGAGTCGCTCGTGCGACTGATTATGGAGAGCTCAGCAATCCTCAACCACAAGCAGCCTGCGATCACACTGGATGTGAACCAGGTGAGATCACTCATAAACCGGGATTCAGAATATTATGGTCCGATAACAGAATTGCTCGTCTTACTATTTCAACGAAAGCAACGGCTGCCTGAAACCGGCGAACTTGATGAAGAAACTTCAGAGCGACTGAATGCATGTGTAAGCAAGCTGAAGACGCCGGATTGGCAAAACAGGTTCCGGTCCGCGGAACCAGCATCGCGGGTACTCTCCATGAAAGAGTTTCGTATGGCCGACCTGAGGGATCTTAATGTTCGCCTAACGCCCGCACTGCGTGTGGTACGGGATCGGCGCGAAACACCTGAAGGGAATGAATCGCCCGGACCGTCACCCGGGAACAACGAAAATCAGTCGCCACAACTGCTTCGGCTATCGGTAAAAGCCGGTGAATACACATATGCCAAAGCAGAAGATATTGTCATGGTAGAGAGCAGTGATCACTTTACCATCGTCCACGTCGCTCAACGTATGGGCAAAGTAAAAACATCGCTGAGGAACAGTTGTCTGAAAAAGGTTCTCATGGATCTGCCCGGAAATATTTTTCAACGGGTAAACCGCTTTTGTGCCGTGAATGTGAACCGGTTGTCCGGAGGAAGTTATCATCAGCAATGTTTTGAATTCGATCACTGCATCATTGTGAAACCTAAACATCCGCTTTCACATGCAGTTTTCAACGCCATAGGAAAGTAGCCGATACGTTGACGCAGAATTCGAAAGCGTTCACGTCTGCAAAAAGGCCGTTCACGTTGTTTGTGTTTCTTATACAATTCCGGCGGTCTACTTTTGCCGTCACGTTAAAAAAAAGAGTACGCCGGGGGGCCACTGCACACCGACGGAATAAGATACGTTTTGGTTGATCTCGCAGTGGAATATCATTCGAAAAAAAGTTGTCCGGACGAACAAGATTTGCACGATTAATACCTCGCCGAACCTGTCAAGCCGAACGGATTTCATTCAGCTAACCTGAATCATTCAGTCAACTTTATATATGCGTTAATTATTTATTTAAACAAACTCTGTTATGGCAACAAAAACCAAAGCACCGCACAGTAGTCGGCAGACAAAAGGAAGTTCCGCCGCTGGAAACCGCAGGGAAAGTGTCTTCATGGACGAGTCAACTGCAATCGACCAGATCGTAGACGAAATTCCCGGCACGATCGAGGATGTCACTCCCGATGACCACACCTCGGAATCCTCGGGACCCGATAAGCATACGCCTGTGAGCAGTCCTGCACGACGTGCGACGGAAAGCTCGACGTTTGCAGGCACTGACGAAGAGCCTACCGTTGACGCCGCATTTGCAAGTTTGTCGCCCGCGGCCGATGAGCGCGAGTTTTGGGGTAACCTTATCCGCGTCATCGGACCACAAATCTTCCCCCTTATCCGTAAGACCGGGGGCAAAGTTTTTGAGTCCAGTCAGACCGAATCATCGTCGATGGCTGACGAGGAAACTGAACAACGCGAGTTCTGGGGCGCCATAGCCGGAGCGTTGGCACCTGTGGTGATGCCTTACGCCAAGAAGGCTGCGGTCAAAGCCGGTAAGACAGGCCTGTCATGGCTGTCAAGGGTATTCGAATCGCAGGAGGAATCAGGTGAAGACCTTGACAACATGTCGACGCAACTGCAAAACATCTTGCTGCAGGAGGCTTCGATGCTTACAACCCAGGAATCAACCAACGGAGTTGCGCGCGATGAACGCGAGTTCTGGGGCTTCGTAGCGAAAAACATAATTCCTGTATTCTCACCTATTGCAAAAGCTGCCGCGGATGCAGCGATGAGTGCCGGCACAAAAGCCGTGAAAGGTGCTGCTGCAAAATTAACCCCTCAGCTGCTCAGCATTCTGCGCCGGGAAGGCATCAGTGAAACTGCCATAGAACGTGCAATACGTGTGCAGGAAATGGAAAACAACGACACCATGGGTGAACAACGTGAGTTCTGGGGAGCTATCGCCGGAGCAATCGTTCCTGCCCTTATGCCGTATGCAAAGAAAGCTGCAGCCGCCGTCGTGAAGAAAGGTGGCTCATGGCTCAAGAAACGGTTGGAAAGTGCCCAGCTTGAATCTTCATCCACACTGGCATATGCCCAAATGGAAGAGCTGTTTGTCGACCAGGCGCTGGATAATACGTTTGAATCTGCGTCCACTACCACTGACGACCAGCGCGAGTTCTGGGGAGCTATCGCCAAGAAACTCGTCCCTGCACTAACACCTCTCGCAAAGGCTGCAGCGGGTGCCGCAGCACGCGCAGGCTCTGGCTGGATTCGCGGACTGTTTGAATCGTCTGAAACAGAATCAAGCGAAGAAGCATCTTACGCACTGCAGGACCTCGAAGACCTCCTTATTGAAGAAGCTGCCGGTGCACAAACAGAATCTGCCGGACTCGAGGATTCTGAAAGTGAACGCGAATTCTGGGGCGCAATAGTCAACAAACTCAAGCCGGTACTGGCACCCGTTGCAAAAAATCTCGCGAGCACGGTTATCAAAACGGGAACTTCATATGCAACAGGTGCTGTGAAAAAACTGAGCGCCAAAGCAGCAAACATGCTCCGCGCAGCAGGCATCTCTGAATACGCTATTCAGCAACTCGAAGCCGACCCTATGGCAGCGTCTATGGAAAGTGACGAGCCAATAGTAGAAGAACGCGAATTCTGGCGCTCCATCGCGAAGAAGATCGTACCTGTAGCGAAGAAATATGCCCCAAAAATCGGAAATACTTTAGTCGACGTAGGCGGACAACTCATCAAGCGTGGCATCGGCAGTCTCTTCGAGTCAGCAGCTGATCCCACCAGCGACGAAGCTGTCAGAGAAGCCTTCATCGAACAGATGGAAGCGCTGGAGGTTATCATCGGTCAGGACGACCGCGTGCAAATTACGACGACCGCACAAGCACCCTACAACCGGATTTGTCACCTCAGCATCCGTGCCGGCGATGGCAGCTCATTCCTCGGAACTGGCTTCTTCATCGGACCACGCACTATCCTCACAGCAGGACATTGTGTATACGACTCCGACCATGGTGGATGGCCTCAGCAAATTATCGTTTCTCCCGGACGCAATGGCAATTCCAAACCATTTGGTCAGTTCGTGTCAACAAGATTCAGTTCAGTACAAGGCTGGATCAAAAATCAGTCGCGCGACTGCGACTATGGCGTCATCCATTTGTCACCCAACGATCGCGTTCCTTCGCAGATAGGCTGCTTTGGATACGGCGTCTTCTCGGACGATTATATCGAAAAAAGAAGGCTGCATATCGCAGGGTACCCGGGTGATAAACCCGCTGGCACGATGATGTTTCACAGTCGCCAGGCTACAGACGTAACCCCCACAACTATTGTTTACGACATAGATACCGTTGGAGGCCAGAGTGGCTCGCCTGTCTATGACGAATTCCGCCGCGTTGTTGCTATTCACACAAATGGAGCTTCGTCAGGCAATTCCGCCACACGTATCATTGGACCGGTTTTCCAGAATCTGAGCCAGTGGCGAATGGAAGGCAGCATGTAACGTTAGCACAAAGTTGGTTTGAAAAGATTGAGCCGGCATTGATGTGCCGGCTCATCTTTTTTGTTGTATCGATCAGAAAATCATTGCTTCCGCGACTACGTCCCGTGCGAGCATGAATATCCAAACGAGTCCCAGAATAATTGCAGCGCTGCCGGTCAACATGTGTATTCGCTTTTGACGAACTAAAAGCAAACCGGTGACCACGAGAACAGACCCGCATAAGAAGATTATCGTATAGAAGAAGGGAATGTCATTGTGATGAGGTGAGTACATCCCGAACTTGAAGATAAATTGAGCCAGGGGAGATACTCCGGATGCTGCGAGTAAATACAAAATAATCTTATTAGTCACATCTATGGTTTTTTAAATCGTATCGACCTTCAATCAACCAAATGTCGCAATGCACGGCGAATCCCGCCCAATCATGCGAAAGGTCTCATTTCAGCTCCCGCCCCACAAACTTTCCCTTACCCAACAGAAAGTCAATAGCCTTCACCACGTTCCTTGCAACACTCTCTTCTGTTTTCAGCTGTGCTATGTACCGCACAATCTCCTTGCGCAAGGAGGGACTTAGTTCATCGTAAACGCGCCTGGCTTTTCGGTTTTTGGCAAGGGCTTTAAGGAGCGCAGGATGCGGCTCAATAGTTCGCGCTACAGGGTCGTATTCAACGGTTACCTTAATAACTTCACCGATCCGTCTCGGCGAATCTTTCAGCATGATGGTGTTGATGTAGAGCCGCCACTCACCCTTATATCGCACCAGCGTCTGGCGATAAGCTTTGCCATTAACGGTACCCTTAACTGGAATCGGTCCTTTGTCGACGCCGGCACCTTTAAAGATGGCCTTCAGTATTTTTTCAGGCACGTACACAAAAGGATTTATGCCGATAATATCAATCGCCGCTTTGAAAGAGTGCATCCGGTTTCGATGGTGACAAGGATGATAAGATAGTGATAAAGAGCGGTGGTGTCAACTGATACGTTTCATGTCTCGGCGTTGCTTGTGTTTTCAGCCTCCAGGTGATAACACCTGGCAGGCCGAGAAGAAAAAACTCCACGCAATGCCGGACGCGGAAAAAAAAATGGCATTTCAAAATGAGGACTCACAAGGTTTCAAATAAAAAATGCTGTCGCAAAGGTTGGCCTGCTAAACCTCAACGCAGGAAATGTTCACGTAATACAAACACGCACCAATCCTTATCAAGTAACGAACCTTATCAACCTTAGTAACACCCCACTCCCCTCGACCCCAACCTTATTAACCTTATCGTCCTGGAGCCGCCAGACACAGATGCCCCACGAGGGAATCAGGAGAAATCCTGGGCTCAACCTTATCCACCTTATCAATCGCAGGATAGC
>JAEZGH010000148.1 GCA_023417065.1 Bacteroidota bacterium
GAAAACGCACCAGGGCATTGGACGAATTCGCCCAGCAGAAATTTATCTACAAGCCGCATGAGACTGAAAATTTTTAAAGCGGAGCGCTTCGCGCGTCCTTTGAATGTTGAAATGTGGTTAACTCAAAGGACAGATGGAAGTCAAAAAGAAGATAAGTAGTTTTGGAGTTAACAACATTCCAACATTAACTACAACAACGATAAAAGTGGTCTAAAGAATGGGGAGTACAAAAATCTTCTCGAACAGCTCATCGAAATAGCTACGATTACATACGGTATTTGTTTCAAAAAAAGCGTCTTAAAAATGTTCATGCGAATAGCCCAATAGTGAACGACCGTGGTTCATCCGAGGTTGTATAACAATAGAGTCATTACATAATGCACAAAGTCGTTCTTAATATAGATCAAGTATTAAGTTGGCTTATATCAAGGCGCCGCGCAAGTAAGTAAAGTAACTTTAGGAAAAAGGTAAAGCTATGAAAACCAACATTGGAATTTCCGAAAAACATCGTCATGCAGTTGCACAGGAACTCAACAAAGTTCTTGCTGACGAATATGTATTGTTCACCAAAACGCGCAATTACCACTGGAATGTAGAAGGACCATCTTTTATAGAGATGCACAAGTTCTATGAAAGTCAGTCGGCAGAAATTGATGAAATCATCGATGCAGTGGCCGAACGTATTCGTGCTCTGGGTTACTATTCAAACGGGAGGCTGGAAGATTTCATCTCAACAACACAACTGGATGAGCCCGGATACACTAGCAAAGCTGAAGAGCAACTCAAAAACCTGCTAGAAGATCACCAGGCCATTATCAGAAACATGCGAACACTGATAACAACATTCGCAGAAGATCACATCGACCTCGGATCAAGTGACTTTATCACTGGGCTGATGGAACGTCACGAAAAGATGGCGTGGTTCCTACGCTCCCATTTGAGCGGAACGGAAGGAAACAAGAAAGAAAAGGAATTACAGCAAGTTAAATATGAACATTAATGGAAGGATTATCATCAACATATCGCGCACCAGATCAAACCAGAGTCGGGCATATACATCTGAAGGTTTCAAACTTAAAACGATCAATTGAATTTTACCAGGGATTGCTGGGCTTTGAACTAACGATGATGTATGGTGATCAGGCTGCGTTTCTTTCGGCAGGTGGTTATCACCATCATATTGGATTAAATACCTGGCATAGTGCAAATGCACTTAAGGCACCTAAAAGTGCGGTCGGCCTATACCACGTCGCCTTTGCGTACCCAACGCGGAAAGACCTTGCCGCGATATTCGATAGACTTCGCAGTGCGGGTTATCCGCTGCGCGGCGCATCAGATCACGGTGTATCAGAAGCGCTGTATATCGACGACCCTGACGGAAACGGCATTGAACTTTACTGGGACCGCCCGGTAGAATTATGGCCAAAGGATATTCACGGGAGAGTGACTATGTATACGCGGCCCTTGAACCTTCATGGTCTTCTTGACGAACTCAACAATGATGATGAGGACGTCGAGGTGCATGCGGAGCCCAACTGGAATGCAGAAAATAACTAAGGAAAGATACAAAATGAGCTTTGACAGATTCACAAACGAAAGAAGAGCGCGTTCATGGCGATTTCTCCTCATCACGGGGTTGATATCGGTTGCTGCAGGCATATTATTTATGTTCACGCCGACAACCCTTTTCGTCGGAATATCACTGCTTTTCAGCCTCATATTTCTCATCAGCGGTGCGGCCGGAATCGGCTACAGCCTCGCAACGAAGAGTTATTCCGATAACTGGGTTTGGTCATTAATGACGGGAGTCATAAGTCTGCTTATGGGCGCGCTCCTCTTTTTTAAACCACAGATATCGGTTGTGGCGATTCCCGTCCTCATCGGCGCCATCGTACTAATTAAGTCGCTGGGCTTGGTACGCTGGTCCTTCCTCGCTAGACAATTCGACGACAAAGCCAGCGGATGGTTACTTGCCATTGGACTGCTAGGCGCCATAGTTGCGATACTCGTATTCCGAAATCCGATATTTATTGGAACGGCCCTTGCCATCGTGATTGCCCTTTCGCTTATCGTGGGGGGCGTATTCCAGATTTGGCTGGCATGCCGGCTGAAAAGCACGCGCTAACCGTGAGACGTCGGCAAGTGAGTCATCAGTGACTTTAGTAATTTAATTCATGGACCGTTAACCCAATTTTTATGAAAGACTACAGAACATTAAGCGATGCTACCAACGATTTGAAAAGACGCGGGTATACCGTTGATCTCAACTTACAGGCAACATGCACCACATGTCCTTCGTATCAACTGCATCTTACACCGGAGAAGTTTACCATTGATGAGTTCCATCGGTTTGAAGGTATGTCAAACCCCTCGGACAACTCAATCGTGTATGCGATATCCGGCTCGGGAATCAAAGGCGTTTTCGTAGACGGATACGGCATTTACTCAGAAAGCCTTACAGGCGATCTCATCGACAAGCTTAAGATAAACAGGTAACGGTACTATGACAGAGCTTATTGGAGTCAGTCTCCTAGCCGATTCGGCGAGTTATCGTTCACATCTTGAAACTCCGCATTTCAGAAAAAGATAAGGAAGGCCCGTTGCAAATGGTGAAGCACCTGGATTTAGTTTCGACACAACCATTAACTTATCACCATAACCCTTCGCTGAGCGACGTCAATCACGATAGCCTTTATGATCAGATCGTCCGGCTCGAACTCAAAGCAAAGGGAATAACCTTCAGTCGAGCAGGACATGGCTGTGATGTGGCGAGGGGTTGAAAATGAGCAAGGCGTTTTAATTGTTTACGCTGTTTCCGAAAGGGAGCATCCCACGCGCCTAACCAATCTTGAAGTATATGAGCATCTGAGCATCCAGCTGCATACAACAAACATCTGAAGGCAAAACATCAAACGTATAAGGAAGCCTTCACGTACGTTACGTCCGGGGAATCCATTGCGGTCAGGCTCGTTTTCCCTGGAGCGAAAGCACCCTAAGCAGATTTGAAAAAATCGTGTGGCAGATTATCGCCACCCTAATTCTGGCGCTACATACTTCAGAATCGAAGACAATACGTGCACGTTGTAGTCTACTCCCAGCGTATTGGGTATTGTCAGCAAAAGAGTATCGGCTTCCTTGATCGCTTCATCGCCTGCGAGTTCCTTCACGAGTTGGTCGGGTTCTGCTGTATATGTCCGGCCGAAGATTGCGCGTCTGTTGCTTTCAATAAATCCGATTTGGTCAGTCCGTTTTGCTTCATGCCCAAATAAGTATCGATCCTGATCATTGACAATCGCGAAAATGGAGCGGCTTACTGACACCCGCGGTTCGCGTGTATGTCCAGCTTTTTTCCACGCTTCGCGGTAGGCCCGAATCTGTTCCGCCTGCTGAATGTGAAAGGGTTTCCCGCCCTCATCATATTTCAGGGTTGAACTTTGGAGGTTCATGCCGTTTTCAGCTGCCCACACCGCCGTTGCGTTAGACGCGGCTCCCCACCAAATACGGTCACGCAGCCCTTCCGAATGCGGTTCAAGTCGCAGCAGTCCGGGAGGATTCGGGAACATTGGGTAAGGGTTCGGTTGAGCGAATCCTATGCCCTTCAGCTTCCCGAGGAACTCAAGCCCTTTACGCCGGCCCATATCCGCATCGGTTTCTCCTTCAAGGGGCTCATAACCGAAGTGGCGCCAGCCATCGATTACCTGTTCCGGGGAACCTCTGCTGATGCCCAGCTGAAGTCGGCCACCTGAAATCAAATCGGCAGCTCCTGCATCCTCGACCATATACAAGGGGTTTTCATAACGCATGTCAATAACTGCGGTGCCGATCTCGATCTTCTTAGTACGGGCTCCGACGGCTGCCAGAAGGGGAAACGGCGAAGCGAGTTGAGCTGCAAAATGATGAACGCGGAAGTAAGCGCCATCAAGTCCCATTTCTTCGGACGCCACAGCCAGGTCGATGGACTGGATCAGGGTATCACTTGCTGTTCGCGTTGCATATCCCTGATGATTCGCCCAGTGGCCAAATGACAGGAAGCCTATTTTCTTCATAATATTCCCTGTAAAGGTGAGGACATAAAGATAGTTTAAAAACTACACGACTGAGTCGTGCTGCTTTTAAACCAGGTGACCGTAACAATAGTTCCCGCCCTGTTTAAGCAATGGGCAGTACTGTTATCGCGAAAGCTGGAAGCCAAGGTTTGCGGAGAAGGTGTGCGAACTTAGCCCCTCGATCAGACCAAATCCCTTCTGAAACCTGAAATCAAGGTACAATTCTCTCCCACCAAGGTAGAATCCCTTTAACCCTGCACCGATGCTTAATCCAAAATCAAGTTTGGAAAGAGGGTTATCGTGATGTTCTTCGGAGAAATAAGGTAATTCGTCAAGTAATATGACTTCGACCTTTCGCGTATAATCCGTTTGAAAAATATAGGAGGCGAATCCACCAAACTGAAGCGTTGGCCTGACCGATCCTGTGGGATACTCATATCTGAATGCTAACAGGTTATTAAATGAGCTAAGCGAAATAGTTATGTCATTATGCCAAACCAACGTCGAAGTACCCTGGTTATAATCGTTCGAGCTGGACAGGCTAGCACGAGAATATGTGCCCTCGTACAAAAAGAACACCTTTTCGCTTATTATAGGCAAACCCTTTTTATAAAACAGCCCGATAGATGGATACACCTTGCCTTTAAACTTACTTCCATCCAGATAATAATATTCAAGTGGAAAATCGCCTGATTGCGAAATCGATGTGCCGTTCATTGAAAGAACCAAGCCGAATACGCCTTTGGCCATTGGTATGTGAACCTCATAGGTTTGGAAGTCGCTTTCTTTTCCCAGCCGGACATGGTAGTCCTCAACTAACTTCGTCAGGGCTTTGCGATTGAACGATGTTCTCTCGGCTTTCTTCGTCGTTGACGGACTATCTTTGAGGATTGCCTTCAATACACCCACGTATTCCTTCGACTCTCTAAGGTACCTTTGGTTGTCAACGAAGATTTCTTTCTTGTCATTCTTAAGTTCCGTTAATCTCCCGTCCGGGTCCTCTATAAGGAAGTGTTCGCCGGCGTCATCATAGTAATAGTAGAAGTCCACAATCCCATCGATGACGTACTCCAGAAACAACTGCTCAGACGAGTCACCTGATTTAACCTGTCTGGACACGTAGAATCTGCTGTTGACAAACCTGAAACTCTTAACTTCCTGCGGGGTAAATTCCTGAATTGAAGACTCGGCTGTCTGCCGGAACAAACATTTGGTTGCGCTCGCCTTTGTGCCGCGATAATCAATCAACCCATAAAGGGTATCAAGATTATTCTTAACGATGTAACCTTTCCTGAAATCGGATTGTGCCTTTAAACCAAAAGTAACGAATATGAGGCCAACGGTGAAACAATATCTCATCCCGAAATAGCTTATAACAAATTAGATTAGGATCCGAAAATACTAAAAATCACCGATTCCGGAAATCTGTAAGGTAACCACAGCAAAAAACCCAGCTATTTCAACACAACGCCACCATTGGATTGCATTGTTATCGCCACCTCACCATTTGCAGGTATCTTCAACTTCTCCATGACCGTAGTCCGGGATTTGTTATCGTTGTACATGATCACCTCTTTACCCGCAAACATGGGCAGCCTGACTTTCACCTGAACCGGTGTACTTTCAGCGTTGACACCTGCTACATACCATTGCTGTCCATGGCGCCGTGCGATTACCGCGTATTTGCCAGGGTATCCTTCGATGTAAACGGTCTCATCCCAGGTGGTGGGGATGTCGCGCATAAAGTCAAGTTCAAACGAGGGTACGTCAGTAAGGTTATTCGGAGTAAGTGCGAACATCTGCACCGGATTTTGAAACAACACGCCTGTTGCAAGCTGGAACGCGTCAGTAGTCAGCCTCTTCTGGCCACTGCTGTTGCCCTTATTCAGGAATTTGTTGAGAATTACGCCACCGAACTCCATACTCGCCACGGTGTTTCGGATAAAGGGATGGAGTGCCGCAAAGAACGCTTCGTTCTTTCTAACGTCTTCGACAAAGACCAGCATCTCTGACGCCAGGACAGCTTCGCTTCCGACAAAGTTCGGATACATACGCTCCCATCCACGTGGCAGGGTGGCTCCGTGGAAAATGATCATCAGGCCGTGATCATTGGCATCCGAGAGAATATCTTCATAAAGGCGCATCGTCTCCTGTTTATCCCCCCCGAAGAAGTCAACCTTCAATCCTTTGACACCCACGTCGCGTAGCCATTTCATCTCCTGCTTCCGGGCGATGGACGTATTCATCTTGTTAAGCGGCGTCATAAAGGCATCGTTCACCGCGCCGTTGGAATTGTACCACAGGAACACACCTACATTTTTTGATTTAGCATACCGGATCAGGTTTTCCATCTTATCATAACCCAGTTTCTCATCCCACCATGCATCGATAAGGATAAATTCGTAACCCATTGCTGCTGCAAGGTCGATGTACTTTACCTGGTCTTCAAAATTCATACTGTTGTCCTGCCATATAATCCAGCTCCAGGTTCCTCTTCCGTATTCATACGGCTGGGAAGCTTTATAGAGTGGTTCGACAACATCAAATGGAATGGTAGTCTCCACGATTGGCTTCAGCGACTCTCCTGTGGTAATTGTACGCCATGGCGTGACACCAGGAAGTCCAAGTTGCGCGCCGGTGCTTCCAAACCCATTGTTTTGCTTTGGATCGGGATATTCGACCGTAAACAGTCCATCTTTAAAATTGCTAAGGTGTGCAGCACAATAAAGGCTTCTTACACCTGTCTCAGAAAGCAGCACCCATCCATTATCACCTACGCGGAATAACCCGGGAAATACATAACCTTCCTTTGACGTAGCCTGCGAAAGAGGAGCGTCAGCCGAATATCCGCTTTCATAACTTGGCGTCGTTCGCGCAAATCCTCTCATCGGAGTCATCATCGGCGAAAGAAAACTTGTAGCGTTTGACGGGAACCGGAAACCTGTGGCTTCCTTCTCTACAACACATGCAAGCGTCTCACCCCATTTCGGTAATTCATAGCGGAATGCAATGTCGTTGGCGCTGACCTGAAAACGCACGGAAATGTATTTCCCATCAGCATTTTTGAAGGTACAGGTCAGCGTATTTGCCCGGTACCTGACATGCGACTTCTTGATCCGGTCCTGCGCGTATTCTTTCTCTACGCTGCCGGTATCGGAAGCCGTAAGAACCATGTTATTGCTGAAGTCGCCTTCGTTCGTAGTCAGTCCAAGTGGAGAATCTTCCAACATAGTTTTCCCCTTGTACGAGACTGAATAAACTGGTATGCCGTCCTTAACAGCTACGCTGACGGTCAACGCCCCATCGGGACCTGATACCGTAACGGCGTTTTGGGAATAGCTTTGGAAACAGACCACGCACCAAAGACAAATAGTTAGGATGATTCTCATGAAAACTTGCATTAACGATGACTGCGATTTACAGCAACTCCGGGTTGTCAGGTTTCCATTGGACAACCTTCCGCACCCGGAGTTGATATTACTTACATATTGATATATTAATCCTTTGAAGACAAATTACCTACTTCGATTCGCTCGCCAGATTCCTGAAGGCTGTGCCAAAGATCAGGTAGCTAGTATTGCCACCGATGGTACCTTCATTCTGCCCCCACAGGAACGGCCAGTCGTCGTAGTTTTCAAAGTGGTCAGGCTTTCTGAACAACACGCCAGGTGCAACATTACCTGGAATGAAAGAAAAGTCAGCTCTGTTGTTACCATAGAACGTCGCTTTAGGACGCGTAGCTCCAACGGCAGCTACAAGTGAGTAGTTGTGATACGGATGACATCCGAAAAGGAAGTTAGGAGCTTTGTAAGCATGTCTTGCCTCGATAATGTCGGGGAAGTATTTGTTCGCAAAACAAACCGTCGTTCCGAAGTTCATAACCATACCACTACCTGCCCAGTTGCCGAGGCCAATCGGTACTCCATACGGATTATCCTTTTCAAGGCCAAGAATGTACTCCTTATACTTCTCAACATATGGACGAAGCTTTTGCTTGTACGAATCATCCAGATGGGGAATAGCATTCATGGCAGTAAGCAGGAGGAATGTCACATTGCGGTCAAGTGCAGGCCACAGGTCTTCCTGGAATTTGTCGAGGTATTCCTGTTCTCCCGTGGCGATGTACAACTGAAGGTTCGACCCGATGTTCGCAAACCTGCCAAAACCTCCGAAGCCGCCATTATTCTGTTCTTTTGCGAGAAGTTCACTGCCCTCCTTAAGAAGACGCTTTGATTGGGCCAGTGCGCGATCAGCGAGATCGTCGTTGTATCCTCTAAGGGCGCGGCTTGCAGCAGCAAACATTGTAGCTGCACTAAGATCAAGCTGTGGGTTGCGGCTGGTGAACGCCCACATATCATCTTTTACACCACTTGATCGTCCGTCGGCGGCAACTTCATAAGGACCAAGGTCCGGATTGTAGGGTAGCCCGTCCGTGATGGATGCTGCGTCGCCAAGGTGATGGTAATTGTCGAGAACGGCGTTCGAAAGTGTCTGCGCCATGTGCCCGATGATTTCCGCCTGAGCCACCAGGTTCAGCGTTCCATGTTCAATAAACTGAAGAATGTCGGGTACTCCATCCGGACGATGCAGGTCAACGTAACGTTGTTTCTGATCGACAAATGTCTGATCGCGCTGGGGCTTGAAGTATTCCCAGGTCTGAACAAAATTGTGAACCACACTGATGTTTGAGTTTGTCTCAATGTCAAAGTCACCAGCGTCGAAAAATCCGCCGACATTCAGACCGGGGATAAGTTCAAGAGGTTTGAACTTCGTATCAGTAGCTGGTCCTTGTGAGTGCAAGTCGAAGTGATCTGTGTTCGGCGGAGCCTGGCGATAGCCTTCCTTAAACGGTTCCCCGTGCCACACTCTGTACGCTTCATTCACCGTCATGTGGTTCATATGGATCGGAATCCATATATCACTGGTCGCATCAGTGATTTTTTCGTAGACGTTATTCTCGATGAGGAAATTGTTCGTCTTAAATTTACCGTATTGAATGTAGTATATACCGGGGGTGGTAACGGGACTGAAGTCGAACTTCACATAGTGATACTTGTAGTAATTTCCCCAGGGAATGATTTTTCCGCTGTACACTTCCGTTGCTTTTCCGTCTGCATCAATTTTGAATATAGATGCTTTCGTCAGGGGTTTGTCTTTTTTATCAAGTTCGATTACAGCAACTTTCTCTTGCTTCGGCGTGTAGCCTACTTGTGAGAAGCCAATATTTGGCTCGCGGATCCAGCCGTTGATGGCATTGGGTTCAACAGTCCAGGTAAGGACTTTGCCAGTTTTACCTGCGGGAAGAATACTTCTTACGACAAACCATCCATTTTGTGCCAGTACGCGGCCGTCGAAGAGCATAAGATCAGCGTCATGTGAGGTAATCTTGACCATTCTTGATGGCTCATCCGGAGCAAGAAGGAATGTACGTCCTTTTTCAAGAGGAAGCGGATCAATGAACCGGCCTGTTCCTCTATCGTCGGAAGTTACGTATCCTTTATATTGCTTTGGTTTCTCGCTGTTAGGCCGGGTGATAGTATTCCCTACTACGTACCGCGGAAAACGGTTGTGGCGTCCATCCATGAGGTAAGCCTTTCCCCAGTATTGCGAAGGAAGGAACTCAAGGTTGAACCCTGCACTTCCTTCCAGATTTTTGGGAAGCGGCTTATCAAGGTAAACGGAAATTTCTACGCCCTTTCCTTTTGCGGTTACTACGACACGAGAGTCGAAGTCATAGTCTTTATAGCGCAGAATGGCTTCAATACTTTTCGAGGCACGATCAACATTTCTCGTGGGAATTTCGGGCACCAGGTCCCACTGTTCAGGCGTGTTTGACAGCCTTACTGCCCCACCCTGTGCAGTCCGAACGCCGTGGTGAATCAATTCAATCCCCGCGTTTTTCTCGTCATTGAATCCTCCTGTAAACGTGTTGCTGTAGACCAGAACATTGACGCCCTGCGTCTCAAAATATTCAAGGTCGTTAAGCTTGAGGTCCTGGCACCAGGCCGTACCCGACATCGCAAGCATTAGGAAGAAAGCGAATGCAATTAAAGGTTTTCGTCTGTTCATGTAGTTAAAGAATTATTATTCGTCGCACGGTCAGGTTGTAAATGTAAAACAAACACTTCTTACTTGCTATTTTCTTTAAACAGTTCACAACGATCTATTGCCGCGTATCAAAAATAACAGGTGTTAGCTCGCAAAGTGCGGTTTATAAGCCGCCTGAATCAGGGAGAAGTTACCAGAATGTATTCAAAATAACGCTCTACCTATGCTTTCGAATAATATAGGATAATGCATCCGGACTGGAGCTGCTCAGTCTTTAATAGTTTGAGATGTCTTTGCAAGGAAACGTGTTCAAGTAAGCGTCTGCCTTCACCAACCACGACGGGATGAATGACCAAAATGTACTCGTCGACAAGGCCAAGTTGTATTAGTTGCGAAGGCACATCAACGCCTCCTGCGAGGATTGGACCTCCCTCCTGTTCCTTAAGGCCCAGTATTTCGTCCCGCAGGTCACCCCGAACGATCCTGACATTTTTTTCCGCTGTTTCCGTCAACGTCCGCGAGAACACCACAATTTCCCTCGCTGATACAAACGCACGGGCAAAATCGTTGAAAGCCTTATTCGGACCAGAATTGTTTCGCGCGACGTCAGGCCAGAACGGCACCATCAATTCAAATGTTTTCCGGCCGTATACGAACGTGTCCGCTTGCCGAAGGAGATCCGCATAGAATCTATGAAGATTTTCATCGGCGATTCCCTTGGTGTGGTCGCAACATCCGTCCAGGGTGAGGTTGATAGAATAGATTAACTTTCTCATGGTGTGTTCCTAACAGGTATGTGGGGTAAAGTGTATAACCAGCGGTCAAGGAACCTGTTTTTCCATTGATTTAAGGATGCGCGACGTTACGATAAGTTGCCCAACGTGTCGTTGCACATGTTCAGCGGCATGGAAAAGCAATCCCGCTATTGTGGTTGGGATTTGCTTGCGACCTATCCCGCGTTTTTCGTTCAACGTGGCTTCTTCGGTAGTTCTTAACTGGTCAATGGCCAAAGAAACCTGCATCCGAAAGTCGTTAACCAGCTTTTCGACAGATTCCGTGTCATCCGCCTCTGTTTCACGTTTCAGAAACTGCATTTGGTTTTCACTAAGCATCTCTGCCCGGGCATACGTAAAGAGTCTGTCGACGACGCCACGAGCATGTTTCAGATGAAAGCCAACGGAGGCCACCTGGGCCGGTCTGCTCCATAGCAATGTGAGTGGAAACCCGGCCATTTCCTTTTCAATATCTTCTACCGCCTGCAGGAGCGCGTGGGCCACTGGTTGAAGAAGCGGCGGAACGCCGTCTATTGGTCCGCGTTGCCATACTTCGAGTTCTGTCGGGTTCTCTGCCATTGTGAGTTCACTTAATCAACGTATTCCTTCGAGGTTACTTCTCGTATTCAATTTTAGCGATGCGCCAGACAAATTCGCCAGCTCCTGTTTTTACCACCACTTCGTCACCCACTTGCTTTTTCATCAACGCCTGCGCCATTGGCGAATCTACTGAAATATAGTCCTTCATTCCGATGATTTCATCAGAACCTACGATCCGCAGGCGCTTTTTGAAACCTTTGTTGTTTTCAATCTCGACCCACGCACCAAACAGAACCTTGCCTTCCTGAAAAGGTGATACGTGACGACTTTCAGATCGTCAATGCATTTCCTAAGATAAAGGACGCGCCTGTCAATTTCACGCAGGCGCTTCTTATTGTATGTGTAGTCTGCATTTTCCGAACGATCGCCGAGGCTCGCGGCCCACGACACTTTTTGCGTCGTGTCCGGACGTTCAACCCGCCATAAATGATCGAGCTCAGCTTTTAGCTTTTCAAGTCCCTCAGGTGTTATCAATCGCGTCTTCATAAATCTGGTTTCAGATAGTTTTTAGGTTCAAATTTCGGAGTTCAAGGCTGAGAACAATGCGCTGAAGGTAATTTTCATGGGTCTCGGTTGAACTTTCAATATTGATGAGTGGCAAGGTCTAAACACATTGATTCGATGCTAGTGAGCATGGATTCAAAAATCAGAACTCACGAGGATCATTCAATTTTTCCCGGACCTGAAATCAAAAATCGAATGTCTCACGCGGATAAAACCAGACCGGAGCAGTCCCTAGCAACCGGGAACAAGAGGCTTGAGAGCATATTTTTCTACTTTTTACGACATTTGTCGTAAAAACACTTGCAACTACGACAACTGTCGTTATATCTTTATTTCAACTAACCAAAACACCTAATGACAGTCGAAATTCCGAAACCGTCCGATGCAGAACTTGAGATTCTCTGCATACTGTGGGATCACCAGCCCTCGACAGTACGTTTTGTACATCAGGAACTCAGCAAGAAAAAGCAAGTGGGATACACCACTACCCTCAAGCAGATGCAGCGCATGCAGGAAAAGAAAATGATCCGGCGCGTTGGCGACGATGAGAAAGTGCATGAATACGAGGCTATTCTCCAACGGAATGCGACACGTAATACGCTTTTTGAAAAACTAGTCGAAACAGCCTTTCAGGGCTCAGCGATGGACCTGGTGATGCACGCCATCGGAAGGTCAACCGCTACTCAGGAAGAACTCAACGCTTTAAAGGAATGGCTGGACAAAATGGAGGGTAAAAAATCATGAGCATCCTGTCGGCACGTTTATCAGGTATGATCGCCCACACGATATTGCATTCACTATGGCAGATCACGTTGCTTTGGATTGCCCTAATGGTGGTGCTAAGGTTGTGTCCAAAGGCGTCCAGTTCGGTTCGATATGCACTTGCACTAGCTACACTTTTTGGGGCTGTTCTGGTGACGACCTCCACAGCTGTGTATCAATGGAATTCCCATCCCATTGCTGATATTCATCTTGTCGGTTTTACAGGAACCACATCCGTGAAAATTGAAGAGGTTCAGGTGCGCCAAACATTCATCTCACAGCTCAGTGGCGCCGTCCAAAGATGTCTACCCGTACTTCCCTGGATTTGGTGTGCAGGCCTTCTTTTCATGAGCATACGATTCACCGGAAGTCTGGTGTATGTAAGGACGCTGCGAAACCATTCAGAAACGGAGTCAATATTACCAGAGTTGCGAGAACAACTGAGTCGTCTGTCGCACGCACTTGGTTTACATTCAGAGGTAACCGTGGCCATGTCGACTCGGATTACCACCCCGATTACTCTGGGGACCTTTTCCCCCATCATATTACTCCCGGGGGGCATGCTATCCGGAATGTCGACAGCACAGATGGAAGCCATTCTTATTCATGAGCTATACCATATCAAACGATTCGACTACCTCATCAATTTAGGTCAGGCGCTGGCAGAAGTCGCCATGTTTTACCACCCTGCGATATGGCACCTCAACTCAATTATCCGCGATGAACGCGAGAATACACGCGACGACGAGACCCTCAGGTTTTGCGGCGACGCCATCACATACGCCCGTGCCCTTACAAAAATTCAGGAACTCAATTCATCCACCAAACCCATTCTTGCTATGTCAGCGACAGGATCAAATCCAGGCAAATTTACTGCTCGAATCAAAAGACTCTTTCATAGTTATCCCGACGCCACACAGCATAGGTCTAAAGGCATCTTTGCCATTGGTTTTCTTATCCTTTATCTGGGTGTAGCGATAACCAGCGCTCAGGTATCCACGGCCCAGACCACCGAATATGCCGAACCTTTTTTCTCAACGCATGCTGAAGTTACGCTGCCTGAGGAAACCGACCGCGCGGAATCATTTCCCAAGGCCCGCCGGGAAGAAAATGAGCCCATCTCAGTCATCAATGCCCCTCAACCGCAAAAGCAAAAGGTTACTAAAGGAGTGGATATCGAAACAGCCAGAAAGGGCAGTCTTGACGAATGTATTGACGATGTCAACAACATGATGCGCGACGTCCACCTGGGAAATCCAATGGTTAACGACACCCTTCGTCTGGCAGCTTCAAAGGATTACGCCAAAATAAGACTCACACCCGACGAGCCCGGATTCACACAAGGTCGGGGAATATCCATCCGAACGATCAGGACTCAGGAAAGAAACGATACCGTAGTCCGCGCAAAGGTGCAGCAGGAAGTTAAGCCTCTGTTTACCATTAACGGTACTGTCGTTGGCAAATCTCAAAGCGACCTCATGCTTCGCCAGATTGAACCTTCTACAATTGAATCGATTACTGTGTACAAAAATCAGGATGCTATCGACCTTTTCGGAGAGCAGGGTAAGGATGGCGTTATCGCGATAACCTTAAAAGCGGGTGTTTCAATTCCCAGCCTGAATACAAGTGTCGATGTCGAAGTCTTTCCTAATCGCGCAAAGGACCATATCAAAATCCGGTTCACCCCGACTCAAAACAAGTCGCGTGTAAAAATGGTATTGACTGATTCTTCAGGAAATGTGACTGCTGTGATTACCGACTCGCATTATGACGCCGTTCCAACTGAGTTGAATGTAAATGTAAACGATTACATCAAAGGTCTTTACATCCTGCAAATCGACATTAACGGGAACAAGTCGCAACAGCGAATAATTCTCGAATAACAGCGGGCCACACTATCGGCTTAGTTCCGTCGATAAAAAATGGGGGAATGTCTATAAATTTCTATTCTGTTTTCAAATGCTGAAGGAATGTGATAGTTTGACAAAAGTTCGATCCGTCAAATCGATCGGACACGTTTAACAACTATCTTTAAGTAACCCTAAAAAGCAATTATGAAAAAACTTTTCCCCCTAATCTTGTTCACCTTTATCGTATCAGGTGCTTATGCAAATGATATCAACGGAACGTGGAAAGCCAACATCCAGGGCGACGGCGGCGGCATGGAATTAACCTTTGTCTTCAAAGTAGCTGACGGAAAACTTACCGGTGTCGTTAAATCACCCAACGGAGATATTGAAATTTCAAACACCAAAGTAAACGGCAAAGAATTCTCATTTGATGTTTCTTTCGGCGATATGACCATCAAGCACAACGGAACACTGAAAGATGATGGTACTATTGACATGAAAGTTTCCGGAACACCAATGGGCGACACATCTATGGTCCTGAAAAGGGCGTAAGACTCCTTGGATCCTTAAAGGACGTGAATGTTCTCAATCAGGCGCTTTAAAAATTTCGTCGAACGGTCAGAAGCCTGGTGAAGACATTCACGCCTTTTTAAATTTTTAGCCCATCACACACACGTCCAGGATCCCTTTATTGAACAGGCACCAGCATCACTGCAAAGCCACCGCGACGCAGCATCTTCACCTCGATTGTACTCGAACTGTCAACTACTCCGTAATTGGTTGCAAAAGCTTTGTCGTGCGTACCATCGGCAATAAGGGTCATCTTGTATTTGGCTCCCGCGGGCAGGAAATCAAGTTTAACGGCTTTCGTTTTCTCCTTTGATTCTCCATTGATGCCGCCGATAAACCAATCGCTACCCGATCTGCGGGCCACGATGGCGTCATGACCAGGGTAACCATCAATGTATTTGGTATCATCCCATGCTGCCGGTACCTTCTTCAAAAATGTTTTTGGCGCATCCGGTAACTCGTCGTAACCTTCGGGCCTGTCAGCCAAATGTTGCAAGGCAGATTCGAAAACAACACTAAGCGCCAGCTCATGTCCGTATGAAGTGATATGTGGATGTTGCGAATTGGTAAACGTTACTGGGGTATAGTCCATCGCGCCCACAACATTGCGCGTAAATGGCAATATCGTGTTATGACTCGGAGCGCCTGCTGTAAAAAACGGAACATTGTTGTACCATTCAGCACCCATAACGCCTTCATAGGTCATGAGATGCGGGTAAGTCCGCGCCCAGCCGCGAGGCACAACACAACCATGGAAGTAAACCAGCATATTGAATTTCGCGGCGTCTTCGAGTATGTCAAGGTAGTAGGTGATCATATCCTGCTTCTCACTTTCGAAGAAATCAATCTTAACGCCGGCAAACCCCAGCTTCTGAAGCCATGCAAATTCTTTCATCCGGTTTTCATGCGTAAGCATCCGATGCTTTGGTGTTGCCTGAACCCAGGTGTGGTCGCCTCCTGAATTGTACCACAGCAACGGCTTGATTCCTTTGGAGTGAATATAATTCACCGCGTCCTCGAGACTGCCACCATTGGACATCGAATCCCATTCCCAGTCCAGCAGAGTATAGGGCCAGCCCATGCGAACAGCGAGATCTGCAAAACTGCGAACAACCTGATAATCCTTCGTACCGTGGTTGTTCGACCAATAGTTCCAGGATACAAGCCCCGGTTTTATCCATTCTGTATCCTTTATTTTTGAAGGTGCGGAAACATCATCAACCAAGGTTGACTCAACTAGCGTAGCGAGACTTCCCAACATCACCACTCGCCAGGGCGATTTCCATGGGAGCGTGATAGTAGGCGTTGAGCTCCCCTGCCCTCGTCCATCCTTTTCATCCGGAAACATAATTTTATAACTGGCAGGGTTTGCTGCATTGCTGAGCTTAGAACCGCAATATGTTTTGTCCAGATCAGCCTCATGTAACAGATAAAAGCAACTGCTGTCCTGAGCTTGAAATAACGCGGGGTATCCGTAATCCTGGCGTTCGATATCTTTGCCTTTTGTAATGGTGTAGAATCGTTCGTTAGCAGGATTCCATTTCTGCAGCCACCGTTTGGCATTTTCCGGAATCAGGTACGACGTGTACTCATCCTTGACAACGAATGTTCCTTGTTTCTCAGGAAACTCGTAACGGAAAGCCAGGCCATCGTTATACAAGCGAATAATCAAATTCATCTTCGCCTTACCCGGATTTTCAAACGACACGACTACTTCATTACCCTGATTTTTTCGGGCTGAACGTTTTCCATGAGGCGCATTGTACTGATCGACGACTGAACGTACAGCTCCTGCCTTCAGGAAACGTAGCTCCTTTGAAAACTCCTGATCATTTCGCGACAGCCCAAGAGTGATCATTGGAATCACCTCGACAGATGCATTAGCCGACTTGTACACCACCTTGAGGAACCAGTCCCCTGCGTCTGAATTAAACAAGCCAACATTAATTCTCTTGTCGGGCGAATCGATGGTCACTCTCTGGGAATAGCTCAGGCATGTCGATGCAGAAATCAGTAACGCAACAAGGTAAAATTTCATAATGTGATGAAGCATAGAATTCAGGCTGCCAATGACTGGCACGATACGTGTCAAATATACAATTATATTACAGACAAGTTAATTCTTCGGCTGATTTCAATCCGCTGAAGGAACAACTCGTCATGCGAGATGACTACTAACGTCCCTTTGTATTTCTTCAACGCTGTAGTGAGAATCTCCACGTTCTGGATATCAAGGTTATTCGTTGGCTCGTCCAGGAAAACAAGATCGGGAGCCTTCGTGCAGATCGTCAGGCAACACAGGGCAAGACGCATGCGTTCACCTCCGCTTAACACTGAGCATGGCTTAGACCATTCCACCCTGGGAAAAAGGAATCTGTTCAGTCTAGTGCCCACTTCGTGCTCTGGCAGCTGCGGGTTGAATGCGCGGGCCTGCTCAAAGACAGATACAGAGTTTTCTATAAGGGAGTAATCCTGATCGATATACACGGAAGAATATTCCGCAGTCAGGATCTCACCGGTAGATGGAACCAAGTCCCCAAGTAACATCCGAATCAGTGTAGTTTTGCCCGCGCCGTTATTTCCATAGATGGCAAGTCGTTCCCCACTCGAAATCTGAAAGCTGAGGCCGACAGGCCACATTGGGTGTTCCCCATAGGAAAAATTGATATCCGCTGCTTTGATAAGAATCTTCCCCTTATGGAGAGAAGGATTATCAAAGTCAAATTTCATTTTGTCAATATCAGGAATTTCATTCCGTAGTTCCTGCAAAACTCGGGCAACACCATTTACCCTGTCAGCGTGAACTCTCCTGATTTTCGCAGTGCTGGCTTCGGCGGCATTACGTAGTGTGTTCATCACTATTTTAGGCAATCCTGCCTGAGCCTGTTTACGCTTGCCACGCGCATCCAGCTTTTGTTTGCGCTCCAGGGTTTCGCGTTCCTTTTCCCGATATTCGCGAAGCATCTTCTCTTTACTGAGAATGTCGTTGTCTAATGCACTCCTTTCGATCTGCTTTTGCTCCACATAGAATTCATAATTTCCTCCATAGGTTCGGATTCCGGAAGGCGTCAGCTCGCAGATTCTTGGCAGGGCGTTCAGAATTGTCCGGTCGTGAGTTACAACCACCAACGTCATTGCCGTATGAGTTACAACATCGAGAAGCTGACTTCGCGCCGGACCATCAAGATGGTTGGTGGGCTCATCCATCAGTACAAGGTCAGGTTGATGGACTGCTATTCCGGAGAGGAAAACCTTTGTTTTCTGTCCACCACTAAGATTCGCGAGTTTATCTTCCAATTTAAAGCCTGACAAGCCCCACGTTTCCATCGCCGCGTAGCAACGTTCTTCGACAGACCAGTCGTTCTCCAGAACGTCGAAGTGCTCCACGGCAGGGCTACCGGCCAGGATCTGCTTCAACGCATTGACTTTCAGATCAACCCCTAGAACCTGAGCAATCGTGAGGTGGTCAAACTGACCGTAAACCTGAGGAACGTAATACGGAATTGACTGAACTGACCTGGCCCCCTCAACGATTTGGGAGTCGCCGGTAATAATCTTCAGTAGTGTGGATTTTCCACAGCCGTTGTTTCCAATCAGCCCGACTTTCTCCTGTCGATTTACAGAGAAATTCACTTCTGAAAATAGAATATCCTTATCGGGATGATAATATGATACCTGCTGTAGCGTAATCATCGTTGCTTCAAATTGAATGTGTTAACTGTTCAGCACTTAGTGCTGATTTTACATCCGGTATTTGAAGTGACGATTACATCTTAGTGTGACTGAATTTGCAGTAAATATAGCCAGAAACGGCGGCGAGACAAAAAGGTTGTAACATGAAGCCATTTCAGGCTTTCCGTTTTGCCGGCAGTCGCCGAAGTCAGCCTGCAATACGTTGAAAAGCAGCGGCTTTTGATTCACCACAAACAACACAAAATCTCACCTACTCCGGACCAGTTCGCGGAATCGGAGAATTCCGACAATATTATTACCTTACTAAGCTGAAATTTTGAGAAGATGGAGCTGCGGAACAATTGCGGGTCATTGTTGAGCCTGAGGAAAAACCTAAACGATGTGAAAAACCTTCTTCCCCTTCTATATCTTACGCTGCTGCTAATCACCACCACAGGTCGGGGTCAGTCGGGCAAACTTTTTTCGGTTGACCGGGAGCTGTCGAGCAGTTTGATTAACCACGTCTACCAGGATCACCGGAACATCATTTGGATTGCTACATCCGACGGACTTAACCGCTATGACGGATCCAAGTTCACCATTTATAAAAAGCTTGCCGGCGATACTACGTCACTCCTGAACAACTACGTCCGTGTGGTTTTCGAGGACAGCAGAATGCGTTTGTTCGTTGGTTTTTTTAATGGTGTCCAATACTACGATTACGCGACGGATACTTTCCACGATGTTCCCCTCCTGCTGACGGATGGCAAGCCATTCCCCGCGCATATCATGTCCATTAGAGAACGACAAAATGGCGATATTCTCATAGCAACTTCCGGTCACGGTGTTTTCGTGATAAAAGCAGGAAGCTCGGAATTGAAGGCACACCAGGTTCCCGAGCTTTCGCCCAGCTTTATGGTAGGATACCTGTACGAAGACAGTGACGCCAATATATGGGTAGCTTCGCAGGACCGGGGTCTGTTTCGGATAGACCGCAATGGTGAACGCAAACACTATTTCCCGACCGCCGAAAATGGAACAATCTTCAGCCTTTGTGAAGACAATGACAAGAACCTTTATGCAGGCAGCTTCGCCAATGGACTTTACGCATACGATAAAGCTTCCGACACGTTCCAGAATATACCCTGCGGGCCCAACCTTTCCGTGAACAAATTGTATCTGAGCCGAAGCGGCGACATCCTGGTTGGAACGGAAGGCGACGGATTAAAAATCTTCGACCCGAAAACAAGGAAGATTTCATCTGGTGACTTCAATGTAAACACGCTTGACTTTTCAAAATCCAAAATCCATTCCATAATGGAAGACAAAAAGGGCAACGTGTGGTTAGGCATACATCAGAAAGGCGTTGTACTGCTTCCATCCCGCACAAACCACTTCAAATACTACGGCTACAAATCCGTAAAACACAACATTATTGGATCGCATATGGTGACGGCGGTGCTCAAAGACCGCAATGGCACGCTGTGGATTGGTACTGACGGAGATGGAACATATGGGCTTCGGAATGGAAGTGACCGTCCAGTTCACTTCATTCGGCCAAATAATCCAACAGCACCTTCAACAGTTCTAAGCTTGCACGAAGACAGCTTTGGTACTTTATGGCTGGGTTCGTACGACCGGGGTCTTGCTCGACTGAACAAGAATACGGGTGTCTGCGAATATGTGAATCACTTGTTCGAAAAACGCAATGGTGATATCCCGCGGGTTTTTGCAATCACTGAAGACACAAACAAAAATCTATGGGTGGCGACCATGGGATCTGGATTATACTGCATGAATCTTGAGACGGGCAAAGTAGAACACTACATTGCCCCACAGGGAACAAACTATCGCGACGACGCGAATACACTAAACAGTGACTGGCTGTTCTCTTTATACCTCACCAGCGATGACAAGCTATTCATCGGGACTGTCGACGGAATGGGTTGCCTTGATCTCAAAACCCGAAGCTTCAACTCCACCTTTAACGTAAATAGACTTCTTCCGGGCACCATGATAAATGGTTTCTCCGAAGATTCAAACCATACGATCTGGATTGCGACGACCGACGGTCTTACCTCTCTCGATATGTCGCAGCGTGAATTTACTACGTATACCACGCGCGACGGCCTCCCTAGTAATATGGTCTATGCGTTGCAGGAAGACACAATGGGTAACATGTGGATCAGCACAAACTCCGGCATTTCCCGGATGAATCTCAAGAAGAAAAATTTCATCAACTACTATTCCGATGACGGCCTTCAGGGCAATGAGTTCTCGCGGGCAGCATCATTCGCAGATGACAACGGGATCATCCATTTTGGGGGTATGAATGGTATTACCTTTTTCAATCCCGCAGACATCTCAACGGAGGTCAAGACGCTTGAAGTTCACCTGACGGGCTTCTATATCCACAACCAACCTGTGAAAAAGGGAATGACCTCTGAAGCGTACCCGATTGTCAATACGTCTGTCATGGAATCAGACACCTTTCAACTTTCGCAAAAGGACAACTCCTTCACCATAGAGTTCTCCTGCATGGAGTTTACCAATCCTGAACGGATCACCTATTTGTACAAGCTTGAAAATGAAAGTGACTGGATCACACTTCCGGCAGGGACGAACAACGTAACGTTCAGCAACCTCAATCCAGGTTCCTATGTATTCAAAGTAAGAGCAAAGGATTACAACACTTATTCAGACACAAAGCAGATATCGATTGTTGTACATCCCTTCTGGTACTTTTCCAACATCGCCAAGGCGGGATATGCCATTGTATTTCTTACTATCGTGGGCATCTTCGTTCAGCAGGCCAGGCAACGGATTAACGCCAAGCGCAAAATCCAGGAACACCTTCACGCAAAGCAGCTGCACGAGGCAAAGCTCCAGTTTTTCATCAATATTGCGCATGAGATTCGCACACCCATGTCACTCATTATTAGTCCGCTCAAACGCCTGCTACTAAAAGACAAGGACCGCGAGAGACAACGCGCGTATGCTACGATGAATCAAAATTCGGAAAGGATAGTCCTCCTGATCAATCAGCTTATGGATATTCAAAAGATTGATCAGGGCCAGATGACGCTGCTATTCCGTGAGACTGAAATGATTTCCTTCATCCGCGAAATCTGTCTGGCATTCAAGGACGAGGTTTCCTCCAGAAAAATCAATCTGCGATTCAGCCATCGCGTTAAAAGACTGAATGCCTTTATCGATCCGAATAACTTCGACAAGGTTCTTTTAAATATAATTTCAAATGCGCTGAAGTTTACGCCCGACAATGGTGAGATCAATGTCCAGCTGAATGTACCTGAAAAGTCAGGCAATCATTTGAAAGGCACTTACGAACGCTTTCAAATCATAGTATCTGATACGGGTATTGGTATTCCAAATGGAGAACTTGAGAAAATTTTTGATTGTTTTTACCAGACTCGCGAAAGTCAGCAGTTCTCGAAAGAAGGAACAGGTATCGGGTTGCACCTGACAAAGTCAATCGTGCAACTTCATCACGGATCTATTCGCGCAGAAAATAATCCAGATGCCCCGGGATGCAGGTTCATCATCAATCTGCCGCTTGGAAAAGAACACCTCCGTGAAAAAGATATTGCTACGGAGATTGCAGAACCTGTTCTCGAAAGTGACTCCTTGCACTACGCCGAAGCCACCCGTCCTGTTTTGCCTGAAATAAAAGTCAGATCCAAAACCAAACACCGGGTACTGGTCGTTGACGATGACAAAAAACTGCGGGACTATCTTTGCGTTGAAATGGGGTCCGATTACCATATGGACAAATGTGCCGATGGTAAAGAGGCTCTGGCCTATATATTGAAGAACAGTCCTGATCTTGTGATTTCCGATATCATGATGCCGGAAATGGATGGTATTACGTTATGTCGCAAGGTGAAACAAAACGTTAATATCAACCATATCCCGGTAGTGCTCCTGACAGCGAGAAAGGATGAGCAATACAACATCGAAGGACTTGGAATTGGCGCTGATGCCTATATTGTAAAACCATTCAATATCGAAATAGTCCGTAAGACTGTTCAAAGCATCATTCGCAACCGCGAGTTGTTAAGAAACAGTTATTCAGGAAATCAGCTGCAAAGTGACCGGATCAGAGATATTGACATCAAATCACCCGACGAGAAGCTTCTCGGAAAAGTAATGGACACGATCAACGAAAACCTGGCTAACCCGGCGTTGAGCGTCGAAATGCTGGCTCACGAGATTGGGATCAGTCGAGTACACTTACACCGGAAGCTGAAAGGTCTTACGAATCAGTCGACACGCGATCTTATTAGAAATGTGCGTCTCCAGCAAGCAGGGAAGCTATTATCGGAAAAGCATTTTAACATCTCAGAAGTTGCGTTTGCCGTAGGGTTTACAAACGTTGCACATTTCTCCAGCGCCTTTAAGGAGTTTTACGGCGTTTCGCCATCCGAGTACATGGAATCACAACGGGCGATCTAAGCGCTCAACGAGCCATCTAAACCTGATCGAAACATGATAAAATTGAAGAAGGATTTCGCCGCCGGTAAGACCGACTTTGAAATCCCTCTTTTTTAAGTATCTCTGAGATTATTCTTACAACATCAGATTAATTTGCATCTCTAAGAGCATCTGCGAAAGAACCATAAGCTCTCTTTCTGTTGTAACCTTCAGTCCAAAGTCCGATCGGCTCGCCGGCTCTCCACGAAGAAGATGCGGGGCTGTCTCTTGGACTCCACACGGTGATACCATAACGCTGGGCAGCAGGAATGATTTCAAAGTATTTTTCTACTACAAAACGATACATCTCAGCCTGTTCACGATAGTGTTCATCCGTTGCTGCCGTTGTCTTAACGCCAACACCGATGTCAAGTTCCGAAATCTTAATCAGTTTACCTGTGGCGGCAAGAAGCTCAAACATTTCAACAATCTTGTCCTTGTCAGAGTCGATGCTGATGTGCATTTGCGTGCCGATGCCATCGACACGGCCACCTTTGCTTTCAATGTATTCCGCGTACTCAATCAACCCCTTACACTTGTCGAGGTTGTACTCCAGGTTGTAGTCGTTGATAAAAAGTTTGTCGTTGCTGTTTCCATATTGAGCAGCAAGTTTGAAAGCATCAACACCATAGTCGTAACCGAGATAATCCTGCCAGTAAAACTCATCACTGCCTAGTTCACGACCAATACCTGATTTAAGATCATAAGGGCTGCCGTCATCCATAGGCTCGTTCACGACATCCCAGGCACGTACGTAGTCTTTCGACACCTCCATCATTCCGGCAATCCACCGTTCCAGCTCGCCGTAAATGATTTCGCGTTTTTCTTCAGGTGTCTTTTCGATAGTCTGACCTCCCCCACTATTTTCCTCATACCTCGTTAGTTCGATATTATCGAAGTAATAGCTGGTAGCGGTATTCCCAAGATTGAAGGCAATTGCCGTACATCCCTCCGTATCGGGGGAAATTGTTATTTCCCGGATGAACCTGGACCACGTAGGCGTTGTAGTGATTTGCCCAAAGAAATCCCAGTGCTTGTATTGATAAGGCACGATGTGCGCCTGTGTCCCGAATGCTGCGTCATCATCTGAACGAACATCCATCGATAGCGTATATCTCTCGCCTGCCTTGGTAGCTTGCGGGAAAGTTAGGAAGAACTGACTGCTCCAGTCGTTTTCACGCACTTCAGCATTCGTCACCTTCAGCGCACGACCAACTCCATCGAAACCCGGCGTTACAAAGCTTCTTTCAGCTTCGGCATTTGACGTGAAGTTTGATTCGTCATCGGTTTCAAAATCTGCTCCAGATGCAAGAACCCATGTCGGCGAACCTCCGCCCCCACCTTCGCTGAACTTCGTCACGCTGACGTTGTCGAAGTAGTAGTTGGTTGCGGTATTTCCAAGGTTGAACGCAATGGCCGTAACCCCTTCTGTATCCGAAGAGATCGTTATTTCCCGAATATAAGTCGACCAGGAAGTCGTCGCCGTAATTGCGCCAAAGAAATCCCAGTGTTTGTACTGGTAAGGTTCAATATGTGCCTGACTTGAAAAGGTGGCCTCGTTATCTGCCCGCACATCCATACTAAGCATGTATTTTTCACCCAGCTGTGTAGGCTCCGGAAAGACGATGAAGAACTGGCTGTTCCAATCGTTTTCGCGAACTTCCGCGTTTGTAACCTTCAGTGCTCGCGCTGTACCGTTTGCTCCAGGTGAAACGTAACTTATTACCGCTTCGGCGTTGGATGTGAAATTAGACTCGTCGTCGCTTTCAAAATCAGCCGTAGTGACCTCTACCCAGGAAGGCTCTCCCGGAACCACCGTAGGTGCAATTGTTCCATTGAGCCAGGTAGCATTCTGGTTGGCGTGCCAGCAAAGGGTGTGGCCATAGATTGCTATGTCAGCAGCCTTCGCTTTGGCAATGAAGTCTGCAACCGAGGCAAGGCTAAGGGTCCCGTCATTCTGAACCACCCCGCCGTGTTTCATCTCCCATCCTGCGACAACCTCGTCGAAGTTCGAGACAATCATACTGTAATCAGTGCCCGTCTTCGTGAAGTCTCCGACTGAAACGCCAGCACCAAGCTTAAAGACAGGGTTTGCACTCCGGTTTACGTACGACTTCAAAACATCGTACTCTTTAAGGTATTCGAGCTGTGCGAGGCTTTCAGGTTTGTTCGTTACAAAAAGCAGCTTACTATCGTCTGCACATGAGGCCAGCATCGACAACGCGACGGCACTCATGAAAAGCTTTCTAAATCGTATCATATTAATTACCGATTATTTCAATTTCTATTCCTTGAATGCCGGAGCGAACTCTTCGAGCTTGACACCACGGTCGCGAACTACCAGCGTGTCGCTTGTACTGTATGTAGCCTGTTCAATTGACGCAGGGAATCCGGCATTCGGATAGTTCGTCTCAACCTCATAAGCTACGTTATACTTCAAGTACAAAGCATCGCGATCTTTATTGCCCCAGCTGTTCTTCTCACCTTTCTTCACGAAGGCACCGTCACCGGAAACAGCGATGTTGTACACTCTGACGGAGTCATTCAACTGATATTCCGGAACCACGGGAGCCACGACAACCTTTTGGTTTTCGTCGAAAGCCAGTTTCAGGGACATGTTCAGATTCAACCCCGCGCCGGTCTTATAGTCCATCGGATAAGTGAGTTCGTTGAGGGACAGCGTTGTAAGCTGACGAACCTCGTCCAGTTCCACAGTAGCCTTATGGCGAACTACGGTAGAGCTCACGCCATCGATAGTGACCTCGTCTCGTCCGCGGCGCAGATAGTTGGCATGCCACGTATTGATGAATTTGATGCAATACAGAACATAGTCCTTCGGCAACACATCCCAATCCGCCGTATTCAGGCGATTCGGCTCATCGACCTTGGGTGTACCAGAGAGAATTTTGTCAGCATTCGTCACGCTCAACATTTTTACCGGAATAACATAAGTATTCTGGAGTGCGTTTGGATCTGCAAAAAAGGCGTCGGTAAGCTGAACACCCACCGCCCCCTGAAGCTTCCGGTCAAGTGAAATCTTGTCGGATGACAAGCTGTAGTGCGAAGCAGGCATAGGCAACACCGGCTTGGTATATCCCGCATCGAAGAACAAGTTATCGCAAAGGCCGTTATCGACTTGTATTTGAATATCGATCTTTTGCTTGTTCGAATACACGCCACCCATGGTCGCATATATTTCGCACTTGCCTTCATTATCGAGAGTGGTATCGAAGATATCCTCACCCAGAACAATTGTTCTTACCGGATATTGATAAGCAAAGTATACGGAACTTTCATCGTAGTCAGGAAACTCTATGTCCTGGTTTTCACAGGCCATCATTGCCACAGCAAGCATTCCTGTGCACACGATAGAAAGTAGATTATGTCGTTTCATATTTTCCATTTTTTTCATCTAGAAATGCTATTTATCACCAGCCTGCATTTTGTTGAAGCATGCTAAACTTATTGATCTCGCTATAAGGGATGGGCCCATAGTACATATGTGACTGGTAGGTTCTCCGCTCTACATTGATTGGCGCATAAATCAGTGATCCACCTGATTGTGAAATCTGCACCCCAAGGGCTGTTTCATTCAATTTTCCGAGATCAACTTTCCAGCGACGCAGGTCTCTGAAGCGGTGGTTCTCAAAACAAAGCTCAAGACGACGTTCATTGCGGATCAGTTCTCGCATTTGATCCTGGTTGTTTTTCACTGCTTCCAGATAGTTATCTCCATCGGTGATACCTGCCCGGGTACGAATGGCTTTGATGACATCGTAGGCAGAATAGGTATTAGGACCAGTACCTGTTGGGCCCCACGCCTCGTTTGCGGCTTCAGCATACGCCAGGAATATCTCCGTGTAGCGGATCCTGGCAGTATAATGTTTCTGCGAGGTGTTGTAAGCCGGGTTAGGGTTAACATCAGACCTCAACAGCTTGCGAAGGTAGTAACCGGTTCTGGTTGAGAAGCCTGTGTCTTTGTTAAGACCGTCTTTTGAAGTTGAGTAGCTCCCAGTAGTGATCACATTGTTATCCGGACCTTGCTGACTTCCGTTGACAACAATATATTTCGTCAGACGGGGATCGCGGTTTGCATATGGATCATTCGGATCATATCCGCTCATCGGATCGTTGATCGGATAACCATTAACCATCGGAAATGCGTCTACGAGGTTTTGCGTCGGGTTTACGCGACCGTTACCAAACAGTGAAGGAGGAAAGTTCTCTCTTTCAAGATCGAGACTTTGGCCGATGTCACCTCTCCAGATGATTTCTGCAGGTGTCGCACCCGCTGCAAGTTGTTCGATGCCAGAGTCGTGGGTATACCATGTATTACCTTTCGCAGCAAGACCAGCAACACCGCCAATACGATCAAGAACACGTGCAGCAGCGTTTGCTGCATCCGCCCATGTAACGTTGGTTCCGGCACTATATGCAGGGCTCGCTGCCAGCAACGAAACCTGTGCACGGATTGCTTCTGCAATTCTTCCGGACATCCGGCCGCGCATATGTTCACCGTTAACCCGCTCATAGTCGGTGATCGTTACACCTTCGATGCCTTTATACTTATCAGGTAGTTCAGCAGCGCTGAACGTCTTGTAATCCAATGGCAGAAGCTCCATCGCGCGGTCGATATCAGCGAAGATCTGATCTACACATTCCTGAAACGTATTGCGTGGTTTGTTAAAATTTGATGACGGCGTCTCAGGCTCTGTTACAATCGGAACACCAAGCAGTTGTCCGTCTGCTGTCCAGCCACCATGTGCCAGCAGGAGGTGATACATCTGCAGTGCTCTCAGACCGTACGCTTCACCTTTAAGGCGGTCATTAAACATGATTCTCACCGGCTCATCAATACTCCATACCACCTTGTCGGCGTTGTCGAGGAAAAGATTGATGTACTGGATCGCATTCTTGCGATCGCCCCATTGCGACGTCGGGTCATCAACAGATGACCATGCACCGGTAGCCATGCGCAAGAAAGCGTTATTGATATTATTCGACACTGCATCATCAGTAGCCAGATCGCTATTGGGAGATGCAGCGTACGGGAGCAGAATATAGGCATTAGCCAGAATACCCTGGGCATAGCTTGGTTCCTGATACATACCATCCAAACCGCGGATATTTTCAATTTCAGGGCTAAGCACATCTTCGCACGCAGTTACTGTTCCCAGTAACAGAAGTGCAGATAGTTTGATAATTTTTTTCATCACTTGATTCCTTAGTTGTTTAACGGTTTAGAATGCTGCCCTTACACCCAGATTATAGAATCTGGCCTGAGGCTGCCCACCCACACTCGTTTCCAGCAGTTCGCGTTCCTTCGACAGAAGCAGAAGATCCGAACCGCTGACATAAATAGATACGTTCTTGAAGAAGCTGTTCTCCAGAGCCTGCGAAGGCAGGTCGTATGTAAGCTGAACACGCGCAATGTTGAACCAATTGGTCTTGATCAGCCAATAGTCTGAATTGCGGAAGTTATTAGCTCCGTTCGTCGTAGTCAGTCGGGGATATGTTGCCGTTTCCGCCGTTTCGGGAGTCCACCTGTCGCGGACAAATTCCGAATACTTCCGCGTACCAAACACCCAGAAATAACTACTGTTCTTCATCGTGTATGCCCCGAAGTTACCTGTTCCCAATGCAAAGAGTGTGAATCCTTTCCAGCGCGCGGTCAGATTTACACCTGTTGCAAAAGGGCCTCCATACCACCCGCCGCGGCCGAGATATACCTCATCCTTTTCATCAACTACGCCGTCACCATTCTGATCAGCATACTTGATATCACCGGGTTTCGTGTCGCCAAACGCCTGACGGGGACTGTTATCGATTTCAGCCTGGTCCCTGAACAAGCCAAGGCTTTGCAACCCCCAGACGCCGTCCAACGGCTTGCCTGTGCGTCTGCGGTATTCGTCGACGAAGAGTTCATCAAGCTTCGTTGCTTTGCTTGTGTAGTAAATACCGGACAATCCAACGGACAAACCAACCTGACCAATATTCTTGTTCACATTGACGTTGAAGTCCATCCCTCTGCGCTCATGGTTGTTGAAGTTTTCAAATGGCATGAATGTGGCTTCCGGATAGAACGTAGAGAAGTAGCTGGGATAGCGTGTTGCGGGCTGAATCACAAGCCCCTCCATCCTGTTCAGGAACAGTGAAACGTCTGCCGTGATCAACCGATCCCACAACGATGTTCTCACATTCAAAGAAACTTCTTTGCGATTTATAAATCCGAGGTCAGGATTTGCCCAACGTTTTGAGTTGGTCGATCGTTCTGACGCTCCGTCACGCCATCCCCACCACGCGCCCTGCGCCTGAGTATAGTTCGTTTCGTAGAGGTAGAATTCGTTACCTTCTTCGTCCGTGATGTCAATATCAGTTTTCAGGACACTTCCTGACGCACTGATCACGAGGTCATCTACGACTGACGAACTGTTCAGAAATCCTTCTTCGCTCAGTCTCCAGCCCAATGTTGCTGATGATGACAGACCATTTCGGTTGCCCTTCGCCAGTTTCGCAGAGTGCACGACTGCCGCTCCTAAGTCAACAAAGTATTTGTTGTCGAAGTTGTAATCAACCTGAAGTCCAAGATTGGCATTCCCTGTGCGGTGGTACTGCTGGGAAAAAGTCTGCTGAAATCCCGTAGCTACCAGACGCGCCAGGAAGTTATGTTTGTCATCAATGGACTTGACGTAGTTAAAATAGCCGTTGAAAGCGATTGTCTGTCTGTTGCTGCTACCGCTGATGTTCTGAACCCCCGATTTCTTGTCGTTACCTAACTTACTGTTGATTGTCACGACGTCCTCACCATTATAGTTGTGCCATTGCGGAACGTACACCGCGTAGGTATTGTCAAATGACGTAACGTAGGTAGTCGCATAGTCAACTGCATATTGCGTATGGAAAGAAAGCCCCTCGAGAATTCTCGACATATCGAAATTCAGACCAGCGTCGAACTGGAACTGGCGGCTTGTCCACTTGCTGTTACCTCCTGCGTAATAATCCGCAAAGATGTTGGTCAGATCTGTTGACGAACCACCCAGGAAGTACTTGCCATCAATGATATTGCTTCCACCCTGGATGAGTTCCTGAGAGCTCAGGTCATTGGGATCGATCATATCGATGGGAATCAGCGGAGCCATACGGTTTGGACGCATCGTCGCCGCAGCGGCCCAGTAACTGCCTGCATCACCCGATACGTTTGGCGTACGGGCATTGTAAAATGTAGCATTCGCATTAACAAATGCACCAATCGACTTGGTGAGTTTCAAATCGACATTCCCACGAACATTGAGGCGGTCGATATAATTATCCTTTGCCTCTCCAAACTTAAACAAGTCGTTCTCGCGGTAGTAACCGATATTGGTGTAGAAACGTGACTTCTCGTCGCCACCACTCAGCTCGGCCACTACGTCGGAACGGTTGTAAGCTTTCTTCAAAAACTCAGAAGAGTAGAAGTCAACATCCGGATAGCGGTATGGGTTAGCACCGGACGCGGTCAGGTAAATCGTTTCGTCATTGTACTGAGGTTCCAGGCCATCATTGACGAGGGCTTCATTGTACAATGTCATATATTCTGCAGAACCCAGGAATTTTGGGTACCGCTTCGATACATAAAAGCCTGAATTGGCCCGAACATTAATTTTTAAAGGCTCCTCTGCTCCTCTTTTAGTTGTGATGCTTACGACGCCCTTTGCTGCGCGGCTTCCGTACAGCATCACCGCCGAGGCACTCTTCAGAAAAGTGATCTGCTGGATTTCAGTAGGCAGAACGTTATTTACATCACGCGGAACTCCGTCAACAAGTACCAGGTAGTCGTCCATACCCCATAGCGTGGCACCTGTCCAACCGCCCACAAAGGCTTGCATGTTGTCCAGACTGTACAATGAATAGTTCTTATCGATGAGTTCGGTCATATCTACCACAGATACACCGCCGAGAAGCTGGCTTTCCGGCACATCACGGAATGCAGCCCGGGCTACGCGCTCACGCGTGCGCGAGGTATTCGTCGAGTCCGTCCTGGATTCTTCGACAACCTGCGCATATGTCAACGTGCTTGTGAGCGCCGCGCATATAATGAAACTTATCTTGATATAATATTTCATAAGGTTTGATTTGTTTTTGGAGACAACAGCAAAGCTCTCGTCGCTGCTCTGATCCATGCGCAATCTCCTGAGGTCTTTCTTTGTCATCCTATTTTGCTGTAGATCATTACTGGTGCAAGTGTCCATTACCATCCCGGATTTTGTTCAAACTCAGGATACATTGACACATCAGAAATCTTCAAAGGGAACCAGTAATGCTTTGTCCCGAACTGGCGGGTAAGAATCGTCTGTTCTCTGAAGTTGGCAACCCGTGCATCACGAGGATCATTTTCCTTAAAGAACTCAATGTCCTCGAGGCGATCAAACTCCTGTGATGTCTTCACATTGTACGGATACTCAGTCAGCAACAACCAACGCTGGAGGTCGTTGAAACGGAAACCTTCGAATGACAATTCTACTGCGCGTTCGCGCCGAACTTCATCAAGAAATTTCTCTCTGCTGGCTGTATACGTTGCATGAACATGGCCAGCCCCTACCCTGTCGCGCAGCGTATTGATGGCATCTTCAGCAGTTTTTGCGAAGTTTGTCGACTTGCCACTGGCACCACCGAAAGCGGCACACGCCTCTGCGTACATCAGATAAATATCAGCGAGACGCATGTAAGGCAGATAAGTATGAAGGTTACCACCCCAGTTGTATGCGCCATCATATTTGTTGGCGGTATGGGGTACCAGCTTCTGTATGAAGTAACCCGTACGGCTACCGTTGGCAGCGCTCCTCATCGTACCATTGGTGTGCAGACCTGCATGCCGCAGATATTCCATGTCAGGAGGCATGGCGGCGTTTACATACTTGAAACCGTCAAATACAATGTCATGGTAAAAGCGTGGGTCGCGATCCTTGAACGGATATGCAGGGTCAAAGCCTGACGCAGGATCATCCAATGGAAGACCGTTCGCCATGCCGTAGAACTTCACGTAGTTCGCCGTAGGCTGATGAATGATATTGTCGTGTTCAACAATACCCTGCACCTTCGGACCAAACGTTTTGGTTGTGTTCCAGTTACTTCCGTTGGCGTCTGTAGACGGTCCACGGAAGATTGCCTCAGTTGAGCCCGGCATTAACCAGTTCTGTCCTGTCGTATAGAAAATGTCACTGAACCGTGTGGCCGCACCGTCAGCTTTTTCGTGGTTGTAGACATTCTTATAGTTGAACTCTGCCAACGCATATTGGGTCTGACCACTTTCCACCAGCTCTAGCAATTGACCGAAAGCTTCTGCTGCTTTCTTGGCGTATTCTTCGTCGTAGTTATATGTATTTCCTCCGCCAGTCTGCGCGCCGTTCTTCATCAGCGGACTCGCTGCCCACAGATAGTTCTTACCAAGGTAACCGAGCGCTGTGATCTTGTTTACGCGCAATTGGTTTTTTCCGGCGGTGTTTCTACCGACGGCAGATTTATCCCAGTCTATAGGAAGAAGTTCCGCTGCTCTCGCGAGATCGGCTCCGGCTTTATCCGCACACTCCTGATAGCTCAGGCGCGGAAGTGTAGGCTTCTCACCTGCGGGAAGAACTTCGTCAATGTATGGAAGGCCACCGAAAAATTGCATCATTTCAAAGTGCCACCATGCACGGAAGAAGTACAACTGGCCTGCAATCATGTTCTTTTCCTCCTGCGTGGCAGAAGTCAGTTTGTCAAGATTGGCAAGACCGATGTTAGCCTTACGGATGCTATACCATGCGTGGGGCCACAAGGCGTGACTAAACTTATCAGTGGAAGTAGGATTCGTATTAGGTTTATCAAGCCATGCACCCGGCTGACTCAAACGTCCAGCCTGCCATGCCCAGAAGTTGCCGAGATCAACCTGGTTGGTCATGTGCCAGCTACCTTCCAGGTTGAAAATCTCGTCATCACCCCAGTTCCATGATGTTGTCCAGTAGTGTTTTTGCTTATCGGGAATGCAGTTATACATTTCCTCAATAAAGCCCTGGAAGTTGTTAAAGTTCTTGAAGGCTTCGCCCTCTCCCACAATCGAGTCTTCCTCCCTGTCCAGGAAGTCCTGGCAGGAGAACAGAGTGATCATCGATGTGATCAGTAAGCTGCCCCATAAGAGCGAGTTGAATATTTTCTTCATGAGTTCGTTCAAATTAGAGTGTGAATCGGAGACCAAAATTGTAACGCTTCACGGTAGGGTACGCACCCTGACCGCCTGCTCCGGCAAAGTTGGATTCGCGATCATCGGGCATTCTTGACCATACCCAAAGGTTGTTTCCGTTGACAAAAACACGCAACGCTGAGAAACCGATCTTGCTGGTCTGAGCTGCGCTGAAGGTGTAGGCAATCTCGGCGTTTTTCAACCTGGCATATGAGCCATCGAAAAGATACTGAGTGCCATTGTAGTAGCTCGGTGTAGACAACCAGCGCGGAACAGGCACATCCGCCGTCGGATTCTCCATCGACCACCAGGTACCCATATCATATACGGTATTGAGGCGGCTGCCAAAGCTATTCAGCGGAACGTCACGTGTTACGTTTGTTACACCGTAGAACTGCACGAAAGCGCTAAGGCCTTTCCATTCAAATCCGACGGTAGCGTTATACGTATTCTGCGGAATATCAGAATATCCATAAGGGATCTGGTCGGAATCATCGATAATACCGTCACCATTGAAGTCAATGATGTAGTACGTTCCGGGAAGCTTTTGATTATCGTTCGTGTTGTGTTGAGGGCTTCCGTAGATCTGATCAAAAGTATTCATGTATCCGGCGTCAACATATGAGCGGTGCTGACCGATAGCATAGCCGGCCTGTTTCCGGTAACTCGGATAAAGCTCCGGATCATCTCGATCAATAATCTTGTTCTTCGAGTGCGTCATGTTAAGGTTTGCCCACACACGAAGTCCGTTGCCAAATTGCTTAGTCAGGTTCAGTACAATCTCATATCCCTGCGCGTCCACCGAACCAAGGTTTGACGTCGGCGGCGTTCCTCCAAAATAAGAAGGCACTGCACGGTCTTCACCTGCAACAAGAATGTCGTTTCGCCTGTCGCGGAATACATCCACGCTACCGGAAATCTGACCATTAAGGAAAGCGTAATCCAATCCGACGTTAAACTTCTTCACCGTTTCCCAGCGTACATCGGGGTTTCCTACCCTTGACTCGCGGAACCATGTGTAAGGACTTGTTCCCTGATTCAGGTCGAGAGATGAGTTTCCACCGTATTGCCACTGCGTCATGTACAACCAGCGACGCGCGCGTCTTACTGGATCGTCGCCGGAGTTGTCGTCACCGATTTCACCATACGAACCGCGTATCTTCAGGAGATCAAGGAATCGAACATCTTCGAGGAATGATTCATCTGACAACATCCAGCCAAGTGCGCCCGAGTTGAAGAACGCAAAGCGGTAGTCAGGACCAAATTGCTCGGAACCATTATAGGCACCGTTGTATTCCACGAAATACTTGCTGTTGTAGTCATACGTCGCACGGAAAACCCAGTCTTCCCGGAAACGTGGGATCTCGCTTCCTATAGCTCTCTGCTGACGCATAAACATACCCATCGCCATCACATTATGATTACCGAAGCTTTTCGTCCAGCTTGGCTGGATCTGATAGTTCAGATTGCGTTGCGTGTCACCGTCCCTGACCTGACCACCTGAGGTAGACCACAGCAAGCCTTGTTGGAAATCGAAGTGGTTGTTCTGATCGTAATCTACTTTGTAGTAGGCAATACCGGTGTTTGGATCAATCCATTTTTGCTGAGCATCATTGAAGAGGTCGTTTACTCCGCGGTTGAATTCAACAAAGCCGTTATCCCATGAAATGGATGACCGGATCTTCAACCCCTTAGTGATCATGTCGAGATTTTGCTCGAGGATGAAGTCGGTGTTGATGCGCGTTGTTGTCGTTGTCATTGCTCCGCCGAGCGCGAGGTTTGAAGCTGAGTTACTCACGTTCGAGATATCCGGATAGTACCCCCACGTTCCGTCAGCGTATTTGGGCATAAATACATCTGGAGCGATATTATATGCACCTGCCCACTGCTGGGCCACTGCCCAGTCGGAGTTGTTGGTCTGGTTCCACGGGCTTTTCCTGATGGCGTTGGATCCTGCCAGATTGACCTTAAACACTGTTGTCTTGGTCAATTGGAAGTCAAGGTTGCTTCGAACGTTGAGACGATTGAAGCCATATCCCGGATCATAGTTCCGGCCGTTGTCCCATACTCTGAAAAGGTCGCCCTCGTTCTGGAAGTCTGCGGATGTAAAGTACTTAATGAAATTCGTTCCACCCGACACACTTACGTTGGCGTTGTAAGCCATCGCGTAGTCTTTGAACAACTCTTCCTGCCAGTCAACATTGGGATACCGCTCCCGTTGTTCAAGAGTAGTCTGATTCCGGTAGTTTTCGATAAAAGACTGAGGGCGGATATACGCCCAGGATTCCGGCGAAATTCCAAGCTCGTTTTCAATGGCAACATTTCGCGCCATAAGGGCACCGTAAGAATCAAGCTTGTTGGGAAGCTTTGAAGGCACTTTTACAGTGGAGCTGAAGCTAACATCAATCCGAGCCGAGCCCTCTTTACCGCGTTTCGTGGTGATAAGGATTACACCGTTCGCACCCTTAACACCGAAAACGGCTGTTGCGGATGCATCCTTCAGCACGGAGATGGATTCCACTGCGTTGAGATCGACGCCGCGCATCGGACGTTCCACGCCGTCGACGAGGACAAGAGGTTCACGGTTGTTCCAGGAACTTGCTGCGCGAATGAGGATCATCGGATCTTCTTCCCCGGGCATACCACTACTTGACAGCGTAACAACTCCAGGAAGGTTTCCCGTAAGGGCAGCTCCGACGTTCGACACCCCACCGGCACGCTGCAGTACAGCACCCGAGGTTTGGGTGATCGCGCCTACGATACTTTCCTTCTTCTGCTCACCGTAACCAACAATCACCACTTCCGAAAGGGCGAGCACGTCCGGAGCAAGGATTATATTAATAATGGAATTTTGCCCTACAGTGATTTCCTGTGTGGCATATCCAATGGAGCTAAATACTAAAACGGCTTCAGATGACGGGACATCAAGTTTGAAATTCCCGTCAAAATCAGTTACTGTACCTGTCGTGGTACCTTTCACGATTACGTTTACGCCCGGGAGTCCTTCGTTGTTCTCGCCGTCAGTAACGCGCCCCGTGACGGAGCGTTGGAAAACGCTGACATCCGCAACAGAGAGTGGTACTTCTGTCACTACACCGATTGGACTTGCGTTCGGACCCAATGCCCACAGGTCGCCGACGAACAGGCATTGAATACAGACTCCCATCAGTGAAAACTTCGAAGCTCTCAGGATGTGTCTTGGTAATTTTCTTATCATACGTTCATGTTCAGTTTTTATGGATTTTTTAGTTTGGGCTTCTTCGAGTTATGCACCAGCATTCATTCGAGAAATCATCGATGCTCCTTCAGCTGGTATTGGTCGTTGGTTTCATAAGATCACGGTAGGTGGATGAAATACGTGCAAAGGGTTCTAAATAACTCAGGGATAACGCCGCAACGGTCGTTCTGGCAAAATGCCAGTTTGGAACAAGGCTCTGGAGTGGTTTGAAATTAGGGCGATTGCTGAATGCGTTCCTGGCTGAGTACGCCATTTCTGCAGGTCCGAGGGTTTTAAGGAGGGCCTGGACCCACCAGGAAAAGAAACTAAAGAAACTTAACAAGTCCTGAAATGGCCCCTGTTCAGCCTGTGTTCCAGACATGCCGGACACCGCCCCGGACGGAGATGCAGAGTAGGTCAGGTGGAATAGCCTGCACGTAGCCATTTAGGAGGGTTTAAAGGTTTGGCAGTCGATTCAACGGCGTTTCCGCTAATCAATCGATTCAGAAAACCGTTGCGCTCGACAAAAACAAATATATCCTGGTCTATGGCGGTACGGTGACCATTCCGTTACAGGCTTTTGTCTCAGTGTTACATTTTTTCTTTCAATTGATGCTCAACGTGTTACCCTCTCTTTTGATCGAATCGTGTCATGCGTGTAACATGTTTTTTTCGTGGTAAATGTTACAAAAGTGAAAACGAAGGTGGTCAATTTTTAAAGTCTACATGCCCTTTGGAAACGTGTGCGCCAGGTAAACGGTGGGACCCAGTGATTACCGGCCAAAACTAACAGGACCAGTTGCAGAAATCGGTTGCGCAACTTGTCCGCTATCGCGGGAATTGCCGAGCGGGTGGGTCTATGTAGTGACCATTGTACATCTATAGGAAGGATCTGGCGGACCATGGTGTCCTCCCGGAGTTTTCAAAATCAGAGCAATCTGAAACAGCTCAAACAAAAATGCGGCTACTATATATAGAGTAGCCGCATCTTGGCAGACGCGCAGTCTGAATAAATCGTTCTAATGATCAGTGTTGGAACAACTTCTGAGCAATCGTGGACAGGTACAGCTTACAATTCATCCAGGTGTGGCCACCGTCAGAGATGAACTTCTCGTATTTGATACCTTTTGCATCGAGGACATCCAGATATTCCACTACGATTCTGTGAACGAAATCCTCGCGTCCCACGCCAATCCAGAAGAGCTTCAGGCGCTTATTGGTTTGCTGGGGATCGGCAAACGCCACCGCGTTGTTACGATCAAACTCCTCCTTCAACATACCCGGGGCGAACCCGCAAACCCACGAAGTGAATCCGGGGTGATTAAGGCCGAGGTACAATGTCTCGCCCCCTCCCCCCGAAAATCCCGCGATGGCCCTGTTGTCGGCGTCAGCTTTCACGCGGTAATTCTGTTCAACGAACGGAACAAGATGTTCAAAGAAGTCTTTCTTGAACTCCTGAAGGTTATCCCAGTTGCGGAGACTTCCGGAAGACTTACTGATCTTCGGATAAGCACGGCCATACGGCATCACGATGATCATGGGCTTGGCCTTGCCCTGCGCAATCAGGTTATCGAGGATGATATTGGCACGTCCTACTTTTGTCCAGGTTTCTTCCGTATCGGTAGTGCCGTGAAGCAGATAAAGTACAGGATACTTGGTCTTCGAATCTTTTTCATAGCCCGGAGGTGTATAGATTACAACGGGCCGGGTGCCCAACTCGGGTGAATTATAATAGCGGTATGACACTGTTCCATAAGGAACGTTCTGGATAGTATGTACCAGTGGTGTAGGTCCGGTAATCTCAACAAGACTGCTCTGAAAACCTTCATTGGGGAAAAGCGCCGAATTCAGAGGATCCGCAACTGATGTTCCATCGACGATGAAGTTGTAAGGATATATGTCCGGGTTCGCCGGTCCTACGGTCACGGACCAAACTCCCGAGGCATCCTTCTCCATCTCAACCGGCGATTTCAGAATTTGGGTGCTGAGTTTTACCTCTTTCGCGTTCGGTGAATAAAATCTGAAGACGACAGTGTTGTCCGGGCGCACTTCAGGAGAAGTAATTACCGGACGTTGCGCATTGGCAATGCAAACAATGTTCATCGCAGTACAAAGAAGTGCTGCTTTCAAAAGTCTTAGGCGTGTCATGGTGTTTCTGGTTGCTTTCTGATCGGAAATCCATCCAGTCCTGTTCTCCAAAACGGACTCTGATGGCGTATTTCAAACGTCGTTTATCACATTGAAAGATGCTATCAATTTCTGAACATTGGCTTACACATTCATAACAGCTCGGCGGATTCCCGTATCAGCGGTCAGTTCTCGCCACGACCGGCTCAATTGAACTCGCCCCTCTCCCTCTCTTTGCCCCTTCTACCATGATCATGTGATTTATCCGAATGCGCACCTGCGTAATTTCGTAGCACACCTATAACCCTCTTCCAGAATGAAAACTTCTCTAATTCGCAGCTTTACAATGTTGCTGTTCCTTTCAGTAACTCTTTCGTGTACCGAACTATACGTGTACCCTTGCCAGATTATCGGCTTCTACTGGGAAGGCAAGTGGCACGAAGTCACGTACAATGATTCCCACCGGATAGTCAGTCTTTCATCTCCTAGCAGCAAAATCAGTTTCTATTACGACGAAGTCTCGCGCCTAAAGGCCGCATTCATTTATCTGAATGGGGAATCGTCCCCATATTACCTTTACGAATTTATCCAGGGTCCATACGGTATAATTCAGACAGATATATATTTTCCATCGGCCTTGGGGACCATGCACAACAGATACCAATATCACTATTCAGACGCCAATACTGTCGACTATATCATTTGGCAGGAATTTGGCACAGATGAGCAATTAGGATTTGAGATACAATACGACATCTTGTATTCCAACGGCAACGTTAAACATATAAAGGGGACCTCATCAATGATCCGTACCGATTATTTTGGAATTAAATATGACGACAAACGCAATCCCTTCAAGGCACTGGCGGCTTTCGTCGGAAATCCCTTATTTTTTCCGATCGGATCACATGCTAACTTCCCGATAGAATCGGAAACAAGTTACGACATCTCATTTCTGAATCGATTGTCAGAGAATAATCCCCTGTACGCCCGATACCAGATTCCCAACGCAGACGCTCAGGAGCAATACTTCTATTACGCATACGAAAATAACATGCCGGTAGAAATAAAGTGGGAAGACTTTGCTTATGGCAATGTAAAGGTGGCCACCTACGCATTTAAACTTGATTGCAAGGGAGCGAAGGTTGAGCCGTAAATAGCCACATCGGTCATTGACTGAAAACATACGGTATGTCTTCTGCGCTATTCGTTTGCAAGGATAATTCGCCTGTATGAAAACAGTGCCGGATCACCGGAATCCTTAACTTCAAGAATAATGTGCAAAGACTTACCTTTTTCCAGCTGCGGCATTGTAAACACCACTTCCTGCTGATGTGATTCCTGAAAAGGAATTTCGCGCGGACTATCGATCTCCTTATATACAAACCAACGCCACGACAGCGAGTCGCTATCGGGATCGGTAGTACCCGCCGCAGTTAAAGTCACTTTCTCTCCAGCTTTAAAAACTCCCCGGGCAACACTTTTTCCACGATTGCCATTCAGACTTATAACTGGATTGTGGTTAGCTTTCGAAAAGTCATCGACCACATTCCAGTCCATCCTCGCCGCGAAGTCGTGCTGATATGCCTCACGCCACCGCCAGATTGTGGCCTGATTTGATGCAACGGACTGTCCACTGGGCAGCCGCACTTCGTCCTGTGTGTGAATAGTACTTGTCCAGATTTTACCCGCCTCGGCGTATGACCGGAAAAATTCATAACGCCCGCCCCATCCGCCGTATGCAGGACTTAAATACCAGCCTAGTCCGTTATTGATCAGACCCAGAAACGAAGGCGTATCGCCTTCCATAAGGTAAGCTACTTCGGGGTAATTTTCCCCCAGGGGACCGTGTCCTTCGCGGATATTCTTCCGTAACCAGGGATTGTCAACCAGCCCGAAGTGATACATAGGACCATTCTTATTCAACTTGTCACCCGAAATTCCTGTCCACGTGGCCTTGTAGTATTCAAACCACGAATCTCCCGCGCTTGGATCAACGATGTAGAACAAGTCAGGGAAATTTGTACGTATCCACCTTCCTGATAAATCCTGATCTGAAATGGAGTAGACCCTTATTTTCGAAACGAATGCCTTCACTTCGGTTTCACTTCGAGTCTCGCGCACATGCCATAGGGCATGTGCCAGGCAGTTTGCACCACCCCACACAGAAACCCAGAGCGGTCTGTCGTCAGTCTTATCCACGGCTTTTATAATAAGATCGGATCCCGTGGAATTTTTTCCTTTACCAACGCCATCCATTCCGAAAAGCGGAAGATGTTCCGCCACCACGCTCTGCAAGTATTCCGCCTCTGGAAATCCTTTGGCGTGTTTCACGAGATTAGGTCTTACCAATCCGTAAGCCGATACCAGTTCTTGAATTTTGTCCTTCCTGATTTGATCGCGTAAATGAGTAGAAGTTGTCGCAACTATTCCCTCCACATCGTACTCATTCGAGTAGACGAGAAACCGCACCAGCGATTGCTGATCATCCGGCTCATTCGTAATGTCTGTAAGAACCAAGACACGTTGCCGGACAGGTTCTTCAAATGTGAAACGTCCCTGTGCGTTTGCAAATGATACAAGAAAAATGAAGAAGACTGCCAGATTATATTTCATTTCATCAGATACTGCTTCTTCAAATATAACAAATTGAAGGAGCAGTATCCGATTGAAAATAGCGTAGAGTCCTATCGCTAAAGTGTGATGATGATCCCGACAGGAATGTAGTTGATCCAGGCAAAGTTGTAGTTGCTTTTCACATCGGCACCGCCTTCGAGTATCCGATACCCTCCTTTTACGGCAAAGCGATCGCTGATATCATAGGATATACCTGCAAAAATATCTTCGGCACGTCCCTGCCTGGAAGCAAGTGCGTCACCCTCAACGATAAATCTCAGTCTGTCTGAGGGATTATATGAGACATAGAAGTTTACGAGGGGAACAAATCCGAGATCAGGATAATCAGAGCTTACGTTGCCCTGTGTCAGCACGATGTTTGCCTCGCGGACTTTTCCGGTAAGCCCAAGGCCAAAGTTCACCTTTTCATTCTGCACAATCATATACCGGTACGTGAGTCGAAACGAATTGAACTTGTATTTTCCCTTCAGTTCCTGACTACCTGAATATTCGCGGCCGCTATAAACGATGTCCTTTCCTGTTTGACCACTGGATCGGATTGTCAGCGGCGCAACCAGCGCAGAAACAACATGGCGATTATTGATCGTATAGGAAAAACGAATTCGTCCCGCTAAACGGGTGTCAACCGAAAGGTCTTTAGCGAGGTCGAAATCTGTTCCACCCGTTGCAGGAATCCTCACTTCATTATAAGGAATGCCGGCGATGAAGTCAGCTTCTGCATCTATCGTGAGCTGTGACAAAGCGGCGTTCGAAATTCCCAGAATGAAGAAAAGAGTGATTATTATTGATTTTTGATATACCATATTTTTCAGACATTTTGAATTTCGAACTTGAAAATGTGATGCCATAGTTTCGCCACACGTCGTTGCATCTCACAAATCGGAAGAAATTCAAGAATTGTCGACGGTCTCGTCGGGTCTGTCTAATACATTTGTTAACGCTGACTCGGGCGATTACAATTGCATATATTGCTTTACGTACAAACCTTTAAACACCTCAACATGCCTGCAACATTTACCAAGCTAGTCAAGACACTTGTTTTCAGTTTTCTGTGCATTGCTGCAACCACAGCAGTAGCGCAGGATGGCACAATCTATCCCATGGACCCTCCAGCCGAGCCAAACGCTATTCCACTGAACACTGGTGGCGTTGAAGGACAGCCTGCAAAAGAGAGCTGGTTTCGTCAATGGGGTGATCCGATGGCCCGCAACATCACAAAGGCAACACTGACGCCGTTTCTGCCTAAGCCAGGTACTGGTAACGGAGCTGCAGTAATTGTTGCCCCCGGGGGTGGCTTCCGGTGGCTGTCGATGGGAAATGAGGGATGGGAAGTTGCCCAGGCACTGGCCGACCGCGGAATCGCCGCCTTCGTTCTCAAGTATCGCCTGCACCCTACTCCTGAATCACTGGATGGCTTCAAAGAGTCTATGAACAGGACATTTGCAGCTGCTGCCCCTCCTGCAGAAGGCAGCAACGCCTCTTCAGCTCCACGCCCTGCATTCGACTTGTTGAACCAACTTGCAGACGCGGAAGCCGCCTACAAAATGATTATTCAACGCGCTAAAGAATGGGGCGTTGATACAGCACGCCTGGGCATGATCGGTTTCTCGGCCGGCGCAGGACTAACGATGCACTGCACCCTGAACTCAAAGGTGATGCAACTTGACTTCATTGGTCCCATCTACGGTGGGATGGGCCCCGTTGAAGTACCTAAGAACGCACCTCCGATGTTTAACGTCATTGCAACTGACGACTTTCTTTTCCGCGGACAATTCGGTGTTATCGAATCATGGTTCAAGGCTGGCAAACCTGTTGAGTTTCACCTGTACCAAAACGGTGGACACGGCTTTGGACTTGGAAACCCCGACCGCACAAGCAACAAATGGTTCGACGCATTTATGTATTGGCTTGAAGTGAACCAATTCCTCAAGCCTAAGCAAGGCAAATAATTCAGACCGCTGACAGCGAGTCTGTCAATCACACATCACATCGCCCCGGACTATCATCAGCTCTGGGGCGTTTTATTTCAACTGTTTCAACCTCCGCAACTCAAAGCTACCTACAAGGTTATACCCGGCCGCCCCACTTTTTTAAAACTGCCTTCTTCATTTCGTGTCTGCTCGCACGTAATGCACTCACTATACAATAGTAAAAGCACATTGGAGCCTCACCGGATGTTTTCAGAATAACGAATCCAACGTTGAGGCAAGAGGGCATATCACAAAACACCTGATGCCATTTAAGCATCTATTTCTCAGCGCGTTATGAATCCCCCAGCACGGTTAGTTTCCGCTGCATGCATACTATCCCGCAGGATGTCTGCTGGGTGAATTTCAACGAATGAATGAAATTCTTGCCTCAGTAAGCAGGCCCAATTCTTTGCCGCCAGCCTCAATTAAATGCCTTGTTAATTCGCATCTGTTGGAGAATAAGAGAGCTGCTCATAATCTATGAAAAAAACCGTCCAATTCCTTCCTTACCGGGTTGTCAAAATCGCCAGGCTTAATCAACTCCGGGAGACCGTGGAAAATCTCGAATTACAAATTTCCGCAGCGCGAAGCTTTGTCAAGGAAATTGAAAGTGGCAATCTTTCTGATGAGCTCGACAAGAGCCTGCTTTTGAAAGAAAACCAGAACGCATTGGGAGCGTCGCTGATCAGCATGCGCGACCAGATGAAAAAAATTGCCGAGAACGAGAAGAGGCGCAACTGGGCAACAGAAGGCCTCGCCAAATTCGTAGACATCCTGAGATCGAACAATGATAACCTCAATGAACTCGGACAGGTTATCATCAGCAACATCGTCAAGTACACGGATTCAAATCAGGGGTCAATCTTTATCCTCAATGATGAAGACTCTTCCAACGTTCATCTTGAGATGATCGCGTGCTACGCTTATGGGCGAAAGAAGCACATTCAAAAAACTATTGCCGTAGGCGAAGGAATGATCGGCCAGTGTGTGTTGGAAAAGAACACCGTTTACATGACCCACCTGCCAAAAGACTATCTGAAAATTACGTCAGGATTGGGTGAAGCTCTGCCGAAGAATCTATTAATCGTCCCCCTAAAGGTAAATGATACCGTATATGGCGCCATCGAACTCGCGTCATTCAATATATTTGAAAACCACCATCGTGAGTTTCTCGAAAAACTCGCCGAGAGCATCGCATCAACCGTAGCGAATGTAAGAGTAAACGAGAAGACCAGGAAGCTGCTTCATGAGACACAGGAGCAAGCCGAGCTTGTGCGTTCGCAGGAAGAAGAAATGCGCCAGAACATGGAAGAACTGGCTGCGACGCAGGAAGAAATGCAGCGCATTCTCAGGGAAGTCGAAGGAAAGGAAGCCTACCTTAGTCAGGTGCTGAATGTTTCGAAAGACGCAATCTTTACCATCGACCGAAGCTACAAATTGACCACCTGGAATAAGGCATTCGCGGGAACCCTTGAGCAGTTTGGTCTGAAGCTCGATAAGGGAATGGATACACTGGACTGGTACCAGGGCGAAGAACGCACAAACCAGAAAAAGCTTTATGATCGCGCCTTCGACGGAGAGTCGTTTGAATTTACACTGAGCAGCGAGCGAAACGGAAGTACGCACTATCACTTGTCAACATATGCACCATTGCGAAAAGACAATGGTGACATCTACGAGATCGTGTGCTTTGCCAAAGACATCACGGCAATGATGGTCGCACAAAAGAGTGCGGAAAAAATGCGGGATGAAGCTCAGCAGCAGGCTGAAGCACTAAAGGCTCAGGAAGAAGAATTGCGCCAGAATATGGAGGAGCTTTCCGCCACGCAGGACGAAATGCAACGTATTCTCAGGGAAGTCGAAAATAAGGAAGCGTATCTCAGCCAGGTTCTCAATGTTTCGTCAGATTCGATCTTTACCGTTGACCGTGAGTACAAGCTGGTAAGCTGGAACACTGGCTTCGCAAAAACACTGGAGCAGTACGGCCTGCAGCTTCAAAAAGGGATGGATACGCTGGCATGGTACCAGGGCGAAGATTACGCGAAGCAGAAGGGATATTATGACCGCGCACTGAACGGCGAGTCTTTTGACTTCACTTTGACGAGTGAACAAAACGGCGAAACGATATATCACCTCTCATTATACGCACCATTACGACGCGAGAATGGGGAAGTCTTTGAAGCAGCATGCTTTGCCAAGGATGTTACGCCAATGGTTAAGGCACAAAAGACTGCAGAACGACTATATCAGGAAGCGCAAAACCAGTCGGAAGAACTCAAGGCCCAGGAAGAAGAGCTGCGTCAGAACATGGAAGAACTTTCCGCGACGCAGGATGAGATGCAGCGGATTATGCGCGAACTGGAAACAAAGGAGAAGTATGTGAATCAACTCCTGAACGTATCCAAAGATGCTATTTATTCCGTCAACAAAGAATACAAACTTGTTAGCTGGAACCAGGCTTTCGCCGCCACCCTTGAGAAGTTCGGATTAAAACTCGAAAAGGGAATGAGTACCATCGACTGGTACCCCGAAGAAGAACGCGTCGCGCAGAAGAAGATTTATGAACGCGCATTCAAAGGTGAATCCTTCGAAATAACCGCATCGAGTGATCAAAACGGAGTCGAATTCCACCACCTGTCCGTCTTTGCTCCGCTTAAGGACGAAGCTGGTGAAGTGTATGAAGTTGCTGTCTTTGCTAAGGATGTAACCACCATAACCAGGACGCAGAAGGAAGCTGAGAGACTCGCCCGCGAAGCGAAGTTGAACGAGACCTATTTGGATTCTCTTATCAATGCATCAAAGGATGCAATCTTTACGCTCGACAAAGAATTCAAGTTAATCAGCTTCAACAACGGGTTCAGCGAAGGTGTACGGGCAATGGGAATAAACCTTGAGAAAGGATTTAAGATGCTTGATCTGTTTCCGGACAAAAAACAGAAATCAGAACAGCGCGCACTCTATGAACGGGCATTCAAGGGGGAAATCTTCGAGGTGACCAGCGAATTCAATTTTGACGGGCAGATATCGTATTATAATTCGTCCTTTTCACCCCTCAGAAACGAAAAAGGGGAAATCTATGCAATTGCTGTATTCGGACGAGATATGACTGAACTTATTTCGAGTAAGAATGCAGCAGAACGGCTGGCGAAGGAAACGAAAGAAGCCAACGAAGAAATGAAAGCGCAGGAAGAGGAACTGCGCCAGAATATGGAAGAATTATCAGCTACCCAGGAGGAAATGCAACGAATCATGGCGGAGCTGGAGGTGAAGAATCACTACACTACCGAACTATTAAACGCGACTGATGACGGAATTTTCACCATCAACAGAGAATACCGAATTGAAAGCTGGAACAAGACTTTCGAGGATTCCATGGCGCAGTACGGTACGAAAATCACAAAGGGCCTCAACACCCTCGATTGGTACGCTGAAGGTAAACAAAGAAAAGATCAAATCGCCGTCTTTGAACGCGTCTTTGCTGGTGAGACCATCGCATCTACCTATGCGAGTGACGTCAACGGAGAAACGTATCACTTCAAAAACGTGCTCAAGCCAATCAGAAACAAGGCCGGTGAAATCATTGAGATTGCCATGATCACCCGCGACGTTACCGACACGGCTCAGGCCGCGGCCGGCAAAGCTTCACGTCAGGGGAAGAATAGCAAATAAGTAAAGTACCGTTCATCCATAAGCAAAATGCCGGACACGCCAATCGTAGTCGTGTCCGGCATTTTCATTTTATAGACCTACAAATGGTAATGTCCTACCGCCTCGGGTTGATAAAGGATCTTCACGACTTCGAAGTGTCCGACGCCATGAGGTACTTTCCAGGAAACCTTGTCACCCACGCGACGTCCCAGCAAGGCCGAACCGATAGGCGAAAACACGGAAATCTTTCCCTCCTTGCCATCGGCGTCCTGAGGATATGTGATCGTAACCTCCGCCTGACGTCCCCTCGTCACTTCCTTCAGCAGCACGCGCGAGTTCATCGTGATGACGTCGGCAGACATATTCTCCTGCGACAACATCTTAGCCGTCTTGAACTTGTTGTTCAATTGATTTACGATCTCAGGCATCTTCTCCGTTAGCGAAGAAAATCCCATCAAGCCCGTCAGTCGCTGGTAGTCATTTGTCGTTATAAGTATTCTGTCTTCCATGGTTCTGATTTTTTCAATTCGATGCAGAGGCATTATCCATGCCAGATAATCATGCCTAATTCGCCTTGTCTCCGCAAGCAATCGACACAATTGATGAGGACAAACTCCCCATTGAGGAACAATACCCCATCGGATCAGATAAAAAATCAAAATTTCGACCTCCGCTCCTTTTGCGGGCCGTGAAATTTCAAAGGCGTAACTCTCGGGAGACGCCTAATTGCCCAAACCGACAATCCAGTCCCAAATCCCGGCAGAAACTCCATGCCGTCAACACACATTTGGCGGAATTTATCGAAGAATACCCGCGTGTTATCGAAGAATACCCGCGTGGCAATTTTTGAATTTTGTCCGGATTCCTTTAGCTTACGTTTACCATAACCCGAAGCCGTTGACGAAAATCGCCTCCATAGGATTCGTATGCATCCTCGTGCTCAATACGATGGGTTATTTTGGTGCATTTCTCGGACTCCATTTGCGCAACGACATCGCCATGAGCCACGCTCTGGATGCCGATATTTACGAGCCATCCAACACGCTTACTATTCAATTCCCGGTTTCTATCCCGTATATGCCGGACCAGGATGAGTTTGAACGCGTAAAAGGGGAATTTGAACACAACGGAAATCACTACCGCCTTGTAAAGCAGAAGTACGCACGCGACACGCTCACTGTAGTTTGCGTTCTCGACCCCCAGCACAAAAAGATTGACCTCGCCCTCGCTGACTACATTACTTCCCTCCTCGATAAGACTGCGGACGCGAAATCAACAACAAAATTTCAGGTCAGCTTCATAAAAGACTATATAAGCAATCCATTTGAAATCGATTCATACACATCAGGCTGGGCATTGTCAGTAAACTGCATCCCGACTGACCAGCAACTGAACCCCACTTACATTTCCTCCATACTGCGACCTCCGGATTTCACTTAACGACCTCCATCCTTCTATGCTTTCGAATCCATAGCGCCTGCGGTAATGGTTCCTCCATTCCGCCACGTAATGGTGCATTATTTCATTTCATCACGGCCTGATAGTCCTACTGTCAGACCACAGAACCATATATAGCCAAACACGACGATGCCACACATCCCTCTGGAAGATCATCTACCAGGCATAACCGGCCTGTTGGAATATAGAACAGACACAGCGGACCCCATTCGCGAACTGACCCAGTTCCTTTTACGGGGTCCCTCCACCCTAACTGAAGCGGAACGGGAACTCATCGCAACGATTGTATCCCACGGCAATGAATGCAGATTCTGCACCACTGCTCACACCGCAGCGGCAGACAAACTGCTGGGAGAATGTGATACCACACGTGCTATCAAAGTCAACCCCGAAACTGCCCCAGTGAGTGAAAAGATGAAAGCCCTTCTTTTCATTGCGCAACAGGTTCAGCAAAATGGTAAAGCAGTCACAGCCGATGCAGTAATGCGCGCAAAAAACGCCGGCGCTACAGATGTCGAAATCCACGACACGGTTTTGATTGCCGCATTATTCTGCCTCTATAACCGTTACGTCGACGGCCTTGCGACGAACCTCCCCGAAAGCAACACATATTATGATACCCTCGCAGAACGCCTTGTAACAAATGGGTACAAACGCCTGCCGCAGGGATATGATCACCTCAAAAAATCCTAACCTACTTCGAATACCCCAATGAAAACCTTTATACTCCTAACACTGATACTGACCTGCACAACAGCATTCGGTCAGACAATAAGAATAACCGGAACAGTCACCGACGACCAGGGGAATACCCTCGCCGGTGCGAATGTCATCGTGAAAGGCAAAGTTACTGGTACGGTCACAGACGCTTCCGGAAGATTTGACTTTAGCACCACGCAATCCCCGCCCTTTACCATTATCATCTCAATGGTCGGTTTCCAGAAACAGGAAATTGAAGTGACGGATGGATTGCGTGAAATATCAGTTCAACTAATAGAATCCACCGACGTGATGAATGAGGTGGTGGTATCCGCGTCACGAATTGAGGAAAGCATCCTTCAATCACCGGTGAGCATTGAAAAAATGGATCTTCGCGACATCCAGCAAACTCCGTCTGTGTCTTTTTATGACGCGCTGGAAAACCTCAAAGGGGTTGAGATGGTGACAAGTGGACTTACCTTTAAGCAGATCAACACACGCGGGTTCAACCATACCGGGAACTCGCGATTTCTGCAATTGGTAGACGGCGTCGACAATCAGACTCCCGGACTTGGGTTCTCCATAGGGAATATGTTTGGCTCCTCAGACATCGACATGGAAAGCGCTGAACTGATACCCGGCGCAGCGTCCGCACTTTATGGTCCGGTGGCATTCAATGGTGTTCTCATGATGCGGACAAAAGATCCGTTTCAATACCAGGGCCTGAGCGCGCAGATTAAAGTGGGAGCCAACCACTTTAACGAGACATACACGGATCCGCACATCCTCAGCGATTTTGCAATACGTTATGCAAAGGCATTCAACAACAAATTCGCCTTCAAGGTAAATGCTTCCTATTTTTCAGGACTGGACTTCTTTGCAACGGACTATACTGACGTTGATCCGGGCACTCCGGCAGAACAGCGCGGTGATAACAACCCGGCCCGCAACGCGCTGAACATTTACGGAGATGACGAAGCCCGTACCATCGAAAATGTCGGGCGCGTTTCACGTACGGGATATGAGGAACGCCACGTCACGGACTACAATGTTTACAGTCTGAAGCTCAACGGCGCTTTGCATTACCGCATCACGGAAAACATGGTGGCGAGCTACCAGTATAATTTCGGTAAGGGCACCGCCAACTACACGGGAAGCAATCGCTTTTCGATCAACAACTTCACCCTTCAGCAGCACCGGCTTGAACTTCGCGGCGCAAAATACTTCCTCCGTGGCTACTCGACCATTGAGGACTCACACGATTCGTACAACGCAAAAGGCCTGGGACAACTCCTGACAAAGACGTGGGTTCGCGACTTCGACGGTAACGTCGTTCCCGAAAATCAGGCTGATGACATGTGGTACTCACGGTACGAACAGGCGTTTCTCGGAAACATAAACGGCGTTACCCCCGGAAGTCATACGGCAGCCAGACAATTTGCCGACGAAGGCCGGTACCTGCCGGGAAGTCCGGAGTTCAACGCTCATAAAGAACGTCTGATCAAAACACAGGGACTCAGCGGCGCAGGTATTCTGAGTCAAAGCAAGCTATACCACGTAGAAGGCCAATACGATCTCTCGGAAGAAGTCGGATTCGTTGATGTGCTCATTGGTGGTAACTTCCGGCGCTATGACATGTTTACCAACGGAACCTTATTTGACGACAAGGGCGGCAGCATCATCATTGATGAAGGCGGTGCGTTTCTGCAACTGGGTAAACGTCTCTTAAATGAAAAACTCAAGCTTGCCGGATCTATCCGATGGGACAAAAACCAGAATTTCAAAGGGCGTCTCACGCCCCGGGCTTCGGCAGTTTATACCGTCGCCGACAACCATCATTTCAGAACATCATATCAGACCGGATTTCGCAATCCCACTCCGGGCGATCAATACATAAAACTGAATGCAGGCCCGATAACTATTCTGGGCGGCGTTCCTGACAACAGCCAGGGCATGACCGTATACCAGAATTCTTTCACCACGGCATCGCTGGGGCCGTTCTTCGGCGCGTTCCAGCAGGCCATGCAGCAAGGCAGTACACCTCAGGAAGCCATTATGCAGGCAAAAGACCTCCTTGTCAAATCAGACGTCGACTACATCAAACCGGAAAGAGTGAAAGTGTTTGAGATCGGATACAAGGGACTTATCAACAACAACCTTGCGATAGATATAAATTACTACTACTCGAGTTATACAGACTTCCTGCTCAACCAGGTAGTAATGGAACCACAGAGTGCAGTGCTCGCACCCGACGGTTCGATTAATCCTGCAGCTGCAATGGATCTTCTCAATGGTGACAGTCATCTGTATCAGCTTTATACAAATGCCTCAGATGTGGTTACAGCACAGGGAGCCACCATTGGCTTCACGTATAGCTTGCCAAAGAACTATCGCATCGGCGCCAATCTAACCATTGCAACATTCGATATCAAAGACGCTGATCCCAACAATGTTCCGGGTTTCAACACACCTGAATATAAAACTGCACTTACCTTCGGCAACACACGGGTCACCGACAACCTGGGATTCAATGTTGCCTGGAGATGGCAGGATACCTATGAATGGTACGGAACCTTCAACCAGATGCGCCCCGGAACTATTGAAGCATTCTCTATTGTCGATGCTCAGGTGAGCTACAAACTACTTCCTATAAAATCGACCGTGAAGATCGGGGCCAACAACGTCTTCAATAATCAGGTATATCAGGCTTATGGTTCACCATCGATCGGTGCGGTTTATTACGTAAGCTTGACCTTCGATCAACTGCTCCGATGATGGCGACCGATTTAACATCAGTAAAGGCAGCAAGTGGTCCGCAAAAGATCGGTGTCGTTCTCTGGGCTTCTTTTGTGGTGTGCTTTCTATGCAATCTCTGTGCTGGGTTGATTTCAACCCTCATGTCTGCATACCTGCCCATGGTTGTTCAGGATCTTACCGGAAAAACCAACGCAGAAGAACTGGGAACCATTAGTGCCTATATTCAATCATTGTACATCGCAGGCTGGGCGGCGGGCGGATTCTTCTGGGGCATGATCAGCGATCGCATCGGCAGGGTACGCGCACTCGCATTTTCAATCGGATCATTGGGCCTCTTCACTTCAGCAATAGCAATAGCCCCCTCGTGGGAATATGTGGTGGCGCTGCGCCTGTGTGGTGGCCTCGCCGTGGGCGGGATCCTGGTAATCACACCAATGTTGCTCTATGAAATCTGGCCGCCGACGTCGAGAGCCGTTATGATCGGGATTGATTCAATAGGCTTTCCAGTTGGAATATTTTCCTCGGGGGTGGTGACGCTACTCGTAACAGCGTGGCGTACTGCGTTCCTGACGGGGCTTATTCTTGTCGCACTTGGCATCATCGCCATGCTTATTCTTAAAGAATCCGGACACTGGCAGAACAGCAGGGAAAAACGCTCCGGAGTAATCACCGAACACGATCGCGGCAACCTGATCAAGGGTTCAATCATTTTTGGATCGATGCTTATCGGCTTGTGGGGAATGTTTTCCTGGATACCCACGTGGGTTCAGAGTCTGCTCGGCACTGCCGATGGCCAGGACGAACGCGGCATCGCCATGATGCTACTCGGCGCTGGTGGTCTCGCCGGTGGTTTTACATCCGGATGGGTCTCGAATGCACTTGGCGTGCGCAAGGCGATGATCTTTTGCTTCAGCGGATGCATCGTGATGTCGGTGTTGCTATTTGGACTTAACAGCTCCTTTTCAACAGTGATCTTCGCAGAGCTTGCCCTGCTTTCATTCTTCTTCGGCATCAGCCAGGGATTATTGTCAATCTACATCCCCCAGCTGTTCCCGGTCAACATCCGGGGAACGTTTACAGGAATTTGCTTCAATGTTGGAAGGATCATTACAGCGATAGCAATATTCTTTGTCGGATACCTCGTAACGTTCTTCCACGGCTACGGTAACACGCTGCTTGCGTTCGCGGCAATTTTTGTGATAGGAATTATAACAATGCTATTCTCAAACCAAAAGAACTAGATATGCCACATATTGAACTACCTGAAGGCCTACCCGGAATCAGAAGTCTGGCGTTGTTTCGCCCTGAAACCGGAAAACCCCTGTATGACCTGGCTCAAGTATTATTGCGGGGTCCGTCTCCCCTGACACCCGCCGAGCGGGAGCTGATTGCCACGCATGTGTCTGCGCGCAACAAGTGTTCATTCTGTATGAAGAGTCACGCAGCCGCTGCGCGTGAGTTATATGGGGAGCAAAGAAATATCGTAGACGATGTTATTACCACGCAATCATCGTCAGCGCTGTCACCGATGATGAAAGCCTTGTTGAACATCGCCGGAAAAGTGCAGATGAGCGGGAAGCAGGTAAGCAGCGAAGATGTTGCCGAGGCCCGTCGGCATGGCGCAGATGACCGGGCCATTCACGACACAGTGCTCATCGCCGCAACGTTTTCAATGTTTAACCGATATGTCGACGGACTGGCTACTATTACCCCTTCCAGCGACAGCGAATACGAACCCATGGGCAAACGTCTTGCGACCATCGGGTACACATTACCAAATTCACAAACCCAAACGCACCATGGCACACATACAACTACCTGAAGGCCTTCCCGGAATCCGCGGACCGATGGCTTTCCGACCGGAAACAACCAAACCATTAAACCAGCTTGCAGAAGTTTTACTCCGGAGCGAAAACTCACTATCGCGCGGGGAACGCGAGCTTATCGCGACGTACGTGTCTTATCTCAATGACTGCTTTTATTGCCAGAATGCACACGGCGGTCTTGTCCAGCACTATTTGGAGCTTACTATGGAAGACGTCGACGCAATCAAGGCGGATCCCGATTCCTCGAACATTTCCGATAAGCTCAAGGCCCTTCTTTCCATAGCAGGGAGTGTTCAAAAAAGCGGAAAGCACGTTCGGCCTGAACAGATTGAAAGAGCCCGAAACAATGGCGCGACCGATATTGAAATTCACGACACGGTATTGATTGCAGCTGCGTTTTGTATGTTCAACCGTTACGTCGACGGACTAGGTACGTCGGCGCCACACGACCGCTCATTCTATGTCAACCGCGCTAAAGCCCGCGCGGAAGAAGGCTATGCAAACTATGACCCCCACAACTAATTCAAAAATGAAGAAACTATTCTATGCCGGACTTGTTGGTTTGGCGCTGTTTGAGATTCTGAACGTATACTTTATCATGCCGATGCCCGGAAGCCAGCAGTTTGAAAGTATCGGCGTTGCGTATTTCCTCTACTCCTACCGTTGGGTATTCAGGATTCTCTTCGGACTGATGATCCTTGCAGGAGTCTTTCCGGTGTTCCAAACACAACGGAAATGGGTTCCGCTGCTCGCCGCCTTACCCGTGGTAATCATTGTTTACTTTTTCAACTTCAGAATGACCGCTGACCACATGTTTCTGGAACCCACGAAACTTGTGTTTAAGTCGAAAGCCGAAAACACACTGAATGACAGCAGCCTCGTTGTTGTCGTTACGCGTAATATGGAAGCAAAAGCATACCCTATCCGTTACATCCAGTATCACCATCAGGTACGCGACTCCATCGGTGGCAGACCCATCATGGTCACGTACTGCAATGTGTGTCGCACAGGCAGGGTCTTTGAACCACTTGTCGAGGGAAAAGACGAGACGTTTCGCCTCGTGGGGATGGATCACTTCAATGCGATGTTTGAAGACAGGACAACGAAGAGCTGGTGGCGTCAGGCAACTGGTGAGGCTATAACGGGACCTCTCAAGGGACAGAAACTACCGGAGGTAGAATCCAATCATTATACCCTCAACAAGTTTTTTGCACTTCACCCTTTCGGAAAGGTCATGGATGCAGACGCAACTTTTAAGGAGAGTTACGACACCTTGGGAAGGTTCGAAAAAGGGCTGAGCAAAAGCCACCTGACACGAACAGATTCGCTGTCGTGGAAAGACAAGTCATGGGTAGTAGGAGTTGCAATCAATGGAAAGTCGAAAGCGTATGACTGGCTCGAGCTCAAACAGAAAGGAGTGCTCAACGATATGGTGGGAGACGTGCCGGTTGTCGTCGCGATTTCAGCTGATGGACAAAGCTTCGCTGCATTCAGAAGGTATACTGACGTCCACTTTCTGCTGCGGAACGATTCGCTGATCAATGACACCAATCAGTATGACCTGAGAGGACGCAGCAAAGACGGAACAACTCTTCAATCGGTACCTGCATATCAGGAGTTCTGGCATAGCTGGAAGCAATTTCATCCGGAAACGGAAACGTTTCAGCAATAGAATACCCGATCCCAGCAACCGCCGCCTCGAAGTGGAAAGTACCATCCGATCATTTTCTGGAACAGAGCGGCGGTTTTAATTTTCTGTCACCCGAACGGGCGGTTTTAGAAGTTTCATACAAAATATCTAACTTATCTGCCAGGTAGCATTCTATTCACCTTACAACCCAGCTGTCCGTTCGACCGATACAGCGCCGGACTCGCGATTTTCCCAAACGCTGCCGCTCATCTCCTGCGGCGCTCTCCTCAAGTACTAAGGTATTCAAGTTGAAGGCATCTCGAAGCGGGGCCGAAGGCACCTTTCGTGCATAGCGCATAAAGTACAAACCGCATCAGATCCGTACCAGATCCGATAATGATCCGGTCGGGTTCCGATTCGCCGGGTGCAAGATCGGAACCCTGCCGGATCGTGTCCGGCTCTGGTT
>JAEZGH010000164.1 GCA_023417065.1 Bacteroidota bacterium
CGGTGTGATTGCCCAGCCGGCCACCCAACTGCGGCTGTATATTTGACATATCAGGTAATTTCAGCTGTGTTTCATCCAGTATGGTCGTAATTCGTTTCTGCCACATTTCCCGTAGGAGGTTTTCCCCTCTGAATAAGCCACTGGAAATAATAACGCTTTCAACCGGCGAGGGTTCAAACATGCCGAGCGCGTAAGGCATAGCATAGTTCAGAGCATTTTGAAGGCGGTTAATGCTTTCGTCGGTTGCCGTACCCAGTTTTTTTATCCAGGTATTCGCGTGCAACGCATGATACCGCAGCTCTCCCCGTATTTTGCGCGCGAGTTCGGCGAGAGGCTCGGCAGCAGACTCCTGAAGCAGTTCGAAACGCAATTGCTCGGCAGTGTCGTAAAGGAAATGTCGCATCAGACTAAAGTCGTATTCTCCATTTGGAAGCTCGACAAAATGCGAATTGTGAAACTGGCTTGCCGGACGCATAAATGCTACCGTATCGGGATCGTCTTCTCCAAGGTCGTGCAACATTTGATACAGTGCGTAACTGTGACCAATCTTATCCTGCGCCATGCTGGAAAAGGCGATATCCTCTTCGAGCAACGGACCCAGACCAGTCCATTCCGAATTGCGGTGGCCGAGAATCAATTGATCGTCAGCCATCTTGTATAACAGGTCTTTCAGTGCTACAAGTTCTTTTTCCATCGTCAGGATTTTTGTAGAAATACGTTCAGTTTATCACCTGCCTTGTAAGCTGCGGCGTCCCGGAATTTCTTCTCACCAAGCGTATTCCAAAGGTCTTTTTCATCTTCGTGCGTAAATCGTATCCTGTCGGCCTGAATGGCCCAGACGTTGTACACTACCTCTGTAGGCTCCTTCAGGAACGTTCGGGAACGCCTTACGGCGTCGTCGCCATCTGCGGCAAGCACCTGCCCGACGTGAATGTGCTGTTTGCCTCTTCGTTTCAAGTGAAAGATTTCAAACCTGTATTCACCGGACTGGCGGGTCGGGTGGTCGGGAATCGTTGCATAAACAGAACGATTGCCATCAGTCAAGGGCGACACAAAGACGTCGCGTGTGGCCACAACGAATAGGTTGGTACACGTAAAACGCCGTGTAAACGCCTCTTTTGCGAGAACAAACGCGAGTTCGATATCCGGAGCATGAACGATTCCCTCGTGCTGAAATGGCTTTCCCTCACGGGGCTCGACAAAAACTTCATACGTCTGGAATTGATCCATCGTTTCTTTTGAAGGCGATTCTTCGACTAAGGAGAGCCGGCTTATACGTGGGTCAAGAGAGTTCAATTTTGTATATATTAGACTGGTACTACTTTTTTCACAAAAAGAATTTCAACCTTTTAAGGAACTATCGCGTCACAGCTTCGTACTCTTCATATGGTTAAGTATTTGGATCTTCTTGCGGCACTCGACCTCCTGTCAAGGTATTATCCGAAATACCATTCGAATGAGTTATTTCTGCTGGCTGATGATATTCTGAAATGGCTTAACAATGAATTGCCTGAGGATAGCAGCAAGTTGATCTATCTCAAAAGCTGCTTTAACTCTCCATACGATGCGCTAAACGCGATATGGAAAGAACTTACGCTTATTGTCGGGCCATTTATGCGCATGAATTAGCTAAGCCAGAGGCGTTACGTACGCAGCCTTTGGATTACGCAAGGCTTCCCGAACCCATCTTCCCCGTTCTTCCGCAGTCCTTCTAACCGCAAGCCGTTCTTTGTTGCATGGACCGTCTCCGTTGATGACGCGCTTGAATTCTTCCCAATCCGGTTCGGTGTAGTCCCATTTTCCGGTTTCAGAGTTCTTCTTCAGCCTGGGGTCGGGAATGGCGAAACCGAGCTCGAGAATTTTGGGGACATACATGTCCAGAAACTGGTTCCGCATTTCGTCATTTGTGGCCATTTTGACCTTCCACTTCATCAGTATTTCGGTATGTGCGGAAATCTTATCTGAGGGACCGAAAAAATGCATCATAGGCGGCCACCACCGGTTCAGTGCTTCCTGAAACATCTCACGTTGCACCTTCGACCCAGTGGCGAGGTAGATGACACAATGGTGACCAAATTTCAGGTGAAACGACTCTTCCGCACAAATTCGCTCGAGCGCGCGACAATAGGGACCGTAGCTCCCTTTCGCGTTCGCCAGTTGATTTACGATAGCTCCCGCATCAACCAGCCACGAAATGAAACATGAGTCGGCCCATGTGAACGCCGGGTAATTAAAGATGTTCGAATATTTCGATTTCCCGCTGATGAGGTCGTCAATCATCTGTTCGCGGCTTTTGCCAAGGGTTTCAGCGGCGCTGTAGAGGAGCTGGGCGTGGCCGACCTCATCCTGAACCTTGGCCATGAGGGCGAGCTTGCGTCGAAAGCCGGGCGCGCGTGTTATCCATGTCCCTTCAGGCAGGGCGCCGATGATTTCACTGTGCGCATGCTGTTCGATCATCCGGATCAGTTGTCTGCGATACAACGCAGGCATCCAGTCGGATGGTTCTATTTTTTCGCCCCTGGCAATCCTCGCCTCAAAGGCTTCCAGCTTTTCCGGGTCCTCGGTCTCAGGTCCGGCATTTTGTATTGTCTCAAAAATGGTTCCCCCGCCGTACATAGCAATCCTGTTTTAATACCATAGCTAATAATATAGCTATTTACGATTTTAAAACGATTGCGCCAAACGATTGTTAGGTGAAATCAGGCTGGCTTCTTGAGGCCGTTGACGAGCATGTCCGCCAATTGATGGCCAAGTTGCTGGGGGTCGATCGCTGACCCTGGATCGTACCACATGGGCATCCAGTTTAGCGAGGAGAAAAGGGTCATTACCGCTAGTTTTCTGTCAATGTTGTTTTTGAATTCGCCACTCCGAACTCCCTCTTCGATAATGCTCTTGAAACGATTGATATAATTGATCCGCAGGAGCAGAAAGTCCCGCAGATAGGGTTGGCTGAGATGCCTGTGCTCATTCATGAAGACCGCCGAAGCAGTAAGGTCTTTGGCCATCACCTGGATGTGGCCGATAATTCCTTTTTTGAGTTTCTCACTGGCCGATACATCTTCCATTTCGACTTCTTCCAATGACTTTCGGAACTCGGCTGCCATGTCGAAACACAGACTCCGAAGAATTTCTTCTTTTGATTTGATGTGTGAGTACAAACTAGCTGCTTCAATTCCTAGAAGCTGCGCCAGGTCCCGCATTGATGCGGCAGCGTATCCTTTCTCTTTGAACAGTTCCGCTGCTTTCCTGATAACTTGTTCCTTCCGGGATAAATTTGAGATGCCTTCACCCATAAATGTATTCAATGTCGCTTAAGCGATTTAGAAATTGTTCTTAAAAGTAACAATTCAAAAGCGTGCGAAAAAATTGTTTTGAAAATTCGGCCGCTCTTTCAAGGAATAATAAAAAAAGCTCCGACGTCAATCGGAGCTTCCATTCGTTAGTTTGGTACGACTTAATCAGAAGATCACGCCGAAACTGATCGCATTCACACCAGGTCCTTTCCCTTCTTTGAAGAGTTCATTGAGATCGTAGTTGAAGAACAAGTCGGTAGACCTGTATCCTACTTGCAGTCTTACCCCGTACCGAAGGTTATTGAGGTAAAAACTATCCCTGTTCTTATCCTTTTCCCGACCGTCATCGCGGTAAACCATCTTGGATCGGCTTGAGATCCTGTACCCTGCGTAAGGCCCGATCCCAATCCTGAAAGAATCTTTGTGGCCATCCCAGATTCTGTTTTTCCGGTACCGGTCGTTGAAATCGATCACAGGGATCAGAGAAAGCTGAATGAACGACGCCGAGAGTTTACTTTTGATGAAGTCCACATCCCGCGGGTCTTCCATGAACACGAGTCCGTCATCAGTTTTTACAATGAGTGTATTGTCGTTTTCAAACTTGAATGTATACCAGTTTATCCCCAGACCCCATTCCAGGAAGAAATTGCGGGCGACCCTTGTACGCTGAACGGACGCCAGCCCAACATACCACGATCCCCACGGACGAACAGCGTATTCATTTGACTCATCAGGAAAACTTCCGTCTTCAAGAATGTTGTTCAGTCCAAAGTCGAAGTTGAACGTCTGACGAGTGCGGTGCCATCTGATCCGGTCATGCTTCCAGTTGTGGTCATTCCATTCATCATCGTCATCGTCCCACTCAACTTCTTCGGGTTCGTCCTCATCCTCGCGAGTGGACCACTCATCGTCGTTCCTTACGCTATCGGGTTCTTCGTCCTTCCAATCGTCATTCCGCGCGGGTTCGTCGGAATCTGCCGTTAGTGTTGAATCTGCTCTGAGAGCGTGTTGTTTTTCCAGCTTGTTCAGCACGTCAGTGAAAAGACGCTGAAAGTTGTAGTGCCTGAGAATATCAAGATCGGCGGTATCCTCCATCGTGAAAATGATAGTGCTCGCACGGCCAAGGGATATCTTTACAGTATCAGTGTTCTGCGTATACCCTGCCGTTGCAATCAGCATAAGAAGGGCAGTTACAATGCGTTTCATTAGTTTACTTGTTTTGAGTCACGTTGTTTTCCAGACTTGAAATTCAGCGCCAGAATTTCGTTTTTCATCTGTCGAAGTTCGCCGATCGGATCCTGATCATTGTTCTTCAATTCAGAGGCTTTCTGAAGCACTCTTTTCAACGTAGATGTCTTTCTGTTCCCGGAGGTTGCTCCGTCTTCAGTGTTTTTTTTCAAATACGCATTGGTATCATCAACGGTCATGACGAGCGTAACGCTTTCCCTGTTCTTTACATTACCTGCATTCGTTTCGTTAATATTGATTTCCGCTAATGCAATAGCTTCCGTCGTTTGAATTTCAACATCATCGGATTCCGTTACCTTCTCTGTCATCGCAATTGACGGTTCGACTTCACTGGGAACTTTTGACGATGCATGTTCATTCGACGTGTCCTTCCGGTTAACGATCTTGCTCTTTCCTTCTGACGCTTTTGGCTCTCCTGGAGTGTTTACATGAGATTTTACCTTGCCGTTTTCCGACGATGTGACATCAACGCCATTGCTGTTCTTCCCTGGATCTTCAGTAGGTTGTGTGAGCGATTGCTCCGCATGGTCTTTTGTCGGAGCAGGATTTTCGCTTCTCAGTTCTGCAATTTGACCGGGAGTCTCTGTTGCTTTTGGGATTAGTAAATAGGAGATGACGCCAATCATCAGAATGGCGGCTGCAACCTTCCAGTAAGGAAAGGCAGTCTTTCTCTTGCCTTCAAGGCTGGCTTCAATGCGATCCCACGCACCTGCCGGAGCTGGCTTTTCGAAGTTCGACAGCTTATTATGAAATAGCTTATCAGGCTGTTGTTCCATCATCTGTTTTCGGTTTTCTTTTCCCATGAACATTCCTGTTCCAGTAGTAGTTTTTGCAAGTGAACCCGGGCTCTGCTCAATTGCGACTTCGACGTGTTTTCGTTAATGCCCAGGTGTTCGGCAATCTCCTTGTGAGAATACCCGTCGATTGCGTACATGTTGAACACGATCCGATATCCGGCCGGCAGAGATTCAATCAGCGCGAGCAGATCCTCTACGTGTAGGTGGTCAGATAGGTTGCCATAGTCCGGCTCGCGTTCTGCTGTTTCGAGATCGGTCTCGATATACATCGTGCGATTTCTCCGAAGGCACGTAAGTGCTTCATTGACGACTATACGGCGGATCCATCCTTCGAAACTGCCTTCACCCTTGAATTGATCGATTTTATCAAAGACTTTTGTAAAGGCGGTAACCAGGACGTCTTCCGCCAGCATGGGCTCTTTCACATAGCGGTAGCAGATACCATACATCTTGCCTGAGTAGGTATCATAAAGTTGCTTCTGAGCGTGTCTGTCGCGCTTCTGGCAACCCTGAATAAGTTCTTCTTCGCTGATCTGCAGAATTTTTAGCGACATTTAAAGACCTTGTACAAAGCTAAGATGTCGTTCCCCCTGCGGGGGTTGCATGGCCTGGAAAAATTTTAAAAAAAAGAAGGGCACCCCGGTCGGAGTGCCCCTCATATTATCGTTGGATCGAACCTAAGCTACCTGAGCCTGAAGCTTTTGAGCAAGTACAGACTTCGGAACTGCGCCGATCTGCTTGTCAACAACCTGGCCTCCCTTAAATACAAGCAATGTGGGGATGCTGCGGACGCCAAACCGGGCCGTTACGTCCGGGTTTTCGTCTACATTTAACTTACCCACTACAGCTTTCCCTTCGTAATCACCGGCCAATTCTTCAACAACTGGGCCGATCATTTTACAAGGACCACACCATTCAGCCCAAAAATCAATTAGTACCGGTTTATCAGAATTAATAATCTGATCGAAGTTAGCGTCGTTAATTTCAATTGCTTTTCCCATGGGAGTAAATAGTTAAATAGTTTTTATCCGAACACAAAGGTAATTCTATAAGTTCAATGTCTTTTAAAAAGCTCAAAATTTAGCCGCCGGCCCGGCCCCTTAAAGCATTACTTCCACCTCAACTTCGCCCACTTTCTTCATCTTCTTCACCATGTCGTTCACCGGATTTACACGGAACCGCCGCGAAAGCAACTCCAGGCTGATGTTCTCCTGTTCGTCGCGAATCTTCACAAACAGGGGCGTATTCCCTGAATATTCCTGGCAAACATCTTCGATTTTGCCAATGAAGTCCTGCGTGATCTCGGTAGCGTTGAGCCGAAGCTGGACACCCTTGCTGCGCTTGACGCCTATCTCATTCAGTAGGTCAATATTCCTGATTTTAAACTCAATGTTCTGCTGACCCCAGTTATTCTTGACCACCGCACCCTCGACAAAGACAAACCACCCGATATTCATGAAGTTTCTGAACTTCAGGTAGTCCTCGCCAAACAGGACAAAGGAAGTGTTTCCTGTATAGTCTTCAAGTGTAAACTTCCCAAAGGGCTTACCCGTCTTGGTCGTGCGATGCTCAACGGCGGAGACAATTCCGCCCAGTTTTAGCTCTCTGCCCAACAGGGGCTCGATCTCATTCAACTGAGCGCACGACGCCGTACAGAACGACTCCATTTCAAACTTGAAGTTGTCAAGGGGATGGCCTGATATATAGATCCCGACGACTTCCTTCTCCAGGTTGAGCTTTTCAATTTCCGTGAAAGGTTCGACAAACTCCACCCTGGGTTTGGGCATTGCCGCTCCCGACGTCCCACCAAAAAGGCTCGCCTGCGAGCTTTGTTCCTCCTGGACGGATTTGATGGCGTATTTGATCGATTTCTCAATAAGGCTGACATCGCCGTCCTTCGCATAGATGTATTGCCGGCGGTGAATGCCTTCGAAGCAATCAAATGCTCCCGACAGTGCAAGACATTCGAATGTTTTTTTGTTGACGGATCGCTGGCTGACGCGCTTCGCGAAGTCGAAGACGTCGGTGAAGTGGCCCCGTGCATCCCGTTCTTCGATAATCGCCTCAACTGCTGATTCACCAGCACCCTTAATGGCACCTAAACCAAAGCGAATTTCACCATCGCGGTTCACTTCAAAGTATTTGCCCGACTCGTTGATATGAGGACCGAGCACGCGTATACCGAGGCTTCGGCACTCTTCAATAAAGAACGTAACGTTTTCAAGGTTGTTCTGCGAGTGCGTGAGTACTGCCGCCATGTACTCTGCAGGATAATTTGCCTTCAGGTACGCGGTGTGATACGCGACCAATGAATAACAGGTGGAGTGCGATTTGTTGAAGGCGTATTGAGCAAATGCTTCCCAGTCGGTCCAGATTTTCTCGCATATCTCGCGACCGTGACCGCGTTCTGCACATCCGGCAAGGAACTTGTCCTTCATTTTGTCAAGTACTGCCTTCTGCTTCTTACCCATCGCCTTACGCAGTACGTCGGCGTCACCCTTGCTGAACCCCGCCAGCTTTTGCGACAGCAACATCACCTGCTCCTGGTATACGGTAATACCGTAAGTTTCCGCCAGGAACTCCTCCATCTCGGGCAAGTCGTATTTGATCGGCTCACGACCATGCTTACGGGAAATGAACGCTGGGATATATTCCATTGGCCCCGGACGATACAGCGCGTTCATCGCGATCAGATCCTCGAACTTGTCGGGCTTCAGCTGACGCAGGTACTTCTGCATCCCCACACTTTCAAACTGGAACGTCCCCGTCGTGTCGCCACGCTGGAAGAGCTGATATGTTTTGACGTCATCGAGTGGAATTTCATCCACCACCAGGGTTATTCCCCTGCTCTTCCTGATGTTCTTTATAGCAGTATTGATGATGGAAAGGGTGGTAAGCCCGAGAAAGTCCATCTTCAGCATACCTGCACTTTCAACCACGCTGTTGTCAAACTGGGTGACAAGCATTTCCGAATCCCTCGCCGTGGAGACAGGAACGAACTTCGTCAGGTCATCGGGTGTAATGATGACTCCGCAGGCATGCGTTCCTGTGCTTCTGACAGACCCTTCCAGAATAACGGCTTGCTGAAGCACCTGGGCCTTCAGGTCGTTGCCCCGCTTGATGTCGGCAAGCTCTTTAACCTCTTCGAATGCCGCGTTCAGCGAAGTACCCGGCTTCTCGGGAATCATTTTCGCCAGTGTATTTGCCTCCGCCAAAGGAAGCTCCATAACGCGCGCGCAATCGCGGATCGACGACTTGGCGGCCATCGTACCATAGGTGATGATCTGTGCAACCTGGGTTTTGCCGTATTTATCAATGACATATTTCAGTACACGCTCCCGACCTTCATCGTCAAAGTCGATATCAATATCGGGAAGTGAAACACGGTCGGGGTTTAGGAAACGCTCAAAAAGCAAATCATACTTGATGGGATCGACGTTGGTGATACCTATACAATAGGCGACGGCTGATCCTGCCGCCGATCCCCGACCCGGCCCGACCGACACACCCATCTCCCGCGCTGCCGACGTGAAGTCCTGCACAATAAGGAAGTATCCCGGATAACCTGTTTTGCGAATTGTTTCCAGTTCAAAATCCAGGCGCTCGCGAATGGCATCGGTGATCTCCGGATACTTCTTCCTGGCGCCCTCGTAAGTCAGGTGCCGCAGATATTCATCTTCAGTTGTAAACTCCGGCGGAATATCGAATTTCGGCAGGAGCACGGGGCGCTCCAGCGTATACGACTCAATCTTGTCAAGGATTTCACTGATCGTATTGATAGCTTCCGGCAAGTCGCGGAAAATGGATTTCATTTCCTCCTGCGTCTTGAGGTAATATTCCGTATTCGACAGCCCGTATCTGTGACCGCGACCATAACCAATAGGGGTCGACTGGAATTCTCCCTCCTTTATGCAAAGCAATACATCGTGCGCATTCGCTTCGTCCTTGGTTAGATAGAAGGATTCATTCGCAGCGAAATACTTCACGCCATACTTCTTCGCGAAACGCAAAAGAGTCTCGTTCACGTGATCCTCTTCGGCTATGCCGTGACGGTTGAGCTCGATATAGAAATCATCTCCAAACTGGCGGTGCCACCATACGAACGCATCTTCAGCCTGCTTCTCACCAACGTTCAAAATCAGGTGCGGAACTTCACTGTTCAGGTTTCCTGTCGTGGCAATAAGGTCACTCTTGTATTGAACGACCAAGTCTTTATCTATCCGGGGGTAGATGCCGTACAATCCTTCAATAAATCCATAAGAACTGAGCTTCGCCAGGTTGTGGTACCCATTCTTGTTTTTAGCGATCAAGACCTGGTGGTAACGCTTGTCGGGATTGTCTTTGGTAAACTTCAGTTTCTTGCGCTCCTCGGCGATAAAGAACTCACATCCTACGATAGGTTTGATTTCGTGGTTCAAGGCCTCGCGTACGAACTTAAAGGCGCCGTACATGTTCCCCAAGTCCGTCAAAGCTATCGCCGGCATGTTCAGAGCCTTTGCTTTTGCAACGAGCGATTTGATGTCAGGTGTAGCCTGCAGGACCGAGAATTGTGAGTGCACGTGGAGGTGAACAAACGGCTTGTCTGTTACCTCGGCATGTTCCTCCTTCAGGGAATAAGATGCGTCTTTCTTTTTTTCGCGTTTGGTGAAATTGGCCGCGTCGAGGTTTGGTTCTTCGTAGACAATTTCCTCTACCGGTGTTTCATCGAAGGGTTTGATGACCCTGTTTGTCAGCAATCCGAAGAAACACCGTGCCGTGGCTGCGACGTCGTAGGCCGCATCGTGGGCATCGCCAAATCCTTTATTGAAAAGTTTTTCGTGCAGCTCTATAAGGCGGGGCATCTTCAGCCTGCCGCCGATACCTCCTGACAGGTTGCAGAATTCTGTTCCCGCTATACCTGTGTCGAGACGTGCCAGGTTCAGGAATTGCTCGGGTGCAAAGCTGCTCCGGATAAATTCTGCGCCGATAATATTGATGTCAAATTCAATATTATGACCTACGAGCTGCGACGTCTTTGTCAGGTCCTGAACAAACGTACTGAGTACCTGGACCAGGTCATGCCCTTCTTCCAGAGCGCGTTTCGTCGAGATGCCGTGGATTTGTTCAGCCTTATATGGAATGTCAAACCCATCGGGTTTGACGATATAGTTGTGCTGGGAAATCAGCTTTCCCTTTGAATCATGCAGCTGCCACGCCAGTTGAACCAGTCGGGGCCAGTTGTCAAGATCGGTGATAGGGGCAGTCTTATTGTGCGGAACTCCGGTGGTTTCCGTATCGAAAATTAAATACATTTTTCAGCAGTGGATGATCGGCAAAGGTAGGGTATCACGATGAATTGAGGGAATTAAATACGCCCTGATCAAACCGAATTTCCGAGGGATTTCCACGAGGGCTTAAATAGGGGAATACCCGCGGTTGAAAACCCTTAAATAGTCCATTTTTGGGAATTCAGTTCAGATTTGAATACCAGAAATCCGGGTCGATTTTTCATATGTTTCTTTAAGTGTCTGATTTTCAATTTAAAGAAATTGCGGTTCGGTTTTTGGAGTTTAGCCACCAAAATCGAAAACACTTAGTCCATGAAACGTGCGTTTAAGCTTGTGAAAGACTTTTTTCAGCGGGAATGGTTCCTTTTGGTGACGTTGTTTGTTATCGGCCTGATTATCTATTTCTTCGAGTACGCCTGATCCTCCCGGATAATCATCTTTGTCGCTGATTATTTTCATCGGCAACCAGGATTTATATTACACTGGTTGACCTATTTAGAATACGTATAAAGTACCGTTGTCTTTGGTAGAATTCGCTTTGCAGACTATTTTTCGCAAAAATTTTTAATGCAGTATGAATTGGTTCACAAGGCTGGTGTCGAGTAGCATTGGCAGAAAACTACTCATGGCTCTTTCAGGGCTTTTTCTCATTCTTTTTCTTGCTGTCCACGTTGCCGGTAATTTGCAGCTCCTGAAGGCAGACGGAGGGAGAGCTTTCAATGAATATTCACAGTTCATGACAAGTAATCTGCTCATTAAGGTTGTTTCATATGTGAATTACGCCCTGATTCTCATCCACGTAATCTGGGCAATCTGGCTTACCCGCCAGAATAGCGCTGCACGCGGCAGCGAAGGATATGCTGTTCAGAAGAACTCGTCTCACTGGACTTCCCGAAATATGGGTATCCTCGGTACCCTGATTTTAATCTTCCTGATCATTCACCTGAGGGGCTTCTGGTATCAGATGCACTGGGGTGGTATCGACACCGTGGTTTACGATGGCGTTGAAGTGAAAGACCTGTACTCAGTTGTTGTATTCGCGTACAGCCAGCTGGCCTATGTGATCATTTACGTGGTGGGTATGGCAGTGCTCGCTTTCCACCTATGGCATGGATTCATCAGCGCATTTCAGACACTTGGATTAAACCATCCGAAGTACAACCCTGTTATAAAATTCGTCGGCAAGGCATTCGCGATCATCGTTCCGTTGTTGTTCGCAATCATCCCGATTTTCATGTACTTCGACATTACATTATAACTCTCAGTTCATTATCATATGATATTAGATTCTAAAATTCCCGAAGGGCCTCTCGCCGAAAAGTGGACGAAGCATAAATTCAACCTTAAGCTGGTCAACCCTGCGAATAAGCGCAAGTACGATATCATTGTTGTGGGAACCGGGCTTGCCGGCGCTTCCGCAGCTGCGTCACTGGGTGAACTGGGATATAATGTGAAGGCATTCTGCTTTCAGGATAGTCCACGCCGCGCTCACAGTATCGCCGCACAGGGCGGTATAAACGCAGCAAAGAATTACCAAAACGACGGCGATAGTATCTTCCGCCTCTTTTATGATACCATCAAGGGCGGCGATTACCGCGCGCGTGAAGGCAATGTCTACCGCCTCGCGGAAGTCAGCGTGAATATCATCGATCAGTGTGTCGCTCAAGGTGTGCCCTTCGCGCGTGAATACGGCGGAACCCTTGCCAACCGCTCCTTCGGTGGCGCTCAGGTGTCCAGAACTTTCTATGCCCGCGGTCAGACAGGGCAACAACTGTTGCTGGGAGCATACAGCGCCCTTAACCGGCAAATCGCCAACGGCAAGGTCAAAATGTACAGCCGCACTGAACTTCTCGACGTCGTTCTGGTGGATGGCAAAGCCCGCGGTATAGTTACCCGCGACCTGGTAACCGGGAAAATCGAAGCCCACAGCGCCCACGCGGTTCTGCTGTGTACCGGCGGCTACGGAAACGTATTCTTCCTCTCGACAAACGCGAAAGGTTCAAACGCAACAGCAGCATGGCGGGCACACAAGAAAGGTGCTCTGTTTGGCAACCCTTGCTTCACACAGATCCACCCGACGTGTATCCCCGTTTCAGGTACACACCAGTCCAAGCTGACGCTGATGTCTGAGTCACTGCGAAACGATGGCCGCGTGTGGGTACCAAAAACGGCACGGCCGGGACTGACAGCAAAAGAGGCTGTTAACATCCCCGAGTCCGAACGTGATTACTTCCTCGAACGGAAATACCCGTCATTCGGAAACCTCGTGCCGCGTGACGTAGCTTCCAGAAACGCAAAATATATGTGTGATGAGGGAAAGGGCGTAGGCTCAGGCCTCGCAGTCTTCCTCGATTTCTCCGATGCCATCAAACGCGATGGAAAGAAAGTAGTGGAAGCCAAATACGGTAACCTGTTTGATATGTATAAACAAATTACTGGTGATAATCCATACGAGGTCCCGATGCAGATTTACCCTGCGGTACACTATACTATGGGTGGTCTGTGGGTTGACTACAACCTGATGACAACGGTTCCCGGACTTTATGCCCTGGGCGAGGCGAACTTCTCCGACCATGGCGCGAACCGCCTGGGGGCAAGTGCCCTGATGCAAGGACTCGCAGATGGATACTTTGTGATTCCTTATACAATTGGCGACTACCTCGCGACTATGCCTTACGAAAAAGTCAGCGTCGACAGACCTGAATTCCGCGAGGCGATCGAAAGGGTGAACAACCAGATCAATCAGCTACTGTCAATTAAAGGAACAAAGACGGTTGACGAGTATCACCGCGAGCTTGGTCTCATTATGTGGGATTATTGCGGTATGTCGCGGAATGATGCGGGCCTCAAAGGAGCGAAGGTTAAGATCCAGCAGCTTCGGGAGGAGTACTGGAAGAATGTGAATGTTTGTGGCGGCGCCGGAGAGCTCAACCAGGAACTGGAAAAGGCAATGCGTGTCGCAGACTTCATGGAATTGGGTGAGCTGATGGTAGACGATGCGCTCCACCGTTCAGAATCGTGTGGAGGACACTTCCGTGAAGAATCCCAAACTCCCGAAGGTGAAGCTCAGCGTAAGGACGACGAGTTCGCGTATGTCGCTGCCTGGGAGTACAAAGGCCCTAATCAGCAATCGGTTCTTCATAAGGAAGAACTGAAGTTTGAAAACGTCAAACTGACGCAAAGAAGTTACAAATAAGAATCAACGAATTACTTCCATATGAAGATCACACTCAAGGTCTGGAGACAAAAGAACGCAGCGGCTAAAGGGGCTTTTCAGACATATGTCCTCGATGACGTTTCTTCCGACATGTCATTTCTTGAAATGTTCGATGTGTTGAATATCGATTTGATTAAGAAGGGTCAGGAGCCCGTGGCATTCGATCACGATTGTCGCGAAGGTATTTGTGGTGCCTGTAGTATGTATATCAATGGCCGTCCCCACGGACCCCTCCAGACAACGACCTGCCAGTTACACATGAGGAGCTTCAAGGATGGGGACACGATCACTGTTGAACCCTGGAGAGCTTCTGCATTCCCTGTTATTAAAGACCTCGTCGTTGACAGAACGGCATTCGACCGCATCCAGCAGGCGGGAGGTTATATCTCCGTAAACACAGGCGGTGTGCCCGACGGAAACGAAATTCCTATTCCCAAAAAGATAGCCGACGAAGCCTTTGATGCGGCGACCTGTATTGGCTGCGGAGCCTGCGTGGCCGCGTGCAAGAACGCATCAGCAATGCTTTTCGTAAGTGCCAAAGTGAGCCAGCTCGCGTTACTTCCTCAAGGTAAGCCTGAGCGTAAAGAACGTGTCGAAAAGATGGTAGCTCAGATGGACGCAGAAGGCTTCGGCTCCTGTACAAATACAGGTGCTTGCGAAGCGGAATGCCCTAAGGGAATCAGCCTGACAAACATTGCCCGCTTGAATCGCGAATACTATTCGGCTGTCGCAACCTCCTACGAACCCCAGTCAAAGGGTGGGGGAGACTAGAAAAATCAACCGTGTAAGAAAAAGGGGATTGTGGTAAATCCCCTTTTTGTTTTTATGCACCAGACCCGATACCTTTAAGTCTGAATTTGCTCGTTTTTTTGCAATTCTGGCACGGATGTGGCATTTAATGAGCCCCGTAGGCCTAACGATTACACTGTGAATCGACTTTTTACAGTTATGCTCATGCTCCTTTTGGGTTGTAGCCCGAAGGTGATTACTCCGGACCCGGATTCTTTAAAGCCATTGTGGCTGAAGGCTCATCCCACCCTGGGCGGGTACTACATCGGCATAGGCCATAGCAACAAGATCGGTAACAACAACTACATTCAGGCCGCAAAGAAAAGTGCGCTCGATGACCTCGTCTCTCAGATAAAAGTCAACATCTCGAGTACGTCCGTGCTCAGTCAGCTGGAAGTCGACAAACAGTTCTCGGAACAATACGAACAGATCATTCAAACCACTACCGCCGACGAGATTGAAGAGTTTGAAATCATGGACACCTGGGAGGATGCCTCCAACTATTGGGTGTATTATCGGCTCTCCATTGCGCGGTATCGCGAGATCAAAGAAGAACAAAAGCGCAACGCCACAATTTTGGCAACGGATTATTTTTCGAAGGCCCGGTCAGCGGAGGCCTCCGGTCAGCAACTTCAGGCTATATCATACTATTTCCAGGCGTTGAGAGCTCTGGAAAAACACCTCGGCGAGGCTATCCGTGTCACCTATGATGGCAGGGAAATTCTTTTGGTGAATGAGATCTATGCGTCGCTGCAGTCAGCCCTTAACGGCATCGTATTGCTTGCCAATCCCGCTGAAATCAATGTCAATCGCAGAATTCAAGACGGAAGTCATGCTCTCCTGATCAAGGCAGCTTTTGCCGGTTCCGGCAAACCTGTTGAAGCTTTGCCACTGTTTGCATCATTTGGTAAAGGCTCAGGCGACATTTTCCCCTCCTACAAGACGAATCCCGCAGGTGAAACAAAAATTCTTCTTAACAAGATCAGCTCAAAGGAAATAGATCAGTCGATCGTGGTGAAGGTCGACCTTGACGCGCTTAACGGAGCAGGTAACTCCGGTGTCTATGGTCTCATCGTTCAGACGCTGAAATTACCACAGGTACAAATCAACCTTAAGGTAGAACGCCCGTTGGTGTTTCTCTCTTCAGAAGAGAGGAGCTTCGGCGTTCGTCGGGCAAATGCTCAGCTTTCGAACAGGCTGCGAAACCTCCTTGCTACAAACGGGTTTGAGTTCACCGAAGACAAGAACAACGCCGACCTGTGGTTTGATGTGAGGTCTGATGCCGAGAAAGGTTCTATAACCGGAAGCATATACGTTACGTATGTTACCGGACTGGTCAAGGTCATAACGTTGAAGGAGGGTAAAGAAATATATACGACGGTCCTCGATCGGATTAAGGGGTTTGGACTCGATTACGAGAAATCAAGCATTGACGCATATAACAAGGCCATGGAAACACTCGAAAAAGACAAGATGAGTGAACTGATAAACACGGTTCTGCAATAAAGATCTGGTTTTTGGTATTCCTTTTGCCTTCACTTGAATTGAAACTTTAAATCGCCTCTAATATGAAACATGTTACTAAATCCGCCCTTATGCTTCTTGCGCTGGGCGCCGTCTTTCTGGGTGCCTGTAAGGGTAAAGAGAAAGCTCCCAAAGGAGAGACCGAAGTTATCGTGCCTTGCTCCGGATCTGAATACTTCACCAACAACAAGTTCTTCCGGGCAAACTCTATCGGCGAAAGCATGGACCAGGTGACTTCGAAAAAGAAGGCACTCGCCAATGCACGTGCAGAGCTCGCAGCAAGTATCTCTACTACCGTAAAGGCAGTTACCGACAACTACACCAATTCACGTGAGATGAACAACCGTGAACAAGTGGAGGAACGTTTTGAACAACTGAACCGCGAGATCGTGGAACAACAACTATCGGGAGTAAGAACGCTTTGCGAGAAGCTGATGAAAACAGAGAATGGCACGTTCAAGACCTACATAGCGATCGAACTTTCGGCTGACGAACTGGTCAAGACTTACAACGAAAGATTATCCCAGGATGAACGTCTGAGAATAGATTACGACTACGAGAAGTTTAAGGAAACTTTCGAAAAAGAGATGGACAAACTTGGCAGTCACTAGAAACTGCTTTGACGTCCTTCACAAAAAGAAGCTGCTTCGTGAGCAGCTTTTTTTGTTAAAGCATCGTTAATGACCGATCGGGTTTTGTGCATTGCTATCGATTGCGGTCAAGGCTAACAATCGTTAATTCATTGATTTATAATTTTTTAGTGACGTTAGATTTGAATTTCTACGTGTGATGCCCTACATTCGTAATAGTATGCTGAAATACAACTCCTGTATGTGGAACAAGATTATGGCAAGCAAGAAGTGTTGCTGTAAATCTTTGCGCGCGCATGCAGGAACGTATGGACGTTAACTAAGCCTGAAAAACTTAACCGATATAACGAGCCTTTCCTGCAAAACAGGAAAGGCTCTTTTATTTACAAACAGAAACGAACTAACAGCCCTTAGTGTATGGAAAGCTTCCGGTCCGAATTAGAAGATCTTAACAATCCTATCGTCGCGCGCGACATCATCGACCTTGAAAAAAAGATCAGGTTATACCGCGAGGGTAAAATTGATGATGATAAGTTTCGCAGCCTTCGCCTCGTGAGAGGAATCTATGGACAACGCCAGCCTGGCGTCCAGATGGTTCGCATAAAGCTCCCGTTGGGTAGAGTAACGACTCAACAGCTCCGCAGGATAGCTGATATCTCCGATGAATATGCCAGCAGCAACCTGCACGCCACCACACGTCAGGATATACAGATCCACTTCGTGAGCCTCGACCGAACTCCTGAACTCTGGACGAAACTTGAACAGGATTCAATTACCATTCGCGAAGCCTGTGGAAACACGGTGCGTAATGTGACTGCTTCCGATATCGCCGGCATCGATCCTGAGGAACCTTTCGATGTCACTCCATATGCGTACGAAACTTTCCAGTACTTGTTGAGAAATCCGATTTGCCAGGAGATGGGGCGGAAGTTCAAAATTTCGTTTTCATCCAGTGATAAGGACTCGGCATTCTCGTTCATACACGACCTCGGATACATTCCCAAAATCAAGGACGGAAAACGCGGATTCAAAGTGATGATCGGCGGCGGCCTCGGCGCCAATCCATACCTCGCACTGACGGCATTTGAATTCCTGGAAGAGGATCAGATCATTCCGTTCACCGAAGCCGTCATTCGCGTGTTCGACCGTTATGGCGAACGCAACAGAAGAATGAAGGCGCGTTTCAAGTTTCTTCTTGAAGACGTGGGGCTCGAGAAAATTATGCAGCTCGTCGAAGAAGAACGCAAGGCCATCAAACACAAGGTTTATCCTATCAATCTCAACGTCGTTCCTCCCTCACCAATACCTGCCGAAAAAATACTCGGCGAAGTTGAGCCGTCAGATCCGGCGAAATATGACCGGTGGCTGCGTACAAACGTCATCAGGCAGAAGCAGGAAGGTTTCAATGCCGTATACGTGAAGCTCCCGTTGGGAAATATGTCATCTGACCTGACCCGCAAGTTCGCTGACGTGATCGATCAGTTTGCATCATCCGAACTCAGGGTCACTGTAAACCAGGGATACCTCATCCGCTTCGTAAGGCCCAATGCGCTGAAGCACCTGTTCAATGCCCTCAATGCTCTTGGTTTGGCGGAACCAGGGTTTGACAGCGTTGCAGATGTGACCGCCTGTCCAGGAACGGAATCATGTAATCTGGCGATCTCCGACAGCACACACATTTCCCTCGCCCTTGAAAAAGTAATCCGCGAAGAGTTCCCTGATCTGATTTATAACAATGACATTAAGATCAAAATCAGTGGATGCCCCAACTCCTGTGGCCAGCATGGGTTGGCAAGCATCGGCTTGCACGGAAGTACGATAAAAGATAAACAAGGCAAGGTATTACCGGCACTCGTACTTCTGCTCGGCGGAGGTAACCTTGGAAACGGTCAGGGTATTGTTGCTGATAAGATTATCAAAATACCAAGCCGACGCGGACCAGACGCGCTGCGTCTTATCCTGAGCGACTACGAAGCTAATGTGCAGGAGGGTGAATACTTCCACGCGTACTTCCAGCGCATGGGCCGTAATTACTTCTATACCATGCTGAAGCCGCTGACTGACCTGACTTCAGTCGTACCTACGGATTACGTGGATTGGGGCCAGGAAAATAACTTTGTCCTTCATACCGCAGTAGGCGAATGTGCGGGGGTGATGATAGATCTTGTCTCGACATTGTTCGCCGATTCGGAAGACAAAATTACCTGGTCAACTGAGGCGCTTCGCAATGTTCAATATGCGGATAGCATCTATCATAGCTATAGCGCAATGATCAACACAGCCAAAGCACTGCTGCTGACGGTGGATATTAAGCCGAGCACCCAGATTAAGACGATACTCGACTTCCAGAAGATGTTCGTCGAGACAGGACATTTCCAGATTCACGACTTCAAGGAAATGGTTCTGCAGATCAACAAGAATGAACCGACGGAAGAATTTGCCATCGAATACCTCGAAACGTCGAAGAAGTTTCTTGCTGACGCTATTGCTTTCCGTTCGGTCAAAGAAGAAGTAAGCAGATGATTCCAACCATATCCATAACCAATGGACATCCCCGCCTCACTCTTGTGGGAGCAGGACCCGGTGACCCTGATCTTCTGACATTGAAGGCTGTAAAGGTTCTGAAATCTGCCGACATCGTATTGTTCGATGCATTAGTCTCGCAGGGCATTCTGAATCTCATTCCTTCGGAAACGCCAATGCTTTCCGTAGGTAAGAGGGCAGGAGCGCACTCCAACACCCAGGATGAAATCAATGAATTGATTGTCGAGATGGCGTTCCGGTTTGGCCACGTAGTCCGGCTTAAGGGCGGAGATCCTTTTGTTTTTGGACGCGGTGCAGAGGAGATTGAGTTCGCCGGGCGCCATGGCATAGAAACATCCGTCGTCCCCGGCATTACGAGTGCAGTGGCCGTACCTGCGGCACTTAATATCCCCGTTACGGCGCGTGGCATTAGTGAAAGCTTCTGGGTAATCACAGGAACTACACGTGAAGACAAACTCTCCCGCGATATTGCCCTGGCTGCTCAATCTTCGGCGACGGTAGTAATACTCATGGGAGTCGGCAGGATTGAAGAAATTATGGGCGTGTTCCAGGCGCATGGTAAAAGCACAACGCCGGTAGCGGTTATTCAAAATGGTACGATGCCAAATCAGAAGAACGTAATCGGAACGGTTGCGACCATCGGCGGATTAATGAAGAACGAGGATATCTCGTCCCCGGGTTTGATTATCGTCGGGGAAGTCGTCCACTATGCGCGCGAGATGCAACGCATCGTCGACGCGAATGCTTTGAAGAACTATGAATAACGGATCTTTATTTCAGGTGTGTAATTATTAATGTTATGTTGGAGCAAAACAATCTTTTTCCGGTATTTCTCAAGCTTGAAAACCTCCAGACACTTATTGTCGGAGGAGGTAACGTAGGCTTGGAAAAGTTAAGTGCAGTGTTGAAAAACAGTCCGGCTGCGAAGGTGACGCTGGTGGCGAGAACGATTCAGCAAGCGGTGAAAGATCTTGCGCGAAAACATTCAGGTGTTACGCTGGTTGAGCGGAACTTCAAACTGTGGGATTTGTGGGATAAAGATCTGGTGATACTTGCGACGGATAACAGACAGTTACATGAAACGATCCGCAACTTTGCACGTTCACGAAGACTGCTCATTAACGTCGCCGACACACCGGAGCTCTGTGATTTTTATCTGGGCTCGGTCGTAACAAAAGGGAATCTGAAAATTGGTATTTCTACCAACGGAAAGTCACCTACTGTTTCAAAGAGAATTCGTGAATATCTCGAGGAAGCGATTCCTGACGATACCAATGAACTTCTCGATAACATGCAAAAGATTCGCTCTCGGATCAAAGGCGATTTCTCTGAAAAAGTACGTGTTCTCAATGAGATTACAACCTCCTGGCTGGAGCAACAGGAAGCCTGATGTTTAGACACGCTAAGAGCTGACTCGCGGGCTTCATTTATCAGCTCATCATCGGAACAATACATAACGAAACAAAAGAGGCTGCTTGTTGGGCAGCCTCTTTTTGTTAACATTCCTTTCTGATTGTTATTCATCTTCTTTTTTCTCAATCGTCTCAGGCGGAGTAAACGCCCGCGTCGCCGGATGTTTCCGGTCTACTGGGCGTCGTTGCTCTGACACCATTCCCGGATTCTGATCATGAAGATGTGAATCCTGTGTTGCAAAATCCGGGCCCTGTCCCTGATGCAAACTGCTGTGCTCAGGTTGCTCCGCTGCCTGACGACCTGATGGCCTGTCCGACCGGAGTTTTCTGGTTTGTTGATCTTTCATAATAGATGAGTCTGGTTGAACCTTAAAGCTGCTAAAAAGTTATACCAGATGCATCTCAATACATCAAATGGACGCCGGTATCCTGCCGACCTGACTGTCAGCTCCTGGATTTACGCGAAGTACTTTTCTTTGAAGTCTTCCGGGCCGAGGAACTTCTCTTCGCCGCCGGTCTTTGTTTGGTGGTTTTCTTCTTGCGGGCAGGTACCTTTGCACCTTTCTCGCGGGCCTCAGATAACCCGATGGCTATTGCTTGTTTTCGACTGGTAACTTTCTTGCCAGTTCCCGTGCGCAATGTCCCCTTCTTTTTTCTCTTCATGGCACGCTCCACCATTTCTCCTGATTTCTTCGAATACTTTGCCATAGTTTTTATGACAAACTTGTTAAAAAGATATGCCGCACAACGGAATGGCTGGATGTTATTGATACCGGGCAAGCCGGAATGCGTCAGGAACCCGTTCTTTGCCGGTAAAGACTCCTGCTACAAGTTCTCCTAATGCCGGGCCATGCTTAAAGCCATGACCTGAGCCTCCGCCCAGTACGAATACATTCCGGGTTCCAGGAAGCATGTCAAAGATAAAGTTTCCGCTGGGCGAATTCTCGTAAGGGCAAACCCGTGCTTCGATCAGTGGGGCGTATCGCAGCGCAGGAAACCTGTGCGATAAAAATTGACGCGCTTCTTTCAGAACCGCCTCAACTGGAGTCCGTTCACCCGAAGTTGGATTGAAGGTCGCACCTCTCTTGTCTACACCAATCTTGAATCCGCGCAGTGAGTTCCCGGGAATGCCGTAATAAAAATCCTTTCCATCTGCGTCGATCCATACCGGCATCGCATCGAATGCTGACGAATCTGCAGCGGGCACACCAAAGTAGTATACTTCCTGGCGTGTACAGGTAATAATGCGCTGCAGTTCATTTGGAAACACCAATGGCAACCACGATCCGCATGCAAAAAGAAATGCATCCGCGGTTTCGCGACTTCCGTCTGAAAGAGCGATTTCGTTGATGTCCGTTCCGCCCTTCCGGAGCGGTTTAACTTCACGCTGAATGTACTTGCCGCCTTCGCTGACAAACAACTTCACCACCTCCTGGCACGATTCCCTCGCGAGGAGGTAGCCACCGTATGGGTCCAGGTATGCGTGATCAAGATCAGCACTGTTTACATGCGGATAACGCTTTCTAAGTTCAGCTGTGGAAAGATAAACGTACTCCATTCCATACTTCCGGGAGAAGGGGATGGAATCGTCTACTAATGGTGTTTTTTCTTTATAACAAAACCAGAGTACACCGGCGTTGATAAGAACCTGTTTTGCGAAGTATCGTTCGTGCTCCCTCCATAGCTGAAGGGATCTCGCGTTCATCTTAAAGTAAAGCTCATTCTTGCCGTATGTAGATCTGATGACTCGCGTTTCATCGCCCGAACTTGACCTTGAGTTGCCGGATCCCCAGGCATCATAAAGGGTTACATCATATCCACGACGAAGAAGATGAAGTGCGGCCCATCCTCCGAATGCCCCGGCACCAACGACACCGATACGACTTCCTGCGGGAATGTCTGGCAAGGGAGTGTACTCAAAGCTCTCGCCGTACGCCGGTTCAAAAGTGTTTATGTTGGGCGCATCCATGGGTTATTTTTTCCAGTTCGACGGATCCACCCGCCACGCCTTCAGAGACACCAGTTGTTCCTCAGAAACATATTTTTGCTCCTGAGCATATTTCAGCAGATGCCCGTAGTCACTGAGTGTGATTAAGGATGTGTTGGCTTCATAGAAGTTTCGTGTGGCGATATCGAAGCCGTACGAGAAGATGCACACCATCCCGAGTACTTCGAATCCTTCTTTTCTGAGCGCAGCAGCGGCTTTCAGAGAGCTTCCTCCGGTGGATACCAGATCTTCAACCAGTACAACCTTTTGTCCTTTCTCAATGCGTCCTTCGATGAGATTTTCCATGCCATGATCTTTCGGCTTGGGACGTACGTAGAGAAACGGAAGGTTCATTTTGTCTGCCACCAGAGCGCCCTGCGCAATTCCGGCAGTTGCGACTCCGGCAATTGCCTGCACGGTGAAGAAGTTCTGGCGAATGGCATCGACTAGTCCGTCACGAATAAGACTTCTGATGTCGGGATATGACAGCGACAGACGGTTATCACAATAAATGGGCGACTTCCATCCGGAAGCCCACGTAAACGGTTTATCCGTACTTAATTTGATAGCTTGAATTTTGAGAAGGCTGGCTGCAACTTGGCCGGCTGTTTCTTCCTGAACTTTTAGAATTGGCATAGCACCGAAATTTATACAAAAAACATATGTTTAATGGCATGATGACCGCTTCATTGGCGCTTTTTCAATAATGAGAAAATCCCGGGCAGGCCTTGCCACCTAAAGAATATTTTATTCTTTTGTGTTTATGGTTTCGTCTTAAATTCCGTATTGAATGATCATTTTTATAAACGACATTCCACTGAGAATTCTTAAAGCTCAAGAATTGCCGGATGAAGGACGAATCAATCATATCATAGACGCCGCTGCTGAACGCGTCACCCAGGCGAAACTCATCCATCATGTATGGATCAAAAACGTTGCAGAGCCAGAACTGAATCTCATCCTGGAATTTCTCGACTCACGAGTACCTACAAATGTCCTTTCGATAACGATTTCGGTTGCAGATTACGACTTGATCAAAGAACAACTCCGGAACAGATTCAAGATTGTTAAGGCTGCCGGTGGACTCGTTCGAAAAAAGGAAAAGTCTTTGATGATCTATCGCATGAAGAAATGGGATCTTCCGAAAGGCAAAAAAGAGAAGGGGGAAACCTACCGGGAAACGGCGGTGCGCGAGGTTGAAGAAGAATGCAACATTACAGTCAAGCTGGGAAAGCGGATATGTACGACATGGCACACGTACACCATGAACAAGCGCGCCATGCTGAAGAAAACCAAATGGTATCTGATGGAGATCCAGGACGAGGCGAAGATGAAGCCGCAGGCAAGTGAAGATATTGAAGACGTGCGTTGGATGAGCCAAAAAGAAGTGTATCACGCGCTGCAACACTCCTATAAGTCTATAAACTACGTCTTTGAACAGTTTTACATGAAGAACGGACTAAAGTCCACCAAATGACTCCTCAATTAGCCCTATAGCTTGTAGGGTAGAAACTCAGATACGTCCCCGCCGTATTTGTGAACTTCACGAATGATCGATGAACTGATCCACGTTAATTGCGGAGAGGTGATCAGAAACACCGATTCCAGTTCACTAAACAATTTCCGGTTTATTTGCGAGATGCTGTTCTCGTACTCGAAGTCTGTTGTATTGCGCAGTCCGCGGAGGAGGAACGTTGCACCGTGTCTTCTTGCAAGCTCCGCCGTGAGTTCAGAATAGGTAAGGACCGTTATGTTAGGGTACTTCTCGAATGTCTGACGGATACGGTCAATCATGTAACCGATCTCAAAGTACCTGACGTTTTTCTGGCTGTTATAACCAATGGCAATAATGATTTCGTCAAACAACTGAAGTCCGCGAAGTACAATGTCCTCGTGACCTTTGGTGAACGGATCAAATGAGCCAGGAAAGAGTGCGATTCTTTTTTTCATGATGACGGGAAATGTTTTGCCGCAGCCCGATCAGGGATGCGATTCGTTCATCAACGCAATGTTGTACAGATCGAAGAAGTGATGCTCCTGTGCTTCGTCGAAAGGAAAGCCAAACCTGAGGAAGGAGGGACGGCCACCAAAGGTTACGTTCTTGATATACTTGTAGAATTCCGCGTAGTGCGGTGAAGATTTTCCGATATATCCCCACAACACAACTTCGCTGGTTTTTTGATCCATGTTGAGTGACTTCATCACCAACATGATGTACTTGATATAATCCGAGAACTGCTTAATGCCGAATTGGTTGTAGTAAAGGAGCTTTCCATCCTTGCACGCAATAATGTGCAGTTTGAACCGATCTACATAGATGTACAGGGGGCTGTCCTCGCGTGTTCGTGCAATTTGAAGAACACCCTCTATCAGGACCGCGGACTGGTGGGTGAAGTAGGGCGGATTATTCGGATAAACGCCTTCAATCCACTGCTTCAGATCCTTGTGGATGGCAAAAACAGTCACCGCATCGGCCATCGCGTTTTCCGTAGCAAGGAAGTCTTCCTTCCGGACGTCGATGTTGGCGTTGAACTTAAGGTATTCAGGTAACGCCTCGGGGGCGAACAACACCTTGGGAACCTGAACAAATTTGTGATTCTTGAAAGAGATCTTGATTTTGTTCCAGAACCCCGCCTTGAGCAGATTGTGTGAATCGAAAAGCTGGTCCAACAGTTGGAGCAGCTCTTCATGAGACGTAATATTTGGTAAAACAAAGTCCTCCATCAGGAGGACCAGATTTTCTTGGGGGTCGAGTACAGCAAGCTGAAAATCCCGGGTTCCGATATTTACCAACAAGTGGTACTGATGAATAAAGTCTTCATCAAAACGGTCATCCCGGATTTTCTTGATCTGCTTGTAGTTCAACTCAGTACCCTGCAAGGTTATTCCCAGTTTCCGCTAGTGCTCACATCGACACGGGATCCGAAGCCAAGTGGCTGACGGTTACGAACTTCGTTGGAAGCGCTGCGTTCGGGATTGATGGGTGCAGGATCCCTGACTTCGATCACACTTACCTCAAGATTTCCGCGCTTAACCTTGCCGACATAGATATCGAAGGTTTTGTTCGAACCTGGAACCTGTGCCAATGTTTTGATATCAACATTAGGATTTACCTGGTACTCCCACAGATCAGCGAGAACCTGGCCCCTCTTAACAGGAGCGCCAACTTCCAGATTGGCAAGATTCGTAATTGTTCCCGATTCGTTGAACCGATAAACTTCAGTTTTGCCGTTGTCGCCGCGAAGTCTGTATGCATTGGACTTTGCAACTACATAATCACCTTCTTTCACGAGAAATCCCATGAACGTTCCAGGGTTCGTGGCCGTTAACTGGAAATTCTTCTTGAAAATCCGGTCTTTGGCAGACATATAACCTACCGTATCAATTTTTACCGTTACTTTTTCCTCGCCGTAGCTGAGGATTTCTATCGTTTCAGATCTTACAGTGATCGGAACCTGACCATTTTCAATGAAGTTAATCAGCGAATCCCAGTCTGCAGTGTACTTTCCGTGGCGTTCGAGGTAAGCCTTCTCGGCTTCGCGAATCACAGCAAGTTTATCTTTGATACGATTTTCCGTTGCCGCAACGTGCTCCTTGAACTGGATGGTAGAGTTAATATCGAAAAACAGATATCCCGCCAGGGCCAGACTCACCAGAAAAAGGACAATGGAAAGTATTTTAGTCAGGTTCATCGTAAATGGTTTAAGTGTTGCAATAATAGTTATTTTACCATGTAATTAACAAGGCGGATTTTGTCGAAAATCGAATTATATCCTGTGGAATCCGCTCATTTCACGTAATTCTTCGGCACTTCGCGTCAACTGAAAAATGCCGTGCCGGTCTGATGGCGGGATTGCCATAAGCTCCTCCCAGGCCATAAACCTCACATCCTTGATAATATTGAGTTCAGGGTCCGTTCCTGTCCGAAGCTGGCCCCCGATGGAGTTCACCTGGAAGAACAGCTCGACGGCATATAAGGGCGGACGGACGACTTCGCACACGAACCGGAATGGGCCAACCTCGACAGCCAGGCCGGTTTCTTCAAGAAATTCCCGCTCAAGATTTTGATGAACGGAAAAACCAAATTCAACGCCTCCACCCGGAGGGGCCCAGAAATCCGCCGGACCAAGCCCGGCGTGGCTTACAACAAGCAGCCGGTTCTCGTCCCAGCACAGCCCGCATGCCCGCACCCGCACCTTATTCCCATAGATCGATTTTACTGCTTCCTGCATGTTTCCCTGATTAAATTCCGTTCAGGATAGAAAGTCACGAACGGTAAGAATTTTTGATAAACTTGGCAGAATTCTTGAGTTAAGGGTGTTAATTTTGAAAAAAATATAAAGCTTATGAAGAAGTATATGTTTCTGCTGGCCCTGGTTGTTTTCTCTGTTCAGCTTTTTGCGCAACAAGCAAGCAAGCCAGCCGCGGGCCCGGTGATCACGTTTGAAGAAAAATCGTTCGACTTTGGCGATATATATCAGGGAGACAAAGTAGAGCATACGTTCAAATTTGCGAACACGGGTACTGAACCCCTGATTATCACTAACGTACAAGTTACTTGTGGCTGCACTGTGCCCTCATGGCCCCGTGATCCTATTATGCCGGGTCAGAAATCTGAAATCACTGTTGCGTTTAACAGCGCCGGAAAAAGCGGTAAGCAAAACAAGGTTGTTACCATCGTTAGCAATGCATCAAATCCTGATGGGGGCCTTATCAGCTTCAAAACCAACGTACTGGATCGCAAACAAAATCAATAACATTACTCAAAATTTGCAGTGGCAGAAACCTGCCATTGCAAATTTTCCCACGGGGATCCTTGGCCTAATCCACCGCACCGCGCTATACTGAATCCGCTTTTCTCCGGAATAAACGCGATCAGTTAATTCTTGGCGCTCCCTCGGGCTGCCTTCTGCCCTGAATCAGACCAACTGCAAGAAACGACCAGCCAATTAGTAGCATCACGCCGCCAATCGGAGTGACCGGCCCGAGTATACCCAGTCCGGTAAAGCATAATCCATATAAACTCCCGGAAAAGAGCAGAATGCCCAGGAAGAAGAAAATGCCCGCGTACTTCAATTTTGACGGATTGAAGTGATGCATTAGCGCGCCGGCAATAAGCATCGCCAACGCGTGATGTAATTGATACTCCACGGCGAGTTCGAACGTGCCGAGTCGGTTCCGCTCGATGAGAAACGGCTTTAATGCGTGTGCGCCGAAAGCCCCAAGTGCGACGGATAAAAATCCTAGCACCGCGCCGGCGATAAGTGTGAATCTATGCGTCATTGCGTTTTAGAAAGGTTACGTTCACCAAAAATAGCAGTACCTACCCGCACTATTGTGCTACCCTCTTCAACAGCAATCGGATAATCGCCACTCATTCCCATCGAAAGTTCCGTCATTTGCATGTTGGGGGGAAGATTCTCCTTCTTGAGTGCTTCGAAGAATAATTTTAATTTCCTGAATTCACGTCTCACTTTTGCTTCGTCGTCCGTAAATGTCGCCATACCCATCAGGCCTGTAATGGATACGTTATGCAACTCCCCGAGCGCACCCGATGCGATCAGTTCACGCACTTCTTCCTCTGAAAAACCGAACTTCGTTTCTTCGGATGCGATGAACACCTGCAGAAGACAACGAATAGTTCTGTTGTTTTTTCGTGCTTGTTTGTCAATCTCCTGAAGAAGTTTGAGGGAGTCTACACTTTGAATGCAGTCGACGAATGGAGCAATATGCTTCACCTTGTTCGATTGCAGATGGCCGATCATATGCCAGGAAATGTCCTTGGGCAGTGCTTCATGTTTGGGTACGAGTTCCTGAACTTTATTTTCACCGAATACCCGTTGCCCGACAGCATACGCTTCTGCGATGACGTCAATTGGTTGCGTCTTACTTACGGCTACCAGGGTGCATCCCACGGGTAAGTTTTGCCGCAGATAATTGATGTTAATTTTGATATTCATTCCTATTTTTAGCCTTTCAAAAACAAAGCTAAGGCAAATATGGCGATACTCGGAACATTGCTGAAAAAAGGGATACGCCTGAGGGAAATGCTGGAGCAGGAGTATTCTTCGCCATTTGATCTGCAGAAGAAGGAATTAAAAGAACTTTTGATAGCGGCAAACCAAACCGAATTCGGCAAGTTCTATAACTTCCCCAAAATACTCAGCAACTTCAGAAGTGGCCACAGACAGTTTTACGAAGCATTCAAGGCTAATGTTCCTATCCACAATTATAACAAGATATACAATGACTGGTGGAAGCTTTCACTTAAAGGTGTGAAAGACGTATGCTGGCCGGGACGCATCAAATACTTCGCACTGAGTTCGGGAACATCGGAGGCTTCCTCCAAGTATATTCCGGTGACAAAGGATATGACAAAAGCGATACAGAAGACCAGTATCCGTCAGATCCTGACGTTGTCAAAATACGACCTTCCCTCAGAAACTTTTGAAGCTGGAATTCTGATGCTTGGCGGAAGCACGCACCTTAATAAACGCGGAAGCTACTTTGAAGGTGATCTTAGTGGTATTCAGGCTGCGAGACTGCCGTTCTGGTTTCAACATTTCTATAAGCCGGGAAAGAAAATTGCCAAGACACGCGATTGGGATGCAAAGCTCGATGAGATCGCACGCAAGGCTCCTGACTGGGATATCGGCATTATCGTCGGCGTTCCGGCATGGATACAGATTCTCATGGAGAAGATCGTTCGCCATCACAAGGTTAAAAACATCCATGAGATATGGCCAAACCTGAATGTGTACGTTCATGGAGGAGTATCTTTTGATCCCTATCGAAAAGGATTCGAAAGATTGCTTGGACGGCCGATCTATTATATTGAAACCTATCTGGCATCAGAAGGATTCATTGCCTTTCAGGCGTATCCCAATCGAAGATCAATGCGCCTGGTTCTCAACAATGGCATCTTCTATGAATTCGTTCCCTTTGATGACCGCAACTTCGATGCGAATGGCGAATTGAAGGAAAATCCTCAAACCCTTCTCATCGACGAAGTTGAAGAAGGCAAGGAGTACGCCATTCTATTGTCGACTTGCTCGGGAGCTTGGCGGTATATGATCGGCGACGTCATCAAGTTTACTTCACTGGAAGAATCAGAGATTGTAATTACCGGGAGAACGAAACACTTCCTCAGTCTTTGTGGTGAACACCTTTCGGTGGATAATATGAACAAGGCTATTGAGCTTGTTGCCAACGACTACAATATCACGATTCCGGAATTCACAGTTGCCGGAATACCCCACGGTTCCCTCTTTGCACATCACTGGTTCGTAGGCACGGATGGAGCGAATAACATAGATGCAGGTGAATTGAAGGAAAAGATCGACGCACGACTGAAGGAGTTGAATGATGACTACGCCGTGGAGCGCAGCGCCGCACTTAAAGAAATTTATGTTGATGTGCTTCCCGTAAAAACCTTTTACGATTACATGGAAGTAAAAGGCAAGGTTGGCGGACAAAACAAGTTTCCGCGCGTTATGAAAAATGCCCAGCTGGAGGACTGGAAAGCTTTCCTTCAACAAAACGGGAATGGAAATCGTAGTTAAGGGAGTTGTTTCCGGCGTTGTTCTCGCGCTGTTGATAGGTCCAGTGTTTTTTACCATCCTTCAGACCAGTATCGAGCGCGGATTCAGGAGCGGATTCTTTGTAGCAATAGGGGTGTCGTTAAGTGATGCCTTCTATATCCTGATCTCTTATCTGGGGTTGGTGAAGTTCGTCAGCGACGAAAGCTCCCGTCATTACCTCGCCTATGGCGGAGCCCTGGTGTTGTTTGGTTTCGGAATTTATTACCTGTTTATCAAAAGTCGTCAACTCGCTAATTTCAATCCGGAGACGATAAAGTTTCGCAGCCCGGGACGACTCATTGCTAAAGGATTTATCATTAATGGTCTTAGTCCCATGGTACTGTTCTTCTGGGTAGCTACCGTGGGAGTAGCTACTACTCAGTTCGGATACACTTCGCCGCGCGAAATCGTAGCATATTTCTCATCCATTGTATTGACCGTGTTTGCTACTGATTTAATCAAAGCAAAACTTGCTGACAAACTCCGCGTCCTCATCACGCCGCGGTTTATAAGAATACTCAATATTGTTCTGGGAATCGTGCTGGTGGGTTTCGCGTGCCGCCTGATTCTTGATCCCGGAGGCATAGGACACTGATCAGTCCTGAAGGACGTTCGTGAAGAACGTCGACTTGAACGCCAGCCAACCCAGCAGAAAAGCAGCTCCCCACGTCAGGTAGTTTACATAGAAGTCCGTCTTGTCCCGGAACCGCGTTTCCTTTATCTCCGCTTTCTCGTATTCGTCAATCTTTTTGAAAATGGATACGAGTGCTTCGTTATCCGTTGCGCGGAAAAACTCGCCATTACCAATGTCAGCCATCTTTCGCATGACGGTTTCGTCAACTGTGTTATCGAACATTTGTGTACGCCCAAAGAAATCTTTTCCAAAGGGTACGAGTCCTTCTTTTCCCACCAGGATGGTATATATTCTTGCTCCGAATGCCGCGCCAAGTTCTGCAGCAGTAATTGGATCGATATGCCCGGCGTTGTTGTCGCCGTCACTTAGTAAAATGCAAACTTTGGATTTCGCCTCCGACTCGCGCATGCGGTTCGTCATAACGGCCATTGCACTTCCGATCGCCGTACCCGACGTCTGAATCATGTCAAATTCTATATCGCGGATATAATTCCGGAGCAGGTCGTAATCAGTAGTGAGTGGCGACAAAGAGAACGCATCGCCCGAAAACACCACCAGTCCAATGCGATCCTGTGTACGCCCATTGATAAAATCAAGCGCGACTTGTTTTGCAGCCGTAAGCCGATCTGGCTCGAGGTCCGCGATCTGCATGGACCGGCTGATATCCAGTGCGAGCATGATGTCAATGCCTTCGCTCCATTGCTCCACTTTTTCATTACTCCGTTGAGGCCGCGCCAAAGCAACACACATTAATGCAATGGCTAGCATGAGGAAGAGATCAGGAACAAATCTGATCAATGCAATCGGAGAGCTTTTCAGTTCTCTTTTTGTAACGGCAACCGGGAGTTTCTGACTGAACCGTGACTGGATCAGCCAGCGCAAAAGGAACAACAACGGCGTGGCTACGGCAGCATACAGGAACAGTGGATTGTCCCACTCGAAGCTATTGAAAACGCTGGGTGAGAACCACTCGAAGCTATACCATGGAGTTTGAAATTCGCTATCCATTTCGCACCTCCCTTATTTTTTCATCGAACCTCTTCTCTGCGATAGTTCGAAGATTGAGCAGAGGATCAACAACGTCTGAATTGGTTCCGTAAATGGCGGCATCCAACTTTTGAAGGTTGTTTACCATGTATTCATCCCTTTCCACTAAAAGAGTTTCGCGCGTGGTAAGTCGCGTGTATGGCCTGCGGTTCAGACCTTCCATATATTTTTTCCACATGGCAAGAGCTGCCTCCGTCTTTTCAGCCGAAAAAGCTTTTTTAATCTGATCGACTTGAGCCGTGTAGGCGTTGAGGAAACTCTGGTGAGTCCGTCTCAGTCGCTTTGTGGTAATGTATTGTCTGACCCGCGCACCAAAGACAACCCAGAGAACTCCGGCGAGGAGAACGGTCATGGTAATGCCGATAAGGAGCAACGGCGTGTTGAATGGTTTCGGTACTTCCTGGTAGGCGATGGAAGCCCTTACGGGAAGGTCAGGTCCAATGAACTCTGGCGCTGCCTTTACAAGCAATTGCATGCGTACAGTGTCCCAGTTGGCGAGGTACTTTGTGCAATCCAGTGCGTTCACCTGATATACAGGGAGGCGTAGCCGTATAAGTGAATCGGTTTCAAATGTTGTGAGATGATATACTGCGCTGTCAAAACTGATTCCGTTTTCTGTCCTGGTGATGAAGATGCGCTTCCGGCCGAATTCAAAAGGTGCGTAGTTGAATGAGCTGTCGGGGAATACGACCTGCATTTCCTTTGGATACCTTGCCGTGAGCGAATAAAAGATCTCATCGCCTACGCGCATGCTATCTTCCTGGAACTGCCCGCGTACCTGTAGCTTCTCCTGTCCCGCCACAGTCAGAGCGCTCCATACCATCAGGAAGCAGCAGTTGATACGAATGAATACTCCACGTGTACGCATCACGTTGTCTTCATCGTTTTGTTCCTTACCTTAAACAACTTCAGCAGCTTCGGCACGTAGTCCTCCTGCGTGTCCAATGAGATGAAGTTTATTTCATGCTTTCGACTGAAACGTGCCAACTCTTCCCGTCTTTCGAAGTGGCCTGCATTGATTCTTTCGCGGAATGCCGCCGACGATGTGTTGATCCAGAGCGTTTTCCCCGACTCCTTGTCGACTGCAGGGATAATGCCAAGTCCCGGAAGATTGCGTTCCAGTTTATCGCTCAGGTGAATGATCACCAGATCGTGACGTCGAGCGAGAGCCTTGAGATTGTCGAAGTATCCTTCGTCGATGAAGTCTGATATCAGGATGACGACGCTGCGCCGCTTAATGATGTTCAAGGCAAATGAGATGGCCTTCGACAGGTTGGTCTGAAGCGACTTTGGCTTCAGATTCGACAAGGCCTTGATAATTTCATAGGCCTGCGAATGACCTTTCACCGGCTTGAGATACACCTCGCGAACATCGGAATAGCATATAAGACCCACGTGACTTGATTCCTTGACCGCCGACAACGTCAGAACTCCGCATATCTCGCGGCTGACGTCCCCTTTGGTGCGGCCGTTCATCCCGATGTCTTCGGATGCACTGACGTCGAGAATAAAAAATACCGTTTGTTCCTTTTCCTCTTTGTACGTTTTTACAAAAGTTCCGTGGCCTTTGGCGGATACGTTCCAGTGAATTGTTCTGATGTCGTCGCCGTACTGATAGGGCCGGACATCGTCGAACTCCAATCCTGACCCCTTAAAAACCGAATGGAAGTCGCCCTGCATGTGGCTGTTGATAGCCTTTCGTATCTGGATCTCGTACTTTCGCAGCTTCTTCAGAAGGTCTCTCATCGGGCACAGTTTCTGCACGGAATTTATTGTCGAGGAACGTAAATCGAGTCCTCGCGGTTTACCGCATTGTAAATCACGGCCGTAAAATAGAACAATTATGTTTATTTTGCTGGGCCCAATTCAACATTGGTTCTATTTGATTATTAAAGGTGAAATGACAGTAAAACGTGTCGGTTTTGGTTTGTTTTTCGTTGCCTGTCTGGTTGTTGCGGTAGCATGTGGGCCCGAAAAGGACCCCCTGCAGGTTTTGCCGAAAGAAGATATGGTTCGGGTATTGACGGAAATCTACCTGGCGGAGGAGAAAGTGCAGCGTCTTGGATTGAGAACAGATTCGTCCGCGAAGCTCTTCGCACGAGTAACGAAAAAAATTGAGGAGCGAACCGGTATTCCGGATTCCATATTTCAGAATTCGCTTCGCTACTACATGGAACGCCCACGCGAACTTCAGGATATATACACCATTCTGGTGGATTCGCTCAGCCTGATGGAACAACGGTCATCGATAGGTACAGAAGCGCAATGATTTATCCGGAAGACCTTGAATCAAAGCTGGGTTTCGATCAAATCCGTGAGAAACTAAAGGCGTACTGTCTTTCCGACGCTGGCGCCGCATGGGTCGATAACATGCGCTTCAGTTCAAATGCCGACTTCCTTGGCGTATTACTCCATCAGAATCTTGAATTTCGTCAGATCCTCGAAAAAGGTGAGAATTTTCCGTCACGACACTTTTACGATGGCAAGGATTGGCTTAGAAGGATTTCGCTCGAAGGTGACTGGCTGGAGGCGGAAGACTTCCTGCATCTCGCCTACGCACTGCAAACAACGCTTGACTGCAAGAACTTCCTCTCCAAAGCAAAGGAAATTTACCCTGAACTGTTTCGGCTGTCGGAACCTGTCGCCATTGGTGAGGCATTGATTGCCGAAGTGCACCGAATTGTCGACGACAAGGGAATTGTGCGCGATTCCGCCAGCGGTGAACTTTCCAGAATCCGCCGCAGTCTCCGCGAGGAGCAGAGCAGATTGCGACGGCTCGCAGATCAGCTTTATAAGCATGCTGTGTCGGAGAAGTGGGTGCCCGAAGGTGCATTGCCAACTATCCGCGAAGGGCGAATCGTGCTTCCTATCCTTGCTGAACATAAGCGCCGTATCAAAGGATTTATCCTGGACGAGTCTGCCACCGGACAAACGGTATTCCTCGAGCCGGCGGAAATGCTCGATGCAAACAACGAAATCCGTGAACTTGAACACGCCGAAAAGAGGGAGGTTGTACGTATCCTGATGCAATTGACGGATCGCTTCCGTCTGGAACTGCCATCCCTGCGTCAGGTGTTTCAGTTTTTGGCGCAGATCGACTTCATACGAGCCAAAGGGAAATTTTCTCTGGAGATAGGCGCGGACTTGCCGGTTCTTGAAAAACGCCCCGAGTTAACGTGGTACAACGCGCGGCATCCATTGCTGTTCCTGAGTTTGAAAGGAAAGCGCGAAGTCGTGCCATTGTCCATTGAGCTGAATCATGCAAATCGCATGTTGCTCATTTCAGGACCCAACGCCGGTGGAAAATCGGTCGCACTGAAGACGATCGGATTGCTGCAATACATGTTTCAGTGTGGATTGCTTATTCCACTTTCGGAGCGGAGCAGGGTAGGTGTTTTTCAACACATCTTCCTCGACATCGGAGATCAGCAATCCATCGAGAATGATCTGAGTACATATAGCAGTCACCTCCGGAATATGAATGTGTTCCTGCAAAAGGCAACGGACAAATCACTCGTGCTGATGGACGAACTGGGGTCGGGTACTGATCCGAATTTCGGCGGCGCTATTGCCCAGGCTATTCTGAATTCACTGTTAACGAAACGTGTATGGGGTGTTGCTACGACGCACTATTACAACTTGAAGTTATTTGCTGGCCAACGTCAGGGAATTGAAAATGCTGCTATGCGATTTGACGAACGCAACCTCATCCCTCTTTACCAGCTGGATCAGGGTAAACCGGGAAGTTCTTTCGCTTTGGAGATTGCACGGAAAACGGGGCTGCCCCCAGAGACGCTGGCCGAAGCCGAGAAACTTGTTGGGAAAGACCTTGCAGGCTTTGAGACGCTCGTACGTTCATTGGAGAAGGAGCGTCAGGAGTTGTCGTCGAGGTTGAAGCTAATGGAAAAGAAGGAAGCTGCGCTGACGCAGTCGCTGGCAAAATACGAGACGTTATCGAACGATCTCGAATCGCGGAAAAAACAAATTCTCGATAAAGCTAAGGAAGACGCGGCGATGCTTCTGCAGAATACGAATCGCGAAATCGAAAAGACTATCCGCCATATTCGTGAAAATCGCGCAGAGAAAAAGGAGACACTCAAAGTGCGGCGCGGTCTTCAGGAATTATCATCACGTGTAAAGACTCCGGTCAAGCCAAAGGAAGCACCCGCCGAGCTGAAAGAAGGCGATCGCGTGCGGATTATCGGACAGGAGGGGAGTGGTGTGATCATCCAGTTGAAAGGGAACAATGCTACTGTACAGTTCGGCGAGCTTAAGTCGCTGGTGAAGACAGATCGTTTGGAGAAGATAACCGCTGCCGTGGAAAAGCAAATTGCCACGCGACTGAGAACTATTGGCATCGATGTGCATTCGAAACGCGCAAACTTTTCCAATACGCTGGACATTCGCGGTAAGCGAGTCGAGGAGGTGGTGCCGATTCTGGATCAGTTTATGGATACGGCGATTCTGCTTGCCCAGGGTGAGCTGCGAATCCTGCACGGTAAGGGCGAAGGAGTTCTCCGCAAGGTGGTTCGCGATAACCTGAAACGATACAAGGAAGTGGTGTCGGTGTCCGACGAACACGTTGAACGCGGCGGCGATGGGATTACCATCGTGGTGCTCAAATAATAAAAAGAGGATGCCTTTCTGAAGGCAGTTAAGGCAACCTCTTTTAGGCTCAAATTTTAAGTTTCAACTAACTTCAAGTCTCAAGGGAATAGACTTGCGATAACCATTAGGCTTCGTTCCCGGTGCCTGTTTGATACTTTACACTACGACACGCATTGTTGCATTTCTGGTAGCTGATTGCTAAATTTTGATTAACAACCGGGTACGACCAGCCGGAATTGGGTTCTGCCGTCCTGATTCTTCAATCCTCTTAAAGATCTCGTGATATCTTCGAAAGGTATTCGCGCGCGACTCATAGCCAAAGCAAGCGTAAAGCAAACGCAAAGCATAGACAATGCATAAACAGGGCCTCAGTATGAGATATGCCTGTTTTAAAGACGGCATAATTTAGCCGTGCAGATGAAACGCGGTCGAGGTCTTGTCAAAGAAAGATCCAGGTTCCTGCTGGTTCTGATTAAGAATTCCAGGCAAAAGCGTTTACCGGCGGCCGGTCAAAAATGAAAAGGCCGCCTCATGATGTGAGACAGCCCCTTTTTTGTTATTCAGGATAATAAGTGAATCGAATTACTTCGAAAGCGAGAACACCCAGTCTCCGGCCACTGTTTCAGTGCGACCATTGTAGCCCGTACCAGAATAGTTTTGCATGGTGAGCTGAAGTGTATTGTTGTTCACAGCATAGACGACCGTAACCTGGTCGTCACGCAATAACTGCGTTGCAACAGGAGTTCCGAAGGTGAACGTTCCGTTAGCAGGCCAGGGCGTTAACTTAGCTGGTCTGCCCGAAATCGTATAGGTCAGGGCGTCAGCCGAGGCCTTGGCTATCGTGATTTCAAAGTCAGCGTAGTCGTCCAGCATGTCGTCGCCGTCGTATGTAACAGCAGTAGCCTTCCATTTTCCGACCAGTTTTTCGATTTGCACTTCTTTTTCAGACTTCTCTTCTCCGCCGCCGTCGTCACACGAGCTGAAATAAACGGTTGAGCCAACGAGAATCATGAGGGCCAGAATGCGGGTTGCAAGCTTCATTTGTTAATTTTTAGAGTTTACGAATATGGTGGTAAAATTGATAATATCAAAAATTCAGAGGCCGGGCAGATGCTCCGGCCTTGTAAGATTTCCCTCATAACTGTCCGGTTAAGCATCGCGTTTTTACCCCCGAATCGGCTGTTACTTGAAATTCATGATGTTGATAACGTCCCGGGCGCGGGGATATTCCGCAGGGTTGTTGGAGGCTATGAAAATCAGGGTGTTCTCCGGTAGCTTCTGCAACTCTGCCAGATACCACGAAAATGCGTGCTGATCGAGGTTAGTCCCGGGTTCGTCCAGAAAAACTATATCAGCAGCCGTGTAGAATGCCAGTCCCAACTTCAGTCTTTGCCGCATCCCTGACGAAAAATTGCCGATTTGCTTATTCCGCGCGTTTTCCAGGTAAATTGTCTCGATTATTGACTCTACTGATGCCCCCGCCCGCATCCGTTTGAATTTGAAGTGAAACTCGAGTTGCTCCTGGAGGGTGAACTCGTCAATCAGGTCCATATATGGCGTGGCGATCGAAATCCGTCGAAATACGTCCTCGACCGCTACCTCCTGGCTATTGTTCAGATACTTAACAGTGCCGGCCGAGGGAATAGACTGCCCCCACAGGATTTGCAGAAAAGTAGATTTTCCGGATCCGTTGGGGCCTGTAATGGCATAGGTATGACCCGATTCGAACGACAAGGATAATCGCCTGAAAATCCATTCGCGGTTAAACCGCTTTCCGAGGTTGTCGGTCTGAATGCATATTCCCTGGCGACTGGTCGTTTCCAACGGTCACGATTGATTAATCCAAGCCTCCGTAGCCTTTCATGATTCCGCGTTCTGAGGTGCGGATGAAGTCGAGAATGTAGTCCCTTTCAGGGCTTTCGGCTATTTCCTTCTCAACCATATCTACGGCTTTCGAGTTGTTGATGTTCTTAAGAAAGATATAGCGGTAAATTTCCTGGATCTCGCTGATTTTTTCAGACGAAAAGCCGCGACGACGTAGCCCAACGGTATTGATTCCGGCATATGAAAGCGGCTCGCGGGCAGCCTTAGTGAATGGTGGAACATCTTTTCTTACGAGCGAACCTCCGCCGATGTAAGCATGCGCGCCAATTTTGCTGAATTGTTGCACAGCGCATGAACCGCCAAAGATGGCGTAGTCGTGGATTAGTACATGGCCCGCCAGCTGAACGACGTTGCCCAGAATGCAATTGTTGCCCACGATACAATCATGGCCGACGTGTACATAAGCCATCAGCAGGCAGTTGGAGCCGATAACGGTTTTGTATTTATCGACGGTACCGCGGTTGATTGTAACAGATTCGCGTATGGTAGTGTTGTCGCCGATTTCGGCAGTAGTGTCTTCTCCGCGGAATTTCAAATCCTGTGGGATGGCGGAAATCACTGCTCCGGGAAAAATCCGGCAGTTCTTTCCGATGCGGGCGCCCTCCATAATGGTGGCATATGGTCCGATCCAGGTTCCGTCGCCTATAACCACATTCTTCTGGACGGTTGCAAACGGCTCGATAGTAACGTTGTTACCGATTATTGCTTCTGGATGTACGTTGCTTAGTGGGTACTGACTCATGAATCTTTCCGAACGATACTGGCCGTCATAGTTCCTTCACATACAAGAGTGTTGCCGACAAACGCACGACCTGACATTTTTGCAATTCCTCTCTTAATAGGCACGACGAGGTCACATTGAATGACCATCGTATCGCCGGGTAAAACCATTTTCCGGAAGCGGAAGTTTTCTATTCCCAGGAAATAAGTCCAGTAATTCTCCGGATCGGGAACTGTATTCAATACGAGAATACCGCCGATCTGGGCCATTGCTTCTATCTGCAGAACCCCCGGCATTACCGGATTTCCAGGGAAATGGCCCTGGAAGAAGGGTTCGTTTACCGTTACGTTCTTCACTCCAGCCACGCTTTCGTTGTCCAGATAGATAATCTTATCGATCAGCAGGAACGGATAACGGTGTTTGAGAATAGACGAGATTTTGTTGATGTCCATGACCGGAGGGAGGCTCGGGTTGTACTTCGGGCGACCCTTCTTGTCGGCCTCCTGCATGGCTCTCTTTAGTTTTTTGGCGAAGGCTACGTTGGCCGCGTGGCCAGGGCGTGCCGCCAGAATCTGCGCTTTTAGCGGACGACCAGCAAGTGTCAGATCGCCGACAATGTCGAGCAGCTTATGTCTCGCCGGCTCGTTCTTGTAACGCAGTTCAATGTTATTGAGAATGCCTTCCTGCTTAACAGCAACCTTCGGCTTGCCGAGCATCTTGGCAATGTTGTCAAGCTCATTGTCTTGAACCACGCGATCAACAATTACAATGGCATTGTTTAGATCGCCACCGCGGATCAGGTTGTTCTTGTACAGCATCTCCAGCTCGTGCAGGAAGCAGAACGTCCTGCAGGACGCGATTTCTTTTTCGAACTGGCGGATATCGGTAATAGAGGCGTGCTGGCTGCCCAGCACCGGTGAGTTGTAATCTATCATTACAGTCACCCGGTAGTCGTCGAGAGGCAATGCTGCGATCTCCACATTCCGCGCTGCCTCGCGATAGAAAGTCGGCTCCTGAACTTCAAAGAAGTCGCGGAGTGCGTTCTGTTCGTCAGTACCCGCCTCCTTAAGCACTTCTACAAACTGGATGGAACTGCCATCCATGATTGGGCACTCAGGGCCGTCAAGCTGGATAAGCACGTTGTCAATTTCGAGCCCTGTAAGGGCTGCCAGGGTATGCTCGATAGTACTCACCCGGGCGCCCGACTGTTCGATCGTCGTGCCGCGTGATACATCGACAACGTTATCACAATCAGCATCGATTATCGGCGAGCCGGGAATATCGATCCGTTGAAATTTTATACCGTGGTTCGGTTTTGCCGGCACAAAGGTCATGTTCGTCTGGACCCCTGTATGAAGGCCAACCCCTGATAGCGTAACCGATTTCTTGATTGTTTGCTGTTTGATGTTGAGCATTGCGGTGAAAAGTGGGCAAATTTAAGCTCAATATCCAGATAATCAAACTTTGCGTCTGTTAACACCAGTATAGCTCCTGATTGAACCCCGGCGATGTGGTATGATTACTTCTCGATGTTAAGTTTTTTCTCCAGTTCCCTTAACCTTTCGCTCAGGTCAGGTAGACTCTTGAACACTGCGTATGACCGGTAGTACCCTTTGTAGTCAATCGCAGGTGACCCCATTAGTTTCTCACCTTCTTTGCTCGATTTTAAAATTCCCGCTTGTGCACCAATGCTCGTATTGCTGGCAATCGTAAGGTGACCCGCGACTCCAACCTGCCCGGCGATGACACAGTTTTCGCCGACCTTGGTGGAACCCGAAACCCCGGATTGAGCGGCGATAACGGTATTTCTGCCAATCTCCACATTATGAGCTATCTGGATCAGGTTGTCGAGTTTGACACCCTTTCTGATAAAAGTGCTGTCGCCATAAAATGTTGCACAGTCGATTACTGTATTGGCACCGATGACTACATTATCCTCGATGACCACATTGCCAAGCTGAGGAATAGTCTTGTACGTTCCATCGGGCTGCGGCGCAAAGCCAAAGCCGTCACTTCCAATAACAGTTCCCGAATGAATAACGCAATTATTTCCAATGCGGGTGTCGCTGTAAACTTTTACGCCAGAATGCAGAATTGTGTTGTCGCCAATGGTGACGTTATCACCGATATAGGCGTGTGGATAAATCTTGACGTTCGATCCTATCTTCGTCTTATGCCCGATATACGAAAAGGCACCGCGGTAGTTGTTGTCACCGATCGTCGTTCCATCGCCAATAAAGCTGGGTTGCTCAACGCCGGTCTTCTGAAAGCTGATGAGCTTGTGATACTCTTCAAGCAGTGCCGTAAAACTCGAATATGGGTCATCCACCAAAATGAGGGAGGTCTTGATTTCCTTCTTCGGCGTGAAGTCTCTTTTTACGATCACCGCTGAAGCGTCGGTGGAGTAGATGAAGTGTTCGTATTTGGGGTTCGAAAGGAATGCGATTTGCCCGGGCCTGGCTTCCTGAATCTTGGCCAGCATATTCACTTTGTCGCCACCCTTTCCCTTCACTTCTCCCTGCAACATGGCCGCGATCTGGCTTACTGTGAACTCCATAATTCAGGTATGTTTTAGTTGATTTTTTTGGCTATGCAATTTGAAGCCCGTCTCGTATTAATCGTGCAAAGATACTGTTTTAGGCCAGCACAGGTAGTTTTTTTTGACGATTTTGCTCAATGCGCGAATGGCCGGGAGATCTGATGCCGTGGCAATGTCTACCACTTCGCCCGAACGCATCAGAATGTTGATCTGCTTGCCTTCAGCGTACGCTTCATTAGTAACCGTACCGTATGAAAACAGATAATGCGTCTCAGATCCCAGCGTATGAAAATGATTCTTCACGGCGTCGCGAATCTTCCCAATCGTTTCTTTCCGAATAGGCTCACTCGTGAGTGTCACTTGAAATAACTTGCGCTCAAGCAGGTCATTGCACAGTAGCTTGAGGATTTGGTCGTCAGACGAACGCCAGAACTTGATGGCACCCCAGATATCGTGATCGTCAAGTGACCCAAAGGCCTCAAGTACGTGACTCTGTTCCATAAAGTCCGTCAGCGTAATGTCGTTCTTAAGGAACACCATCAGTGGTTCACTCGCAGGTAAAGGTTTTCCAGCCCGGATGAGACTCTTCGCACGCCGGATAATATTCACCACCATCCGCTCTGCGCTCACTGTCACCTTATGAAGGTAAACCTGCCAGTACATCTGCCTCCTTGCGTTCAGAAAATTTTCGATGCTGTAGAGTCCCTTTTCGTCAACGACCAATTGATTGTCGTGAACATTCAGCATGAGGAGGATGCGTTCCAGACCGATGCTTCCTTCCTGAACACCGGTGAAGAAGCTGTCGCGGTTGAGATAATCAAGGCGATCTATGTCTAGTTGGCTCGATACCAGCTGATGGAAAAATTTCCTTTCATAACTGTTCCTGAATATTCTGATTGCGAGATCAAGGGCACCGTTGAACTCGTCGTTAAGCTTATCCATGAACAGATAAGAAATGCTTTCGTGTTTTACGGAGTTCAACAGGGTATACTCAAGCGCGTGGGAAAGTGGTCCGTGACCGATATCGTGAAGCAGTACCGCCAGTTGGGAGGCTTCATACTCTTCATCAGAAATCGCAATCCCCTTGAGGCGAAGTGTGTTGAGCGCTTTGCCCATGAGAAATGACGCCCCAAGCGCGTGCTGAAACCGTGTGTGAAGAGCAGCCGGGTAAACAAAGTCCGTCATTCCCAGTTGCTTAATGTAGCGCAGTCGCTGAAAATAGCGATGCGATACGATGTCGTAAAAAAGATCGCTCGGAAGCGTGATAAATCCGAAAATCGGATCGTTAATGGTCTTTTTTTTGTTCACACCGTACGTATTAAGGAATTGCGCCTCAAATAGAGCATAAACCGACAAAATTCAAAAAGCAGTCTGGCGGGAACTCTTCAAACATCAAACTTATATTTAAATTCGAAAAAATATTGCCTATGCAAAGATACAGTATTCTCTGGGCGGACGATGAGATTGATCTGCTGAAACCACATATCCTTTTTCTTGAACAGCGCGGATATGACATCACGCCCGTGAACAATGGATCGGACGCCGTTGACCTGAGCGATGAAAAACACTTTGACGTTGTATTTCTAGATGAAAATATGCCCGGGATGTCGGGCCTCGAAGCACTGACTCAAATCAAGACAAATAAGCCCAATCTGCCGGTGGTGATGATCACCAAAAACGAGGAAGAGCAGATCATGGAAGAAGCAATTGGTTCGAAGATCGCCGACTACCTTATCAAGCCGCTCAATCCAAGCCAGATATTACTCTCGGTAAAAAAGATCCTCGACAACAAGCGCCTTGTCATGGAGAAAACCAACCTTGGTTATCAGCAGGAGTTTCGCAAGATAAGCATGGCGTTCATGGATGATATGAACCATGAACAATGGGCAGATATCTACAAGAAGCTGGTGCATTGGGAACTGCAGATGGATCAACCCGATAATCAGGAGATGGGCGACGTGCTCGACATGCAGAAGACAGAAGCCAATGCAAACTTCGCCAAGTTTGTAATCCGCAATTATGAAAGTTGGTTGAATGACGCAAATGCGGATAAACCCTTGTTGTCGCACCAGATCATGAAACGGAAAGTGTTTCCGGAGGTGGGGCAGGGCAAGCCCGTCTTCGTTATTCTTATTGATAACCTTCGCTTTGATCAATGGAAGGTTATCGAACCGATCATTGGCGAGTACTTTACGATCGACAAGGAGGAAAGCTACTATTCCATACTCCCTACAACGACGGCCTATGCGCGAAATGCCATCTTCTCAGGCCAGCTTCCTCTCGAGATGGCAAAAGCTCACCCTGATTTATGGGTAGGTGAAGACGTTGAAGAGGGAAAGAACAACTTTGAAGAAGAGTTTCTGACCAAACAACTTCGAAGGAATAATCTCAACATCAAGATGTCGTATCACAAGATCAAGAATCTTGAAGAAGGGCGTAATCTCGCGGACACAGTGAATAATCTTTTCAAGAATGATCTGAATGTGATCGTCTACAACTTTGTTGATATGCTTTCACATGCGCGGACGGATATGGCCATGGTACGCGAACTAGCGCCGGACGAGTCGGCGTATCGGTCGATCACACGATCGTGGTTCATCCATTCACCGCTGATGGACATCCTGAAAAAGATTGCTGAAAAGAAAGTGAAGGTTGTACTTACCACCGACCATGGCACCATCCGGGTGAAAAGGCCTTTCAAGATCATTGGAGATAGAAGTGTGAACACCAATCTCCGCTATAAGCAAGGTAAGAATCTTGGGTACGACGGCGACAAAGTCATGCAGGTTGCGCGCCCGGAGAAGCTCTTTCTACCCAAACCCAACGTATCAACTACCTACGTTTTTGCTATCGAGGATCAGTTTTTTGCCTACCCGAACAACTACAATTACTACGTGAATTTTTACAAAGACACCTTTCAGCACGGCGGCGTGAGCATGGAAGAAATGATCATTCCCATTATTTTCTTAAATTCGAAAAACGTGTGAAGTGACTGAGACGGAAGAGGTATTTCGAAACGTAGATGAGGCGGGATTGCCCGGTGTGGCCAGTGCTATAGCCTCCCGGCTGGACAAGGTACCGGTGTGGATCTTTCATGGCGACCTGGGTGCAGGCAAGACTACGCTGATCAAGGCTATTGGCAACGCCATTGGCGTGGACGATGCGATGAGTAGTCCGACGTTCGCGATTGTAAATGAATATTATTCCGGGCAGTTCGGGCGCGTTTATCATTTCGACTGCTACCGGCTGAATTCCGAACTGGAGGCGTTGGATCTTGGGTTTGAAGAATATTTTCTTTCCGGATATCCTTGCTTTGTGGAATGGCCGGAAAAGATACCATCTTTGCTGCCGGAAAACAGGGGGGAGGTAACCCTGGCATTCGAGGATCATACAACACGAACTATAGCGATCTCTGTTCATGCAGGATAAGAAGAAAACAGGCTTTGAGGCGCTGGCCAAAGCGGCGATGACACCCCAGGAACAACTGCTGGAGGTACGGAAACGCAGACATTGTTTCTTTATCGGATTACCGCGCGAGGTTTCTCTTCAGGAAAACAGAATATGCCTGACGCCGGATGCCGTAGCCATCCTCGTCAACGACGGCCACGACGTTTACGTCGAAACAAAGGCTGGTGTCGGTTCAAAATTCACGGATAAACAATACAGCGACGCCGGTGCCAAAATCGTTTACTCGCCGCAGGAAGTATATCAGGCCGACGTCATCCTGAAAATCGAGCCGCCTACCCTCGAAGAGATCGACATGATGCACCAGGGGCAGACGGTTATTTCGGCAATACAACTCGGTTCGATGAAGGTGGACTTCATCCAGGCCATGCTTAAGAAAAAGATTACCGGACTGGCCTATGAATTCATCGAAGATAAAGTGGGTGGTATGCCCATTGTTCGCGCAATGAGCGAAATCGCCGGAAGTACGGTGATGTTGATCGCTGCCGAATACCTGAGCACGGCGCATAATGGCAGGGGTGTGATTCTCGGAGGTATTACAGGTGTTCCGCCGACACGCGTTGTCATCATTGGCGCAGGTACCGTCGCCGAATACGCCGCACGCGCCGCCATAGGAATGGGTGCCGAAGTGCAGATTTTTGATAACCATCTTTACAAACTTCGCAGGATAAAACACCTCATCGGTCAGCAGGTCTACACATCCACTATTGATACGATAACGCTGAATGAAGCACTCAAAAGTGCCGACGTACTTATCGGAGCCCTGCGTGCCGAGAAAGGCAGAGCCCGCCATGTGGTAAGTGAAGAAATGGTTATGCAGATGAAACCTGATTCGCTGATAATCGATCTAAGCGTTGACCAGGGTGGATGTGTGGAGACTTCAGAGATTACAACCTTAAGCAAACCTGTATTTCGCAAGCACGGCATTATCCATTACTGCGTGCCCAACGTGGCGTCACGCGTAGCACACACTGCTGCCAACGCACTGAGTAACATCTTTACCCCGACGATCCTCCGCGCAGCCGAAGAGGGAGGAGTCGAAGCCATGATTTTCTCACATAAATGGTTTATGAAGGGTGTGTATGTTTACAAGGGCGGACTTACGAATGAGTTTGTTGCGCGAAAGTTCGGCCTCAAATACAAGAACATCGACTTACTGATGGGTGCTGCAAGATTTTAGCAGCACCACATAATTACGTTAGCTGTTGCCATGATTCTTGATGATAACCTTGTTCAACCCAGAAGAAAAATAACGGAGATCCTGGAACGCCGCACATTCACACGGCGTGAGCGAAATGAGTACGGCGAGTGGCGGTAAATGAACGCGATCTTCTCTTCAGACGTCCTGTAAATGTGGTATCCACCGGAAGAAGGTTCGCGCACCTCTTGATTGACTATTATTTGATGATCTTCGTGTTGAAGATCATCGCCGTACTTCTACAGCAAACCCTATGCTGGGAACGTGGTTGCCGTGGGCGGGACTCGCAGCAAACTTCATTGTTGGAGAATTCTTCTTTCAGAAAACCTTAGGAAAGGTTCTCACCGGTTCAATAGTCGTTAACGAATGGGGAGAAAGGCCTGATTTTAAAACCGTTCTCCTGCGCACCGTGATACGCGTCCTCCCCTGGGAACCGTTTTCTTTTTTCTCCGATGACAGGGGCTGGCACGACAGGTGGACGAACACTTTTGTGATCAATAGGAACGAACTGGAAGAACTCCGACGATTACTTCGTGAGAACACGGAGACCGTCGAAGTCGTTTCGTTATAACCTTGAAAGGCGGCTTTCCAGCGCGCTGATTTTTGTTTCCGCGTCGGCTTTCTTTTTGCGCTCGATCTCTACCACCTTTTCCGGAGCACTATTCACGAATTTTTCGTTGCTGAGCTTTTTGTCAACTGAAGCAATGAAGCCCTTCAGATACTCGAGTTCTTTTTGTAATTCGGCGCGTTCCTTTTCAACGTCAATCCGACCTTCCAGAGGTACGTAAAACTCATGCGCCCGGACGTGGAACGAGGTAACGTCACCGCTGGGCGCAGCAGAAACGGACTCAATACTCTTCAGGTTTGACAGCTTCTTGACCACGGAAATAAACTTGTCGAGAGGCATGGCTTCAGCTTCGCGAATCAGCAGTGCAATGCTCTCTTTCGGCGAAAGTCCTTTTGTGTTACGGCAGTTCCGTATTTCGGAAATCATATCAAGCGCGAAGTTTCCTTCCTCAAGAATCCTGGTGTCGAAGTTGCCACCCACGGGCCATGATGCAACAATGATGCAGTCATCCGCAGGGCGATCCTTCAGTTCATGCCAAAGCTCTTCCGTGATAAACGGCATAAACGGATGCAATGCGCGAAGCAATTCTTCAAAGAACCGGATCGTCGTGTCATACGTGGTCTTATCGATAGGTTCGCCATACGCAGGTTTGATCATTTCCAGATACCACGAGCAGAAATCGGTCCACACGAGCTTGTATATGCTCATCAGCGCGTCCGACATCCTGAACTTCCGGAAGTGATCGTTGAGCTCCTGCAGCGACTCATTCAGGCGGGCAGTAAACCACGCAATAGCTACACGATTTTCTTCAGGTTGTTCAATGTCTTCGGAAACAGTCCAGCCTTTAACAAGTCGGAATGCATTCCAGATTTTGTTCGCGAAGTTTCGGCCCTGCTCGACGAGTTTTTCATCGTAAAGCAAGTCGTTGCCTGCTGGCGAGCTGAACAACATACCGGTTCTCACGGCATCAGCGCCGTAGTTGGCGATAAGGTCAAGCGGGTCAGGGGAATTACCCAGTGATTTAGACATCTTCCGGCCTTGTTTGTCGCGCACGATACCCGTGAGATAAACGTTCTTGAATGGCATCTCGCCACGGTACTCGTATCCGGCGATGATCATCCGCGCTACCCAGAAGAAGAGAATCTCCGGCGCTGTTACCAGGTCGTTGGTAGGATAGAAGTAATTGAGATCCTTGTTGCCTTTGTTTCCGTCTTTAAACACGGAAGCGTCGAATACGGCAATAGGCCAAAGCCAGCTGGAGAACCACGTATCCATGACATCGGGATCCTGACGGATTGCCGAAGCATCCTTGCCGGGAAACTGACGAACATATTCTGCCCTGGCTTCTTCCTCAGTCCGCGCTACGACGAAGTTACCTTCGTCATCGTGCCACGCCGGAATGCGATGCCCCCACCACAACTGACGCGAGATACACCAGTCGCGCACATTTGCCATCCAGTGGTGATAGGTGTTCTTGAACTTCGCAGGAATGAGTTTGATGTCGTCATTCATTACGTGGTCGAGTGCCGGCTTTGTTATGGTGTCCATCTTCAGAAACCATTGCAGCGAAAGGCGTGGCTCGATCACAGCATCCGTTCTTTCAGAGAAGCCTACGTTGCTGTTGTAATCTTCAACCTTGGCGAGATGTCCCGCAGCTTCAAGGTCTTTGGCAACACTTTTTCTTGCAACAAAACGATCTTCACCTACATAGAGCCGGGCCAGTTCGTTTAGTGTTCCATCTTCGTTGAGGATATCAATAACCGGAAGATTGTGTTTCTTGCCGAGCTCATAGTCGTTCATGTCGTGGGCCGGCGTAACCTTGAGGCACCCCGTACCGAAGTCCATCGCCACATAATCGTCTTCAATAATCGGAATCACGCGATTAATCAGCGGAATGATGGCTTTCTTTCCTTTCAGATGTTTGTAGCGTTCATCGTCGGGGTTGATACATATCGCTGTATCCGCCATGATCGTTTCCGGACGTACTGTAGCGATGGTTATAAAATCTTCAGAGCCTTCTATCTGGTATTTGATGTAGTACAGCTTCGATTGTACGTCGCGGTGGATCACTTCATCGTCTGAAAGGGCAGTCTTACCTGCCGGATCCCAGTTCACCATACGGAGACCGCGATAGATGTAGCCCTTTTTATAAAGGTCGACAAACACGTCAATGACGGCGTCGTAGTATGCAGGGTCCATGGTGAAGCTGGTGCGATCCCAGTCACACGAAGCACCGAGTTTCTTTAATTGTTCGAGGATGATGCCGCCGTATTTTTCTTTCCACTCCCAGGCATACTTAAGGAACTCCTCACGAGAGAGGTCAGACTTCTTGATACCTTTTTCGCGAAGCATCGCCACTACCTTGGCTTCGGTGGCGATTGACGCGTGATCCGTTCCGGGTACCCAGCAGGCCTGTTTCCCTTCCATGCGGGCTTTCCGTATGAGCACGTCCTGGATGGTGTTGTTCAGCATGTGCCCCATGTGGAGAACACCAGTAACATTGGGGGGCGGAATTACGATGGTATAGGGTTCTTTTGTCTCGTCCGGAACGGCGTGGAAAAATCCTTTATCCATCCAGAACTTATACCATTTATCTTCTACTTCTGCGGGATTGTATTTCGTTGAAAGCGACATCTGAAATTCTTAAAGCGCCGCAAAAATAACGGAATTCGGGCGAAAACCGAATGT
>JAEZGH010000042.1 GCA_023417065.1 Bacteroidota bacterium
AGTTTCTTCAGCGTCCTTTCCAAACGGCTGGCTTCCTCCACATCAATACATTCGCAGGAGAAAACGATTTCCCAGGGAATTCCTTTCGTCGTAAACTTTCGCGACTCGATGGGGTTGTTGTGAAACTTCAACCGCTTCGCCAGGTCAGACGTCCGACCGATATAATACTTATCTAATTTTCGGGAGTAAAGAATGTAAACAAAATGTAGCACAACGAAGAAGCCACCGATTTTGTCGGTGGCTTTTGCTCCTCCTCTAGGGCTTGAACCTAGGACCCCCTGATTAACAGTCAGGTGCTCTAACCAGCTGAGCTAAGGAGGAATCCTTAATTTTGGGAGTGCAATTATAAGAGGTTAATCCTAAACTTTCCAAAAAACCTGAAAATTTTTCCGCACAACGGCGGCCTGGATGAAGTTTTTCCCTGATCCTCAAAACCATAACCTCATCCGACGACGAATAATTTCCTGAAACCCTTGCTATTCCTGCTCCGTTACCTAACTTTGTAATTCAAAGTACTTTCATGAAAGAAATTCAGGAATACGAGAAAGACCTCGCCTCCATCCGAAACATCATGGAGCGAACCGCGAAATTTATCTCGCTCAGCGGTCTTTCAGGCGTCCTCGCCGGCCTGTACGCGCTCGCCGGTGCCGCAGTCGCCTACTATCTGGTACAATACCCCGTATCACCGTTCAAATACAGAGTCTACTCCGCCACCGCACCCGACGTGTTATGGAAGCTACTCGTCATCGCCGCCGTCGTTCTAAGCGCATCCCTGGCAACAGGCCTCTACTTCAGCCAGCGCAAAGCCACAAAGCACGGCATCAAACTCTGGACCGGTGCCAGCAAGAAACTCGTATTCAATATGTCTATCCCCCTCATAACGGGAGGGCTCTTCATTCTCATAGCACTTAACAACGGCCACTACGGGATTGCTGCGCCGGCAAGCCTGATCTTCTATGGACTAGCTCTCATTCAGGGTAGCAGCAACACCTTTGATGAAATAAGATATCTCGGTTTTTCGGAGATAGGTATCGGACTGGTATCGGCCATACTTCCGGGTTATGGGCTGATATTCTGGGCCCTCGGATTCGGTGTACTTCACATCGTCTACGGGATCATTATGCACAACAAATACGATAAGTGAAAAGCCCATTTGACCATCTCGATAAAGTGCTCGAACACCGCGTACGCCTGCAGATCATGTCGGTGCTGGTAACCGAAGAAGCACTTGACTTCAACACGTTGAAGGAAACCCTCGACGTGACGGATGGCAATCTGGCTTCACATATCAAGGCGCTCGAGAAAGAAAAATACCTGTCCGTGAACAAAACCTTCATCGACCGCAAGCCTAATACGAAATACAAAATCACGGAACGGGGCCGCAATGCCTTCCGCAAGCATCTCGATGCCCTCGAGCAGGTTATCCGTCTTCAGAAATAAAAATTTTTACCTATGAACTTTGAATTTAAAAGTACTTTTAGAATACAGAATTCTCTTCAACAGATACCATTCTCCTTCTGGATACTGGCCCTGAACATCATCGGCGCCGCCATTGTCGCCTACCTCTATTTTGAAAACTATTTTATCCCCGCAACCATAGGCTCTGCGCGTTACGGCCATTACTATGTCCCCGCCCTGAAAACTGCGATGTATTTTCACTTCCTCACATCGCTGTGCTCCCTCGGCCATCTCTTCATTCACGCTATCGTCACCCGGACAGCTTACAGCGGATCTAATGCCTTTGTCTTCAAACTGTTCCATACAATCCGTCAATCATCGGTCATCATTATCCTACTGATACACCTGGGCCGGTTTATGCCACGGCGTGGATATACGCTTTCGTATCAGCCGGATTACCCTGCACAGTCATCAACAAAATCAAATTCATCATTCTAACAAACAATACACTTATGGAAACGCCATCCACTACCTCCCTTTCGTTATTTGAGCGATTCAATTCCTGGATACAGGAATCAATTATGATCAAACTCTTCTCTATCGGGTTCCTTATCATCGTACTGTTACTTCCTTCAGCGTGGATCCAGGAACTGATTGTTGAACGGCAGTCGCGGGCCGGTGAAGCCATCAGAGAAGTATCTTCAAAATGGTCGGGCGCACAAACGCTTACAGGACCTGTCCTGATCATACCTTACCGCAAGCAGGATGTAATCGACCGTGGCAAGGATGGAATAGAGATCCACGAACGCATTGAAAAAGCCTATTTCCTTCCGGATGAATTGAATATTTCAGGTGAGGTACAACCAGAAAGGCTGAGACGGGGAATCTTCGACGTGGCTGTATACAAAAGCAAAATTGGGCTAACCTCCTCCTTTTCACAACCTAATTTCAACGCGCTGAGCATTCCAGCCGACAAAGTATTGTGGAACGAAGCGCACCTTGCATTCGGGCTGACTGACCTCCGCGGGATCAGCGACACCCTGAGCCTTGCCGTAGGTGGGAAAGAAATGGAAACGGAACCCTCAGCCAATATCGGCGTCAACATCGACAGCAATACCGGCGCTGAGTTCAGCGAGGTTTACCGCGGACAATATGCTTCATCGAAAATCAGCACCACGGGGATTACCACCAAACTTGGGTGGACCAACGCGGAGGACTTCAACGGTCAGATCAATTTACGCATGAACCTCAAGGGGAGTCAGCGACTCGACTTCGTACCGGTGGGCAAAGCGACAACGGTGCTGCTAAACGGTACCTGGGAGAACCCCAGCTTCGACGGGGAAATAATCCCAACAGACCGGACACTGACAGATGGAAGCTTCTCTGCCTTATGGAAGACCCTTCACTTCAACCGCCCGTTTCCCCAACAGTGGACAAATGACAGTCCGGTGCTTAAAGGCAGCGGCGTAAAACTGCTTATTCCTGTAGACCAGTACCAAAAAAGCATTCGCACATCGAAATACGGTATACTGATCATTCTCCTCACCTTTATCGCTCTGTTACTTGTCGAAATCACACAAAAGATTCGCATCCATCCGTTTCAGTATATCCTCATCGGGGTAGCGCTGATTATTTATTACGCGCTGCTTCTGAGTATCAGCGAACACGCAGGTTACAACATCGCCTATATTATTGCGTCCGCGGCCACGGTGATACTGGTCAGCCTGTATGCGTCGACGTTTTTGCGGGAACGCAGGCTTGTCGCGGTATTTGCAGGACTACTCGTCATATTCTACACGTTCATCTTTGTGATCATTCTGCAACAGGATTTCTCGCTGCTAATCGGAAGCATCGGCTTGTTCCTGATCGTTGGACTAGTAATGTATTTCTCCCGGGGCATTAACTGGTATGGCAGCGAACGAATAACATCACATAAGCCAGGAAGCCAGGTTATAGGCTAGCCCTTTCTTTACCGTTTTGAGGTTGGCGGTGATCTGCCGGACGAGGGATGTGCGTTATCTTCTGCCTCGTCCGGCTTCTTTAAAAATATCGTTTACTCAGATGATCGCGAAGGTCGTAACTCCGGATAATGTTGTGGTTTCGAAAAATCAGAAACTGATTCCGTTTCGAGTCAACGTAAATGCTATCACCGGACCTGAATGAATCAGCGGAGCCGCTGAAAATCTTAATCACATCTTTATCCGTTCTTAAGAATCGCAGGAGCTTGTAATGCTCCAGTAAGTATGCAAGGCTATCCTCACGCCGCGGGTCGAGTGTACCTTCTTCCAGGGAGATATACAAAAATCCGTTACCATTCTCGTGAAAGGTTACAGTGCTGTCGACGCGCGCGGTAAAGTCGTAACCAAGGCTTTGGGTATACCATTCGATCTCATTCCAGTAGTTGGCGTACTTTTGATTAAGCGACGATGCAATGAGTATTATGATTGCAACAACGGCAATGACAATATGCTTGGTCCGGATTGTCTGCATGCGGGCATGAGAGCCAAAACCGGACCAGTTTACGTAGTTATATCAGCGTATGGAATCGACGGCAACAGCGTCTTTCAGATGGCTCTGTCTCAGGCTTGCGATAACTTCTGCAAGAATGGAAACACTGATTTCCTCGGGAGTAACAGCGCCTATACCTAAGCCCATCGGGCCGCGAACTTCCTGAAACTTGTCCTGGTATTGAAAGAAAAGACGTTCATCCATGTTCATGAGATCATTAAGGATTGTCTTCTTCCGATGGTCGGGTCCCAGCACACCCAGGTAACAGGAAGGCACCTTTATGAGCTCCCTCAGATACGACATATCCTTCGACAGGGAATGCGTCATAATGACGATAGCGGTCAGTTTATCAAACCGGATTTTTGATGCAAGTGCTTCGGGTAATGCAAACCCGGTCTCCACTTTCCGCGACAGCCGGTATGGTGGCATTTCCTTCGCAATAAGAAAAGTCCTTAAACCAGCATCGCATGCCATGTTGGCAAGCGTAGTACTGTCGTACTCACCTCCTATTATAACAATTTGGAACTGCGGTGGAACGGCAACTCTTTCGACGGGAACTTCTCCTTTGATTTCGTCTGGGGAGGTAACATTGATAATTACATTACCAAACTCATAAGACGTATGTGCCTGATCTGATTCGTGGGTTCTGCGAATACAAAGATTAAACGACGTTCTCGTCTCATGATGCATCCGGATTTTTTCCACCAGCGTATGCAGCGTCTCCGGAACGAGGTATTCGAGCAAAATAAAAATGCGGCCGTTGCACCCAAGTTTGTAGCGTCCGTCGTATTCGAAAACCACATTGCATTTTGAAGGAAAGACGGTTTGTGCACGTCGCAACACTTCTTTCTCTACACAACCACCGCTCAGTGCACCTTCGTATGAAAGGTCATCTGCGACGATCATCTGCGTACCCTGCTTGCGATACGATGAACCGATGGTGTGAACAATAGTCGCGAGAACCAGTTCTTTCCCTTCACGGGATTTTGTGAGCGCAAAGTCGACCAGCCTGAGCAATTCAAACATATCCTGCTACATTTAGCGGCAGAGGTTACGGCAGTCTTTTCGGACTGAGTGTTGCATCGTTAATAACGTTGAATCCGGATTACCCCGGAATTTAGTCCTTGTCGAGGAACGGATAGCGGTAGTCGACAGGAGGCACGAACGTTTCCTTGATCGACCTTGCCGAAACCCAGCGCATCAGGTTCATCTTCGCCCCAGCCTTGTCGTTGGTCCCGGAAGCACGCGCCCCGCCAAAAGGTTGTTGCCCGACAACAGCGCCAGTAGGCTTGTCGTTGATGTAGAAGTTACCAGCAGCATTGACAAGTTTCTTAGTGGCCATCTCGATAGCATAGCGGTCACGCGAAATGATTGATCCCGTCAGCGCGTAAGGAGAAGTACGGTCCACGAGGTCGAGTGTATCCTCAAAATTTTCGGAATGGTATACATAAATCGTCAGCACCGGACCGAAGATTTCTTCGCACATGGTCGTTGACGACGGATTTTTCGATTCAATGATTGTTGGTTCAACAAAGTACCCTTTCGATTTATCAAATCCACCACCGGCGATGATTTCATTCATCGGATTCTTTTTGGCGTCTTCGATGTAACCTGTGATCGAATCAAAAGCCTTCTCATCGATTACGGCATTAACGAAATTACCGAAGTCCTCTGTGCCGCCCATGCGGATCGACTTAAGGTCTTCAAGCATATATTTTTTTACGTCATCCCAGAGGTTTGAAGGGATATAGGCGCGTGATGCGGCGGAACATTTTTGTCCCTGGTATTCGAATGCACCGCGGACAAGGGCGGTGGCTACCTCTTTTGCGTCTGCACTTTTGTGAACCATCACGAAGTCCTTGCCACCCGTTTCACCTACGATGCGCGGATACGCCTTGTAGCGATGGATGTTTTCACCAATGGTCTTCCACATCGTCTGAAACACTTTCGTGCTGCCGGTGAAATGGATTCCGGCGAAGTCAGGATGCTTGAATACAACATCTCCGGCAGTTGGACCGTCGACGTAAACAAGGTTGATAACACCGTCGGGCAGACCTGCTTCGCGCAGCACTTCCATGATAACACTGGCTGCATAAACCTGCGTATTCGCGGGCTTCCACACAACAGTATTGCCCATCATGGCCATACTCGTAGGGAGATTGCCGGCGATGGCGGTGAAGTTGAACGGCGTCACAGCGAAGGTAAATCCTTCCAGCGGACGGTACTCCATGCGATTCCAGATTCCTGGCGACGACTCCGGCTGCTCATGATAGATCTGGCTCATGAAATAGGCATTGAACCGAAGGAAGTCGATGAGTTCACAAGCTGAATCAATTTCAGCCTGATAGGCATTCTTCGACTGACCGAGCATGGTAGCCGCGTTGATCTTATAGCGGTAAGGTCCGGCGAGAAGGTCAGCGGCCTTAAGGAATATGCTTGCGCGGTGTTCCCATGCAAGATTGGCCCACAATTCTTTGGCAGCGAGAGCCGCTTCGATTGCCTGTTCTACGTGCGAGCGGTCGCCTTCATGAAAATAACCGAGCACATGCTTATGGTCGTGGGGAGGCGCGAGGGATTTCTTCTTCCCGGTCCGTACTTCATCACCGCCAATATACATGGGAATGTCGGCAACACGGCCGCGCGCATCTTCCAGCGCCTTTTTCAGCGCAACGCGTTCCTTGCTTCCGGGTGCATAGCTCAGTACAGGTTCGTTTTTTGGGTAGGGTACATTGAAGAATCCGTTCGCCATTGGAATTAGATCTTTAGGTTAAAATGAGTTATTCGGGGCAAATGTAAGGAATTATAGTATCTGCCGTAATTCATTCAGCGCTTTGATCTCATAATGTACGTCAACCTGATAGTCGATCTGGGCAGGGTTGAAAAGCACGGCGTCGATGCATGCATTTCGCGCTCCGCCGATATCCGTAACCGGGTTGTCGCCGATCATTACTGCTTCATGGCACGCCGCGCCATTAAGCGACAGCGCATATTCGAATATCTCCTTTGCAGGCTTCTTATAGCCCGCCTTTTGTGAGGTGACCACGTGATCGAAATAATGAGTCAGGTTTCCCGAAGTCAGCTTCATATGCTGAATTTCTTCAAAGCCGTTGGTGACCACGGCCAGCGTATAACGTCCGCGCAGATACTCCAGGATGTCGATGGCATCAGGAATGAGGTTGCATTTCTTGGGACAGCCAAAGAGGTAATTTTCAGAAAGTTCCTCGCTGAGTTTGACTTCGTAGGCATTAAAGGCGCCGAGAATCTGTTTAAACCGTTCCTGCCGGATAACGGAGCTGTCGACCAGCCCGCGGTCATAAAGCGCCCAAAGGGAGGCGTTTACTTTGTTAAATTCCGTTACAAAATCCTCAAAACGTTCGACGCCTTTGCTTTGGAGTTGATAATGTTCATAGAGCTCGCCCAGGACTTCGCGGGAGTTGGTATCGTAATCCCATAAGGTGTGATCGAGGTCAAAAAGAACGCATTTATATTTTTTCATCAGTACGTAAATATTCTAAATAACCGGATTTTCACCGTTTAGTTTCATTGGTTCTGGTATACTCAGGGCATCCGCCGGAAGCGAAAATCCGCAATGCGGTTGACAGCCAGCTCGCGGTTCGAAAACATCGTTTGATACACCTGCTGGTCCTTCTGGAGCTGCTGATCCTTCCGGAGGAACTGGAAGATCTGGTTCACGATTTCGGCGACTTCGTCTTTTATTTGATAGAAAACGAAGTGGTTGTGGCGTCGAAAGGAGACGATTCCGGAATTTTTCAGATAGATGAGGTGTCTGGAAGTTTTGGCCTGCGTGAAATCGAGAATTTTTTCGATATCGGAAATGCACATTTCACCATTCATGTAAATCAGGTGCAGAATCCGGATTCGCGACTCATCGGCGCAGGCTTTAAAAATCTGGGAACCAAGGGTGAGATTAAAACTTTTTAGCCGCATGGGTCATCTTTGAAAGACGGCCAAAGGTACATAACATTAGGCACTTCACGGGGTTATCCCTATATTTGAGAGACAACAAAACTGCAAATAGTTGAACGATTCTGGTAGGTCTTGGATTTTAGTTTTCGCAGTAATTCTGCTTGTTGCAGGCTTTGGAAACGCGGCTTTCGGGCAGGAAAAATCCGGTAAGAAGCGGGTTATCCAGCTTTCCGGGGTGGTTATTGATGACGACAGCACGTCGGCTTCAGGGCTGCCCGGAGTACACATCTACGTTCCGAAAGCGGGCCGGGGTACCACCTCCAATCACGTCGGATTCTTTTCCATGCCGGTGCTGGTGGGCGACAGTATTGTGGTCAGTAGTGTAGGCTACAAGCGACAGCACTTCATTGTACCCAACGACGCTCCAGAGTATCAGACGATCGTGATTTCTATGGTCAGCGACGCGACGCTTCTGCCGGCAGTCACTGTATTTGACTTCCCGACGGAAGAAGTTTTCAAGGAAGCGGTGCTGGCGATGAACATACCGTTTGAATCAGGTATTGATGACAAAAATCTCAACCAGGAGCTACTGGCGTTGATGCTGAAGACCACACCGATGGACGGCTATCAGAACCAGCGGTACTACCTGAGTCAGTGGGCAAATTCTGCAACGGACCGATTTCAGCCAGTTACAAACCCTTTCCTGAACCCCTTCAACTGGGCGAAATTCTTCAAGTCATTGAAGGATAATAAGAAGAAATAGGGCTATCCTTTTTTCATTCACCATACTTTGCGGGCAATCGGATAATCACTATTATTGCAGCCCATTTAGGGGTGATTCACATGAATAGTGCCTCTTGAGGGTTTCCGGAGACGCGAAAGCAGTTTTCGGGCGTTGTTTGCAGAGAATACACATTCGGGGTGTAGCGCAGCCCGGTTAGCGCACCACGTTAGGGACGTGGGGGTCGGATGTTCGAATCATCTCACCCCGACTGAAAAGGCTCACCTCTGGTGAGCCTTTTTTGTTTTTATTGGGCACAGCATATGGTTTTTCGGGCACGCGGGACATGGGAATTATCCCGCCTCTCCTACCAGAATCAACCCGAGAATCCGTCCCTTCGCTTCCCGCTTTCTTCCACCAGCGAATCCAAATCAATCGCAGGACGAATTTCCCAGCAGCCGCGTTCGCGGAGCAGGCGCATGGATGGATGGTTGGACATCAACCGGATCGCATGATTCAAATCCGTAGCCTCCAGAATCATGATGCCGCCGATCTGCTCCTTCGTCTCTGCAAAAGGACCATCCGTGACCACCACTTTGCCGTTGCGCCATCTCAGCGTCGTAGCATGCGCCGACGACTGTAACCCCTCCCCTCCGGTAAAGTGACCGTTATTCTTAAGCTCTTCATCATAGGCGAAACATTCATCCATCATGGCCTGCTGCTCTTCCGGAGTTGCACTCGACCATTCTTTTTCATTGATGTATCCAAGACAAACGTATTTCATGATTCGTGGTTTTTATAATTGAAAAATCCTTCTATTCAAATTTGAGTGACGCACTCAGACTCATCAGATACGAAGTAAGGCTCTTAATCCTGCCATCGTCCATCTCAAAGACGTCGCAGAATACGGCCGAAAATGAATTCCCGTTTTTCATTTTTCCCTTTACTGAACCTTCGGCAATAACAACATCGTTCTCCTCGACGTATCTCCTGATTTGAATGGATGGACTACCCTGGAAGTTTTCATTCTCAATCTCCTTGTCGAATTCCTCCTTTCCATGGTGTTCGTATACACCAGGCATTTTCCATACTACGTCATCCGTAAGGCAATTAAGAATCATTTGATGATCGCTCCTGCGGAAACCTTCAATGTATTGTTCAACAGTTCTTTTGTTTCTTGACATAGTTGAATGTGGTTAATTATAACTCATTGTTGCCTTACGAATTTCAGCAGTGCGCCGCCGGGTGTAAGCTGCTGCGCGGACGTAAGAGTCAGCTTTGACGAAGCGGTGCCATTCTTAAATAGTGGATTTCCGCTTCCGAGGAGGACAGGCGCAATGCCAATGCGATATTCATCGAAGAGATCAGCATCGATAAAGGTTTTACAAAGATCAGCACTCCCAAAGACGTACATATCCTTATCACCTTCCGATTTAAGTTTCGCAATTGCTTCAGATGCGTCATCACTGATAAGCATAGTATTGTTCCAGTCAACCGCCTTAAGCGTTTTTGAAAACACAAGCTTTGGAATGCTGTTCATGAGTCTGGCAATCTCAGAATGTTCACCATCCGCATTCTTCCAGTAGGCAGCCATTCCCTCATAGGTTACCCGTCCAAACACGAGGTAGTCTGCAGAGCGCAACTGCTCCAGGCTCAGTTTTTCAAGATCGGGTCCCCAGATTTGGTCGTGGAAGGATAAGTCCCACTTATTATTACCCTCAAAATAACCGTCCAGTGTAACGACATTCCACATGATTAACTTTCTCATAATTAAGCGTTTTGATAATTGTTTGATTTCAAATTCACCCAGTAGTCGAATGGGGTTGACCGAAATCGACAATCCATGCATTTTTTTTTGTCAATTTTCCAGTTGACGGAGCCTTCCCTCAATGAAACGGCGTTCGGGCCCCAGGCGAGCCAGGGCCAGGGCACGTAACCAGGAGCGTCGGGCCTCATGGTTCAATCCTGCCCTGCGACAGAGTTCTGCCCTGGCTGAATGCGCGAACTGGTAATCCTTGAGATCGCCGCGTTCTAAAATGGCGTCAATGAGTTGCAGGCCTGCTTCGGGCCCTTTATACATCGCCACAGCAACAGCGCGGTTCAGTTCGATGACGGGCGAAGGATTCTTCCGCAGCAGCATCGTATAGAGCGTTGCAATCTGGGGCCAGTCCGTGTCATCAGGAGTCCTCGCTTCTGCATGCAGTGCTGCGATACCCGCCTGGAGCGTATACGGGCCGGGTGACTTAAACGAGAAAGCTTTCTCCGTCGCCGATAACCCTTCCTGAATCATTGTGTGATCCCACAATGAGCGGTCCTGATCTTCGAGGACCACGATGTCACCGTCATCAGTAGTCCGCGCATCGCGACGCGACTCGTGCAGAAGCATAAGAGCAAGTAAACCCATTACTTCCGGATCAGGGAGCAATCCAAGCAATAACCGTCCAAGCCGGATCGCCTCACCGGACAAATCGACGCGCGTTGCCTTATCACCCGACGATGCATAATAGCCTTCGTTGAAAACGAGATAGATCACTTGCAGCACTGATTCAAGACGATCTGCCAGCTCATGCTTCTGAGGAACCTCAAAAGGAATTTTCGCTTCGCGGATCTTCGCCTTCCCCCGAACGATGCGCTGGGCAATCGTGGTGGGCGAAGCAAGGAATGCTCTGGCAATTTCTTCCGTCGTAAGACTGCAAACCTCACGCAACGTCATCGCTGTGCGCGTTTCCAGAGCGAGTGCGGGATGGCAACACGTAAAGATCAGCCGGAGCACGTCATCTTCAATACCTTCGTCAACGTGGCTTGATGAATGTCCCCCTTCAGGTTCAATCTTATGGATATGATCTGTCTCCAGTGCATCGAACTTTGCCTGACGTCTGAGCCGATCAATGGCTTTAAACCGGCCTGTAGATATGAGCCACGCCGTGGGATTACCGGGAACGCCTGACACAGGCCATTGCTCAAGGGCGACCTGAAAAGCATCGTGGAGGGCATCCTCGGCAACGTCAAAATCTCCGAGCAGGCGAATCAGCGTAGCAAAGATCCGTCGGGAATCACGACGATAGATTTCATCAAGTAGCCGGGGGATATTTTCTGAAGAGGTCTCCAATTCGAAGTGAGTAGTTTCTTTTGCACCGAATTTAACATCGACCAGAACATTTCACACTCAACAAAACATTGCTTACTCACCTTCTGGCGACGAAAGGGATTCCACAAGGTACTAATCGCCTGCACGACAAAAAAGAATGTCCCTATAACTATGTCCACTGTTCGCTCAGCTACCTGGGATATCTATAGAAGAGAGTACAGCCTGAATTTCGCGCTTGTCTTTCGGACATTCAAACCAATGGCAAGTGCCCAAAAATGGACAGTAATTTTTCTATTCGTGGGCAGTGGAGCTTTTTTTGGAGCGCCAATAGGGCTAAATTGAATACAAACACCACTTTATGTCTGGCAGGGATTTGGAAAGCGGAAGCCCTCATTGAATATGAAACGAAACTACTTCATCATCGCTTTCCGCAACCTCAGGGCGAATCTTGTGTTTTCGCTTTTGAATGTCGTCGGGCTTTCCATCGGCATTGCTTGCTGCCTTGTAATAGGGCTGTTCGTCGTAGACCAATACTCCTATGACCGCCACAATGAGCATGCGCGCCGGATCTATCGCGTAGTCAACAAGCAGACTTCACAGGGCGAGACACGGCATGTGGCATTAACACCCGGGCCACTCGCTCCGGAACTCATAAGAAACTTTCCGTCGGTAGAAGCTGCCACCAGAGTCGACGTGACGTATGCCTCGTTGTCCATCGATGGCCACGAGCCGGAAGATGAACGCGTGATGGCTGTCGACCCTTCGTTTCTATCCATGTTTACGCTGGACATTGTACATGGATCCAAATCAAATGACCTCCCCCTGGAATCGATACTCCTGAGCAGTTCGGCTGCAACGCGGTTGTTTGGAAAAGAAGATGTCGTTGGAGAAACGATATCGTTAGCCAGCCTCGCTGACCTTAAGGTTACCGGCGTATTTCGCGACATCCCGGAACAGTCGCACCTGCGTGCCGACTTCCTGATTTCATTTGAATGGATCGAAAAGTCGGATCGCTTTGCAACGCAATGGAACGCTAACAGTTATTACAACTACGTCTTGATGCGGGAAGAAATCAACGTTGTTGACTTCAACGAGAAGATGAATGCGATGATCCATCAGCATACACCACCCTCCTGGAAGTCGTTTGAATATTCGCTTCAGCCGTTGCTGGAGGTTCACATGACACCAGGTTATGCGGGCAACCTGACAGGGTCTGTGGCGCAAGTGCTTGTGCGAGGATTTTCGCTGGTCGGACTGATCATTCTGATGCTGGCGTGTTTCAACTACATGAATATGGCAACGGCAAGATCGGCAAAGCGCGCGATAGAAGTAGGTATACGCAAGGTGGTTGGCGCATCGCGAGCGCAACTAGTCGGGCAATTCATGACAGAGTCGCTATTCCTTTGCACTTCCGCATTTCTGCTGGCCATCTTCTGGGCGGACCTTTTTATCCCGGTATTCAATGCTTCCACACGAATGAAACTCGATCTGGCTCTCTTCTTTTCAAGAAGCGAGTTCGTGATAGCACTCACTTTTTCGTTGTTAATCATCACTACCATTTCAGGAAGCTACCCGGCGTTTTTCCTGTCGAGGTTCGTTCCTTCAGCGATTCTAAAAGGGCAGCGTAGCAGCGACACCAGCAGGAGACTGCGAAAGGGTTTAGTGGTCCTTCAGTTCACGCTCACCTCTGTCCTTGTCATTCTCGTCGTAGTTGTTTTCAAGCAAACAAATTTCCTCAAATCCCGGGATCTAGGTTTTACAACGGACCACCTGCTGACCATCGAAACAGAATACCGCAAAGGCGTAACATCCGAATCCCTGATGTCAGAAATCTCCAAATTAAATGGCGTTACAACTGTGGCGGGTGCATCTTCGCTGCCTGTCGGAAATCTGAGCACTACAAGTATATTTTCCACTGAGAAGCCAAAAGACGATGGGTTGCAAATCCAGTGGTTGTTTGCAGATCACGCATACATCGATGCACTTGGCATTTCCGTTCTGAGTGGCAGAAACTTCTCTGACAATGGCAGTGATCTTAACGCTGGAGTCATCATCAACGAAAAGGCCGCATTAGCTATGGGCTGGACTGTCGAAGACGCGGTCGGCAAGCGTATCAGCGGGTTTATTTTCAGCGACTCTCTCCCAGGTGAAATCATTGGTGTCGTAAAGAACTTCCACATCACTACACTGCGCCAACCAATTAGTCCGCTTGTGATGGGTTACGGAACGGGCTTCGATCATTTGTTGATTCGTATTGCGAGCGGCAACCCTTCGGAGACAAGAGCAGCGATAGATAATGCTGCTGCACCACTGGTAAAGGAGAACCAATACTCATCCATGTTTCTCGAGGATCATATTGAGAATACGTATCAATCCGAGCGAAAGATCGGTGAGTTTTTGAGTATCTTCACGTTCCTTGCAATACTCATTGGCGGAACGGGGCTTTACGCATTATCCGCCTATGAAGGTGAACGCAGAATCAAGGAGCTCGGCGTACGAAAAGTAATGGGTGCTACCAGCGTAGAATTGATGATGATCCTTAGCAGATCCTTTCTACAATTAATACTCTTTGCGCTGCTGGCGGCGGTACCCCTGTCGTATTTTCTGGCTGACTACTGGCTGCAGACATTTCCCTATCGCATTTCGCTTTCGATTGAAGTGTATGCCGTAACCTCTGCCGCGTTGCTTTTGCTCGCGTGGCTTACCATTTCGGGACAAGCCTTGAAAGCTGCGCGAATCAGTCCTGCTGAGGCATTGAAGCAGGAGTAGCTTTTTTTAATGACAGGTTCGATTTAAGTTAGCGATAGTGAGAGCTTTGGAACTGTCGGGACAATGCCATGAATGCAGTTCCCGCGATGAATTCTTCGCGGCGTTTCGCGAATAAGCAGATAAGTACTGATCTTTCAATGCCCTCTTTGCGGCAGTGCCTCCACGTACTCCGGGTAACCACTTTTTTTCAGAACCTCACGAACAGGAAGATCATAGATATCTTTCCAGGAATCCTTCCCGTGCCTTTCAACGTAAGCTTCAACTATCCGAAATCCCAACCAATAGAACAGGGTTTTCGGCGCACCCAGTTCAGGACCCAGATTTCTCAAGGGATCATTATTGCCCTGGTAGAAGAAATGCTGAGCACACTTCTCGTAAATTTCTTTTTCATGATGCATATACCAGCTCCAATCATCTTCAGTCATCTGTTCTACCGCTCGTGCCTTTGATATCTTACCATCGAAATACCTGTACGCATAGTAACACGCAAAGCCCTCGTCAATGGTCAGCCTCAGGGGAGTATCCCTATCCGGATCACTTTCCCTCCTTGGCTCATAGATAAAGTGATTCAGTTCATGTGGGATGCCCTCCTCAACCATTTCAACAACATCAAAGTTATTATCGATAAGATCAAGTATAAACGCATCGCGCTCAATGCCTCCAAAGCCAATTCCTTCCATCGGAGACAAAATGATACTCAATCGCACATTATCCGGCGTATGGCCCGTCAACCGTTTCATGCCTGTGATGCTGGCACGCAATGCAGAGTCGAATCGTACATCCATCAATCTTGTTACGCGCGACCGAATTGAATCTTCCCGCTCACGAAAGATTCTTCTATTCCAGTCAATCATACCTTGCGCCGTTGAGAACATCACAGAATCGAACAAAATACCATACAACTCATTCCAAATCTTCGGCTGACGGCGATACACCTTTCCGACGATCATGGCACTATCAAATGAATTCTTGCTGTGGGCCAGTATCTGATATTTGAATAAATTATAAATCACAATATCATCCACATGAATACTATCCGGTATAAGTCTAACTTGTTGAAAGAAAGAATCGTCCTGATTCGGATGCTGCACATGCGATTTTTCCCTGCAGGCAAAGCACAGCATGAGCAAGACTAATGAAATAATACAGACAACTATTCTCATAACAATCTGGAAACGCGATGCGTAGTCAGTATAGCATTTCGGCTACACAAACCGTAGCCTTACTGCCTGACCTCAGGTATTAAGCTAAGATATCAAACCTCCGACGATAAAACCATTTGTCCACCCTTGCTGACAATATCCTTTTTAGCATTTTCAAAACCTGTCTTATCAATTGCGCGGGTAGCGTCTTCAATTATACTGGCATCGAAACCTTCGGCAAGAGCATCCTTGGCCGTAAAATAAACGCAGTAATCAGCGGCGAGTCCGCATACAAAAACCTTTGTCACCTTACGGTCGCGAAGGTATCCGGCAAGTCCTGTATTCTTTCTATGCCCGTTGTCGTAGAAACCACTGTAACTGTCAATTTCAGAATCCATTCCTTTGCGAAAGACCGCCTCCACCCTATTGGTATTAAGGTCGGGATGAAATGCCGCGCCATTCGTGCCTTGAATACAGTGATCCGGCCACAGTACCTGATCAAGTCCATGGAGGGATATTTGCTCAAATGGCTTCCGCCCATCGTGGTTTGATGCGAAGCTCTTGTGACCAGCAGGATGCCAGTCCTGCGTAGCGACTACAATATCAAATTTCTCCTGCAGACGGTTTACCACGGGAATGATGCTGTTGCCATCCGGAACAGCCAACGCGCCCCCTTCAGTAAAGTCATTCTGAATATCTACGATGATTAAGGCGTTCATACTTTGTTCAAATATTGATTCCGCAAGTCGTCTCTCAGCTGCTGTAGCGCACTGCTGATTCCGACTTTATACACGTGTGGGTTTTGGAATCTTTTATACTCAGGTGGAAGTAGTGCGAGTCGCTCGCAGGAATAAGCCGCGATTTCACTCAGTGACTTTTTGGGCTGGAGAATTTGTCCACCATCCATAACCAGCTTAAGAAGGGGCTCTTTCCTAAACCCTTTGAATGTCATTGACTTTCCCGGCTCGATCGGATGGTGCATCATTTCAACATTGTCTTCATCTTCGAGTGCAATCACATCAGCACCGAAGAACATTCCTTCATTGTCGATTACACGAAACACCTGCTTCTTATGCGGAAGCGTCGTTTTACTCAGGCTTTCCGACAGCTTGATACGGGGCTTTCCGTTGGAGTAGCACAGTTTGTAAACGCCGTCAAGCGCAGCGTCTGGCTGTCCTGTGACGAGGTTTGTCCCAACACCAAACACATCAATCGGCGCTTCCTGTTCCAGCAAGCTTTTGATCACCCATTCATCAAGCTGGTTAGATGCGGCAATTTTCACATAGTCCAATCCTGCTGCGTCAAGCATTTTGCGCGCATGTCGTGACAAGTAAGCGAGGTCGCCGCTATCGAGGCGTATGCCGTCCAGTCGCTGTCCCCTGGCTTCCATTTCCTTCGCCACAATAATAGCATTCGGAACGCCACTCTTAAGCGTATCATAGGTATCTACGAGGAACACACAGTTCTCGGGTCGGCCTTCAGCAAACTTTCTGAATGCCGCGAGTTCATCACCGAAATGCTGGATGAACGAATGGCCCATCGTTCCCGAAGGGCGAATATCGAAGTCGCCGGCGGCCTTGACGTTACTGGTTGCCTGAAATCCTCCTATCGCGCAAGCACGTGAGGCGTGATAGCCGCCAAGTCCCTGAGCGCGGCGCAATCCGAAATCAAGAAGAACTCTGTCGCCCACAACCTGTTTCATACGCGCTGCTTTTGTAGCGATCAACGACTGAAAATTGACCAGGTTCAGGAGGACCGTTTCGATAAGCTGGGCTTCCAGAATATTGCCTTCGACACGTATAGCTGGAACGTTAGGAAAGATTATATCCCCTTCCTGCACTGCGTAGATTTTCCCCGTAAACCTGAATCCAGCAAGGTGATCAACGTACTCCTTGTTAAGGCCAATACTTCGGAGATAGTCAAGATCTGCTTTACTAAATGAGAACTCACTGATTAGCTCGAGCACATCGTCGAGGCCGGCGAAGACCGTGTAACCGCCACCATAAGGCAGCTTGCGGAAGAAGTAATCAAAGGCTGCATCCTGTGTATAGTCGCCGGTGAGATAATACACCTGGCCCATCGACAACTGATACAAATCGGTATAAGTTGGCGTTATATGTAGCTCCGGTTTCAAGATTGTCTGTCGTTGTGTTAAAGGTGAAGCCTGCGTTGTTCAGTAAATTTAATCTAACTCTACGGGTTTTCAGATTCATTTCCGCCGTGCCACAGAAATTTCTTCGATCCGGACACTTTTTGTGCCTGGTAAATGCCGGTATGGCCACTGAAATAATAGGCCGTAAAACATGCCACTGCGTAGTAGAGCACATAGTCGGCGCCGAACAGTTCCACCCCCATCAGCGTACACGCAACAGGAGTATTTGTGGCGCCGGCAAATACAGCTATAAATCCGAGTCCCGCGAAAAGATCAACGGGTGCCCCCAGTATCACAGCAAGAGTGTTGCCGAGTGTGGCACCGATGAAGAACAATGGTGTGACCTCACCGCCTTTGAATCCCATCCCCAGCGTTACCGCCGTGAATACGATCTTCAAAAGCCAGCTACTCCAATGAGCTCCTCCTGTGTTGAAGGCACTTACAATTGAAACCCCATCAGGATCCGGCGACGTCACGCCAAGTCCAAGGTAATCGCGGGTACCAACGGCATAGGTAAGCGCAATGACAATCAGTCCCCCTGCGACCGGAATGAGCCACTTCATGGGTATTAGCTTTTGCGAATACAATTTTATCGAATGCGAGAGTGTTGCAAACAGGTAGCTCACCAATCCGAACGCTACTCCGGCGATAATTGCTTTTGCAAGCAGGCCTACATCGAATTGCAGAAATCCGAGGAAGGGTACATTGCCGTCAATGATTGAGATGTGATAGTGTGTATGATCAATGCCCCAGGCCGTGCAAACAAGATGACCAAATACGCTGGCGATGAAACATGGCAGGAGCGCATCGTATTTAATTCTTCCGATAACCAACACTTCCAGCGCGAAGATTGCCCCTGTTACGGGCGTTCCGAAGACGGCACCAAACCCTGCTGCGATCCCGGTCATCAGCAGGATTCTCGTGTCGTGGCGGTTCAGCCTGAACAGCCGCGACAGCCAGTGCGCCATGCTCCCTCCAATCTGAACGGCGGTGCCTTCCCTTCCCGCAGATCCACCAAAGAGGTGCGTCATTACCGTCGTTACCAGAATAAGGGGTGCCATTCTTGCTGGTATTCCGCCACCGGGCTGATGGATTTCCTCCATGATGAGGTTGTTCCCCGCCTCTGCGTTCTTCCCTATGGCTTTGTAAAGGAAATGGATAAGCACACCAGCAACAGGTAACAAAAACAGAAGCCATGGATGGTCCCAACGGACTTTGGTAACAACATCGAGAAGCCAGAGGAACAGCGCTACCAGCGAACCAGCTACGAGGGCAACAGGAATGCAAATGATCGTCCAGCGAACAAGATGACGCATCATTTTAATTTGCTCCAGCATACCTTCGGCAGGCGACATGCTTCAAATATATGAAAAGCAGCCGAATGCCGGACTGCTCCGTTGGCTGTGGATTTATTCAGCCTTAAAAAACGGAATGACGGAGAAGAGACCAATCTGAAGCGTATGATTATTCTCAATCCTGTTCTTCGAGTCACTGTCCAGCGTGCGCAATTGCACCAACTGGTACAGGTAGCCTACCTCCAGTTTCATGTGTGGTGTCAACGTGAATCCGAGGGCGCCGTAGAGACGGTTTTGGTCGAACAGGTTGTATCCCACTTCTTTCCCAAAGTTCAGCATTACTTCATCATAAACAGCAAGAAACATCGGCTTTTCCCATTCTTTGGCAATGGGCAGCGTGAGTTTCGCCATATAGCGGAACCGGTTTTCATATCGACCGTTTTCCATTGTTCCCGTAGCAGGATTACCTAAAAACCGTTGCTCAAGTCTGTAGCGATGCGACAGGTTAACATTTCCGATCTTCTGAGAAGTAAGAAATTGTTGCCATATGCGGTTTTCAGGAAAATCTCCGGCAACCGCAAATTCGCCGTAAGGGTATGTGCGGACGAATGCATATCCTAAAGTAAACCGATTTTTCGCGGGAGTATAGAAGTCAACGCCCCCGCGGAGGAGAAGCTGCTGATTCTCTGACAGGAATTCATGACGTCGCCATTGAACCTCTGCGTGGATTCCCCATTTTTCAGAAACCTTGTGGTTGCCAAAATACATGAGCCAGGTATTGCTATTGGTTGTGTTTGAACGGTTTCCTGATTGCGCGTTCGCAGCCAGGCATCCCGAGAGAACTAAAATACTAACGAAAAAAAAACGCTTCATCTTCATAACCCATTTATTCGAGGGCAAACATAGACACAGTTTGTCAAAGACATCCCTCCGTTCACAAAAAAGTTCATGCCTTCGGGGTCACCCAATTAAATCCGGGCTTAAACAGTTAGCAGCTATTCATCAGATTCATAGCTGAATTGATAAATTTTCAGACTTCGATGATAAACCCCGACAGTCGCGTAATGACAAAAATCACTTATTCTGAAAATTTCCATAGTCACCAAAAGTGGCAATGTTTTAGAAAATTGAGCCGCGTTCCCTATGACCGGAATCATACGGTGCTTTTTTGTCGCGCCGTAGATTTAAGCTTTCCACAAGTTTATGAGTATAGATTCTCCGTCCGAAATCGAGCATCTCTCCATCGCCGATGTCGCATTAAATTATCCGCAGGCCATCCGAATTCTCAATCGTTATGGACTCGACTACTCCTGCAACGGAAAGATTTCTTTTGTTGAAGCGTGTGAAGTCCAAAATCTCAACCCATATCACGTGTGGCAGGAGATTGAGGACGAGATCCGGATGACGGGGCGCAACCGTCGCCGAGAATTCGGAAGCTGGGAAACCGACCTTTTGATTGATTTCATTCTGCAGCATCACCACGAATATCTGCGGCTGACCATTCCCCAAATCCGGGAACTACTCAACACGGTTTGCATTCACCACAGCGATGATTCTCCTGTGCAGGAAATCAAGGAGCATTTCGAAGTGGTAGCCGACGATCTGCTTGGGCACCTTTCCCGTGAGGAGAATGTTCTGTTTCCAGCGCTGCGAAGACTTAGCAGACCCCTGCTTCCGCAGACACCAATATTAAGTGACCTGCAAAAAGCAATTTCATCTACAAAGGACAGGTTTCATCGCGCGGGTGATTCCATCAGGGCGATTCGCAGGCTCGCCAATGATTACGCAGCACCTGCGAAGGCGTGTCCGACCTTTCAACTACTCTACCGGCTCCTGGAGGAATTTGAATACGATGTAATGCAGCACATACATCTGGAAAACAATATCCTCTTCCCGAAAGCCGCGCAGGCAAGTGATAATTAACCTTTAACATCTAAACAGAAAGACCTATGCAGTTGAACCAGGAAATTCTAAGTAATCTCATCGTTTACATGAAGTACGCGCGATATCTTCCGGAGCTGAATCGCAGAGAGACGTGGCCGGAAATATGCAGCCGATACGAAGACATGATGGTTGAGAAGTATCCCCATCTAAAGGTAGACATCAATTACTGGATGAAGTTTGTCTATGACCGGAAGGTGTTGCCTTCGATGCGGGCTATGCAATTTGCAGGCACCGCAATCAAGCGGAATAACAGCAGGATTTACAACTGTGCATATCTCCCTATCGATGATATCAGAGCATTTTCAGAAACGCTTTTTCTGCTTCTGGGCGGAACTGGCGTTGGATACTCCGTACAATACCATCACGTTGAAAAACTTCCGCCGATAAAAAAGGCTGAGAAGTCAAAGAAGTTCCTCATTGGCGACAGCCTTGAAGGCTGGGCCGACGCAGTGAAGGTTTTGCTCAAAGCATACTTCGGGTTCAGCAAGTATATGCCGGTGTTCGACTACTCGGATATTCGGCCGAAAGGCGCCAGGCTGGTAACAGCAGGTGGCAAAGCCCCGGGGCCGGAACCCTTGAAAATCTGCATCGCCCACGTACAGGCTATACTCGACAGAAAGGCCGAAGGCGAAAAGCTCACGCCACTGGAATGCCATGATATGCTTTGCCATCTTGCCAATGCAGTACTGGCGGGTGGTATACGACGAAGTGCGATGATTGCACTGTTTTCCGCCACAGATGACGAAATGCTCACCTGTAAATTCGGCAAGTGGTGGGAGCTGAACGAGCAACGCGGTCGCGCAAACAACTCAGTTGTACTTCCCCGTGACACGACTACACGTGAAGAGTTCTTTGCCCTCTGGAAAAAGATTGAATTCTCGGGGTCAGGTGAACCTGGCTTCTACTTTACAAATGACGTTGACTGGGGCACCAATCCATGTTGCGAGATCGCCCTTCGTCCTTTCCAGTTCTGCAACTTATGTGAGGTGAACGTATCAGATATTGACAGTCAGGAAGAACTCAACGAACGCGCCAAGGCAGCTGCGTTTCTTGGCACGCTGCAGGCAGGATTTACAAACTTCCACTACCTCCGTGAAGTATGGCAGGAAACAACGGAAAACGACGCGCTCATTGGTGTCGGCATGACCGGTATTGCAAGCGGGAGGATACAGAATTATGATTTGAAGGAAGCTGCCGATGAAGTCAAGCAAATGAACCTCGACACATCCGCCAAGATTGGAATTCAATTCGCGGCGCGCTGCACAACGATCAAACCCTCAGGTACGACGTCACTGGTACTGGGAACGTCTTCCGGCATTCACGCATGGCATAACTCGTATTACCTGCGCAGGGTGCGAATCGGAAAGAATGAAGCGCTGTATGAGTATCTTCGGATAAACCATCCGGAGTTACTTGAGGAAGATATGCTGAACAGCAAACAAGCCATTATCTGCATTCCGCAACAAGCTCCGGAAGGAAGTATTCTTCGGACGGAAGACGTGATGGATTTGCTGGAGCGGATTCGCAGGTTCAACGTTGAATGGGTTCGTCATGGTTTTCGCCGCGGCAGCAACGCCAACAACGTTTCGGCTACCGTATCGATTCAGGAAGGCGAATGGGAACGTGTCGGCGAGTGGATGTGGGAGAACAAAGCTTCGTACAACGGACTCAGTGTGCTGCCATTTGACAATGGAAGCTACAAGCAGGCTCCGTACGAGGATATCACACGAGAAACGTTTATGAAGCTGGAGCAGAGCCTGAAAGCGATCGCCCTTGAGAACATCTACGAAACCGACGACGAAACCGACCACAAGGCGGAAGCTGCGTGCGCCGGCGGTGCATGTGCTATCGTATAACTGAAAGAATACCGACAATATCGGGGGAAGGTCTTTTCTGACAAAAATCAGCTGACGCATCAGGTCTCGCGGAGATGTATTTTCCTACTTTCGTAGAAACGTCATCGCCATGATACCTGTATCGCTGCTGGAACACTACAAGGCCAGACTTGTTACCGTCAGAAAAGACCAAACCGTTATTGATGAAGGTGAATCGGCCCAGGATTTCCTCCAGGTCGCCGAGGGACAAATCAAGATGTACATCATGAACCCTGACGGTCAGGAGTTCGTGCAGGGCATCTTTTCTGCGGGCGAAAGTTTTGGCGAGCCTGCCTTGATTGGAGGCTTCCCTTACCCCAGCAGCGCTGCGGCTGTAACCGACTCAAAAATATGGCGTCTTCCGAAGCCAGAGTTCCTGCAACTGCTGAAGGAAAACTTCGACCTTCACCTGAAACTCAGCCAGGTGCTGTGCAAAAGACTTCAGTACAAGTCCATGATCCTCACGGAAGTTTCCTCATACGATCCCGAACACAGAATCACCACGTTACTGCAATACCTCAAATCAAAGGAACAGCGTGTCAGTCAGGCGCCGCAGGATAAAAAATCAAAAATGATCATCCCGTTTACCCGTCAGCAACTTGCCGACATGACGGGGCTGCGGGTTGAAACAGTGATCCGAACGGTCAAAAAAATGGAAAAGGAAGGCAAGTTATCCCTTGAAGGTCATAAGATTCGTATCTGACCCTCCTATTGCTTTCAGGAGCTGACTTTCGAAATGACATCTGTTTTTGGATGGTATGATGTTGATCATACTGTCAGGCATTTCTTCGCCGTTACCTTTGGGAACACCCCGTTGTGCTTTCCTTACAACCGATAAAAACAGACATCTAATGATTTCCTCAAACCACAGCTTCTATATTCCCGTGATGGGACTGGCATTTACAATCGATTCACCCGTAAAAGTGGCGCGTTTCGGTATTTCGTCAGTAGTGTCCATTACGGAAGATCGCCTTTTGGAAACCATGCGCAAGCATTACTACACCATGATTGGCGAGCCTTTTAAACCAATTTCACCAAAAGACCCGGACTTTCGTGCAAAGCGTGTGACCGACTATCTCAATCTGCTTAACCGGATGGTTAATGATCAGGTTGAAAAAATGAAAGCATCCGCATTTAAGGCTGGCTCCGATCTCGTCAAGTATTTCGAGATGCTTCCCGATGACAGCAAACTCAAACAACTTTATCTCCGCATGACAGAAACGCACAGTGGCTCGGAGAAAGAGTCACTGCAGATTTTCCTGCGCAGTCAGGTCAAGCCCGGAAGCATCGACGTGAACATCATGACGAAGCTCGACAAGCCGGCGTATGACCACAACGGACAGGAAATTCCTGAAAACTCAGACGCCCTCTCAGCACTTCGCGGCTACGCGATGAGTGATCTTACAAATTCGTCGATAATATTTTCGGCGGGTATGAACCCCAAACTTTTCAACTACATCGACAAGTTTCCGGTTTTCGAGCCCACAGACTGGGGACAATTCAAGAAACACATTGTCATAAAGGTTAGTGATTTCAGGTCGGCCCTTGTTCAGGGAAAAATTCTTGCCAAGAAAGGCATCTGGGTCAGTGAGTTCAGAATTGAGTCAGGGCTGAATTGCGGCGGACACGCTTTTGCTACAGATGGATACCTGATGGGGCCGATCCTTCAGGAATTCAAGGACAAGCGCGAGGAGTTGCTTTACGAGTTGCATGAAATTTACAACCGCGCCTCGGAAGGTAAGAAAAAACCTCTCTTCACTCGGCCACATCCGCAGCGAATCACATTCCAGGGTGGCATTGGTACCGCTGAAGAAGATTTGCTCCTCCGAACGTATTATCAGCTGGATGCAACAGGCTGGGGTACTCCTTTTCTGCTTTGTCCGGAAGCAACAACAGTCGACAAGGAAACCCTTCACCAATTGCAGAAAGCGACAAAAGACGATGTTGTGCTGAGCAAAAATTCACCGCTGGGTGTCAGGTTCCATTACCTTAAGGGAAATTCAGGTGAAGTCGAAAAAGAAAAACGGGTGAAGAGTGGACGTCCAGGAAGCCCTTGTACGGAAAAGCACCTGGTGAATAACACCGAATTCACGTCAGAGCCAATTTGTACAGCATCAAAAAAATATCAGGCATTAAAGGTTGAACAGTTGAAGAGCATGCTGCTTCCGGAGGAGGAACTCGACCGAAAACTGAAAGATGTATACGCCAAAGAGTGTCTTTGCGTCGGACTCAGCAATTCGGCAAGCCTTGTATACAACGTACCATTTGTGAAGAAGCTTACGAGTGTAACGATATGTCCAGGCCCGAACATTGCAAACTTCTCCAAGGTCGTCACGCTTCGCAACATGGTCGATCACATTTACGGAAGATTAAACATCATGACGAACAACATGCGACCTCACGTGTTTATCAACGAACTGAACATTTACGTGGCCTACTTCCGCGAACAGGTTGAAGAACAACTCGCCGATGTAAAACAAGTTGCCTTTAACCAGAAATTCGGAAGGAAGCTGCTCGAGGGAATTGCCTACTACAGAAGTATTGAACAGGCGATAAGACACAGCAGCATAGCTGACGCCCTTCACGCAGCCGAGACTGAGATCACCGGTTTACTGAATCGCCTTTCGCCCACACCGGCTGTCGTATAAGAAACTACTAATAAGGATGTTTGGCGGCGCCACAGGAATGATCTGGTGTGCGCCGCTTTCTTTTCAGCAATTATCTTCCGCAAGCCATTCGGCAAAACTTGCAGGCGTTTCGCGGAGTTTCATACGGACAAGGCGAACGTCGCCTTGCAAAGCAGCCTTTATCCGCGAAACAAAATCCACGAGCAGGTTTTCACAGGTAGGCTGAAATGGCGTGAGAATCATCCTGGTCCCTGCTTGACCGAAAGACTGCGATCGTTCATCCGCGACGTGCATCACAAGCGCATGATCGAACACATCAAGAATTTCCTCCTGAACAATCCGCTTCAAGTCGCCGAAGTCTATTACCATTCCATCTTTGGGAGCATTCTCGTCAACCAACACCGGGCCTTTAACAGTCACGGCCAAATGATAAGAATGACCGTGGATGTTCTCACACTTTCCTGAATAATTTTTCAGTGCATGCGCCATTTCAAATGAAAATTCCTTAGTAACGCGAAGTTCAGGCATGAGTCAACAAGTCTTTATTGAAATATGTACCACGATTCTCTTTCCTTCTGACAGAATGATCGACAATCAACAGCGCAACATCAACGAGGTTTCTCAGCTCAATCAATGAAAGCGAAAGACTTCGATGCCAAAACATTTCGGCAAGAGATTGCCGGACTTCCATCAAAAAGGCGTGCGTGTCGGCCAGTCTGTCGTAGGACTTTACGATACCGACATTTTTGCTCATCCGTTCACGGATTCTTGATCGCAAAAATTCCAGATCAGGGTCGCGCGAGAGAGAGTACGCACATGGTATACAATACGCTAGAGGTTCAGGTATAGGAATACTTGTGATACATTCTTCGAGGTCGAGCAAAATCTGATTGGCAAACACCAGTGCTTCAAGGAGGGAGTTCGACGCCAGGCGATTTGCGCCATGCAACCCGGTGCGTGAACACTCACCACAGGCGTAGAGATTTTCAATTGAGGTACGCCCCGAAAGGCCGACAGCAACACCTCCACAAACATAGTGAGCTGCCGGTGCGACAGGAATGAGATCTCTTGTGAGATCAAAGCCGCGTAGCAGACACTGTTGATAAATCGTGGGAAAATGACTGATGACATCCTGAGGATTCAGATGCCGGCAATCGAGGTATACAAAATTCTGGTTCTTAGTCACCAGCTCCTCGTGGATGGCGTATGAAACAATATCACGCGAAGCGAGTTCGCCGCGTGGGTCATGCTTAAACACAAATCGTTCATCGGTCTCATTTCGCAAATAAGCACCAAACCCCCTTAGCGCTTCCGAAATCAAAAAGGATGGGTTCTCGTTCTCGGAATAAAACGCCGTAGGATGAAACTGAACAAATTCCATATCACGAACTTCTGCTCCCGCACGCCATGCCATTGCAATACCATCACCTGTTGCAATCAGCGGATTTGTCGTTGTAGCATAAACCTGTCCTGCGCCTCCCGTGGCAAGAATGGTCACACGTGCACTGATAGTCTCGGCTCCACCACCATTCAAATCTATGGCCATTACACCGCTACAACTCGATAAACTATTTAGCCCCGGTCGGGTGATGAGATCTACAGCTAAATGATGATCGTAAATTAGCACGTTGGGCAAGCCCGAAACATACCTGAGCAGGGCATCTGCAATGTGGAACCCGGTAGCATCTTTGCAGTGAATCACCCTGTGAGCCGTGTGCCCGCCTTCGCATCCCAGTACGAGTTGTCCATCAGCATCACGATCAAACCCAACACCCCATTCAATGAGGTCGAGAAGGCGGTCAGGCCCTTCGGACACTACCATTTCGACGACTTCAGGATCACACAGTCCTGCGCCGGCAATCATCGTATCCTCAATATGTTTTCCAAAAGAATCGCGGATAGTATCTAACGCGATGGCTATGCCGCCCTGCGCGTAACGGGTATTCGATTCAATACAATCATCCTTTGTAAGCAAGATGATCTGGAGCCCGGGAAATTGTTTCGCTGCCCTTGCTGCAAAGGAGAGTCCGGCGATACCACCTCCGATGACCAGAATGTCAGTTGTCATTAGTTTCAGCGTGAAAGGTCAAGCATGCGTTTGATTGGTCTCAGAGCTTGCACGGCCACCTTCTCATCAACATTCACCTCTGGCGACTCATCTTTCAGACAGTAATATATTTTTTCAAGTGTATTAAGGCGCATGGAAGCGCATTCACTGCAGGCACAGGAGTTATTGTCATTTACAGGAACAGGAATCAACCTTTTCTCAGGCACAAGCCGGCGCATTTGATGTAGTATGCCGGCCTCAGTGGCAATCAGAAAGGTCGACGCGCTGCTGCGCGCTACGAAATCAATCATCCCTGACGTAGATCCAACATAACTGGCAACACGCAGGATGTGTTCTTCAGATTCCGGATGCGCAATGATGAGCGCTTCCGGATAGGCATGGTGAAGGTCCAGCAGCTTCTGAATCGAAAACGCCTCATGAACGACGCACACACCATCCCAAAGCTTCATCTCGCGGCCCGTTGTATGAATCAGATAACGACCAAGGTTCTTATCCGGAACAAAAAGGATTTCACGGTCCTTCGGAATTGCGTTGATGATTTTTTCCGCGTTGGCCGAGGTACAGATCAGGTCGCTTAACGCCTTCACCTCGGCAGAGCAGTTCACATAAGAAACCACGACATGATCGGGATACTGTGCTTTCAGTTTCATCAAATCCTCACCTGTGCAGCTATCTGCCAGGGAGCATCCGCTGTTCATGTCGGGCAGCAAAACCTTTTTTTGTGGATTCAGAATTTTGGCCGTTTCCGCCATGAAGTATACTCCAGCAAATACGATCACGTCAGCTTGGGTTTGTGCAGCCTGTTGTGACAAGGCAAGGCTGTCGCCGACGAAATCTGCTATATCCTGAATTGCGCCGTCCTGGTAATAGTGCGCGAGAATAACCGCATTCTTCTGTTTCCGGAGCCTCTCAATCTCCGCCGTGAGCTTCTCTGTGGACAAGACGTGACGGGTCGTGCTTTGGGAAGTCAGCGTGCTTTCTCGATGCATATTCATACAACCGTCGCTGTCAGTTCGAAGAGAATAAATTCATTTTATGTTGGAATACAGTTGCGATGGACTGCGCCCTGTCTTTGACTTCTCTGGCCTTTGATCCCTCAAAGTGTAGATCAACGGTTTCCTGAAACAACTTTAGCCACTGCGAAAAGTGATGCGCATCGATTGGAAGCGCCCTGTGCTTCTCAAACGGATTTCCTCTATAGCTTTTATCTCCCAGAAGCAACGACGACCAGAAGTCATACATCACCGGAAGGTGTGTTTCCCAGTTGACGTGGGCAAATACGGGCGCAAGCTTCCCGTCAGCCTGCACCTTTGCATAAAAGGCATCGACCAATACAACTATATCTTCTCTTGAATCAATATCTTTTTTCATTAACAGATTAGTTTTCGGGAGGCAGCAGCACCTTGTCGATCACGTAGATCACACCATTTGCTGCTGGTACTACCCCCAGTACTTTCGCATCGTTCACAAGAATATTTTCTCCTTCTTTGGCAACCTTAACATTTTTCCCATTCACCTGATTGAGATTCATATCCTGCTGGATCATATTCTCGCGAATCACGCCGACATAGACATGATACTCAAGTATATCCTGAAGTTTCAGCTTATTTTCCGGTTTTACCAGAGTTTCAACGGTTCCTTTTGGGAGGTTATCGAAAGCAGCGTCTGTTGGTGCGAAGACTGTAAACGGGCCTGCATTTGACAACGCGTCAACGTATTCTGCAGCTTTAAGCGCCGCGACGAGCGTCTTATGATCCGGCGAGGCTATGGCTACCTGGACAACATTGCGCTGGGATTCATCGTCGCGCACGTTTGACTGGCCTCCGGCCGTCTCGACAACAGAACTCTCCGGTTGCTCAGCCTGTTCAGGGGAACAACCGAATCCAATACCAAGAATAATTGTAAGCAGGAAAAGGTTTCTCATAAGGGTAATGATTTTGTTAAAGATCACCGTTGAGTGCGTCCGCAGGTATGATTTAAATCATACCCCCGAAAATCATTTGACGTCGCATTACCATTCACGAATTACAAAGCTCGGCCTATAAGTCCTTTCGCTGGAAAACCCTCGCAGCGATGAAAAGCGGCGCGGCAATCCAGATCATGAGCACCAGAACGGAAAAGCCCAACCCCTGATAAGTCCCGAAGAAGTCTTTGTAAAATGCTCCGGTATATCCCATTAACGCAGAGATGTCAAGTTGAAGGAGCATAATTACACGGGCCAGATCGACAGGATTTAACGCAATAAGCGCCAGGGTAACCTTTTCGAGAGGGTAGTCATTGAAAGCGTAGATGATCCAGAGCAGCAGACCGTCATAAATGAGGGAGAAGTAAAACCAGAACAGCAGGGCAATCCCGATTGCCTTCGCCTTATCGCGGGTAAGCACGGCGGCGAGAAATGCCAGCGACACAAAAACCAGTGTCAGCATCACGCCGGTGAACAAAAGCGTCAATCCGCTCACTCCCGGTCCGTACAGCAAAACCGGCATACCTACCCCAATCAGAAATGCGAAGCAAAGGGAAAAGGCAACTGCGGCATATTCACCGAGAAAGACAACCTTTCGATTGACCGGCTGGGCAAGCATCAACTCAATAAATTCATATGAGTTATAGAAATGGATAGCAGTGAAGATAATGCTTACCAGTGGCACTACCATAAGCACAATATTCAGCAGGCTCATCACCACCTTGCCAGGATCTCCATCAACCTGAAACATGGCGAACGTTGCCAGCAACAAAAATCCGGCGTACAAGAGGGTAAACCTCGTACGCAGCAGATCCTGAAAAATGTATTTGATTATCTGTGTCATGAGTTCACACTTTCGATAAGTTCCTTTTGTCTGATAAACGTAGCTATCGCCTTGTTGAGTTTTTTCTCACCCGTCTCTTCCTTGAGGGAGGCAATTGAATTATTGTACTGCAACCTGCCTTCGAACAGGTATACAATATTCGAGGTTAGTTCGTCCAGGTCGCTGAGGATATGGGATGTGATTATCACAAGTTTGCCTTTGTGCTTTTCCTTGAGGATCTTTTCCTTGAGGATTTCCGAAGAAACCGGATCCAGGCCCGCCGTAGGCTCATCCAGAATTAACACAGGAGCATTAAAAAGAAAGGCAAGAACAGCGCTTACTTTCTGACGCGTCCCACCCGAGAGCGTGTGCATCCTTTTATCATAGAGCTTTCCAAGATTGAACGCATCAATGAGCTCTTCATCGTAACGCATCGTTCCTGAGCGAATGCTCTTCATCATGTCAATTACCTCACCGATACGCATCGTTTCAGGATACCTTCCGATTTGAGGCATATATCCGATCTTCTCACGGTACTTCCAGTCGCGCGTGATCGACACGCCATCAAACCGGATCTGACCTGAAGTTGGTACAACCAGCCCCAGTATGCTTTTTATCAGTGTCGTCTTACCGGAACCATTTGGACCGATAAGCGCGTATGACTTACCAGGCAGCATCGATACGCTCACGTCGTCGAGCGCAACCATCTTACCAAACTTCTTGCAGATATTTTCAGTTATAATCATAAGGTCTTATTTGTGGTGAATCGTCACGTAGATTTTCGGGGGTAGTTGCTGGAAAAGCCCTTTCTGAGCGGTCTACAAGGAACACGAGGAAACTGCGCCACAACAACACTGCAGTAGGCATCCGTTCAACGACCATCGCATACATGCTCACCGGCCTGTAAGGAATATCGCCTACCCTGTCTTTATTCAGATCGTACCCTTCGTATTTATCCCAGTAGTTGTCGCGGATTTCATTCAGAACAAGCGTACTGTTTGTAACCATGTCGAACGTATTGGAAAGAAAATTATTCCTGGTAAATACATTGTCGTCACAGCTCGCCTGGAGCTTGACAGCATATCCGTTTCCGGAAAATGTATTCTTTTGGAAATCGATCCGGCTGCTGCCTTCCATAAAAATGGCTACGGAGTTTTTCACGAACTTATTTCCAATTACTTCGCTGTCGCGGATATCTTTAAGCAACAGTCCGTAGGACGATGGTCCCCAATTGTGTTCAAACGTATTATTGAACATCCTGACGCCTTTTGTATACATCACTGCTACGCCGGCGCCATTTCGCACAAAGGAATTATCGCGATACTCGTCATTATGAGAAAACATAAAATGCAATCCGTAACGCAGATTCCCTTCACTGTGATTTCTTTCGATTAATGAGTTTGTTACAAACTCAAAGTAAATTCCATCGCGATGTCCGCGGATATTATTGCCACGTATGGTGATATGGTTGCATTTCCACATGTGGATTCCATTTCCAATCTGATGTTCCGCTTCGGCGATGGATGCCAGCGTGTTATTTTCCACCCATGAGTAAGAAGAATTCGCGAAGTAAATTCCGAAGAAAGTGTTACTGAACTTATTGTTTCGGATGCGGACCTTTTTGGAATCAAGGACTTTAATGGCAGCGATATCCTCGATGCTGGCTATTCCTGTGTCTTTAAAATAAAACCCGTCGATTGTAACATCGGTAGCGTTGATCGTAAATATCTCATACTTGTTTTCACCATGCAAGACGGGATAGTTTACTCCGATAAAGGTGAGCGGTTTCCTGACTACGATATTACCTTCGCGGTATTCACCAGGCTCGACCATGATCGTGTCGCCGGAATGGGCGGCTTCAACAGCCGCCCTGATAGTTGAAAACGCTTTACCTTTCCCAACCGGAATCATCCCTGCCCCGGCGCTCCAGCTAACGGTTATGAGAATTACTAAGATTCGAAGCACAACAATACCTTTCTTTTCCATAAGCGAGATCAATATCGACAGTCAGTGTCGTTTTAAACCTTGCGGTTATCAATGTGCAGCATGATTTTCATCAGGCTTATCATTAAGCTCGATATGGCTCCATGTTTTGGCTGACCGAACCCATTCGACCTGTTCAGCGGGTATCGCCTCCTTCGTGGAAAAGGCGGCAATATTGCTTCCCATGGGACTTTTAATTTCTGGTGACTGTACAAAAACGGCTGCGTGCACGTCAATAAGGGTACCCGGATTACCAAAGTCCGTGACGAGCAGTTGACCAACGTCTTCACCAGGCACCGTTCCTGATTTCAGGAAACGCAACATACAGTTCACATCGTCGAACTTGTACACTTTGCCCTTCTTCGTGACGATCTCTGTTCCAAAGCGGTTGTCCATCATGGTCATTTTGCAGGAATGACAACCATCCTTACCGTAAGCAATGGGTTCTGGCCCTCCGGAACAACCTGCCAGACTTGCCAGTAATGCAGCGGCAAAAACAGCGAGCACACCACTATGAGGCCGCGCTTTTGTCTTCTTTCGGAATTCAATGAATATTCCGGCGATTGCGAGGATACCCGAAGCAAGGAAGACAAAACCACCGATATCGGGGCCTGAATATGCGGTGAAGTTGAGCAACTGCTTGGTACCGAGCAGAGGCGGCTGATAGGCCATTCCCGGGACGACGATCGGAGCAGTAGGGTCCAGGTTGTGGCCATAGTCATAACCCCATTGATAGAAGTCGACCATACCAGCGATACCTGCTACGAGGAGTAGCGCAGGATAAATAACAGTCATTTTACGACGATTAATCGCAGCACTTACTACACCGATAGCGACGAGGACGGCGACGATGTAGACCATATATTGGAATTCGGGAAACATTTCTACTTCGATATGTTTCATGCCGATATAGTGATTCAGGCCGCTGATGATCTTGTAGTCACCAGACAAGGTATTCAACCAGATCTTCATTTCAAGACCTTCGGGATACTGGGGCGCCCACATCAGAATCTGCCACACTGGTACGAAATACGTGATCAGCATCAGCAATGCCGAAATAAGTATCAGCCAGCGTGTAATAGGTTTCTGATTTCTTGTATCATCCGACGCTTTTACGTGCTGATGATCATGAGTTGCAGATAATGCGTGCATTGTAGATTCGTTTTTTGTGATAAACCCCGGTTGACAGTCCCTGAGGGGCCAGTCAATCCGGGGCATTCAACCATTAACTATGAAAGCAACCTATTGACCGGCACCTGTGCCAGATTCTTCGATTTTTCCGGTTGAATATTTTAGAGGAACATTGCTTCCGACAGGAGATACGCGTGCATAACCCTGCATTTCCTGGTGGAGCGCCGAGCAGAAGTCTGTACAGTAGAACGGAAATACTCCGACACGGTCAGCTTTCCATTTCAACGTTTGAGTTTCACCAGGCATAACCAGAATCTCCGCATTGTTCGCACCTTTGATTGCAAAACCATGGGGTACGTCCCAATCCTGTTCAAGGTTAGTCACGTGGAAGTACACATCGTCGCCGACTTTGATTCCTTCGATGTTATCAGGCGTAAGGTGAGAACGAATTGCCGTCATGTAAACATGAACCTCGTTGCCTTTGCGTTCCACTTTCGTGAAGTTTTCACCTTTTGCAACGTAAGGATGCTCATTATCTTCAAGACGATAAATCTTCGTTGAATTAGGCATAATCAGCTCAGCCGGAATAGCTTCTGCGTAATGCGGCTCACCTGTGGTCGGAAAGTCGAGGATGAGCTGCATCTTATCACCGGTGATATCGTAAATCTGGGCTGACTGTGTGAGTTCGGGACCTGTAGGGAGGTAACGATCTTTGGTGATCTTGTTGTAAGCAATTACGTACTTGCCATGAGGTTTCTTTGTAGGACCTCCAGGAACGCTAAGGTGACCGATAGAGTAATAAGTAGGAACGCGATCGACCACTTCGAGTGATTTCACATTCCATTTAACGATCTCTGAAGACACGAACATTGAAGTATATGCGTTGCCGTTGCCATCAAACTCCGTGTGCAAGGGGCCGAGACCCGGCTTCTTCACTTCACCATGCAGCGCTGACTCATACTTGATCACAGGAATTCCCGCGAACTCACCTTCAAAGTCTTTCGATTCAATAGCTTTCTGAATTTTTGAGAAAGAGAACACAGGAATAAGGGCTGCCAGTTTTCCACTGCCTACGATGTACTCACCTGAAGGATCAACGTCGCAGCCATGTGGAGATTTAGGACACGGGATGAAATAGATGATGTCTTTCAATTCAACAGGGTCAAGCTGAAGCACCTCTTCGAGGATAGTCGATGTTGAAGTATGCGACTTTTCATCCCACTCATTGTGTGCATACTTTGCTTTTGTTGTTTTTCCTTTGCCTGCTTTGATGTACTCTTCGGCTTTCTTCCAGTTTACAGCCATAATGAAGTCTTTGTCCTTCTGCGAAGCATTCACTTCAAGTAGTGTATAGGCTTGTTCCGTATTATAGCATGAGAAGAAGAACCATCCGTGAGAAGGCCCTTTTCCTGAGCGTGCAAGGTCAAAGTTCACGCCTGGAGTCACCAGCTGGAAAGCTATCTTCATCTTACCATCGTCACCAACCGAGATAAAGCTTACTGTACCCTTGAAGTTTTCCTTGTATGAACTGATAGGAACATCAAGGTTGTCGCCCATTGGAATGCTGAAGCGTGTACCGGCAACAACATATTCCGTATTTTCTGTGAGATACGGTGATGAGTGGTTCCCGCCGCTGTTTGGCAACTCAAGAATTTCCACGGTCTTGAATGTTTTCAAATCTACGCGGGCAACACGCGGGGTATTGTTACCGTTGGCAAATGCCCAGCGACCATCGTGTTCACCATTGGTAGTCGACAGTGAAATGTGGTGCAGGTCGTCCCACGGCACAAACCCGTGTGAAGTGTTTAACATCGGCTTAGTCTCTTCAGAGAATCCCCATCCGTTTTCAGGATGTTGCGAGAACACCGGAATAATCCGGAACAACCTCCCCGATGGAATTCCATATACACCAATCTGTCCGTTAAATCCACCGGATACAATGTTGTAAAACTCATCATACTTGCCAGGAGCCACATAAGCCTTCGAAGCCGCGTCGCCGTTAATGGCCTGCGCCGGACCGGAAGGCTTGCAGCTGTACAAGAATGACGCCGTCGCAATACCTATCATTGCAACTGCTACCCTATACGTCGTTTTCATAGTTATATATTTTATAATTAGGTTTCGCTCTATTTTTTATCATTATGACGGATGTACTCGAGAATATCCCGGGCTTCGTCCATTGACACGTTTTGATCAGGCATCTTCATGAGGTACTCCTCAACAAGTTGCTGCGCAACTTCATCCTTTTCCAGCATCTCATCCACATTCACAATCATGTTGATGATCCATTCCGGTTTGCGTCTTTCAGACAGCCCCTTCCATCCCGGACCTACAACGCGCTGATCGTCGAGTCGGTGACACGCCTGACATTTCATTTCATAAATCGCCTGTCCGCGATCAATCATTTCCTGATTCAATTCCGCATCAAGGGTGATATTCTTTGCCGGACCAACTCCGCGACCATCATTCGCCGGAGCGGTAGCGACCGCGTCAGGATGATTATAATCTGTGTCTTCAGCAGGTTTATTCTGACTTTCAGAGGAACAGCCAAATAATACAGCGATGATCCCCAGTGTTAACAAAACTTTTTTCATGTTGAAAGAATTAGTTGCTTCCTGTATTTTTTTACTGGATGCTAAGGTAGATCACGTCACTGTTGAGGGGTTATGATCAAGATCACATAACCCTCGGTTAACATCATGACTTATGTTCGGTGCTGATACTCCGGATCAGAAACCCGACGAATCCGAGAAAGAGAGGGACTGAGAGATAAAAAAGTATCGGAGCATTGTATCGCGCAACAGCCTGAAGCGATGGCGTGAGAACCATAACGATTTCAGACAGCAGAAAGCCTGCGAGAAGTACAACGATCCAGATTCGGTTTATTGACACCACTCGTTGTTCGATATACCAGATCAGGATCGCGAGTGTGACAACACCGATCAGTACCAGATGGAGATAGGCGATCACATAGTACCGGTAATCATAGGCCAGGTGAGCTACGTAAGGAAAAGCCGAAAACAACTGAAGCATGAGCTTCATGACGAAGGAAAGGGCAACGACGACCACAAGTGGTTTTGATAGTTTCTGAAAGAATGAAAACACCGGTACGCGTCTGAATTCCTTCCACAGCATGTACAGCGCAACTGCCTGCATGGCGGCTCCTGCGAAACCAATCCGGTTCAAAATTATCGGAACATCTGTCCAGAGTAATGAAAGCGCATATGTCGGAAAACATGCGGCGGCGAGCCATGTCCCTGCTTTCAAAAGGACCCTGTTCGACGATCCCAACCCATGACTGTCAAGCCACCGACTCAGCATTGACAACACACCAAACAAGAAAACACCGTTGTACTGAAAATGCAGATAGAAATAAATGGCGAAGTAATACCACTTCGACTGGCCGAGGCCTTGCATCATAATGGGACCAAGCGCAAATGGCCCGAGAGAAGAAATCAGGAAGAAAACCAATGACCACACAGCAAACTTTCTGGCCGGATCCATACGCTGTTGCCGTGTATCGAGAATGAATTTGACACAAAATACCCCCGACACGACGGTATGTACTACAGACAATGGGATCGTCACCACGCCGTAACCCTGAATAGGAAAGAAGATGAGCATTCCCGTGATCAGGAACTGATTGACAATAAACAACCAACGATAAGGCGCGCGCCAGGTTCCACCGAAGGCATTATACAGGTAGATCAGATTCAGGAAGTTGAATACCCACCCCAGAAACATCACGTGCGAATGGGCATGCAGCCAATAGCCATACCTAAACCCTGCAATCGGGGCGAATATATTCCATCGCAGGAGCAATCCTACGGCGGCAGCGACGACCAGATAGATCAGCGGAATGCTAAACAGCTTTCGCATGACGAACGCTTTTTAACATCACGGTAACCAGGACAACGAAGTAAGTCAGGAAAGCCGTCGCAGAAAGGTACCCACTGACCAGCTGAAGCGAAGAGTTAATTAGTCCCAGATCCGCTGAAAGCCGTAGCAGCAGGGAGACATGTAACAATGTCAGAGGCAAATACAGGAAAGGATGGTAAGGCTTCACCGAAAACCCAATCACTCCAGGAAGGATGATCGGACCGTGTGCGAAGATCATGGAAAATACAAATCCTATAAAAAAGGTGTGAACCAGAGCGTCGTAGGCAAACGCGGTATCACGCAATGCTATGTAGAACACGCCTGTTAACATCAATGCAATATATCCTGCAAGCAATGCAATACCAGTAAAACGCGTCAATCCTTTTTTGCGCAAGTTGATCTTCACTACATCGTGCCGCAGCAGCCAGATGCTGATAAGAATAAAAGCAAGGCCTGCCAAATAATTGCCCACACCATGGAATGAATTGAGAATACCGATGATAAACAACAGCAGAAATCCGATCAGCATAACCTTCTGATTTCTGTTCACCGGCAGGAATTTGGAAAGTTCAAGTCGTTCGGATACGATGGTAAACAGGAGAAAGGCCATCCACCAGGGCAGCGCTGTTGGATAGAATTCGCGGCTAAGCAGAACCACGTTTCCAATGAAAAAGCAGAACGCGCTTCCAAGCATTACCCACATATATATTTCCGGACGCCGATAGAGATAGAATCCATACACAACGATCAATCCTACGCTTGCGGCAATGAGCAGCGAAATTCCAACATGAAAATTTCCCGACCAGAGAAAGAAGATACTGGAGGCGCTCAGCGCAGGCACAACGAAAAGGTATCTTTTATGAAGTGGAATTACCTTTTCCAGTGCGATTAGTGTTCCAAGAAATCCCCCGACCATAATGGCGCCGTGGTGCAGGTAGCCCTGCAGGAAGCTGTTTGTCCATCCCATACGCCCCAATCCGGAATACATGCCGAATACGAGGTTAATGAATACGAACAACAGAAACGGTATCAGGTATCTTCGGTTCATAGCATCGGTGTGCAAGGTCAGGCTTCAACATCAATGTAAGAATCGGATGTGTACTAAAAAATGCTGATTTTTATCATGAAACTAGGCGTAATTACCGCACAACGCGAGAATATGTCACATCTGCTGGATTGCCCGTCCGTTTTGGGATATATTTACCATGCGTCTATGAAACATTTCGTCTTTTTGCTCTGCTTTTTTGCATCGTTAACGTCTTACTCTCAGGAAAAAGAAATCATCTATGTGGGAACGCATTCGATCCGGGGAAGCAAAGGCATTTACGTGTTCGAACTAAATCGTACAAAAGGGTCACTAAAACTCATTCAAACGATTGTAGACCGACAAAGTCCTGGTTTTCTGGCGATTCACCCAAATGGTAAATTCCTTTACAGCGTAAACACATCGCCTGTCGACGGCCACGAAGGTTCGGGATCAGTGTCGGCTTTCAGTATCGACCGAAAAACAGGAAAGCTTACCTTTATCAACAGCGTCTCGTCATTCGGAGAAGCCCCATGTCACATCGCATTGGATAAATCAGGCGAATGGGCGTTCATTTCCAATTACAACGAAGGCAACTTCGTCGTTATTCCAATCCTGCAGGATGGCTCAGTGGGAGCACCTTCCGACTCGAAAAAATATTTTGGCAGCAGTGTGAACAAGTTTCGTCAGGAGAAACCACATATACACTCAGCATACGTTTCTCATGACAATCGTTACGTATACGTATCAGATCTTGGCACCGACAAGATTTACACCTACAGCATCGATCATTCGAATGGCAAGATAAACCCTGCAGCAACGGCGGAGGTAAAGGTTGCGCCTGGTGCAGGGCCGCGTCATTTCACATTCCATCCTTCAGGAACCTTCGCTTACTCTGCGGAAGAACTTACCTCCACCGTTGGCGTGTTTTCCGTTGATAAGGCCACCGGAAAATTAACAGTCATTCAGGATACGGTCCGGTCATTGCCTCCGACGTTTTCCGGCAGGAACACATCTGCAGAAATACTTACAGATCCCCGTGGACGCTACCTGTATATGTCTAACCGCGGCGCGGACGTACTGTCAGTATTTGCAATCGGAAGCGACGGCAGAATTGCGCTGCAGGGAAATCAAAGCACCATGGGAAAAAGCCCGCGCAACTTCCTGGTGGATCAAAAGGGACGGTATATCTGGGTCGCAAATGAAAACTCTGACAACCTCGTCGTATTCAGGATCAATCCAAAGACAGGTATGCCGGTTTTCACCGGATACTCCGTGAAAATCCCGTCGCCAGTGTGTGTTAAACAACTTGTACTGAAGTAGCCGAAAATTTACAGGTTGCTGCTGTCATAGGGCTGTCAGGAAAGGAAGTTTTCTTTGTAAAAAAACAATATGAAAACAGATCTTGCGAAAGCCTACAAGCGCTATTACACTGCGCCCCGCGATCCGGAACTGATTACACTGGAAACACTCCCCTACCTTTCCATCACCGGCAAAGGTGATCCCTCCGGAGAAGAATTTGCCCGCAGCGTCGAAGCCCTCTATACGGTAGCCTACGCGTTGAAGTTCGCCAGCAAAGAAAAGGGCGCCGATTTTGTAGTACCCAAACTTGAGGGCTTATGGTGGTATGATGAAACGCGATATAAGGACGTATCGGCTGAAGAGGCACCGGTTAGTATCCCGAGATCCGAATGGGAGTATCGCCTGATGATCAGAATGCCCGACGCGAAACTCGGAGACGTCTTTCCTTCAGCCAAAGCACAGGCATTTCAAAAAAAGAAAAACCCCCGTATTGAACACGTTGAATGGTTCGTACTTTCAGAAGGAACGTGTGTGCAGATTTTGCATGAAGGTCCTTTTGATCAGGAACCCGTAACAATTTCAAAAATTAAGTCTTTCATGGACGAACGCGGACTGAAGCGTAAGGGTGTCCATCATGAAATCTACCTTTCAGATTTCAGGAAGACCAGTCCTGAGAAATTGAAAACCATTCTGCGGGAACCCGTAGAAGTGAATAGCCCCCGCTAATGATCGATGTGGCCGTAATCCTGCAAACTGAATTGCCCGGATTTCCGATCACACCGATTATTACGAATCAAGATTTAGTAAGCATCACCGCCACTTGCGGTCGCGCGAAGCTTTTTCTCTTCCGCGCGTAGGCCGCGATGACGACTTGCTTTTGCGATCCCTGGCTTTGGATCCCTTGGGTGAAGATTCTCTACTCTCCGTTTCTTCCACGCGAACCTGCCGCCCCTTGTAAGTGATGCCGTTTAACCCTTTAAGGACCTCGTTTACCCGTGAAGGATCAACTTCGAAGAATGAATATGCACCTTTGAGATCGATACGGCCTATGTCTTTCTTGGTGATACCGGCGTAGTCGTCGATGATTTCAATGAGGCGTGAAACGTCAACGCCATCCATCTTACCGACGTTGATAAATATGCGCGAACCGCTTGCATATCGCTCTGACCCCACCTGGCCGCGACCTGCTTCAGCATTAAGATCCGGAGCATTCCGATAATAATCGAGAAAGCGGTTAAACTCAATAGACGCAAAGCGTTTGATCAGATCTTCTTTCGACAGGTCTTTCAATTCTTCGAATACCTGAGGCAGGAACTCTCCGATCTCGTCTTCATTTACCTTCACTTCGTGCACCTTGTGCATCAACGCGAGCAATTGTTTCTGACAGACATCCGGACCGGTTGGAATCATCATCCGTTCGAACGGCGCCTTCAGCGTTTTTTCAATTTGCTTTACTTTACCGAGTTCTTTCTTGGAGATCATGGCAATTGAAACACCCTTCTTTCCGGCGCGTGCAGTACGGCCGCTTCTGTGAGTATAGAACTCCATCTCGTCAGGGATGTTCATGTGAATCACGTGTGTGATATCGTCAACGTCGATACCACGCGCCGCAACGTCAGTGGCCACGAGAATCTGCAGTGAACGGTCGCGAAACTTCATCATCACGCGGTCGCGCTGCTGCTGTGTCAGGTCGCCGTGCAGGGAATCTGCATTGTATCCGTCCTTGATCAGCATTTCAGCGATACGTTGGGTATCAATCCGCGTCCGGCAGAAGATCAATCCGAAGATATCGGGATTGAAATCAAGAATTCTTTTCAGTGCGAGATAACGGTCTTTCTCGGCAACGAGTACATACTTGTGGTCAATGTTCGCGTTACCCGTATTCTTTTCGCCTACCGTCAGTTCAAACGGATCGTGCATATAGTTTTTCATGATCGCACGAACCTCTTTGGGCATGGTCGCTGAAAACAACCATGTGTTCTTTTCGTCCGGAGTAAACGACAGGATCTTATCGAGTTCCTCCTTGAATCCCATGTTCAGCATTTCGTCGGCTTCGTCGAGTACGACATATCTTACTGCGCCGAGGTTTACAGCTTTTCTGTCGATGAGGTCGATAAGCCTTCCGGGGGTAGCCACGATGATCTGAGCACCCTTCTTTACTTTCCTGATTTGTTCACTGATGCTTGCACCGCCGTAGACGGCCACAATATTGAAAGACTTGAACTTCTCGCTGAAGTTTTCGAGGTCATTGGCGATCTGGAGACCAAGTTCTCTGGTCGGGGCCAGCACAAGGGCCTGGGGAGTACGCGCCTGGTCGTCGACCAGTTCAAGCAAGGGCAGTCCGAACGCCGCCGTCTTACCTGTACCTGTCTGTGCAAGGCCTACAAAATCGCGGTTTCCGGCTAATAATACAGGAATCGCCTGTTCCTGAATGGGGGTGGGTACTTCAAAGCCGATTTGTTGAACCGACTCGACTAAACCCCTGGACAAACCCAGGGCTTCAAAAGATTTCATTCGTTAAATATGGATTGTTAATGGCAGGAGACAACCGTCTGCTCACGGCCTGTGTTTGATTATGGGGCAAAGGTACGCCAATTAAACCAGAAAACGACCGTGGCCATAAAATCTCCGATAGTGTATTACCTTTACCCGCCTATTTTAAGCTTATTATTTAGCTCTATGATAACCATTAACCGCCTGAAAGGATTCATTATCCTTTTATTAATTATTCTGTTTTATGTTCCCCTGTCGGCTCAACAGGGATCGATCCGGTGGACGAAAGACGGAAATGCCTACTACCGGCTGGAAGACAATGAGATCGTCCAGTACACCCTGCCTGCTGAGACACGTAAGGTACTTGTGACGAAGCAGCAACTTACCCCGTCCGGACAGTCTGCCCCCCTCAAGCTTGATCATTTCCTCCTTTCGGAAGACGGTCAGAAAATGCTCGTATACACCAACGCAACCCGCGTCTGGCGCATCAAGACCCGCGGTGATTACTGGGTCCTCGACCTGAAATCCAATCAACTGCAGCGCCTGGGAACCGGAAGACCTGATGCTTCCCTCATGTTTGCAAAGTTTTCTCCCGACGGGACAAAAGTAGCTTATGTAAGCGAGTACAACGTTTACGTTGAAGACCTTGCGTCCAAGACCATCACACCGCTCACCACGGACGGGAACAGGAAATTCATCAACGGCACCTTCGATTGGGTGTACGAGGAAGAGTTTGGCTGTCGCGATGGTATCCGCTGGAGCAACGACGGCAAGTCTGTTCTGTTCTGGCAGATCGACGCCCGGCCTACACGCGATTTCTATATGATCAATAATACTGACTCTGTATATAGTCAGGTGATCCCGGTTGAATATCCCAAGGTAGGTCAACAACCGTCGGCCTGCAGGCTCGGCGTGGCTGACATCGCATCGGCTAAGACTACATGGTTGAACGTACCCGGCGATCCGCGTGAACATTACATCGTACGCGCTGAGTATGTCCCGGGCACCAACGAAATCCTGCTTCAGCAGCTCAACCGCAAGCAAAACGTAAGCACCATTTTCCGCGCCAACGGACAGACGGGAAGCGTGACACCTGTCTTCAAAGAAGAGGATGAAACCTGGATTGATGTATATACTCCCGCAAGTTCGGAAAACTCATACGCGGTGGACTTCCGCCACACGTTCCACTGGCTGAATGGCGGCAAGGAATTCTTATGGGAAAGTGAGAAGGATGGCTGGCGTCATGTCTATCGCCTCGCGTCCGATGGCAAGTCGGAAACACTCGTAACCCCGGGTAACTTTGACGTTATCTCCGTACGACACGTCGATGAAAAAGGTGGCTATGTGTATTTTCTCGCTTCACCGGATAATGCCACCCAAAAATATTTATATCGCACCCGACTGAACGGCAAAGGGCAAATGGAATTGCTGACGCCGAAAACGCAGGCAGGTACACATAACTATTCAATTTCGCCCAACGCGAAATTTGCGCGTCATACATTCTCGAATGCCTTCACCAAACCTGCTGCTGAAACGATAACGTTGCCCAAGCATCAGCCCATAAAGGAGAGCGAAGGCATCGCCGCAAAGCTTTCGAAAATTCAGGAAGAGAAGCACACTGAATTCTTTAAGGTGAAGATCGATGATGGCGTAGAACTCGACGGATGGATGGTGAAGCCTTCGAACTTTGATCCGTCGAAAAAGTACCCGGTGGTATTCTACGTTTACACTGAACCCTGGGGCCAGAACGTAACTGACACATACGGCACATCGCAGAACTTCCTTTACATGGGTAATATGCGGGAAGACGGATACATCTACATTGCCATCGACAACCGTGGAACACCAGTTCCCAAAGGAAGAAAATTCCGCAAGGCAATCTATCGCAACGTCGGACAAATCAATATTCACGACCAGGCTAAAGCGGCAAAGGAAATTCTCAAGTGGGATTTCGTCGACCCTGAGCGCGTTGCAGTCTGGGGCTGGAGTGGTGGCGGATCAGCAACGCTGAATCTGATGTTCCAATACCCTGAAATTTACAAGACAGGTATTGCTGTGGCGGCGGTGGCAAACCTCCTCACGTACGACAACATTTACCAGGAGCGCTACATGGGGCTTCCTCAGGAGAACATGGAGGATTTCATCAAAGGTTCGCCTATCACGCATGCCAAAAATCTTAAGGGCAACCTCCTGCTGATTCACGGCACCGGCGACGACAACGTACACTATCAGAATGCGGAAATGCTCGTCAATGAGCTGGTGAAACACAACAAGCAATTCCAGTTCATGGCGTATCCGAACCGATCACATGGTATATCTGAAGGTGAAGGAACATTCCAGCACCTGGCTACGCTCTACACGGAATATTTGCGAAAATACTGTCCTCCCGGAGGGAAGTAAAAAAAGAGGCCGTCAACAAAAGACGGCCTCTTTTTTTGATTTCTGATTGGCCAGACGATGGTGCGAAGTTACGCTTCCATTGGGTGACTGTTGTAGACGTAGATAGTAACAGCCACCTTCGCATTCCCGGTTCTCACTCCCACTCTTACTTCCACGCTGTCTTTTGGGCGTGCCCCCTCATTCTTCGGGGTCGCGCTGTCCGTTGCAAGTCCTCGCCACCCCACCTCCTACCCGTCGCTGCGGGCTTTCCACTACCATCGCTCACGCGGGTTTAGCTTCCTGGACAGGGTTTGCTTATTCAGAACGGGTGCCTCTTTGGGGCCGGAGAATGACATGTGTTCAAAGGAAGGCTGATCTGCATTTACTGCGACGCCATGATAAAACTCAAATCGGATTTCCGTCTAGTAGGGACGACATGTTTGTAGCAAGCGAAATTAAGCAACCAATGTTAACAGCCCGCGTTTTTCGGAGAAGCTCGCATAGATTGAACGGGGTACGAAAGCCGAAAACCAGAACCGCATCCCGGCCCAGAGGGTCGGCGTGTTACAAACAGGCAACCGGGAACGGGCAACAATTACCACCAACCGGCAACATCGCCCGTCCGTCACCCAAACTCAAATGGAGGCGACTCTTACACCCCCCAGGTCGTGATCATGACCTGCTAAAAACGCCGGGAGATCCTCGCGGTAACCTGCTCCGTACCGCGTTGATGTTGCGGTGTTGCCGCGGTGTTGTCGCGTTCTGGGCAGCCCAAACCGCGGTAGGCCCGCTGAACCCCCATCGCATTATCGCAGCGGCTGGCACTTCCTCCCTAGGATACTACAAGGAACCTATAAGAGGCCCGGGCATGGTCACCCTTGAACCAACTTGAAACAGAAATCTAATAGGAAGAGTGGAGAAAGAGTGGAGAAATCCTACCAGTTACCCGTCCCGATAGTATCTGTTACCCGCTCCCAGATGGCCGGTAGCCAGGGTGGCTCGCGAGCCAGGCAGCAGGTTAGCGCAGTTAGCTGGATGATGACCGTTCAGTGAACTCAGGAAGACGGATAAAAAGAGACTTCCACAAAGCAGCAAACGCTACAATTATCACGCAATCGCCACCCCCGAACCATGAAACTTGAAAGCAGAAATCTAATAGAAAGAGTGGAGAAAGAGTGGAGAAATCCTACCAGTTACCCGTCCCGATAGTATCTGTTACCTGCTACCAGATGGCCGGTTGCTAGGATAGCTCTCGCAAGCCAGGCAGCAGGTTAGATTTAGCAGGATGATGACCGTGGAGTGAGTCAGGAAGACGGATAAAAGAGATTTCCACGAGCCAGCAAACGCTACAATTACCACGCAATCGCCACCCCCGAACCATGAAACTTGAAAGCAGAAATCTAATAGAAAGAGTGGAGAAAGAGTGGAGAAATCCTGCCAATTACCCGTCCCATAATACCTGTTACCTGTTGCATATGGCCGGTTGCCAAAGTAGCCCGCGAGCCAGGCAGCAGGTTTACCTAGTTAGCAGGATGGTGAACGTTGAGTGGCAAATAGTCAAATCAGAAACCGGACATCTAGCTTCCGAGCTTATAGATCTCCGAAGCCGCAAGCAAATATGCGCCGGAGCCATACTCCTGGAAATTGCTTTTCACCACCTTATCAGGTGATGCGCCGATAGGTTGAACCCACTCCAGCATCCCTTCTTCAGTCACGTTGTCGTTCAATCCCGACCATGCCTTGCGGATCACAGGCAGATATTCGTCTCTGTCGAGGTAGCCGTTGTTCACACCCCATGCCAGAGCAAAACAGAAGAATGCAGAACCGCTGGTTTCCGGATGCGGAACTTCATCAGGATCGAGAAGACTGGGCCGCCACAATCCATCATCTTGTTGAACCCGTTTTACGGACGCTGACATCTTCCTTAGCAGGTCGACATAACGATCGCGATGTTCATCTTCTTTCGGAAGATATGGCAGAAGCCGCGCGATGCCGGCCATCACCCATCCATTGCCACGAGCCCAAAACGTTTTATTACCCGCCGGAGTCCGTTTGTCGAAGTATGATTCATCCCGGAAGAACAAATCCTCCTCCTTGTCATAAAGAAACTCATAGGCATCCCAATACATGTCATGCAGGAGGTCAAGATATTCTTTCTCACCCGTTGCTGCCGCGAGTTTTGTCATCACCGGCGGCGCCATAAACAGCGCATCACACCACCACCAGTCTGCACGCCCCGGCTTTGGATCGAGAACTAATGAATCAAACGTATCGCGAATATCTGCAATCATTGCGGGATCCTTTTTCACTTCGTAAATCTCGAGGTAAGTCTGACCCTTTGCGTGATCGTCGGCATGACGCAGCCTTTCTGCAAGGTTGTAGTTAAATGATTCCGACCAACGTATTGCTTCGTTGAGGTATTTTTCGTCACCGGTAGTTTTGTACGTTGCCATCACACCGGTATAAAATGCAGCCCTTGCCCAGTCGTTTTCATTTCGCACATTAATATCCACCGGATGCGCAAGCTGCCAGTCGGCAACTTTCTTCATCTGGGAAGTAATGAAATCCTTACTGTACAAATCGCGATTTTCTTCCTTCTGACTGGACGTCGTCGAACAGGACACAAGCATTGCAAATACTGGAATGGCTAGCAGTTTTCTCATACAATAGATTTGAACCTTAGTTGTTTGGTAATGCCAATTTAGCCAGGTACGCCAGCGTTACCATCCCGTCATGTCCTGCGTCCTGACTGACAGTCTAAGTCTACTTGATTGAGAAGGCCAATACTTTGCCCTCCATCATTTGCGGAATAAGTAAGATGTTTTTTGATGTCACCAATGCAATGTCGGCTGTACCTGCATTGAATGATCCAAGTTCCTGAACAGAACCTTTATTGTCTACGAAGAAGATCTTGCCTGCGGGCCAGTCTGAAACAACAAATCCATTCTTATACTCGGCCAGGCCATCACCATTGATGAAACTTTCTGTTAAGTCTGTGATCTTCTTATCCTTCAGCGATACCTTAAGGACTTTTCCTTTGACTGCATCTGCGTTCTGCGGATCATCAGTTGAACCCCAGCTGCATACGAACAGATCACCACCTTTTACCAGCAGTCCATTCGGATGGTCAAGTTGATCGTCTTTCAGCCATAACTCCATTTTATCTCCGGTCAACCGGTAGATTGAATTTCCCTGAAAGGTATCAGAGATGTAGACATCGCCGTTTGGCGCAGTAGTCACATCATTGAGAAACGTAGCCCCTTCGGCCGGAATGAATTTGTCTACCGTGCCTTTTGCTATGTCAACAATTGCAACCCGATTGATATCGGCAACGTACAATTTCCCGTTGTGTATACCCATTCCCTTCGGTGCATCCAGGCCCGATACCCACTTTTGGTTTACCAGTTTACCCTGTTCATCAATTTTTGATATGTATCCGTTGCCATCCTTCACGTCAGGATTACCCACAACGTTGGCGACGTAATAGGCTTTGTTCTTCGAATCGTAGATCACGGATTCAGGCGCTTCAAAACCACTCACCTCCCACAGTTTGTGCAAGGTTTGAGCATGAACTTCAAGGCAAATGATTAACAAAAACGCCAGCGCTGCGAATGCAATGTTTTTCATGTGTGATGGATTGGTTTGATGGCCCTAAAATTAACCTGCGGTGGTGGAATTCAAAAGCAGGCTTACTCACAGTAGAAGACGTTTATGAGCCGGATTTCTGACAACGGTATCCCGGAGGGTGTGGAGAATATCGGATTCGAACCGATGACCTCTTCCATGCCATGGAAGCGCTCTAGCCAGCTGAGCTAATCCCCCAAAAAACTGGGCAAATATATTCAAAATTCGCTGACTCAAAACCGTCTCCGGAATTTACTTCTTCATTTTAGGGGGCGGTCCTGACCCCTGGCCCAAAATCTGTGACCAGAGGCTGGGACAAAGGATTATCCCCCCATCTGGCGGGATTCAATAAAGTCCCGGAACGCCTTTCTATAACTTTCACTGATCGGAATCTGACGGCTACCAATAGAAACCTCGCCTTTGTGCACCGCATCGATGGCCCTGACAGCCACGATAAAGGAATGATGGATGCGGAAAAATTTGTCGGCGGGAAGCTGCTCCTCCAGAACTTTAAGGCGTTGCAGCGTCGTAATTTTCTGTGTGGGGGTGTGGATGGTCACGTAATCCTTCATGCCCTCCACAAAAAGGATATCATCAAAAAACACCTTGACAAGCTTGGTTCCGTCCTTCACGAAGACGTAGTCGGGAGATGAAGCGGCGGTTTCATTACTGACCGGCGGTCGTAAAGGAGGAGTCGCAGCGGTGGTACGCTGGTTGACTTTGTCGACGGCTTTCAGGAAACGCTCGAAAGTGATTGGCTTAAGCAGATAATCGACCACATCAAGCTCGTAACCCTCCAGTGCGTATTGCGAGTATGCCGTGGTTAGGATTACGTAAGGCTTTTTACTCAGCGTTTTCAACAGGGATATCCCTGTAATCTCGGGCATCTGAATATCGAGAAACAGGAGGTCTACAGGTTCCGCTCGCAAAATTTCCAGTGCACTGATCGGATTGGAGCAAGCCTGAATCAGCTTGAGGTAGGGCACCTTGCTAACGTATTCCGTCATCAGGTTCCGCGCAAGCGGTTCATCTTCCACTATAAGACAGGTGATCATTCGCTCAGATTGAGTTTGAGCTCAATATAATACCTGTCGGGCTGATCTTCCACTTTAAGTTCATGCCGTTCCGGATAAAGCAAGTCGAGACGCCTTTTGACGTTCGCCAGTCCTATACCTGACGACTCTATCTGTGTGCCGTTAGTGCCTTTGCTGTTCTCAACGACGAAACTCAGCTCCTTTCCCTCCACCTCAATCAGAATATTGATCCATGACGCGCTGCTCGTACTCGTCACCCCATGTTTGAATGCATTCTCGAGAAACGTTATCAGAATGAGGGGCGCTATTACGACACCGGCAGTATTGCCCTGAATCTTCAGATCAATAGTGGTCTGATCATTCAGGCGAAGGCGCTCCAGATCGATGTAATTTTCCATGTATTCGATTTCTTTCGTGAGCAGTACCCGCGGGTGGTTCGAATCATGGATCATGTAGCGCATTACCTGCGAAAGCTTGGAAATCACCTCCGTTGTATTGGGCGATTTCGAGTATGCCAGGTAATAAAGGTTGTTGAGCGTGTTAAAAAGGAAATGAGGATTGATTTGCGCTTTGAGAAAGTTGAGTTCCGCGATAAGCTTTTCGTTTTCAACTTCCTTTTTCGTCGCTTCAAACTCGAACCAGTCTTTGACAAAACGAAGGAAACCGATAAAAATAGCGATAAACAGCGTGATGATGACCGATTGCACAACAAACATCGAAGAGTAGGCATAGCGATCCTGATGGGTATAGCCGTCGATAATTAGTCTGTGCACGGTTATTCGCGCAAAGATAACGACCAAAAAGGGCACGAGAAATTCGAAAATGTAGCGGCTCCAGCTCTTGTGTTTGAGGAAGCGCGGAAGCAGGTAATAGTAATTGAAATACGCGATCAGAAGCGTAAAAACAAATTGTATTGAAAGCAGCGTCAGTCCCTTGTTCCAGTCGAACGAATCATAACGACGCTGAAACACCGTCACCTGGTAAAGGTTGAATGACAGATATACACACCAGAAGGAAATGTGCAACCAAAGATTTTTGCTACGGTCAAATGGAGTCGCCATCGGTATTCAATAACGTCAAATATAGAGGAAGATGCGCCCCTCCTGACATTCAGGTACGGTTTTTCGGCGGAATCATACTTACTATCGACGGATTTGTGCGGTAACACGGTCGTCCGAGAAGTCGAAAAGAACGCGTAGCTGTCGATAATTTCACCGCAACGATCGAATCCCTTACAAGAGCGTTTAACATTTCATTTGATTTGCCGTTGTATCTGTACTCCCTGTGTACTCCAGGAAGTGGATCAGCCTAAACAATCTTTATTATGCAAAAAATTTATGTGTTGTTGGTTATTCTGTGCAGCACGCTAACACTTGCTCAAGCCGGTTCCGGCATTTATTCTGAGGATTCCGATGGAAAAATATCCGGAACGGTGATTGACGCCGACACTAAGTCCCCAGTAGAATTTGCAACGATTGCATTGATGAAAAAAGGGTCTGACCAGCCTGTCAACGGTTCGGTTGCAGACGACAAAGGAAAGTTCACCATCAAGAACGTAGCGCCTGGGGATTATGACGTGGTCGTCTCTTTTATCGGATACGAAACCAAAACTATCCCTGTTAAAGTACCGGAAAAAAACAACGCCATTGACCTGGGTGTGATTTCAATTGGTTCAGCCGCTGAGATCCTCACTGAAGTTACGGTCGAAGCGCAGAAATCCATGCTTGAAGAAAAGGTGGATCGCACGATCTATAACGCAGAGGCTGATGCTACCTCAAAAGGGGGCGACGCATCTGACGTACTTCGTCGTGTTCCGATGCTGACCGTCGACCTCGATGGAAACGTTTCTCTCCGTGGTAACCAGAACATCCAGGTGCTCATCAACAACAAGCCTTCAACAATTATCGCAAGTAATATTTCCGATGCATTGAAGCAAATTCCCGCTGATGAGATCAAATCCGTTGAAGTGATCACGAGCCCCTCAGCGCGTTACGACGCTGAAGGATCTGCAGGTATCATCAATATCATTACAAAGAAAAACAAGATTGAAGGCTTCACACTTGGCGTGGACGCTGGTGTCGGCCTTCGAGGATCAAACCTTGGACTTAACGGTAACTTCCGCCGCGGAAAGATGGGCTTCTCACTCAGCGGATGGGGTCGCGCCGGATATAACACTACCGGAAGCTTCGAAAACAGAACGACAACTTTTGTCCGCGATCCCGAGTCGTTTGAAGTCATCGATTCGAGGACAAACTTCCAACGCGCCGATACCGACAACCGTAACCTCTTCGGAAACTATACACTCGGATGGGACTACGACATTAACGATAAAAACTTTATCACGTCTTCTGTTCGTTTGGGCCTCAGAAGGTTTAACAGGCTTCAGGACAACTACCTGACGCAGTTCCTCGACATCAACGGAAACATCCTTAATGAGACACTTGCGGAAAGTGAAAACAACAACCGCTCGAACTCAGTAGATGCGTCGCTGACTTTTACGCACCTGTATGATACGAAGGGCAAGGAACTCAGCTTTCAGGGTCAGTACGGACGAAACAACAACTACAGCTTCTTCGAGAACAAGATTCTCAGCTCTACACTTCCTTCGATGAACCTGACTAACGAAAACGACAGCTATAATGAAGAAATGACGTTGCAGGTGGATTTCATTACTCCGATCAATGAGACACAAATCTTCGAAATCGGGGCCAAAGACATTATCCGCAAAGTGTACAGTGACGTTACCGGAGGCAATACCGGAAGAAATAACCTGAACTATGATCAGAATGTGATGGCAGGATACCTCTCGTACACACTGAACATGACGAATGGGCTAAGCTTCAAAGCAGGAACGCGCTATGAATACACGATCATCGATGCGTTCACCGAATCGCTTGAAGAAGGTCGCCAGGGAGTTGATATTCCGTCGTATGGCGTTCTGGTACCCAGTCTGAACGTAGCAAAACGCTTCAGCAACGGTAAGACCGTCAAGTTCTCGTACAACAGGAGGATTCAACGTCCTTCCATCAGGTTCCTGAACCCGAACAGACAATTCCAGAACGATATCAATTACACCATTGGTAATCCTGGTCTGGATCCTGAATATACCGACAACTTTGAAGTTGGTTACAGCACGTTCATCAAAGGAACATCGCTCAACTTCACAGCATTTGCAAGAACAACGGACGATGCGATCCAGAGCCTTCGCGAAGCTGATGAAGAAAATCCAGCTGCTGTAAGAACCACGTACGCCAACATCGGGCACGAAAGCGCATACGGTACGAGTATTTTTGCAAGTGTCAGCATCGGCAAGCTTATGCTGAACGGTGGTGGTGACGTTTACTACTCTGTGCTTGACAACAACGTTCCTGATCCAAGATACCGTGCAGATAACGAAGGCTGGGTTGTTAGTGGCCGACTCTTCGGTAGCTATAACCTCAACAAGGGATGGGCGATTCAGGCCTTTGGCTTTGGTCGCGGAAGACAGGTACAACTCCAGGGCTACCAGGGGAACTTCAGAATGTACAGCTTAGGTCTGCGCAAGGACTTCAACGAAAAGAGAGGAAGTATTGGCTTCGGTCTTGAAAACTTCCTGTCAAAGTCTATCACCATGAAGAATGAGACCATTTCACCTGAGGTTCAGCAATTCGGCAAAAACACGATGAACAACCTGAGTTTCCGCATCAACGTCAGCTATCGCTTCGGTAAAATGGGTGTAAGCCAGAACCAGGGTCAGCAGCGCAGACGCAGTGGCCGCATTAACAATGACGATTTGAAGGACATCGGTGGCGATGGTATGATGGATATGGGTGAAGGTCAGCCCAACGGTGGCGGTGGTGGTATGATGCGAGGCGGAATGGGTGGCGGCAGACCAGCTGCTGGTGCTCCAGCTCCGGCCAAAGCCAACGAGAAGATGGCAGCAGTTGACGAAACAGCTGTTGTAGACGCCACAGGTAAATGGACCTATACCGTTGAATCGCCTCAGGGTGGATCAGGTAAATTCCAGATTCAGAAAGACAACGATCAGTTTACCGGTACCATCTCGAATGACCGCTTCCCGCAGGAAAACAAATTGTCTAACGTGACGCTTGTTGGAAATGAACTTTCATTCAGCTACGACGTTTCAATGGGTGGAAACTCCATGACAATACAGATTAAGGGTACAATAAACGGTGATGAGTTTAATGGTAATATGTCGGTAGGACAATTTGGGTCCTTTCCGATAAACGCAAAAAAATCACAGGAATAATTGGTTTGGTTTGGTTTATTATTAATGTGATTTTTCGTCCTGCCACACGGGCAGGACGTTTTTTTTTGTGGTAATCCAATACGCGCACGCACACCTTACAGCGGCATGTCGTCGTCAAGTCGATGCAACTCCAATCAGGAATATTGAAGGCTCCGGATCGAAGCCACGAAGTCAGGATCGATAGTCCGGACGTTGAATTCATTCTCAGCATCCGATCCCATTGATTTCAAATCGGCATTTTGCCATTTCATTTTGCTGGGGCGATACGCTAACGCGGAAAAATGAAGTTCTCTTACCCCGCAATCGTGCACCAGCGTTGCCGCATTCGAGGGATTCACTCCTGCACCTGCCATGATACTGATGCGATCTCCTGCCTGCGCCACAAGCTGGCGAATGAGTTCAGAACCTTCTCCCGCAGTTGTTTTTTGTCCGGAGGTGAGTATTCTGTTGAACCCGAGTTCAATGCAATCCTCAAGAGCCTGAAACGGATCCGGCGTACGGTCAAACGCCCGATGGAATGTGACTTTAAGGGGGCGCGCCCTTTCGATAAGTTCTCTGCAGCGCTTTTTATCAACAGTGCCATCTTCATTAAGGATTCCAAACACCACGCCGTCAAGGCTCAAACGCTGGCACTGAATCAGGTCGCGTTTCATGGCGTGAAACTCATAGTTATTGTAAAAGAAGTCACCTCCCCGCGGACGGATCATGGCGTACACATCGATGCTGACATTCTGACGAATCACTTCGATGGTACCGTAAGACGGTGTCGTACCTCCGGCTCCGGGGTCAGCACACACTTCAATGCGGTCTGCACCAGCTTCCTGGGCCTTGAGTGCGGATTCAATATTATATACGACGATCTCGAGCGTTAGCAAGGTCAAGTAGTGGTTTATTGAAAGTGACTTTGTGAATCGTAGAGTTTGTTGCCGGCAGAAGAATGTACGGCAAATGTGAATCCTTTTTGCAGACAGTAGGCCGCGTAGTTTCCCTGTTTATCGAGGGCAAGAAAACCTACCTGAAGCGTTTTCGCCTTTTCGGGATTTTTCTTCACAATACGTGTCACTGCTTCACGGCACGCTTCATCTGGTGTTCTTCCTTGTCGCATAAGTTCAACCACGAGGTGACATCCTACAATGCGGATCACTTCTTCGCCCATACCTGTAGCTGTTGCAGCGCCGACTTCGTTGTCGACATAAAGGCCAGCGCCGATAATAGGCGAGTCGCCAACTCTGCCGTGCATTTTGTACGCCATACCGGAGGTGGTACACGCACCTGATACGTTTCCTGCCTGATCCAGTGCCAGTATGCCGATCGTATCGTGATTTTCGATGTTAATCACCGGTTTATACTCCGCCTTCTTGCTCCATTCCTTCCAGGCTTTTTCTGATTCAGGGGTAAGGAGTTTCTTACGTCGAAACCCGTTGGCCACAGCGAATTGCAACGCGCCGTCGCCGACGAGCATAACATGCGGTGTTTTTTCCATCACGGCGCGGGCAACACTGATGGGATGAACGATATCCTGAAGGAAAGCTACAGAACCACAGTTTCCGTTTTCGTCCATGATACACGCATCCAGGGTAACAAATCCATCCCGATCGGGCAGTCCTCCGTAACCAACAGATGTTTCCGTCGGATCAGCTTCGGGCACTTTAGCACCGGCCTCGACAGCATCGAGTGCCCGCCCTCCATTGTTCAGAATTTTCCAGGCCGCTTCATTGGCGGCAAGGCCGAAATTCCACGTGGAGATAACCAGAGGCTTGTTGCTGAAGTTTATGTTTCCGGTTGTCGAGAGACCGACTCCCGCTACCGTGAGTTTCTGAATGAATTGTCTGCGCGACGACATGGGCTGAGATTAAGCTTTCGGGAAGCTACTAAAATGCCTCCGTTAGTCAATGACCCGGCGCGCTGTACGATAAGCTTTCTGGTAATAATCTGAGTAGATATTTACCTCGCACACCCCGATCTTGGACGAGGCGTGAATGAATTTAACCTCTTTTTTTGATTTCACCTCTGTTACCAGCCCTACGTGCGTGATTTGTCGCTTCTTTTTACCCGTAGCAAAGAACACCAGATCGCCGGGCTGAAGCTGATCCATTTTTACCTCGACGCCTACTTTGCTTTGATCCGCCGAACTCCGTGGCAAGGTCATGTCAATTTCCTTGAAAGCGTTCAGGAGCAGGCCGGAGCAGTCCATCCCAGCCCGGGTTGTACCGCCATACTTATAAGGTGTCCCCAGGTAGGTCCTCGCAGAACTGATCACGCGATCCACCCGCTGATCCCGGTCCGTTACTTTTTTGGTCGACGCGCACGATACGAGAAGAAGAGCGAAACTAATTCCGGCAGTGATGAACAACTTCTTCGAAGAAGGGAGATGAAAAAATCTTTCCATAGATCAAAAAGTCTTTCAAATATACCATATCCATGCCAATTGACGAAGCGCCGGTTGATAGGCAATCCGGTGAGTGACAAAGTATTATCGTTCACTCGCCATTATCAGATTTATTCAAAAGACGGTGGTGTCGTTCTGTGATTCGGGAATTAATCCTAATTTACGCGCCATGGACTGGAGCACAGTTATTACTATCGGAGTCGTCGTTGTCGTTTTCGTTATCCTTTTCATGGTATTCAAATGGATCCTGCGTCTGCTGGTGGTGGCCGCTTTTCTCTTCATCGCTTTCGTGACCAATCCACCCCTGGAGAAGCATATCTATGCCGTGGAGGCTAAAGCTGAACGCGAGGGCTTCAAATTCAGGGAAGGTAATATTCAGGTTGATGACTACATGATCTTTTCGCTGACGCGTGCAGAACGGGGCGATGAGTCGCGGGTAATTGGTGCAGGAGCATTCACTCAAGTCGTCATTTTCGCAAGACCTTGATACGCTAAACACTCAATGCATATGAAAAAGACTTTATTCGCGCTCATCATCGTTGGTATTTCCTCCTGCGGGACGCAGAAGCAGGAACAAACTGCCGCATACAACGAAGAGGCACCCCAGAACAACGTAACCCCGGGTGAGGCAGCGGAAGGATGGTATTCATTGTTCGATGGCACCAGCATGAAGGGCTGGCACATCTTCCGCGGAGGCGAAAACAATAGCTGGGAGGTTGTTGACGGCACGCTCCACTGTAAACCGTTTGACGATAACGGCACGAATCAGCGCGGTGACCTTATTACCAATGATACGTTTGAAAATTTTGAGCTGGCCTTCGACTGGAAGATTTCTGAAAAGGGAAATAGTGGCGTCATATTCCGGGTGAGCGAGGAATTCGAACAGACCTATGCGTCCGGCCCCGAGTATCAGCTTATCGATGATGAAGGATACCCCGGCGACCTTCAGCCAGGTCAGCACACGGGGGCGAACTATGACATGCATGCCCCTGCAAAAGATGTATCCAACGCTGTCGGAGAATGGAATACAAGCCGTATCGTCGCCAACGGCAACCACATCGAGCACTGGCTCAATGGCGAAAAGGTAGTGGCGTATGAACTTGGTTCCGACGACTGGAATCACCTCCGGGACAACAGCAAATGGAAAGACTTCCCGGGCTACGGCGGCACAATGAAGGGATATATCGCATTACAGGATCACGGCAACGAAGTGTGGTTCCGCAATATCAAGATCAAACCGCTGGCAACACTGGAGCCATAACACAGGAGTTTCATGTGCGGAATTACCGGAATATTTGCATTTAACCTTATTGGCAAGTTTCACAAGATTCACGTCACCAATGCTACGCGGGCTATTTCCAGCAGAGGCCCCGACTTTCAGGACATTCAATTGGAGGAATGGGTGGCGCTGGGCCATCGGCGGCTTTCAATTATCGATACGTCGAGTGTCTCCAACCAACCCATGTGGGACGAGACCGGCAGGTACTGCATAGTATTCAACGGCGAAATCTTCAACTTCCGCGAGCTTCGTTCAGAACTTATCGGAAAGGGTGTCACATTTTTTTCCCATGGAGATACCGAGGTGCTCCTGAAGATGTACATGCACCAGGGCGAGAAATGTCTCGACAGGCTTAACGGTTTTTTCTCCTTTTGTATTTACGACAAGCAGGAGCAATCCTTGTTTCTTGCGCGCGACCGATATGGAATAAAACCCCTGTTTTATTTATTCGACGAAGACAAGTTCTTATTTGCTTCCGAGATGAAAGCGATGCTTGAATACGGCATCGACAAGACAATTGATTACGACTCGCTCCTCACCTACTTTCAGCTGAACTATATTCCGGGACCGTCGTCAATTTTTCCATCGATAAAGAAACTTCTGCCGGGCCATTATATCCATGTGAAGCGCCAGCACATTGATGTCGCGAAGTATTACGAAATCCCATACGCGCCTGGGCAACCTTTAAGCACGACAAGTTATACCGACGCTCAGGATAAGCTACGTTCGCTGATTGACGAATCAGTGCAACGACGAATGGTGGCAGATGTTCCCTTAGGCTGTTTTCTCAGTGGTGGTATCGACTCATCGATAGTCGCAGGCATAGCGCGAAAGTACAAGTCAGACTTGCATACGTTCTCCATCGGCTTCCGCGACGAGAAGTTCTTTGACGAAACGGAGTACGCAAACCTGGTAGCAAAGCACTTCAAAACATACCATACCGTCTTCTCGCTGACGAATGATGATCTCTTAAGTCACGTCAACAGCGTATTGAAGTATCTCGACGAGCCATTCGCAGATTCTTCAGCGCTTGCCGTGTACATACTCAGCAGGGAAACGCGCAAACATGCAACGGTTGCCCTATCGGGAGATGGCGCTGATGAGATGTTTGCAGGATACAACAAACACGCGGCTGCATATCGGATGTTGAACATGTCATGGAAAGAGCGCCTGGTCTCGTCGTTGCATTCTGTTTGGGAATCCATGCCACGTTCGAGAAACAACGCTATTGGAAATCTCTTTCGTCAGCTACACCGTTTCAGCGAAGGTGCGCAACTGGGAAGTCGGGAACGCTACTGGCAATGGGCGGGATTCGTTCCCGAACAGGAGGCCAGGAAGATGTTCCTTCCCGAGGTTGTCAGCCAGATTTCGGATCAGTACCACGCGCGCAAAAGCGATTTATTACGCAACATACCCGATCGCGAAACACTCAACGACATATTGCTTACGGATATGCAGTTAGTACTTCCCAACGATATGCTCGTTAAGGTTGATATGATGAGTATGGCTAACTCTCTGGAGGTAAGGGTTCCCTTTCTGGACCATGAAGTAGTGAACTTTGCATTCAGCCTTCCGGACTCTTATAAGATAGATGCGTCTGGACGGAAGCGGATTCTCCGGGACGCGTTTCGCGGGTTCCTGCCGGAGACATTATATAATAGACCAAAAAAGGGATTTGAGGTACCGTTACTTAAATGGTTTCGAAATGAGCTGCGTTCGACGATTACAGATGACTTGCTTTCGAAGCCGTTTATTGAGCAGCAGGGAATTTTTGACTATAACTACATTTCCGGGCTGAAAAAGCAGCTTTTCTCCTCCAATCCCGGCGACATTCATGCGCGGATCTGGGCTTTGATTGTCTTTCAGAGTTGGTGGAAACGTTTGTTCGCGGGCCCATCCGGGTCCTGACACGAGCAAGAGCGCTCCCGTTTAATGGAGAAATTATTGTTATTCATGCATTTAGGTTAGTGATCTGACCCTGAAAACGGCCTCTCGGGCAGGGGTCATTTTTCGATGAGGGCTCGTTTCTATCTGGAAAGAGGCTTTCAGTCGTCTGATTTTCAGCGCACTTCCTGCGAAACTTACAGCACACAGCTTTAGCGAAGTATTAGAAACCGGCCTGCCGCGCCAATTGGTTTACTTTGAATCATAATTTTTTAACCAAATCTCAAAAGCAAATGAAAAGATTATCAATGTTTTTTGCTCTTGTTCTTCTGCTGACCGTTGGAGCTAATGCGCAGGAGTTCAAAAAATTCAGACTGGCTACTGGTCTGGGTTACGCGATGGCCGGCGGCGAAGGTGCAAGCGGTGGCATTCTTTACGCTATCGAACCAGGGTATAGAGTATCCGATAACCTCGCGGTAAGCTTAAGGATGGAATGGGCTGTCGTGGTACGTGGCCTTTCTGAAAGCGTAGCTTCGTATGATGCATCGGCTGCAGCTATCTCATCTTACACTGTCAATGGCATCTATTATCTAAGCAACAACAACTTTAGACCATATGTTGGGGCGGGTCTTGGATTGTTCCCCTTGGGAGCAGTTTCAGCTTCTTCAACAGGAACAGCGGGAGCAGCTGCCGAGACAAAATTTGGATTCTATCCAAGAATCGGATTTGATCTTGGCCACTTCAATGTGAATCTCGATTATAACATCATCGGATCAACAAAATTCGAGGGACCTGGTGCAAACGGCCTCGAGTCCAAGAACAGCTATATCGGTATTCGTATCGGTGGCTTCTTCTTCGGCGGAAGAAAATAATCTGTGCTTTATCTGAAAAAAGCCGACCTATGGTCGGCTTTTTTGTTTTGCAGGCTCCAAATCAACCCAACAGCTTTAAAATTTTGTCAATTTTGGATGAAACAGGTTAAAATTTAACCCTGTCGTTAACGTTTTCGTGTATTTTTTTCATAAACAAGGTTCTGTTTTTGTCTACTAGGTTCATATTTAACAAAATATCACCTAACCTTTTAAAAACAACCTTACGATGGAAGCATTCTCAGACTCAACGGCCGTATTGGCTGGCACTGAACTCGCCATTGCAGACTCCCTGAAGGCGATTCAGACGCAGGTAGCAGACTTGAACAGCTCTACACTACTAACGGCGAATAACATATGGATGATTATCTGTACCCTCCTGGTTTTCCTGATGTCTCTTGGATTCGGCTGCGTGGAATCAGGCTTCACCCAGGCAAAAAACACGGTTAACATCCTGTTCAAAAATACTTTAGATACCTGTATAGGGATTGTCGTTTACGCCGTCATCGGATTCAACCTGATGTACCCCGGCACTTTCGACCTCATTGCAGGATGGTTTGGCTTCGGCGGATTCGGACTCTCCACCCCCGACGACTATACGCCACTTGGCTATGCCGATGGCGGATACACTTATTGGACTGACTACTTCTTCCAGGCAGTGTTTTGCGCTACCGCAGGTACAATTGTTTCCGGAGCCGTAGCTGAACGTATCAAGATCAGCGCCTACTTCGTGTTCACAATTTTCCTGACTGGCCTCATTTACCCTATTCTGGGTAGCTGGAAATGGGGTGGCGGATGGCTGGATGAGTACGGTTTCTATGATTTTGCCGGATCAACAATAGTACACTCTGTTGGTGGATGGGCGGCTCTTGCAGCCGTAATCGTTCTTGGTCCACGCCTTGGAAAATATGAAAACGGAAAAACAAACACCTTCCCGAACTCTTCAGCTCCCCTGGCCATGCTAGGCGTGTTCCTGCTTTGGTTCGGATGGTTCGGGTTTAACGGCGGCTCAGTATTATCCGCCGACCCGGAAACAATTTCGCTCGTTTGCGTCACCACAGCACTAGCAGCAGCTACCGGAGGTATCGGCGCCCTGTTCTCCGGATTAATTGCGTTCAAACGTTTTGACCTGGGCATGATCCTCAACGGCATTCTTGCCGGTCTCGTCGGAATCACTGCCGGCGCGGACCAAATGTCGCCAAACGAGGCAATGCTTATAGGAATCTTCTGCGGGTTCATAGTGGTTTACAGCGTAATCTTCCTCGATAAGCTTAAGATCGATGACCCAGTAGGTGCTATTTCAGTCCACCTCGTATGCGGGATCATCGGAACGCTTGCCGTAGGTATCCTTGGAAAACTAGCAGGAGGTGAACAACTCGTCAACCAGATCGTGGGCATTATTGCATATGCAATTCCAGGCTTCGGATTATCGCTGCTGGTGTTGTTCTTCATTAAGAAAACAATTGGTATCCGCGTGTCGCCTGAGCACGAAAGAACTGGTCTTGACAGCCATGAGCACGGAATGCGTGGTTATACCATCACATACGAAGACTGATCCAGATATTCATTAACCTAAACCTGAAGAGGCCACGCAAGTGGCCTTTTTTTATGCCCTGCCCGACGGAGTAGACATTTTGGCCTTATATGCCCTCGCTTCCTGAATATAAAAACAAAATTCTGTTTCCGGGACCTTCTTAAAATCCCCTTTGGCAAAAAGTCGATTCACAACACATTATTCCGCGCGCGACGTGATTTTTTACAAAAATGACAAAAAATAGCATCAATGGTCCATTTTTAACCCTACCTACAACGATTCCGTGAATATTTTTCGCAAAGTGGTTCATTTTTTACCCTTCATATGAGAAAATTGTATCAATAATCGACGCGGACGATAGAAAATTACCTCAACAAACTACACACCAAATGAAAAAATCTCTTCTCTTCCTCATCCTGCTGGTTGCGATAAGCATCCTGGCAGTGTTTCTCCCTGGTGTTCCAGGTGAGATCAACACAGAAGGTATTGATTCAGGCGACGTTGCCTGGATGCTCGCAGCCGCTGCCCTTGTAATGCTCATGACGCCGGGTCTTGCCTTCTTCTATGGCGGTATGATCGACATGAAGAACATCATCTCCACCATGCTTCAAAGCTTCATCGCAATGGGTGTAATCAGCGTTCTGTGGATCGTCGTTGGATTCAGCCTTGCATTCGGAGATTCAATCGGCGGCCTGATCGGAGATCCACGTACCTTCTTTATGTTCAGAAACGTGCTGGATGCCCCGGCATTCGGAACTATCCCCCTCGTATTGTTCGCCTTCTTCCAGTTGAAATTCGCAATCATTACTCCTGCGCTGATCACAGGAACATTCGCTGAAAGAATTCGCTTTAAAGCTTATATTCTCTTCATTGTACTCTTCGCGCTGTTCATCTATGCGCCGCTTGCGCACTGGACATGGCACCCTGAAGGATTTCTCGCTCAAATGGGCGTCCTGGACTTCGCCGGTGGAACAGTTGTTCACATGTCTGCAGGATTCGCTGCACTTGCCGCCTCAATCTATCTGAGAAGCAAGGATGAAAAGAAAACACCTATCGCTCCTGCCAATATTCCTTTCGTTCTCCTCGGAACCGGCCTTCTCTGGTTCGGATGGTTCGGATTCAACGCCGGAAGTGCTCTTAGCGCCGGTCCCCTCGCAGCTTCAGCATTCGCCACAACAAACACAGCCTCTGCTGCTGCAGGTCTCGCCTGGATCCTTTTCGACGCTGTAAGAGGCAAAAAGCCTTCGGCACTCGGATTCTGTATCGGAGCTGTTGTCGGTCTAGTTGCAATCACTCCTGCCGCAGGTTTTGTAACCATTCCTTCAAGCTTATTCATCGGAACGTTTGCATCCCTCATCAGCAATGTAGTAGTACACTGGAAATCCAAAACTTCTCTGGAAGATACGCTTGACGTATTCCCTTGCCACGGTGTTGGTGGAGCAGTAGGTATGGTAATGACCGGCCTCCTTGCCAATGTAGCTGTCAACGATGCTAACGGTACTGGCAACGGACTGTTCTTCGGTGAAACCGCACTGTTCCTGGCTCATATGCAAGCGCTTGCAATTGTGGTTGCCTTCACTTTCCTAGGCTCGATGGCACTCCTCAAAATCACTGACTTGATTATTACGCTGCGCGTAACGCCGGAAGAAAAGAAAGTGGGTTCAGACTACAGCCAGCATGGCGAAAACCTTTACCCGCTGGACTATAGCGTACTGGAAGAAAAAGTTGCTTAAAAAATCATGAGGCCGGTTCAAATGGACCGGCCCTCAAACCTCCCAATTATAACCTAACCAACGCATATGTATCACATCAGGAATAGCAAAGTGGCCCCATGAAGGAGGCAGCCCTCCAATCACTAAAAGCTTTTGATGATCTGGAGCAACAGAACGCGATCCGGGATCGCCGTTCACTAAAGCTCCCAGCCGGGTGTGAGAGACCCGGACAGGGATAACTCTAGTTTCATGTCTACTAAAACACACGCAAATTTATGAAATCATTAAAACTATACAGTCTTCTAATAATAGCTTTTACCATCACGTCTGGAGCGTATGCGCAGGAAGTCGTGGTAGCATCGGCGGCGGACACAACACCTGCTACAGCGCCTGCTGAAACAGCCGCAGCACCAGAAGAAAAAGAAGAAGACGAGCCAACGTTCACCCTCTCCGGATCTGTTGATACCTACTTCAGAACAGGGTTTGGCTACAAAGATTATTCACCAGCATCCTCGTTCTCGAACCTCAAAGGTTTCAGCATCGGTATGGTGAACCTGATTGCAGCTTACGAAGGCGAAAAGGCAGGTTTTGTCGGTGACCTCGTGTTCGGTCCACGTGGCCGCGATGCAATCTTCAACGTAGAAACCGGTATCGTTAACCAGCTTTATGTGTACTATAACCTGAGCGACAAAGTTCGACTGAACCTCGGTCAGTTCAACACCTTCGTTGGTTATGAAGTGATCTCACCTGCCGTAAACTTCAACTATTCAACTTCTTACCTATTCTCTAACGGTCCGTTCAGCCACTCAGGACTTCGTGCGGACTTCAGCCTTGGTGGCGGCCTCGAAGCCAAACTGGCTATCATGAACCCCAGTGACTTGCTCGAATTCAACCCGGTAAACACTTACACGCTCGGCGGTCAGATCGGACACTCAAGCGATGCAGGTGGTGTCTGGCTGAACTTCCTCTATGGCGATCAGGATGGCAGACTGTTGAAAGAAGACTATATCGGTCTGTATGAATCCTCTGCCGGAAGCCTTTTCCAGGTTGACCTTACCGCAGGTTATGACCTGGGTGAGAAATTCTTCCTCGGCCTGAACACGTCATATCAAACTGTTGCATCCGGTGAAGAATACACTGCCGAAGGTAACGTCGCAGATGTTGATGGTGATGCTACTTCCTTCTTCGGTATCGCAGTTTATCCTAAAGTGACGCTGTCTGAAACATTTGGACTTGGACTTCGCGTGGAGCAATTCATGATCAAGAAAGGACACCTCGATATCATCGAACTGGATGACAAAGGAAACGGTAGTGTCACCGCTGTAACGCTCTCAGCGAACTACAAAGTAGGTGGTCTGACGATCATCCCTGAATTCCGGGTAGACATGACATCAGAGGAGAACTTCACGAATAAAAACGGAGACCTCAAGAAAAATCTTTCATCATTCACCCTCGCTGCAGTATATGCCTTTTAAAAAGTAAACTACAAACAACTATAAACTATAACCTTATGTCAAAATCAAAACTCGAGTACATCTGGTTGGATGGATATGTTCCAACCCAAAGTTTGAGAAGTAAAACCAAAATCGTAAGAGACTTCGGTGGCAAGCTTGAAGATTGTCCTGAGTGGTCTTTCGACGGAAGTTCAACAGAACAAGCACCGGGTGGGTCGTCAGACTGCTTGCTTAAGCCTGTCGCACTCTTCAAAGACCCTGCCCGCAAAGATGGATATCTTGTAATGTGTGAAGTAATGAGCCCCGATGGTACTCCCCACCCTTCCAACGGTAGGGCTACTATTGACGACGATGATAACGATTTCTGGTTTGGTTTCGAACAGGAATATTTCCTGTGGGACACTAAGATCGATAAGCCTCTCGGATTCCCCGAGCATGGATACCCTGCACCTCAGGGCCCTTACTACTGCTCTGTGGGCGCCAAGAACGCATTTGGCCGCCACATCGTAGAGGAACACCTCGACTACTGCATCGAAGCCGGAATCAACGTTGAAGGTATCAACTCTGAAGTTGCCACCGGACAATGGGAATTCCAGGTCTTCGCAAAAGGCGCAAAGCAAGCCGGAGATCAGGTTTGGGTGGCGCGCTACCTCCTGGAGAGAACTGCTGAAAAATATGGCATCGCCATCAATTGGCACTGCAAGCCTCTCGGTAATACCGACTGGAACGGTTCTGGTATGCACGCAAACTTCTCTAACAGCCTTCTCCGGACTGCAGGTTCGAAAGAGGTATACGATACAGTTTGCCAGGCCTTCGCGCCCTTTGTCAAGGAACACATCGCAGTTTACGGAGCTGACAACCACCTCCGCCTGACAGGCAAGCACGAAACGCAATCAATTGACAAATTCTCATACGGCGTGTCTGACCGTGGGGCATCTATCCGCATCCCTATCGCTACAGTAGAAAACAACTGGAAGGGATGGCTGGAAGACCGAAGACCTAACTCTTCTGCCGACCCTTACAAAGTTGCAGCACGCATTATAAAGACCGTTAAGTCCGTTCCCGAGTACGCCACCGTGGACGGTCAACAAGTTTAGGGCGTCTGGTTGTAGTTTGAAGTCGGGCAGAAATGTCCGGCTTCTTTTTTTTATAGTCCTACCTCCTCAAAAAATAATTCCGCTACCCCGTTGGTTTATTATTATTTTTTCTGTGACCTTTATTTTCGCATGATACAGACAGAAGGGATTGTGTTTTAGTTTTAGTCTTTCTTCCGTCTGAAAATCCGGCCCCATTTTACAGCAACAATACAGGTATCTTTTTTTTTATGATACACCCACATACGGAGCTACGCTTCATCAGTGAGGCAATTGGCTATGGCGTAGTCGCCACAAAGTTCATTCCCCGCGGCACAATCACGTGGGCTCTGGACAAGTTAGACCGCATCTTTACTCCACCCGATGTTCAAAAACTAGATCCACTGTATCAGGAAGTGCTCGATAAATACACCTACCGCAATGCCGAAGGAAACTACGTGCTTTGCTGGGACAACGCACGGTTCGTAAACCACAGCTTCCGGTCGAACTGCCTTACTACGGCGTATGAGTTTGAAATTGCCATCCGCGACATTCACCCCGGAGAGGAACTTACTGACGACTATGGTTATCTCAATATTGACGAACCATTCGAAGTACTGCCCGAAGAAGGGGTTGACCGCAAAGTAGTATACCCGGATGACATCCTGAGAAACTATGCGATTTGGGACGATCAGCTAGCTGATGCGTTTCCGGACCTTGCGAGGGTAGACCAACCGTTGTTTAACATTCTTTCGCAGGAACTCCGCGTTAAAGCGATGGCAATTTCCGAGAACCGGGAAAAGCTACATTCGATTCTCCACTGCTATTACCCACGACACAACGGCCGCATCAACGGCGAAGCCAAAATGATAACCACAAGATCACCACGGATCCTCTATCCCTTTTAGTTCGCCTGGTTGCCGACGAATACCATTAATGATTTTTCGAGACTTTCAAGGTCTTTCCAATACTGTCTCGAATAAACATACCGGTAATTCCAGTTCTTAGCCTCCAGCAACGACGGTGTATAGGCAAATGCATCTTTGATGGAGATGCTTTGACGAAATCGTTCATCGTCGGTCAGAAGGACGCCGAGGTAGCTGTCCCCCGATTTTACGTTGACATCGGTATAGGGAAGGGAATTCAATTCAAATGTGAAATCCTTAAGGCGCGTACCGCTCCAGTTGGCGAGATGCGAACCAAGTTCCAGCATACCATTTTTTCCCGTGCTTACGCCAACACCAGGTGTAAACTGTCGTTGGTGAACCTGGAAGGCAAACTCAAGATACTCCTGAAGGAGCTTCGGCCCTTTGTTCTTTGTCTGGTCTGCCCTGAGTTGTTCAGGATAAATGCTAGTGACGATAATAATCTTCTCCCGCGCACGCGTGACCGCCACATTCAACCGGTTCTCACCGCCCGACTGATTCAGGCTGCCGAACTGAAGCGCAAGCTTTCCTGACTTGTCAGGCGCATATCCAACCGAAAAAATAATCACGTCTCTTTCATCGCCCTGTACGTTTTCAATATTCTTGACAAACAACGAGTCCGGGAAAGGTGTGTTCGAATCCGCAAGGCTTTCTTCCAAAATATCGAGAATAAGGTTTTGCTGAGGCGCGTTGAAAGTAACGACGCCAATTTCTTTATCGGGGAAGTTTTCAATGTAATCCAACACACGTCGCACAACTTCACAGGCTTCGGCTTCATTGGTTTGATTCGCCCATACGCCATCAACTTTATGGTATTCCAATGCAGGCTCGTGCCGGTTCAGACTGTTGCGTTCAGGAAGGAGCTGCAGACGGTTTCCATAGAAGTTTCGGTTACTAAAGGCAATCAGCTCCATCGCCTTGCTTCTGTAGTGCCCCTGCAGGTGTACGGTTGGAAGGTAGCGTTCCGCAAGCTCAAGCAATGATTCAACTTCAAGATCGGCATCGTCGGATGATTCGTCGGTCCAGCGCACCTGGTAGAGATCATTAGGACGAAGTTGTTGTCCATCTCCGGCAATAAGTACCTGTCTGCCGCGATACATCGCTGGAAGACCACGCTCCGAAAAACACTGAGACGCTTCATCAAAAATTACGAGATCAAAGAGTGTCTCCATAGGGAAAATCGCGGACACTGATTCCGGAGACGCCATCCAGCAGGGCACAAGCTGAAACAACTCTTCGTTATACTTTGAAATCAGCTTTCTCAAAGGCCACAGTTTTTTCTTTTTCGTGACCTGATGGCGCAAATCGCGATAGGTCACGAGGTTGTTCAACCTGTTATACGTGAGATTCTCGTATGCATTCTCTCTCGCGCGTAGCAGAAGAATCTCAAGGCTGAGCTCTTGCTTCTCCGATACCAGTCGCTGCAATTCACCTTGCAGCTCTTCCATTCTAAGTGATGACACGGAACGAAGTATCGGGAACTTCATTTCAATATGGTCAATCCAGGCAAGGCCGATGCTGTTTGTGAACAGGCTCTCGAATTCCATCTGGTCCCAGTTGCCGGTCTGATCGTGAAGCTTAAATACCACGTTCTCTTCCATGCCCGACATGCTTTCCTTCAGTGAATCGAACTCACAGAGGTTATCAAAATCACTGCGCAGGCTTTGCTTCAACAGGTCTGCTGCTGCCGGATCAAGGATAACCTGGCGCAGGTGATACTTTGACAAAACGCGCAGCCATTCCTCTTTCTGAGCCGGAATGTTCTTAAGCACATCCAGCAGGTTGCGCATCAACGCGTGAAACTGCGGCCTTGATAGCGTTTCCGGGTTAACGCTATCCTTTATTTCACGAAGCGATTTAAAAATCAGTTTTGCGCGAACAGACAACTTTTGCATACTAAACCAATGCTGCAGATTGTCCTTTCTGTAGTCCGACGGTATATCCGTAAGCCACACTTTTTCACGCAGGCTGGTCAGGTGGTGTTCCAGATTCAACCTGGTGTCAATGCGTTGTTCGAGTACGCGAAGCCCCCACTTGTTATAGGAAAGTTCATTTGCGACGAGCGCACGTTTAATCAGAAATCTATTGTCCGAGAAAAATTCCCACTTTATCCTTCTGATAAGATTCCCGCGGGCCGTCATACGCTCATGTAGTGCTTCCTGATATTTGCCAAGCATCTCCGCCGGTATTGTCACCTCCGGACCAATCTCGTCGAAGCAGTTCATTACCACGCGTTCCATATTGGAAAGCCACAGCAGACTTGTCTCGTCATCTGTTTCCCGGCACATGAGTTGAAAGTAGCGGTACGTATTGTCCGACTTGATCAAACTGAGCATTCCCAGGATTTCCTCATGCCGATACCACAGCGTTTCGCTGTCTTCGAGATTTAATCTGGCACCGGTCAGTCGGAACACTTCTGACGATATGCACTTTTGATATTCTGTGATGGCGTCAATCGTCTCCTCAATTTTGCGTTGGTCCGACGCCTGCAGATTCACAAACGGTTTTCTTCCTTTCCAGGGGTAGTCGTCGCGTTCAAACAAGGCAGCGTAGCGTGCGTATTGTCTGATCCTCCGGATAAAGCCTGTGAGCGGAAACCTGAAATAATGGTACTCCTGCTTAAGATTCAGCGACGGTTTTTCCGGATTGGATAAAAGGTAAAGTTGTTTAATGGCGATACCACACTCCTGGTCATCAAAAAGTGCATTCTTGAATTCCTGCAGTTCTTCCGTTATATGATCAATGGAACGACAGACCTGAAAGAACTTGCGTTCCATCTGAATGATATCAACTGATCGATTGCGTGTCTTATATTCTTCGATACTTGCAATCTGATGTGCGATCTTGTCGAATACCTGGCGGCGATCATTTCGGAAATCATGAACAAGCCCCAGGAATTGCGCCAGGCCGCGGGCTTCCATTCGTTGATACACCACATCGAGTGCTGCCTTCTTCTGACAGACAAGCAGAACCCGTTTTCCTGCCGCCATTGCGTCAGCAAGGAGATTACAAATCAATTGGGATTTGCCTGTTCCCGGCGGTCCTTGTACGACCAGCGACTTCCCCTTCTTTACCTGATGGATGGCGTTTTCCTGATAGGCATCCAGTGCAAATGGCGTAAATAGCTTTTCTTCCTTAATGACCGGGGAAGTTGACTGGGATTGTTCACCGTCCGCAGACTTGGAAAAATCTTTTACAAAGAATTCTTCAAGATCTGAAAACCGATCATCTTCCAGCAAGTGCAGATAATCCGGTACGAGTTGTGAACCTGCCTGCGGAAATATTCCAATAACGGCTTCGGGATACAACTTGAGTTCACCGGAGCGATGTTGTTCATCAAACTCCGACCGCTTGAACTGAACGAACGATGTTAGCTCGTCCTGAAAATTCTCGGTATTGAAGTTGAGCTCGATCTTCGTTTTCAGGAGTTCGTACAACTGGGTTCTGAAAACCGTAATATCTTTATCAAAATCATCAAACGAAAAGTCGAGCAGGTCTTCTTCTACCTGAAGTTTGTGATAGAACGCGTACGCAAGGAGGAATACTTTGTTAAACGTTATTCCCGCATCGTCGCGTGATTCGAGAACCCAGTGCTGATTTTTTTGAATAAGTTTTACCGGAAAGTAAATTAAAGGACATCGTACTGGCGTGCCATCCGAAAACTTTCCTCTGATAAATGGCCAGCCCACGTGCAGGTCGTTGGTTCCCCGTTCTTCGAAGACCATGTGGTCTGCACGCTGGAGCATTTTTACTTTTTGGCTGACCACATTGTTGGCTTCCATCCGACTATCGTGAACTGCACACAGCCTGTGATCGGAGGAGCGAATCAGCGACTTCAGTATTTCGAAGGACTTCGTTCCATCGAGATAGCTGAACGCGTGCAGGTCGATGAACTGGTCAGATATCAACCGCAGCAACATGAGGCTGCGATTATTTCCCGATAGGTTTGTAAGTCTTCTTAAGAAAGCAGTTAAAATCCCTTTTGCCAGTTCGGCCATATTTTTATGCTATAAAGTAAAAGGAACGCTTTTCCGGGTCGATTATGTACTATTTCCCGGTCAATCAATTTTGACATAAGGAAATATGCGTACCAATCGTACCGAATCCAGCCCTTCAATTCGTGCAAGATCCTCAACGGAGGCAAATTTTCCATGCGTAAATCGGTAGGCAACAATAGCGGCCGCTTCACGGCCCGTAATGTAGGGATGATCCGCTAGTTCTGGAGCGTCCACTGTGTTTATCGGAATTTGTTTAGGAATAAAATCGCTCGCTATGAAGCAATTTTTACCCAATTCGTGCACTACCGCTGAATCCAGCCTGAATACTTCAAAAAGCTGGTTTTTGGAATAATATCCCCCCAGGGACTCGCGATATTTCACAATCCGCAGCGCCAATTTTGAGCCGATACCCCGTACCGATTTCAATTGTGTGGTGTCGACAAGGTTCAAGTCAAACGGTTCTGATTTCTGGACTCGTTTATCAGGCGTTTTTGGCTCCCTAATCCGTACGTGGGCCACCGTGTTGGAGGGGGCTATCCTGACCCACGGAACAATGTCTGCAAGAAATGCCGAATCTGATCCATAAATACGGTAAAGGTCATCAGGTGTTCTGAAACGCCCGCCTTTTTCAATATATGCAGTGATTCGCCTGGCCACGGGCGGGGTAAAACCAACGCTGATGAGTTCGTCGGCAGAAGCCTCATTGGGATCAAAGGGAACGCGTTCAATCGGTCGCACTGGCGGAGGTTCAAACAGCACAGCCACGGCGCTGTCAAGAAATACATTTTCCTGGGCGGAATCGCGCTGTTCCGCGGCACTAATGAACCGCCATATAGGCTCTGACAACGCAAACACCAGTGAAAGGGGTAACAAAATGATCAGGGCGTTGCTTTGCCCGCGCGAGAAGGCGAATTGGCTATACAGCCAACGGTAGATAGAATACATAACAGCTAACGGTTTTGTGAAAATTAGTAAAATCCAGTGAAAAGACCTTTCAGATTACTGATCAAAATCAGGATAGAGGTTGACGCATCGCACCCACCTGAAGAGGAGCTCGCGCTAATTTAGCGTCTCAGTTTGAACTCCGGACGAGGATTTGTTGTATTGGATCCAGGGAAATCCTGCAACTTCAGGCGACGATTGCCGTATAGGGATCAGTCGTTACCCTCAACCGCAGTCTATTTAAACTGATTCTAAATTATCTTTTTTACTGTTTGATTTTCCAACTGGATATACCTTTGCAGTTCTGATGATACAAAATTTCAAGGCTTTAGTTCTGACTTACAGAAACGCGCCAGTGTCAGTGCGTGAACAGGTTTCATTAACCGAGGCTACCGGGAAACAGCTTCTTCAGTTCATCAGAGAATACACCTCGGCCAGTGATGCATTGGTAGTTTCTACCTGCAACCGCACCGAGGTTTACTACAGTGCCGAAAAGGATTTCACGGTCGAAATTCTTACCGGTCTGGCCTTCGTTAAGCATACCACCCAGGATCTTTCCGACTACTTCCATAAATTATCGGGAAAAGAAGCGGTAGAACACCTTTTTGAGGTGGCCATCGGGCTGGATGCTCAGGTTATAGGCGACCTCCAGATCTCCGGACAGGTTAAGAATGCCTATCAGTGGAGCGCTGACGAAAACATGGCCGGACCATTTCTGCACCGGCTGATGCACACCATTTTCTTTGTAAATAAGCGTGTTGTGCAGGAGACTGCATTCCGTGATGGCGCTGCGTCCATTTCCTATGCAGCCAAAGAACTTGCCGAAGACCTGACTGCAAACCTCAGGAACCCTAAAGTTCTCGTCGTAGGTGTCGGCGAAATTGGTCAGGATGTGTGCCTGAACCTTCAGAATTCCCGCATTGACCAGATTACGATACTCAACCGTACCGTTGAAAAAGCTTCGAAGCTTGCTGAAAAAACCGGTTTCCGGTTCGGCGGCCTCGAACTTCTGAAAACTGAACTCGAAAAGGCTGATGTCGTAATCAGCTCCGTATCCGGCACTGAGCCCCTGATCACTTCAGCGCTCCTGAAGGGCATCAAGATCCTTTCCCATAAGTTTTTTATCGATCTGTCGATGCCGCGAAGCATTGAACCGGCAGTCGATGACATTCCTGGTACGCTGGTCTACAACCTCGACGATATCCAGGAAAAGACCAACGAAACTGTTGAAAAGCGAAAAGCTGCAATACCTGCAGTACGCGCTATCATCGCTGAAGCGATAGCCGACTTTGACGACTGGTCAAAAGAAATGGTTGTTTCGCCTACCATTCAGAAGCTGAAACAGACACTGGAGCAAATCCGCAAGGAAGAATTGTCGCGCTTTGTCAAACATGCGAAACCGGAAGAAATTCAACGGCTGGACGAAATGAGCAAATCGCTGATGCAGAAGATCCTGAAATACCCTGTACTTCAGTTGAAAGCTGCCTGTAAACGCGGCGATGCGGAGAATCTTTCAGAAGTCCTGCACGAACTTTTCAACCTGGAAAGACAACCAGAGAAGAAATCCTGATTCCCGGGAAACACCCCGTCAACAGCCCATCGTTTTCACCACTGCTTTAACTTACTATCTGCGCCTTTCGGATCACCGATGGTGACAGTCCGAATTGTTTCTTGAACGCCGCAGAGAAGTGATTGGGATTTTTGTAGCCCGTTCGGGAAGCAACCTCCGATACCGTATACCCTGCTTCTTCCATCAGCGTGCGTGCCTGTTGCATTTTCATCGCATGGATGTACCCAAACACCGTCGTACCGAACAATTCCCTGAACCCTTTTTTTAGTTTGCACTCGTTGATACCAAACTGGCGTGAAAGTGACCGAAGCGAATGCTCTTTCTCAAATGTATCGGTAAGATATGCTTTGATCTCAAAGAAGATTTCCCGGTCAGATCGCGACATCGGCATGTGCTGCGCGAGGTCTATGCTGTGGTACTGATGAAGCTGGTAGGCTAATAATTCGAGTACTTTTCCTTCGAGGAAAATCGTCCCGAGGGATCCTGAAAGGGGGCAGTTTATGATATCGCTGATCGTGCGATACATGACACTGGAGATTTTCAACGACTGTCCCGTCCCCACAATAGGTTCTTTGGATCGAATCCTGAAGCGGAGATCGTCACACCACTTTTCATCAAGTGACAACAGCCCCAGGAAACGCGGGCAGTCGATGGCAATTCGGAGTATCGCAAATTCACGACCGGATGCGCTCACCAGGTGCTCGTCCATGACGTCAGATCTGTATACAAACTGATGAAATCCCTCAGCCAAGGAAAGCTTTTTGTGCACCCCACCAAAAGACGAGGCAAGACCACCTTTGATCGTGTAAATGCTATTGATGACGGTGCATTCACGTTCTTCGTGTTGACGGATGTGAAGATTACTTCGCAATTCTCCGTTGATAACCGCTATGGCAATGGAGGGCAGATACCACGCCCTTGAGGTTGCGAAGCCAAAGTCGCCTTCAACGGTTTGTTCAATACGTCCACCGTGTTCAGCGGCGTGCGATGGACGTGGGAATAACACCGAATAATCTACTGAATCGCTGGAAAGGGGGCGCATAACCTAAACACAAAGGATGTAGCATATACGACAATACCGGCACAGGGTTGCAGATCCTCTGGAATGGGGTAGATGCCCTGCTCCGTTTGTGAACCTCCGTTATGCGTAGATATTCCTCCGTTTTTCGTACGTCGCGGCCCACAGCAGCACGTATTAATCCTCCAAATCAACCATGTATGCTAAAGAAAATTATTAAGGGTGTTCTCATTCTTTTCGGCGTAGTCATTCTGCTCTCCGGAGGTTTCTACCTCAAGGTTTATATCAGCACGGAAAACCGCCTCGGCAAAGTATACGCCGTTACTCCACAGTCAATAACAATCTCTCCTGATTCAGCAATGATTGCGAAGGGAAAGAGATTGTCGGTTGTGAAGGGTTGCGTCGAGTGTCATGGGGAGAACCTGGGTGGAAAGATCATGCATGATGACTTCATGCTTGGCCGACTTGTGTCAGCAAACATCACGAAAGGCGCAAACGGATTGTCGAAAGATTACAGTGTAACGGACTGGGTATTGGCACTGAAGCACGGTATCCGGAAAGATGGCAAACCACTCATTTTTATGCCGTCGCATGAATTTTATGTCCTTAGTGAAGAGGACATGAAATCCATCATTGCCTATTGCGCTACGGTTCCTCCTGTTGACAGCGATCTCCCTCCCATTAAGCTCGGTCCTGTAGCCCGTATATTGGCCGATATCGGCAACTTTCCGTTGGTTCCTGCAGAAATGATTGATCATCAGCATAACCTTGTTAAGTCTGTTAAGGAAGAGGTGAGCGTAGAATTTGGAAAGTATCTTTCAACCTCGTGTCAGGGCTGCCACAAAGAAACTATGAAAGGTGGCGAGGCGCTGGCTCCCGGCCTACCCGTGGTCGCCGACATATCGTCGACAGGAAATCCCGGAAAATGGACTGAAGAGGAATTCATTCAGACGCTCCGCACAGGAGTAACACCGGAAGGTAAAACATTAAATCCGGCGGACATGCCCTGGCCAATGGCGAAGGAACTCACCGACGTCGAATTGCGGGCGCTCCATCGATATCTCACTTCTTTATAGTATAGGTTGCCCCTCCCTGACGTTCAGGCCGCAAGCCTGGACGTCTTTTTTTTGAGCTTTTCCCCTGTAATTATCTTTTCCTATCTTCGACCCTTAAGAAAAGCTCATCACCCTTGGCGATAGAGGAGGAAAAAAGATTCGTTAACCTGATCAATGAACACCAGGGTCTGATACACAAGGTGTGTATCATGTACGAAAACGATCCTGAAGTTCGGAATGATCTCTTTCAGGAAGTTGTTCTCCAACTCTGGCGGTCATTTCCCTCGTTTCGTGGCGAAGCCAAGATTACTACGTGGATGTATCGGATCGCCTTAAATACGGCCATCTCCGGTTTTCGGAAAGGAACGCGTAAAATCCAGACCGAAGACCTGAAGGAGGCCCACTTTAATATTTCTGAAATCGGCGACAATGCAGAGGAAAACCTTCAACGTCTCCAGCTGGCCATCCGACAATTGAACGAGATCGACAGGGCCATGATTATGATGGCACTTGAGGAAGTCCCCTATGAAGAAATAGCAGAAACAATCGGAATTTCCCAGAACAATGTGCGGGTCCGGATGAACCGCATTCGCGAAAAACTAAGAAAAATGATGGTAGAGCGATGGAATTAGATGATTTAAAAGACATCTGGAAACAGCAAACCTCAGCAATACCGCTGAAGGGCGAAGCCGAGATTGCTGCCATGCTGAAGGGCACCAGCAAATCGATCGTCGGAAAACTCAAGCGAAGTGTGTGGATCGAGTTGATCCTTTCACTGGTTGCCGGCCTTGCAGTTGCAGCTTATGCCTTTACGCTTCCCTCCGGAGCATTGAAATGGATGTCAATTTCAATACCCCTTATATTCATTGCATATGCCATCTACTACATCAAGAAATTGATGCTCCTGAACAAGTTTGATTCTATGTCCGAAAATATTCGTTCGAATATTGAGACACTGATCAACAATCTCTCAGGATACCTGAGATTTTACAAAAGAAGCTATACGATACTGTATCCGGTATATTTCGGTCTTGGAGTACTTTTCTCTTTCCTGGAAAGAGGCACCGATAAAATGCTGAACGCACTACAGCAACCAAAAACGATTCTCCTCCTGATAGTTGTTGCCCTGGCTTTCTACATCTCAAGCACCTGGCTCGTAGACTGGCTGCTCCGCAAGCTTTACGGTAACCATCTTCAAAAATTAAAAACCTTGTTACATGATATCGGATAATAAGAGCAGGCATAAGCGTTGGATTGCCGTATGCATACTGATTCTTCCTGCATTTTGTTCTTACGCCCAGACCGTTGGCGACAACTCACTTTTCTGGAAGGTCACCGGTAAAAACCTCAAGGACCCCTCATATCTCTTTGGCACATTCCATCTTATGGGCAGTGAATATGTTGACAGCCTAACTGTTGTGATGGACGCCTTCGGCAAGGCGAAGACGCTGGCCGGAGAAATGGTTCTTGACGAATCGCTCAGCATGCGCCTTATGCAGGAAGCTATCATGACGGATACTACTCTCCAGGATCTTCTTTCCGATGATGTATACGAGAGTACGGCGTCGTGGCTGAAGGAACTCACTGGAATGGATCTGGGTATGCTAAACAAGTTCAATCCATCCATGATTCAAATGCTGATCACCGCGATGGCTCAACAAAAAATCGGGGGCAAAGCGACAACGCCAATGGATTTGTATTTCCAGAACCTCGCGAAAGCTGACAAAAAAGTCGAAGGGCTTGAAACATTCGAAGACCAGATCAATGTACTCTTCAAAAATACGAGCTATCGGGCCCAGGCAAATCACCTCGCCGAGTTCGTCAGCAAAAGAGACAGCTCCGAATACATGATTCTTAAGATGAACAAGATGTACTGCGATCAGGATCTTGAAGGCCTGATGGACATGTTCTTCAAATCGAACTACTCGACAGCAGAGGGCGATGCACTACTTGACTCAAGAAACAAGAAATGGATGGAACGGCTCCCGGAATTGTTTGCCGAGCAGTCGACCTTTGTTGCCGTAGGAGCATTACATTTGCCTGGTAAAAACGGACTTGTTTCCCTTCTGCGCAGCCAGGGGTATACTGTGGAGCCATTAAATATGGGGAAACGCCGATGAATTTTGATGCTAACCTTTTAAATTCCTGTCATGAAGAAAGTGCTGTTGCCAATCCTGTTTTGCTTCCTTCTATCGAACGCCTTTGCCTGGGGGCCTACCGGCCATCGCGTAACCGGCTGCGTAGCTGAAAAGTATCTTAACAAGAAGGCAAAAAAACGCCTTGCACGCATTCTTGGCGGGCACTCGCTGGCGATGGTAAGTACATGGATGGATGAAATAAAATCCGACAGCACATTCGATTATACCGGTGACTGGCACTGGGTAACGATCCCTGATGGAATGACCTATGATCAGTCGGAAAAAAATCCTAACGGAGATGTTATCGCAACGCTGGAACGTCTGATCGCCGAACTTAAATCCGGCAAACTCAGCAAGGACCAGGAAGTACAACACATCAAAATGGTCGTTCACCTGATCGGCGACATCCATCAACCCTTACATGTCGGCGGAGGAAATGACCGCGGCGGAAATGACGTGAAGGTGATGTGGTTTCGCGTCGACAGCAACCTTCACCGCGTGTGGGACAGCGACATGATCGACGACACAAGACTGAGCTATACCGAACTTGCTCAATCGTTAGTCCCTCCGGCGAAGCCTGTTCTGGATGAATGGCGCAAGACAACAGTGCGGGATTGGGCAAATGAAAGTATGGCCATCCGGCGCGCCGCTTATGACTACGACCGCACACGCCTCGGCTACGAATATTCGTTTCACAAACTGCACCTGGTACGCGAGCGTTTGCTGAAGGCCGGCGTACGTATCGCGTCGGTATTGAATGAGATTTACGGATCCTGATTTCTTGTAGTCACATAAAATGTAAACACGCATGAGAACGCTCATCCTGGTCGTCGCCATCTTCGTTGTTTTCGAATCCAGAGCCCAGGAAACTTTTGCAGAGAAACTTGGTTTCCCGAAAGGAGCACGCGTACTTATCCTGCACGTTGATGACGTCGGAATGTCCTGGGATTCAAATCAGGGCGCAATTAATGCCATTGAAAACGGTGTAGCCACCTCGTTGAGCATCATGATGCCAACGCCATGGGTGCCGGGATTCTTTCACTACATGCGCAACCATCCAAAGATCGACGCGGGACTTCATTTAACGCTGACATCAGAGTGGACCGACTATCGGTGGCATCCCCTTTCGGGGAAATCGGTAACTCCGGGGCTCGTCGACCCCGAAGGTGCGTTCTGGGCTGGCGTAGCTCAGGTGGTAGAACATGCCTCGGCAGATGAAGTCGAAACAGAAATCCGCGCGCAAATCGAACGCTGCCGCGCGATGGGTTTTGAACCAACGCATCTCGACAGCCATATGGGAACCGTGTTCGCCAAACCTGAATTCCTTGAACGATACGTCAAAGTCGGTATCTCTGAAAAAATTCCAATCATGTTCCCCGCAGGTCACAATTCGTTAATCCTCCGTCAGATGAACCTGGGATCTGATCAGGCAGTCTTCTTTCGCAATACAGGCAAAAAACTCTGGGACGCCGGACTACCTGTGCTTGACGACTTGCATACGTTGAGCTACGAATGGGACTATACCAGTGTCGGTGAGTCTGATGAAGACTTGAGGAAGTTCGCGACAGGGAAGTACATTGAGACACTTCGCGAGACTAAACCAGGATTGACGATGGTCATCATGCACTGCACGGCACCGACGGAAGTTTTCAAACACATCTCAGACTCCGGCAAACTCAGAAAAGGCGATTTACTCGCCATGACGGATCCTCAATTGCGTGAATTTCTCAACAAGGAAGGATTCATTCTCACTACCTGGCGCGAAGTAATGGAGCGTCGGAGCAAACTCAAGTAAGCTACAGCCTAACCGTCATTATTACCGGCTCCGTCAACGTACTGTCGTCTTTAATCTCGCCGTTGTCGTCAGTCTTATTGACATGACTGTTCGCTATGAAGTAGAAGGCATCGCCTACGATAACCCCTGTCGTCGGAATGTCAAAACCGGGAACGGAGACGGCGATGAATTCCACCCTTTGAACAGATGTGATCTGATCATCGCATTCAATTCGTACTACGCTTTCCGGGAAGGTCACATTCTGAATCCCGATGATTGAATTCTTATGACGATAAATGCCGTCGTAGCCAATCAGCAGATAGCGGTCGCTGCGGAGCGGAGTAATTTCCATGGTTTTGAGATCAACAGATACAATACCCTTCGCGCCCGCCGTTGCTACAAGGAGACGGGTCTGATCCGGCGATAACGTGATGCCATTTGGTCTGACGATGGAACCTGATCTGACAAATTCCTCGATTGCATCGCGCGTTCTGCGTATAACATAAATCGCACCGGCATGGCTATCAGTGATATACGCATCACCCATTTGCGTCAATACAATGTCGTTGAAGACATGTCTTTTGGTTCCACTGATTTCATATTTTTTCAACAGCGATCCATCATGCAGGGAAAAGACGTATACACTGGAAATGAATTCCGCCGAATCCTTTACTGCATTGCCGCACACCCACAGGCGCCGCGCTGTGGTATCGACCTTCATTCCAAAAATCTGATTCAACGAAACGGCAAAATCCGAAGCGCGACCCTTTTCATCAATACGAACGATTTTGCGCCTGGAAATACTGCCTACGTAAAATGACTGGCCCACGGGATCGTAGGCAATGCCTTCAGGAATAAGCCTTTGATCATTGATCCGAAAGGCTTCAGAGATATTCTTCGTTGGTATTTTTTTCGGACCGGCGCACCCTGCGATTACGAACACTGCAGCCAGTACCAGGAAACTTACGATTCGTTGTTGCCAGCCCTGCGGATCAGAAACCGTCATCATCAGCCGGAGGCGGTTGCTGTTGCCGCTGCTGAGGCTCCACAACAGGTAATTCCTGAATATTCTCCTCATCATCTTCCTGCTCATCCTTGTCGCGTTTTTGTTTCTTCTTGCGCTCTCGTTTTTCAGGTTGTTGCTGCGGCTGCCGGCGTGATCCATCTTCCGTATCTACCTCGTTCTGCGGCTGCTGGTTCTGGCTTGGTGCATTGTCAGGAACAATCACCGGAACATATGGCGTGGCATCATCGCGAATTGCAGGCGCAGCCTCATGCAGACTGTAAGGTACGTCAATTCCGTAATAGTTCTTCCGGAAGCGGTTTATAAACGATAGTGTCTCTTCCTCGCTTCCTGGAATAAAGGCTACTTCGCCAATCTTTGCCTTGCCGGCATTTGTTCTCTTGCTGATAATCGCATTAAAAGCATCGTCAGAAGAATGTACAAGCAGACGATTGTCCTCGAAACCAAAGTAATACCACGCCTCCGGCGATGCCTTGAAGAACACGTGAAATACCGGGCCCCCATCTTCATTTCGACGAATCTCCATAAACCCTTCAAAGCCCCCATTAATGTCGTGCTTCAGAATGTTCGAAACCCCGAGCTTGCCCTCACTGTAAAATGCTTTTCGCTCGGCAGACCATTTAAGCTGAACATTTGAAAACGCTATGGGTTTTGCAAGCTGCGGCAGCGTTCCCAGCGACACATAACCTTGCTGTGATAACTTTTCGTACTCCTGAACAGCACGCTCACCAACGAGATCTGCAATCTTGTACAACAATTCTGTAGGCTCGCCAAGACCTTCATCGGCACCTTCATTTTGAATGACCTCCTGAATTGTTTTTGCCATCAGGTCAAGGGCTGCTGAAGGAACGGCACAGTCGAGCAAAATGAAGGTGTTCATTCCGAATTCATTCTTCTCAAGATTACCCTGGCCAATCGCCGAACCCTTGACGTTGAAATCCTTTAATCCGCGAATCAGATTGATCTGACCTTCGAAGCGAACCAGGCGTTTTGCATCATCATACGCGAACACCTTTCCTGAAAGCTTCCGGCCTCGCGCCTTCTCGATATCTTCGATTCTGAATTCCCGCGAAGCCGTGTCATAGTGAAGTGTTCCACTGGGCACAAACAGATCTTCATCGTCGATATCTTTCTTCTTCGTAGCAAACGTTGAATACAGGTCGCCCTTGTCAGTGAAGTGCAGACCGGCGTTAATGCGATCACCATCCTCTGTAACTGCGTTATCAAAATCAACTTCAACGTCCGTCTCATCACCTGTCTGTTGATATGCTATCCACGATGTTTTCTCGTCAAGATTCTTAATATCAAGCTTAATATAACCCTTCAGCTCCAGCGCAGGCCGGGTCGCATACATAGTCATATCACCTTTGTAAAACATTCCTGCACCAAGTACCAGCATCTCACTATCCGACACAGCTCCGGTGCCCACCGTCTGCATCGCTGCAGTAGTCTGACGACGCTTCGATGCGCGACGCGATCTTTCTTCCTCCGTAATTGGCTCCAGGTGAAAGTCTGTCATTTTGATCGCAAACGTGTCGTTCAGGAAGTTGACGTACTGGTACGTGGCGTATCCTGAAAACTCTTTGCGCGATTTAATATCGACGACACCTTCAGTGAGGCGGTGGTACGCATTCAACGTATCGAGAATGATCGTCGTATTCTTCAACGTTCCGATCTTTGCGTTCTCAAGAATCAACACCTCATTGTTCTCAGGCGTAATCATCGCATCCGCCACGATGATATACGGAATCCCGCTTACCTTCAGCTCCTGTGTCTTGAGATCATACACAGCTTCTTCTGCATTAAATCGGAGCGAGTCAAGATCTTTCCGTGTGGTATAGAAGTATGAATCATCCAGAGGTTGCCCCGGATCTCGTTTCATGGTGATCTTTTGTGCAGTCACATCCCATCTCATAGTTGAGATTGACGTCTTGAATTGCGCGAAAGGAAAATCAATCGCCGCAACACCCACTACTTCCGGACTGATCTCAGCGTAGTTCTCTTCGAGATTGAATCGCATCCGCACATCGGTACCTGTTAGCAGCGGCTTCTCCGGATCTTCGGAGTTCACCCTGTACCGCGCATGACGGGCGCCAAATTCTTTCCCGCTGAAGTTCATGTAGCGGGATACTAGTTCCGTACCGCGGCTTTCGAACTTACCGGCACCTCCAACACCGTCTTTGGAAATGGTGAGCGTTCCGCGCATCTGCGCAGTGGAGTTATAAAATTCGAAGGGAGCATTGAGGTTTTTCAAACGCATCTTATCCTCCTTCGGATACCACTTCATATCGAAGTTTGGAAGCTTTGCCTGCGGAAAGAGTACCGATCCAAATTGTTTCTCCTCAATCTGCGCGAGTTCACCGCGTGCCAGCACCGAATCCGGATAATAAATAAAATCAGTCGACGACAGGGTTGCCGCCAAATACGAGATCGATCCGTTACCACGCAAACCTCTGTTGTTCATGGTAAGCGATCCTGACATTCGGCCATCGCCCTTGTATAGCTGATATCCGCCCTGCGGAATGTTGTGAGTAAACCCGAGCGACTTATCGGGTTGTGTTCGCAGCCTTTCCTTGAAATTCGGAAACATCCCTGTGGATATAAATGTCCCTTCAAAGTTAATGGACGCCGGATCGGCGTCGTTCAGACTATCAAGCTTGAACGGGGGCACGACAAAAAACACGGAACGGTCGTATGCCCCTGATAAAACCTCAGGACGATCAAAGTATATCACCCCGCCACTGCTTGCATCCAACCGAGGATACCCGGGATTCTTGACAGTACCCGACTTATTACTTCCGCGGCTGATAAACAGCGTACCCGAAGAACTCGAGCCATCAATACCTCCGACAGATGCAGCTGAAGAGTCAACACTTACCATTGAGTTATTGACTTTTCTGCGGACTACCTGTCCGCGTGCATTTTTCTCCAGCACGAAAAAGTTAATAGAGTCAATGTGTTGGAGATTGATAAAAAAGCTGTCGTAATTGAGCATAAAGCCCCTCCCGCTGATTTCGAAGTTTCCCGCATTTATCGTTCCGTCAAACTCGATGTCGCGATTCCGCAGCAAGGTTACGATGCTGTTCTTTGGCGTGATGCGCACGTTAAGAGAATCACTGACCTTAAACTCCTCAACCCCTCTGACGGTCATGTAACCCTGGTTGTAGTTGAACGACGCATTGGAGGCGCTATCGGTCACCGAGAGGATCTTAAGGTTATCAAAGTCCATTTCTCCACGGGCGCCCTGATATAACAGAAGGAGTTTCTTCTTGACTTTAATATGATCGGTCTTAGTGTTGTAAGTAAGCAGGCCTTTCTCCGCAAGGAATTCAACTGCAGCTTTCACGTCACGCATCTGAAGGTTATTCCCGACGGAAAGGTCGCCGGAATACAATTCGGTAACATTGTTACGAAGGCAATAACTTGCAATCAATGCCACCGGATGGAACGGGAAGCCGTGTCCTTTTAACAGGCGATAGTCGTCCTGATCGAAGTAATCAGCAGATTCGATAACGACGGGAACCGTATTTCGTGCTCCATCGATTTCAATGTTCATGCTGTCGGTGTGGAGATCCCATTTGATAACATCAGCAGCAAAGTCGATGTTGAAGTACGAGGATGAATACGGCGTATGTTTCATTCCGCCTCTGTCCTTCCGGATAGTGATCCGATGTATTGAATCACCCCTGGACTCATACCTGAAACGAACCCGGGGGTGGCTTATAGAGTCGCTGCCGTGGAAGATCGCCACCTCCGATTGTTGTGACTGAACGGTGGATTCGGTGAACGTGATTTCGGGTGCGCGTGCCACAAGTCTGCGTTGCCCCTTAAACCATATCTCTACCCTGGAGTTTTCTCCACTCACTGACGCACCGCTGATTCGGTTGCCGGTAAGTGCAAATCCACCCGTATAGCGAACATTCTCATCGGCGATTCCCTCCAGGGCAAGTGTACTTTGGAACGACTTAAACCTCGGATAGGTAGCGAGTACCGAGTCTTTTCGCGCCTCCGACTTATATTCAAAAACCCCGGGGATATAACCGGGTGTCTTGCCTTTGTAGTTAAGTTTTGCGAGGTCGGAACGAAACTCGGGCTTGTTTACCTTGAAGTGATACGTGGTGATCTCACAGTCAACCACATCGGGAGGCAACCCAGCTGCTGACCAATCGAACGTGCCTTGCTCGCCGACAAAAAGGTTGTCGCGGAAACCAAAAACACCCTTTGAGTTTTTCAAAAACACGGAATCATATCGCGTCACGAAATTCAGGGAGATTCGCTCAAAGCGGATTACGGCACCCTCAACCACGGGCGGAGGCGGCGGGTTCATCCACAGTGGAGCCTCGGCGAAATAATCGGGAGCCGGGTCGTTATCGTCGGGCCATGATGATGAAGCGTCGTCGTCGGGCCAGGCATCGTTGGTGTTGTTACTGTCTGAATCCTCGTAATTCGTATCGTCGTCAAAGGACGCGCCGAGGGGTATACCCTGTACCGGCTCTATGAAATCAAACGTATAGCTGTCGTCCCGGGCGTACAGGCGGAAGGATTTGTCATAATGCAGGGCGTGATGTTGAAAGAAGGTGCGGCTGACCTTCAGAAACTGCTGAACACGGGCCGGCGTCTCGTTTTCGATTACCTTACCCGCAACGACAAAGAAGCCCGCGAGTTGGGTAGCGCTTGCATTTTCGATCATCACGGCATTGGCGACGGCACCCAGGTAATTTGCCACATGCGGCCTCAGGGCGAATTTCTTTCGCTTAAGCTGGCGGACCTGCCGCTGTACAACTAATTGTTGTTCAAGAGGCAAGCGGCTCCAGGCCGACTCGAAATCCGCCGACACCGCCAGCGCATCTGCATTCTTGGTCTTCTCAAGGGCAAGCCGGACACTGTCCTGAAACGGAGCAGGGACCATATTTGCAGCCTGATTTTGAGCAAATACGGGCGCAGCCAGAACCAGTAGGAATATCCAGCAATATGAAAGATGGCACTTCACGTGAACAAAACCCTGAAATTCGGAAATAATGGGTAAATAAGCTAAACGGCTTCACCGACCTTAACGAAGATGTAATAAAAAACGTGTTTCCGCGGGCGAATGTTGGCGCGTTATTTCTCAAGGACCGTCTCGCTGGTGTGCCTTACCGGAAGGGAAATAATGAATGTTGACCCTTCGCCCACCTTACTTCGTGCGGAGATAAATCCGCTGTGCTGCTCAACAATCTTCTTGCACAGGGCCAGGCCTATCCCGGTACCCTCGAATTCAGAGTTCCGATGCAAGCGCTTGAACATTCCGAAAATCTCTTCGGCATAGCGTTGATCGAATCCAATTCCGTTGTCTTCAATAAAAATCCTGCAGTAACTTTTTGAAACCTGGTCGCTCCATATCTGATTCTTATTCCCCGACTCGGCCTTGATCCGGATTGCCGGAGGTGTTTCCTTCTTGCTATACTTCAGCGCGTTGGAAATCAGGTTCTGGAAAAGAGGTTTAATCAAACCAGGGTTGACCTGAAGCCGGGGCAGGTGCGATACCTCAATTAACGCAGCACGCATTTTAACCTCGTCATCCATGTCGTGGATAACCTCCCCTACAATTTTGTTGAGATCACTTTCGACGAATTCAACCTTTTCCGACGATATCTTGGAGAAGGTCAGGATGTCGGTGATAAGATTCTGCATTCGCTCCGCCGCCTTCTGGATACGGAAAATGTTAGCCTTCCCATCTTCATCGAGGATCTCATTGTACTTAACGTACAGCCGGTCACTGAAGGTTCTGATCTTGCGGAGAGGTTCCTGCAAGTCGTGCGAAGCCATAAACGCAAAGCGATCCAGATCCTTGTTCGCCGATTCAAGACTCGCGATGTTCTCCAGCAGCTGCCGGTTGAGCTGCTTTACCTTCTCTTCCGACGCCTTCCGTTCCTGTATTTCAAGTTCAAGATTCTTGTTGATCGACACCAGTTTCTTCTCCTGCGAAATCAACTGAACATTCTTACGGTAAAGTTCTATAAGTACCGAAACCTTGGCACGAAGTACCTGCGGATTGATCGGCTTATAGATGTAATCAACGGCGCCGGCCTGATAGCCTTTGTACATATTTTCGTCGCCGTAGTTGTTCGCCGTAATAAATATGATGGGAATGTGTTTAAGCTTTTCGCGTTCGTAAATCAGCGACGCTGTTTCGAAGCCGTTGAGATTCGGCATCTTCACATCCATCATGATCATGGCGAAATCATGTTCATTCAACAAAACTTTCAATGCCTGACGTCCAGAGGTGGCTTTCACCAACGTGTAGCCATCGGGTTCAAGGATCGTCTCTATTGAAAGGAGATTGTCCTCCCGGTCATCAACAATAAGAATCTTCGGCTGCATGGATGATCAGATTATTTACAGAACCATAATCTCATAAGAGACAACAGTTGATCAATCTTAAGGGGTTTGGTGATATAATCTGAAGCACCGGCTTCGATGCATTTCTGACGATCGCCCTTCATCGCCTTGGCGGTAACCGCAATAATCGGCAACGAACTGTTCTTATGCTCCCGGCGAATCTTCTGGGTGGTTTCGTAACCATCCATTTCAGGCATCATGATATCCATCAGGACCATGTCGATTTTCGGATTTTCATTCAGCAGCTGTATCGCTTCCTTTCCACTCTCAGCTGTAATAACATTAATATTGAAACGCTCAAATACAGTAGTGAGTGCAAAAAGATTCCGGACGTCATCGTCGACCACGAGTATATTCTTATTGCTAAGAATATCTTCCTGATTCCGGATGTTCTCGATGATGCGCCGCTTTTCATGCGCAAGCTCCTTGTAATCAATATGAAGCTGGCTCACCGTCTCTTCAAGCAGTTGCTCGATTGAGTTTGCTCCTTTAAGCAATACCGCGTTGGAATTGCCGTTGATTTGATTCATCTCAGTTTTACTGAAATCACGCGCCGAATAAACAATTACCGGCGTGTGATCCCTTTTCCTCCGTGCCACCTGTTTAATCATATCTGCACCCGACATGTCAGGAAGGGAATAATCAAGGATGATGCAATCATAATCTCGACCTTCGATAGCTTCGAGCGCCGACGCAGCGGTATCGTATATCTCAACGTCGATACAATCGTCCTTCAGCATCTTGACAATTTGAGAAGAGTCTATCTCATTGTCTTCAACCACGACCACCTTCTTGGTTTTACGGTTGAAGCTGCGAACCATGTCATCGAGCAACTCGTCAAGCGCCGCGGATTCCAATGGCTTAAGCAGGAAGCTTCGCGCGCCGCGTTTCAGGGCAAGCGAACGATTCTCCTCACCGGAAACCACGTGAATCGGAATGTGACGATAGTTCAGATCATTACGAAGCAGATCGAGTATTTTCCAGCCGCTGGTATCCGACAGCTTAACATCTAACGTTATGCCTATCGGCGTGAACCGGTTGATGAACTCAAAAACTTCAAGGTAGTTGGTGGCAACCACGGCCTTGAGTCCCTTCTCATGCGCCCTGTCGATAATAATTTTCGCAAAGCGGAAGTCGTCTTCCACCACCAATACGATGTGATCAGAGATCGTGAAATTATTTCGGTCATCGCCGGCTTCATTCAGCATTTCATTCACGAGCTCCAGGCTGCGATTGTCGCCGCCTTCATTGGTGGAGCGAAGCGATCCGAGAAGTGAATTGATGTTCTCATCGTCCTCATTGTTCTTTTGCAGCTGCTGAATCACCTTTATGCTTTCCGATGTCTCGCGACTCATGACAGGTGAGAATCCTTCAAGCGGAAGGAACAACGTGAATGTGCTTCCGTGACCGGGAATACTTTCCAGTTCGATGTTTCCGCCAAGCAGTTCTGCGAGACCGCGGCTGATAGAAAGCCCAAGTCCCGTCCCGCCGTACTTGCGGCTTGTTGACCCTTCAGCCTGCTGGAATGCTTCGAATATGATCATCTGCTTTTCAGGCGGAATCCCTATCCCGGTATCACTAATCGAAAAGCCAATGACATTGCGTGCTGAATCAAGCGTAGGCAGTCCCGGCTTCCATTGATTCCTCGCCGCATGGAAAATCTTCAGACGCACCTCTCCTTTCTCAGTGAACTTAAATGCATTCGACAAAAGATTTTTCAAAATCTGGTTCAGGCGCTGGATATCGGTATCCATCGTTGACGGCAGCGACGAATCAACTTCAATCTGGAATCGCAGGTTCCGCGCCTCCGAGATGGGCTTGAAGGTCGTTTCCACGAAACTGGCAATTTCAGCAATCGGAACACTTGACACGTTCGCAGAAATAAACCCCGATTCGATTTTGGAGAGATCGAGAATGTCGTTGATCAGTTGAATCAGGTCATCGCCGCACGAGTGAATTGTTTTCGCATACCGTATTTGCTTTTCATTGAGGTTACCCTCGGCGTTTTCATATAACTGCTGCGCAAGAATCAGCAACGAGTTAAGCGGCGTCCTCAACTCATGCGACATATTTGCAAGGAATTCCGACTTGTACTTCGACGTCAGCGTCAACTGTTCGGCCTTTTCTTCGAGCGACTTGCGGGCCTCTTCCACTTCCTTGTTCTTGGCCTCCACCTCTTCTTTCTGCTTCGCCAGAAGCAGCGCCTTATCCTGAAGCTCGTCGTTGGTCCTGCGCAATTCTTCCTGTTGAACTTTAAGTTCGCTGGCCAAAGATTGCGATTGCGCGAGCAGCTCCTCTGTACGCGTATTGGTTTCGATGGTATTCAACACAATACCGATACTTTCCGTCACCTGACTGAGAAAGTCGATATGTGTTTCGCTGAGGTCATCAAGTGACGCCAGCTCAATGACGGCTTTCACATTGTTCTCAAACAATACGGGCAGAATAATCAGATTTGACGGCTTCACTTTGCCAAGACCTGAATTTATTTTGATGTAACCCTGCGGAACATTTGTGATGAGGATTTTTTCCTTTTCGAACGCGCACTGTCCAACAAGGCCCTCGCCAATAGCGAATTCTTTGGGTACATTCTTTTCTTCCTTGTAGGCATAAGCTGCAAACAGACGGAGTTTGAATTCGGTTGAATACTCGCTTTGCTTGAGGATGTAGAAGGCGCCGAAGTGCGCATTGACAACCTCCGCCAACTCCGACAGGATGCGCTTTGAAACAGTATCGAGGTCGCGTTGGCCCTGCAACATTTGTGTGAACTTCGCCAGGTTAGACTTCAGCCAGTCCTGCTCCTGATTCCTCAATGTCGTCTCACGGAGGTTCGCAATCATCTGGTTGATCGTATCCTTGAGGGCCTCCACCTCGCCTTTGGCCTCCACGCGGATAGTCCTTGACAAGTCGCCTTTCGTTACAGCTGAAGCAACCTCTGAGATGGAACGTACCTGGGTTGTTAGGTTTTGTGCGAGCTGGTTTACGTTTTCAGTAAGGTTTTTCCAGATCCCCGACGCTCCCGGCACACTTGCCTGACCACCAAGTTTTCCATCTACACCTACCTCGCGCGCAACATTCGTCACCTGATCAGCAAACACAGCCAGCGTTTCAATCATCTCGTTGATCGTATCCGTAAGCTGGGCCACTTCACCTTTGGCATTGATTGACAACTTCTGACGAAGGTTACCCGTAGCGACAGATGTTACGACTTTGGCGATACCGCGAACCTGTGATGTCAGGTTGGAGGCCATCATATTCACCGAGTCCGTGAGATCCTTCCATGTGCCGCCAACACCCTTCACTTCTGCCTGACCTCCAAGTTTACCTTCAGTGCCCACCTCACGTGCCACACGCGTCACTTCAAAGGCAAACGAGTTGAGCTGCTCCACCATGGTATTGATGGTGTTTTTCAATTCAAGGATTTCGCCCTTGACATCGATAGCTACTGTCTTCGACAAGTCACCTGATGCAACCGCCTTGGTCACCTGCGCGATATTGCGCACCTGCGCAGTGAGATTACCCGTCATTTGGTTCACCGAATCCGTGAGATCTTTCCAGGTACCTGCCACTCCAGGCACGAATGCCTGACCTCCCAGCTTACCGTCTGTACCTACCTCACGCGCTACACGCGTCACTTCGGAAGCAAAAGCGCGAAGCTGGTCCACCATGGTATTGAGCGTTTCCTTCAACTGGAGGATCTCGCCCCTCACGTCAACCGTGATCTTCTTCGACATATCACCGTTGGCCACAGCGATCGCCACGTCGGCGATATTCCGCACCTGGGCAGTAAGATTACCAGCCATCTGATTTACGGAGTCGGTAAGATCCTTCCACGTACCTGCAACCCCAGGCACGTTAGCCTGACCTCCAAGTTTTCCTTCCGTACCTACCTCACGGGCAACACGCGTTACCTCGGAGGCAAAGCCGCGAAGCTGGTCCACCATGGTGTTGATCGTATTCTTCAACTCAAGAATTTCTCCTTTTACATCGACACCTATTTTGCGTGAAAGGTCACCGTTCGCCACCGCAGTTGTCACCTCAGCAATATTTCGCACCTGCGAAGTAAGGTTCGATGCCATGAGGTTTACACTGTCGGTAAGGTCCTTCCACGTTCCGGCAACGCCCGGCACGTACGCCTGACCTCCCAGCTTTCCTTCGGAACCCACCTCACGCGCTACACGCGTAACCTCAGAACCAAACGAATTCAGCTGATCCACCATCGTGTTGATGGTGTTCTTCAACTCAAGGATTTCACCTTTTACATCCACGGTGATTTTTCGGGACAAATTCCCCTTCGCCACCGCTGTTGTAACTTCAGCAATATTTCGCACCTGCGCCGTGAGGTTGGACGCCATCTGATTAACTGAATCTGTGAGGTCCTTCCACACACCACCGACACCTTCCACCGTAGCCTGACCGCCAAGCTTGCCTTCAGATCCTACCTCACGCGCTACACGCGTTACCTCGGAACCAAATGAATTCAGCTGATCCACCATCGTATTGATCGTGTTCTTCAGCTCAAGAATTTCACCTTTTACATCAACAGTGATCTTGCGCGACAAGTCGCCCTTCGCCACTGCCGTGGTTACTTCAGCGATATTCCGCACCTGTGAGGTGAGGTTACCTGCCATTTTGTTTACGGAATCAGTAAGATCTTTCCATGTACCGCCTACACCGGGCACGTCGGCCTGACCACCAAGCTTGCCTTCCGAACCAACTTCGCGCGCAACACGTGTTACCTCCGACGCAAAAGAGTTCAGCTGATCCACCATCGTATTGATCGTGTCTTTCAATTCAGCGATCTCTCCTTTCACGTCAACAGTAATCTTCCGCGACAAATCTCCCTTTGCTACAGCGGTAGTTACCTGCGCAATATTCCGCACCTGACCTGTCAGGTTGGAGGCCATTTGATTGACTGAATCGGTGAGGTCTTTCCACACACCCCCTACCCCTTCAACCGTAGCCTGACCTCCCAGCTTCCCTTCAGAACCAACTTCTCGTGCAACGCGTGTCACTTCGGATGCAAATGAATTGAGCTGATCCACCATTACGTTGATGGTATCTTTCAATTCGCGGATCTCACCGCGCACGTCCACAGTAATCTTACGCGACAAGTCGCCCTTCGCCACAGCTGTAGTAACCTGTGCAATATTCCGCACCTGACCCGTTAGGTTGGATGCCATTTGATTTACGGAATCAGTTAGGTCTTTCCATACACCACCAACGCCTTTCACCGTAGCCTGGCCGCCCAGTTTTCCTTCCGAGCCCACCTCCCGGGCCACACGTGTTACTTCGGCTGAGAATGAGTTCAACTGATCCACCATCGTGTTGATGGTATTCTTTAATTCGAGGATTTCTCCCTTAACATCAACTGTAATTTGCCGTGACAAGTCGCCTTTTGCCACCGCTGTTGTAACTTCAGCGATGTTCCGCACCTGACCCGTGAGGTTGGATGCCATTTGATTTACCGAGTCGGTGAGATCCTTCCACGTTCCGGCGACACCCTTAACCTGCGCCTGACCACCGAGTTTTCCCTCTGTTCCTACTTCGAGGGCCACGCGCGTCACTTCAGAAGAAAACGAGTTCAGCTGGTCCACCATCGTGTTGATGGTGTTTTTTAATTCGAGAATTTCTCCTTTAACATCAACAGTGATTTTTTTCGAAAGGTCACCTTTCGCCACAGCGGTAGTCACCTCGGCGATATTCCGCACCTGAGCAGTAAGGTTTGAACCCATCTGGTTTACGGAGTCAGTGAGGTCCTTCCATACACCTGCAACGCCCTTAACCTTCGCCTGGCCACCGAGTTTTCCTTCCGACCCCACTTCACGTGCCACACGCGTTACCTCCATGGAAAACAGGTTGAGCTGCTTTACCATGTCGTTTACCTCTTTTGCAATTCGCGCAAATTCGCCCTGCAATGCGTGTCCGCCGATTTCCAGAGGCATTTCCTGCGAGAGATTTCCCTTGGCAACAGAACTGATTACGTGCGCAATTTCTATGGTTGGGTGAACGAGATCGGAGATAAGGCCGTTGATAGACTCCACGCCTGTGGCCCAGGCCCCCTTTGCCGTAGGCACTTCAATACGCTGTGTTAACTTCCCCTGCTTACCGATAGTACTCCCGGCCCGGGTGAACTCATACATCAGGCGGTCATTGAGGGAAATAATATCATTTAATGTATCGCATATTTTACCTGCCAACCCGACTTTATCAAGAGGCATCCTGACTGCAAAATTTCCATTTCGCATTTCAATCAAGACGCGAAGCAGTTCGCGATGATCAATTTCCGTATCAAGATGGTCATAATCATCACCGTTTGCCCTGATTGGGCGTCCTGCACTTTTACGTTTTGTCGTTTTCCCGGGCGCAACAGGTTGTTCAAGTTCGGCTGTTGATGAAGACCCGCGATTTATCTTCTTACCCATGCTGAAGGTTTTGGTTTGTCAATTTTTAAAAGTAAAAAAGAAAACGCGTAAGAGTCTGATCAATGCTTCACGGCCTTCTCCTTATTTCTAAAAATTTTGCAATGCTGTTGATAATCATCCACAGCAAGCAGGAATGATTAAGCAAGTAAAATATTATGCCAGTAAAATGGTTTGCCATCCGACCTTATATGTATTATCTATGCTGAAGTAAGCTTCCATGAAGATATCAACGCTCATATTCGTCGGCTTTCTGACTATTCTGAGTATGTTTTCGGTGACGACATACATCAATTTCCGCCTGTCAGATCAGGTAAACGAGAATTACGAATGGCTGAGCAAATCGACGAATATTGTAAGAAGCAGCAACCGCTTTCAGCGCAATATTCTGAATATGGAGAGCGGTCTGCGCGGATATCTTCTCAGTGGTGAGGAATACTTCATTCAGGCGTACGATTCAGCGGCCCTTGAAAACGAAGCGATCCTCACTGAATTGCAAAGTTTGATTCCCGAAAACTCCGTACAGCGGAACTCACTGGATCAGATAGCAGCGTTAAATCGCCGATGGATAAACGAATATTCAGCACCCCTTATACAGGCTAAGAAATATTCCTTTGATTCTGACAGCAGCAAAGCTGCCTTCAGCGCCCTTTACCGCGAAAAATTACAAAGCGGAGTTGAAGTCCGTCTGAATAACCCATTGAATACGCGTCTTCGTGACTTCATTAATCATGAATATACCGTGCGTGATATGCGCAAAGCGACGCTGGATCAATCCATTTTACAAACTGGCAGAATTTCACTTTATCTCACTTCATTCTCCATCCTGACCGGCCTGATGATCGCCATTTTCCTCGCTCAGCGGATATCTCGCCGCATCATGCGAATGGTGAATATGGCCGACAGCATTGCCTCGGGAAATTACGCAGCCTATACGCACGATAAGAGCCATGATGAATTGAGCAAGCTTGCAAATTCACTCAATCACATGGCCAAAGTGTTATCGGAAAACATCTCGCTTCTCGAACGAAAGAATACAGAGCTGGACCAGTTTGCGCACATCGTTTCACACGATATGAAGGCACCGCTTCGCGGAATCGACAACGTTGTCACATGGATCGAAGAAGACCATTGGAACGAGCTGTCGCCAAAGGTTCAGGAATATCTTCAACTGATCAAAAGCCGGATTGTCAGAGGCGAAAACCTGATTCATGGAATACTCTCCTATTCCCGCGTAGGACAATATGAACTTGAGAATGAAGAAGTGGATCTAAACCAGATGATTCAGGAAATCCTGGACAACCTGCCTCGCAGGCAAGGATTGGAATTGAAGATACAATCAAACCTTCCGGTTCTGTTCACGCAACGAATTCCATTGATGCAGATTTTCAGTAACCTCCTGGGAAATGCAATCAAGTATCACGACAAAGAAAAAGGAATGATAAAGGTCTATCATAAAGAAAACGGCATCAATTACCACTTCCTTATTGAAGACGACGGACCAGGCATTTCACGGGTTTACCACGACAAGATCTTTACGATCTTTCAAACGCTGAATGGCTCCGATTCATTCCAGAGCACAGGCGTGGGACTTGCAATTGTGAAGAAAATACTCCTGGACCGTAACCAAAAAATTGAATTACATTCTGAACCTGGAAAAGGTTCTATATTTGAATTTTCGTGGCCAAAAACCTGATGCATGGATAGTAGTAAAGTAATTAACATTCTCATGGTTGACGATGACTCCCTCGATGTCATCGACATGCAACGTACGTTGAACAAGATGAGCATTCTTCACAAAACTACAGTGGCGAAGAACGGAGAAGAAGCGATTGAGTATTTGAACGACCCGGCGACGCAGGAACATAAACCCGATATCGTACTGCTGGATATCAATATGCCCAAGATGAATGGGATAGAATTTCTTACAGCCATTCGCAGTACTCCTGAATGGCGTGATCTCAAGGTTTTCATTATAACTTCATCCGACGAACGCGTTGATAAGGAGGCGACCAAAAAGCTGAGAATTTCGGGCTACATCGTGAAGCCGCTGAAGCTGAACAACCCCTCGTCAATAGATTCCTTTAACCTGATGATTGACCTGATGAATATGAAAGCCGGAAAGTGATCAGAATGAACCTTTCGGACTGATCGGTTTACTGATTCTTACGATCCTTCTTATTCATCTTACGATCCTTCTTATTCATTGGCACAGACTTCTGCTCTTTGCCGCTGAACTTCTTGTTATCTGTGATTTCTGCATTTGAATCGCGTCCATTGCCGGTACCACTTCCCCCCGGAACCGGTGACCCCGCAATATTGGGACTGGCGCTCTGCTGCGTGTTGGTGCCATCGGTTACTGAGGGGTCATCCATCAATACACCCGGTGAGCCACTCGGACTTGTAGTCCGTGTACCTGTGGGTGTGATGATAACATTCTCTGCCGGCGCGTCAAGGTTGGTCTGCTCACCGGCATTGGCTGCGGCAGCATCACCTTCCACAGGTTCGCCATTTTCCCGTGAATCAACTTCTGCAGATGCGTCACGAACCTGTCCGTCGGCGTTGTACTCCGCCTGGTGAGCGCCCTCTTCCTTAACACCTTCAGATTGCTGAGCCATTGCAGCTGTAGCAAACAAGCTGCAAACAGATAATATGAATATTCGTATTGTTTTCATCGTTTCTCTATTAACTAATTGGCAACAAGACCGTCGGCAATAGACGGTTCTTCGACATAAATTCTTTCGTAATATCCTTTCCGGGTAACCAACAGAATCGTATCACCATTGCAATCCAATCCTTTACCTGCTTCAATAACCGCGTATCCTGAGCAAAAACTCGATGTTTGCTGAGCCGATACCTTCGCTGATTCAGAATCAGCACCAGAAATGAAGAGGAGGGCACAAATTGCCAGGGTGATTGCTATAAGACTCGCTTTCATGTTCGTTTCGGGATATTGCCCCATCGGGAGCCTTACAGAATAAATTCCGATACCAGCGAACCTGCGTTTCCTATAGCATTTATTGAAACATATCCATCCACACTTCGGTAGTATTACCTTCATTTTGTGTAGCGATGGCAGCACCACCCTTAAGATTGGGGAGCTCAATAGCGAATCGGGTACCCTTTCCCACTTTTGAAGTGACTTCAATGTGTCCGTGCAGCTTGTCTACCGTTTCTTTGACGATATATAACCCCAGCCCTGCACCTTCCTTTTGCATGGTGGCACGGAAAAACATATCAAATACCCTTGTTACGTAGGCTTCATCAATACCGATCCCATTATCTTCAAAAACCATCCGCATCATGTCGCCGGCAAAGGTGACCTTCACATTCAGGAAAGGATTCTCCTTGTGGGGATCCGAATATTTGATAGCGTTGGAAATGAGATTGTTAAGAATTACCGACAGACGGTAGGGATCAGAATGGAAGTCGTCGTGGCCTTGTATCTCAATGTTCTTTTCAATGAGATTTGCGCCGGGCATATACTGCATCTTCTCGAGATTATCGTGTATGATCTGTTGAATGTCAATACGTTCAACAGACAGCTCCTTACGCGCATTCCGCGAATAATCAAGAATTTCCTTAAGTGTTTCATCCAACTTGTAAATACTCTTCTCCATCATTTGCAGATAAGCGGAGAACGCATTACCAAGTTTCTGGTCTTCCATTTTCGCCAGGTTCAGCAATCCGAGAACCGACATCAGCGGAGCCTTGAGATTGTGTGATACACTGTAAACGAAGCTGTCGAGTTCCTTATTGATCTTTGTAAGCTCTTCGTTCTGGTGGAGCAATGCATCTTTTGCTTCCAGCTTCGCCTTTTCGTCTGCGCGTTGTTTTAACGCATTCTGAATCGCCGATGGCAGCCGGGCCAGGTTCGATTTGAGAACGTAGTTGTCAGCGCCCTGCTTGAGGCTGTTTACTGCAAACTCTTCGGATACTGCACCGGTCACGAGAATGAATGGAATCTGAATTCCCTGATTCCTGCATATCTTCAACGCTTCAGCTGAGTTAAATTGCGGCAGGGAGTGGTCAGAAAGAATCACGTCGGCAGGATAGGAGCTCAGCGCTTCAATGAACTCTTCCTTTGTATCGACGCGCCTTGTGTCACAGCGCATGCCAGCCTTCTTCAACGTCCTTTCGATTAATTCCAGATCCTCTGGCATATCCTCGAGTACAAGTACTTTAAGATCCTTTTCCATCAAATTTTGCGTTATTCGTTATTCAGCGTATATATAAGTAAACCTTATTCCAGCGGCATTTGATAAGGAGGGAACAGCCGTATCGTGAAAAAACAAAGCGGCTATGTGGAATCAACGCTACACCACCCCGCAAGTTGTCCATAATTGAGGCATGTAATGAAAACAATAAATATTCAAAATAATTGCGCGCCTGAAAACTTTGTCTACCCGTACCGTTGCACGCTATTGATTCAATCTATCCCGAATTATCCGGGTTCGTTTCGCGTTAGAACAAAGGGCCGCAGGAAGCTCGGGAGCGAAAACGTATCACTGACGCGTATTCCGGGCGGAACACACGGAGGTAGCTTCCTGCCGATGCTACAGCAATTTATCCCATGGTTTGAAACGATCAGAGAACAATGATGCGATCCGTTATAATATTATCAGCGTTATTCTTATTCGGCTGTAATCCCGTGAAGTCGGTCAAAGAAGCCTTTACCAATGCTTCTCCTTATGAGCGTTACGTTCGGAATCTTGAGTCGGCGCGGCTGCACGAGCGACCAATGGTGAAAGAGTGGACTGCTGCAGGTGAACGCGCAATGCGCGACTCAGTTCGTACGATGTTGCCTTTCACGGAAACGGGACAGTTTCTCTCACACATACCCGAAGCTCGCGCCTTTCGTTTTGAGGCGCGCGACGGACAAGTACTTACTGTCAACGGAGTGACTACGGCAACAGACGACACGGACATTTTTGCCGACCTCTTTGTTATGAAGAGCGGTCAATGGAAGCACGTCGCTTCGGCAGATTCCAGCCTGACGCTTTCTTATGAGTTCAACCGCGATGCACTGTGCCTGCTGCGTATTCAGCCAGAGCTTCTTGCCAATGCCTACTACAGTATTTCGCTTTCGCTGACTCCCGTACTTATCAATCCGGTTTCGGGGGCATCGAACCGGGCAATTCAGAGCTTTTATGGCGATCCGCGCGACGGTGGCGGGCGATCCCATGAGGGGGTTGACATCTTTGCAAAAAAAGGAACTCCGGTTGTTGCGCCTACAGATGGCGTTGTCACCCGCGCAGGCAATAATCGCCTCGGCGGAAAAGTTGTCTGGATGTATGACAAGAAAAGACAACATTCCTATTACTTCGCACACCTAGACTCACAATACGTTGCCGGTGGAGAAAGCGTGAGACAGGGCGACACGTTGGGTGTTGTGGGAAACACAGGCAATGCCAGGTATACCCCACCCCATTTACACTTTGGTATTTATCAGTCGCGAAGTAAAAATCCGCTGCATTACATCAAAACGCTCGAAGCGATTGTCGACGCATCCCCGCTTGACACCACGTTCAGGTAAGCACCTTTCGCACGGGAAAAAAGCAAGTTCTCAAATCCGGCCCTGGCACAAAGAACAATGATATTGAAATCCTCGTCGATGAAACATTCGTCCGCGTGGTCGCGCAAAGCGGAGAATGGTATCGCGTTTCATTGGGAGACCGGAGGGAAGGATATATCCTGAAGAAAAACGTGGCACCGGCAACGCCAGGCAGATTATTAAAACTTGAACGTGCGGTTGAATTGCGCGTCGACCCTGATCCGGAAAGTGTCATCATCGATTACCTGAATCCTGAAACGCAGGTGGAAGTGCTCGCGAAATATGGTGCTCACCGCTATATCAAAACTACTCAAGGTGTTGAGGGCTGGATTCGCGCCTGACTACGCTGTGCGGGCATTGATAAACGGCGATGCCGACTCTGACGGGTAGCCGGAAACATCTGCGAAAGAGCCAACGAGGAAGGTTGAGCCGGCGCTATTTCGGGAAATGCGAACATGGACAAATAGGGTGCGTTCATTGCCTCGTTTCGTGACAATCCTGAATGTTGAAATGGTCTCTCCTTTTTCGAAGACTGTGCGCTGGTGTACTTCGCGCTGGAGATGATCGTCCGGATGGATGAAGTTGAGCCAGAACCACGCGCTGTCGAGATCGGCTTCACTTGCCTCAAACAATTGTGGCAGCCCCGCACCGATGAAACACTTCCCTCCATCCGACAGGTTATGTGACCACACTGCTTCTCTCAGCGAATTGAAGATCTGTCCGATATTGTGTTTATAGTTGGAAAGCTCTTCGGCTTCAGCAGCGATGCGCTTGTTGATGCGCAGCAGTTGCTCATTCACAACAATCAGTTCGGCATTTACGTGTTCCGTCTGGCTTGCGCGATAGGCCATCTCTTCATTGGCGCGTTCCAGGTAATCCGTTCTCCGTGCAATCTGCTGTTGAAGATTCTTTTTCGTGTTGGTGAGTTCAGACTTCATGCGTCTCTCTTCCGTCACATCGCGGAAGCCGATCAGGTAGGCCTGACGCGAAGGCAGAGCCATGGCAGATAACTCGGCCGAAAAAATTTCACCCGACGCTGTTTTGAAGTCCCATGTGCCGAGTTTGTCGAAGCCTGTTTTGATGAAGAGATAAACTTCGTCGAACCGGTCACGCTGTTCGGGTACCACAAGATCTTTCAGCGTGACAAAGGCCAGCTGGCCAGACTGATACTCAAGATTTTTCACTCCGGCTTCATTGAGTTCCAGAAAACGGAAAGACTCGGCAGCTACCAACGCCATCGGCATCGGGTTCTTTCTGTAAAGCATCTCATGTCCGGAAAGACCATTAATATGAAACTTATCATTGTCACAGAGCAAGGTGAAGATGAATGCGCCGCATGCACCGATAAACAAAATACCTTTCAGCATTTGAAGGTGCGCAACGTTGTAGGTAGGATGTCCGATCTCTATTACATTAATCAGATAATCGGAAAAAAGAATCCACAGTACACCCGCGAAGACAAATTTCAGAGTTACTAATACGGCACGACTCGGTTTCTTCATACCCCTTGAATAGTTGGCGCAAGTATACACTCACGGTACTAAAGAGTTCTCAAATTACGCCTTAAATCACTTTGCCTTATATTCCATCGGGAGGTCAAGCGCTGTAATTCCAAGATATGTAAGATTTGCATTTACTTCGCCGCCAGCTTCGAATCAGTGTCGCCCGGAGGCGCTTATTTTGTTGCGGTTCCCGGAAACCGGAGAAAACCGGGTGACGTTTGAGGCTCCAATCCCGGTGTTGCCAGCAAATTCATTACGCGTCGCAACTCTTCATAACCGGAATTTTCAGGGCGCATCTCACCTGTGTAGGACGGGAGGGGAAGCCGGGTTGCTGGCTTACTGGGTAGCGAAGGTGGTCAAGTAGGTGGTTAGTTGATCAGGGAAGATATGGGTCGCAAGAGTTCAAAGTTTCCTCCAATCAGAAATCAGAAAATTGGAATCAATTGAAATCAGAAATCAGTGCTTGAATTGTATTTTTATTCACACCTAACCCAAACCCTATGAATAGATTTCTTTCTGCATTGGTGGTTGCCATGCTTCCCACAGTTCTTTACAGTCAGCCTACCCAGAAGCCTGTTCTTCACGGGAGGCACTGGATGGCCATCACCGGAAAACCACTTGCAGCCACAGCAGGTTCAATGATGTTTCAGAAAGGCGGAAACGCAGTTGATGCGGCATGCGCTATGCTCGCAGCTACATGTACGATGTGGGACGTACTGAGCTGGGGTGGTGAAACTCAGGCGTTGATATATAATCCTAAAACAGGACAAGTCATTGGAATAAACGCCTGTGGCGTCGCGCCAACGGGAGCCACAGCACAGTTCTTCAAAGACAAGGGCATGAATTATCCCCCCGAATTTGGTCCGCTTGCCGCCGTAACGCCGGGTACTCCCGGAGGACTTTGCCACATGCTTGCTGAATTTGGAACGATGAGCCTGAAAGATGTGCTCGCACCTGCGATGCAGCTCGCGGAAGGCTATCCGATAGAAGCACAAACCGCGAATTCCATTGAACGTAATAAGGAACGAATCAAGGAATGGCCCTACTCGAAAGCAGTGTTCCTCACCCACCCTGGCGAAACAAGAGAGGCTCCTGAAGCTGGTGAAATATTCCGTCAGCCCGACCTTCTCGAAACACTGCGCAAGATGGTTGAAGCGGAACAGCAGGCGCTAAAAAAAGGGAAGAATCGCAAGGAAGCTATCTACGCGGCGCAGGATCGCTTTTACAAAGGTGATATCGCCCGCGAGCTGGTGCGCGGAACGCAGGAACAGGGCGGATTGATCACGATGGAGGATCTTGCAAAATGGAAGGTCATCCAGGAAGAACCGCTGAAGGTCAATTATAAAGGCATCGACGTATACAAGCTTTCACAGTGGACGCAAGGTCCGATGATGCTTCAGGCGCTGAACATGCTCGAAAATTTAGACCTCAAGAGCATGGGATTCAATTCGGCAAAATACATACACACGCTCTACCAGGTGATGAACCTAACCTTCGCCGACAGAGACTTCTATTACGGCGATCCATATTTTGGTCCGGAGGAACCAATCAAAACGCTTCTTTCAAAAGAGTATGCGAAGGCTCGTATGAAGGACATCAACTGGGAGAAAAACGATCCCAAGGCTGCGCCGGGAGATCCCTACGCTCTCGAGGGAAAGGTTAACCCTTATGCCGAATATCTGAGTCAATGGAGACAGGCTCAACTGGAGCGTCCTGCATCACCGCTAGACGAAAATTATCTCAATCAGGTGTTCCTCGGAACAACGTCGGTAGAAGCTGCTGACAAGGATGGTTGGGTTGTATCTATCACGCCAAGTGGTGGATGGATACCGGCCTGCATCGCAGGCAAAACCGGGGTGGGCTTAAGTCAGCGCATGCAGAGTTTTGTTACTGATCCACGTCAGGGCCCTTACAACGTCGTGGAGCCCGGCAAGCGCCCACGCGTGACGTTAACTCCTACGATAGCGCTGAAGGACGGCAAGCCTTTCCTTTCATTCGCCGTCCAGGGTGGCGATACTCAGGATCAGAACCTGCTTCAATTCTTCATTAACATGGTTGAGTTTGATATGAACGTTCAGGAGGCAGCGGAAGCACCTAACATCAATACGTATCAGTTTTATCTTTCCCTGGGTGGCGAGGACCGCAAACCGAAACCGGGACAGCTTCTCCTGCACGAAAGTACGCCTCCCTATGTCCGCAAGGAGCTCCGCGACATGGGCTACCGCCTGATCTTTGACGACCGCACTTCGGGCCCCATCAACGCGATTTACTTCGACTGGAAGCACGGGTCCTTCTGGGGCGGATCAAGTAATCATGGGGAGGATTATGGGATAGGATGGTAATTTCTGATTTCTGATTTCTGGTCGGCCGGCAAGGAATTGTCGCACGGCGTCAAGTAATAATCCCATTCAGCTTCCCAATATGCCGACTGCGGAACGAAACCGCTGGCCGGTATTCATATTCTCGCGTTCGCCTTTGGTCCACCTGAAAGTCGGGGAACGCCCGACTGGTAACAAGCAAGGAAGAGTGGAGGAAGAGTGGAGAATGAATGTGGAATCAGTGACCTAAGCTGCTCGCAGCAGTTTCAGCGTTGAAACATATACCTTGATTCGAACCTCTCTCGAAGCGCCAAACGCCGAACGATGATCCGAAGCCCCAATCAGAAATCAGAAACTAGAATCAGGAATCAGGAACGAGAATCTGGAATCAGGGACGAGAAATCAGAAATCAACAAGTGGTCTCACCGGGAATCGAACCCTTTTTATGACTTTTTGTCAATTCATCACTAACAGCAGTAAAAACGGCGTTTTATGCCAATTCAGCTAGCTATTGGAAGTTAAGTAAGGTTAAATAAAAAAAAGGTTTTGTTACTCTTTGTGTTACTCTTTGCCTAAATTAGAGGCACAATCCTTTCCAGTAAATGAAAACTATCCACTTCAAAACCAGAAAACAGGGGAAGACCGATCCGGTAATTACCCTGCAAGTTTTCGACGCCCGTTTTCCAAAACGCCGATGCATTCTTTCACTTGGTCGCCATGTTCCTCCTGGAGATTGGGATAAGCGGAAGCAACGGACCAAATCGAACCCGCAACTAAATACCTACATGGATTCAGTTAGTGGGGCAGTGATTGAGTTTCTTAACGATCGAATAGGTTCGAGTTCCTTAAACCGGGAAGACCTCAAGAAACACTTGGAAGCAAAGAAGAAAAACGAACGCGCAGAAAGGCAGGAGCAGCTTTCAAGGGAGGTCCCTTTTTTCGCTACTTGGGAACGGATTATCAATGAGACGAAAACACCGTCTGGAGAACCGTTGTCACCGAACACAATCCGGGCAAAAAAACAGACCCTTCGCCTATTGAAAGACTACGCCATTGAAAAGAAGGTTGAGCTCACCTTCCAAAATATCGACTTGAATTTTTATCACTCCTTCGATGCATTCATGCAGGGCAAAGGTCTAAAAGGGAATAGTCGAGGGAAGCACTTTAAAGAACTTAAGGCCGTAATGCGGGAAGCAGCTGAGCGCGATATACCCGTAAATGAGGCTTACAGGAAGAAAAAATTCCGTGTTATAAAGGAAAGCGTCGATGATGTTTACCTATCAATAGAAGAGATCAAAAAACTAATGGCGCTTAAGCTGGATAAGACAAAGGAAGGAATCCGCGACCTTTTTGTGATGGCATGTTTCAGCGGATTACGGCATTCAGATTGGTATCAAATCAGGCCTGAAAATATTGTTCGGGAAGATGGCCGCGAAATGTTGGCGATCAAACAGAAAAAGACCGGGGACCGTATTCACATACCGATCCATCCAGTAGTTCGAATGATCCTTGCTAAATATGACGGACACCCGCGACGCGTTCCGAGCTCGCAAAAATTTAACAAGTCAATTCAGGCTATCTGCAAGGACGCGAATCTTGGTAACGTGGTCCTGAATGGTAAAAGCGTCGAGAAATGGAAAGAGGTTTCAAGCCACACGGCCCGGAGATCCTTCGCCACAAACGCATATTTGAGCCGTTCGTTAGACGTTTATCAAATCATGCGATGCACTGGACACAAAACAGAATCTTCCTTCTTGAAGTACTTGAAATTAAATGGTCGGGACTATGCGAGACTCGCGGCAGATGCCAAGTTTTTCAATGACACGGAATGGACAACTTTGAAGGTCGCATAAGTAAATTTCAGTGATAATTTTCATGGCGTCTGAATTGGTGGACGCCTTTTTTATTCTCCACGTTTAATTTTTTTCTACAACATTCTTGGATTTTCAAACCATACCGACGACATTTACAGAGTCACAATTAGGAATCAGGAAGTGACAACTCTTGGAATAGGCAGATAATTCTTTTCTGCCAACGACTTATCATCACAAACAAAATGCTTCAAAGCAAAACCGCTAATTGCGGTGATGTCTCTAATTGCATTCGTCCACACGAAGCCGCAGAACTTCTTGGGTACGAACTAAAGACCTTGTATCAAAAGGTTTATCGCAAGCAAATTCCACACATTAAGTGCCGGGGAAAGTTGTACTTCGAGAAAGAAGTACTTGTAAAATGGTTGGACCGTCAAACTGTAAAGGTCGGCTATGAAGAATGAAGTAAAATTCATTGTCGATCTTCCGGAAGAAGTCCTTCAGAAGATTGAGCAACGCATAGTTGAAACACTGGATCGCGTTCTATCTCAGCGAGTGGAATCCATACTCGCTAAGCCCAAAAATCTCACACGTTCGGAAGCCGCAAAGAAACTCCGTGTTTCATTGCCAACACTTGCAGCCTATGAAAAGCAAGGCTTACTCAAAGCTCAACGCATTGGCCGTCGCGTGACATTCTCCGAGCGAGATCTTGACGCGTATTTGGAAGGTTCGATTCGGACAAAGACCTACTAAAATGCGGGTATTGGTAATCTATTCACAGTGTAGGGGACCAAAAGTGGAACAATCAGGGGAACGACAAAAAGAAAACCCGATTGCAGTCGGGTTCAAAATGAATTTCCAAGATCAATTATAGTATGCCAAAGTTAGACAATTCGAACGTGTCGGACAATGCGAAGACAGATGAAGTTTGGGAAGCGGTCGAAGCTGACTTCGTTGGACTTCAATCTGAAATGTCCGAATCGAAAAATTTAATCCGTGAAGATCCAACAACAGATAACAAGGAGGTCACCCCTTCACTTTTCAGACGCACAAAACAAACGCTAATGGAACGACCGAAACAAATTTTTGGCCCGGCATGGGCGCAAGGAGAAAACGCTATCTTCTTTGGGGAAGACGGATCCTGCAAAACCATTGGAGCAGTGCAAATCGCTTGTGCCATTGCAACGGGAACGAGCATTCCGGGATTTCCTAACGAGATACCCGCCCAAGCCGTCGCAATTTTTGATGCGGAATTATCCGATTATCAATTTAACAACCGATACCCGGCCGGGCTGCCTGACCAGGTTTATCGCTTCACATTTGACGAAGGGCAACAAAAAATCCTAATAGGTGCCACGGCCGAATTTGTGGTCGATCAAATCGAAGCTGCAGCAAACTCGGTTCAAGCAAAGATCATTATCCTGGACAACCTGAGCGCCCTGGCCTCAATGCTTGACCTGACGAAAACTTCAGATTCCATCCAGCTTATGGGCTTACTAAACGACCTAAAGAAAAAAGGTTTTTCGACGCTAATCATTGACCACACCCGCAAGCCGATGAAGGAAGGCGACTTCAAAACAATATCAAAACATGACCTGCAGGGATCGAAGATGAAAAGCAATCTGGTCGATAGTGTGTTCTCCATCGGCAAATCTTGCCAAGGCGAAAACATCCGATATATCAAATGTCTGAAGATCCGGAGCTACGAAATGGCATACACACGAAATGCCGTTGCGACAATGAGGCTAATCACGGACCCGTTACGGCTTGAGTTCCTTGGAACAAACGCGGAATGGGAACACATCAATGACCGCAATTCCGAAATGATGAAAATGAGCAGTCAGGGAAGAACTCAGGCTGAGATTGCACGGGAGTTTGGGATAAGTCAGCAAGCCGTTTCCAAAACCCTCAAATCATGGTAACAGGTTGTGAAGTTGTCATGCGGGTAAAAGTTGTAAAAGTTGTATCGAGTTGTAAATACAACTACTTACAACCAAATACAACTTATACACCCTACGCGCGCGAGTACAACCAAAATACGTTTTGATATGACCAATTACAACTATAGTCTTGAGGAATACAATGGCCCAGCAACCCGGCACACCTGCCCCGCCTGCGGAAAGCCACGCCAATTTTCACGATACGTTGGCCCGGATGGCAATTACATTGCTGACCATGTGGGGAAATGCAACCGTGCATCAAAGTGCCAATATCATTTCACACCGAAGCAATACTTCCAGGATAACCCCACGGCTTCAATACAGCCCGCCAGACGCACGAAGTCCGAACCGGCGAAGCCAATACAATACATTCCCGCGGAGGTCTTAGAACGCACGCTACGGGCCTATACGTGCAATTCGTTTGTGATGTACCTGAATAGCCTGTTTGACCCCGAAACGGTGACTTGGCTTATTGAGCGCTACTTCATCGGCACAACCAGAACCGGAAGCGCTATTTTCTGGCAGGTAGATGAACGCGGAAAGATTCGGACCGGCAAGGTCATTCACTACGGGCCAGACGGACACCGCGATAAATTGATCCCCCCTTTCTTCATCCATCCAAAGTTGAACATTCAAACGATAAGCCAATGCCTATTTGGTCAACACTTAATGGCCGGAAATTCGGCACCCATTGGATTAGTCGAATCTGAAAAGACCGCCGTGATAATGGCCGGAAAGATGCCGCAATACCTTTGGATGGCAACAGGTGGAAAATCCAACCTTTCGAAAGTGGATGCACTGAAGGGAAGAAAAGTGATTGCCTTTCCCGATACCGACGCGCACGCGGAATGGACGGAACGTCTGACACCTTACGGTTTCAAAGTCTCAAGTGCACTGCAAAGGTATTGCACGAAACCAGGCTTAGACCTGGCTGACTTTGTAACACCAGAACCACAACCGTATTACGATTATTTACAGGACGGCCGGACAATACTAATGCACCCGGTGGGATATCCGATGGAATGGAATTAACAAGGTTCGATTCCATGAAGGAATGAAAAGAGGACGCCAAACAAAGGCAAAAACAAACACTTGGAACAAATCAGGAACACAATAAGGATAACACTTGGAAAATTACCCTTCGCATTATGAACCTTGAACGCACTCAAAATACTGGCTGAACTTGACTATCAAGCTAAACGCAGCCTTTTCAAGAACATACCTGAACACGCCATCACGCGCACGAAGTTTTCCGACCAAACAACGAACGGATTAACGCGTGCCATCCTAAAAACCTTCGGACTTCATGGAATCTTTGCTACCCGCATTGATTCGAAAGGCACTTACAACGCACACCTAAAACGATTCATTCCAAGCACACAAAAGTCCGGCTTACCCGATATCCTGGCATTACCCGGAGGACAGGCAACTTGGATTGAAGTCAAGTGCAAACATACTCGGGACCGGCTCAGACCTCACCAGCGGAAACGCATCGAGGAACTACGCGCAACCGGCGCAACCGTCTTCATCGCTGAGGACTATCAAAGCTTTTATCAGTGGTTTATCGACCATATCAAACCGGAAAATCAATTATCAACTATAACAATCTAAACACTTATGAACGGACCTTTAGAACTACTCGCCTACATTGAGGAAAAATTCCTTGCGAATAATTCACACCTCAAACCAACGGTAACAGCCCGTGAGATTGCCCAAAAAATTTCTGAACAATTTGAACTCGCTAATGGGAGACTTTTTTCGAAAAAGAATCAGCAGGAAGCCGGGAACATTGACCGTGTAATTTTTGAAGTCGGTAAGGCAAACCGATTCTTCCAGATAAAGAACACGGCCTCTTTCAATCGCAAGTACACGAACAAGCTCAATGAAGCGCAGATGCAACGGGCGAAGGATCTCACCCGGAAGCAAATCGAAACCTATCTGAACGCCCGGGGAATAGTTTTCAAGGATGAACCCGGGGGAAGTGAAATCCGGCAACATGTTATCGCCAAGATTCTCAAAAATGGTTTCATCGTTGAGGATGCCGCAGACGGAAATGGAATTGCCTTTCGTCAGCTACGTGACGATTATTGGTCACTCAAGCAATTCAAGCCGGAAGAAGTCATCGAAAGGGCAATGGCGGGAATGGTCGATACAAACCGCACAGAACTTCAAGCGCTTGAAATGGAAGCTAGCTTACGCGAAAAAGCCTTGCGTCTTGCTCACCGCGAAATTGACGAGCGCACAGGTGAGTTCAAACTCAATCACAAACACGCATCGTCTCTTTTCCAAGCTATGAAGGATCAGGCAATGACGCAACGCGTCGGCAAGCGCATACCGACCGCAGAACGTTTCGAACTCGAACAAGAGTTTTTGAATGAATTTATCTGGCGAGAGGGAATCATTGGAGGCACTTACAAAGACCTCACACTGTCGGAACGCCAGCACGTGGATGCGTTCGTAAAGAATCGGTTTAAAGACCTGGAAACACCGACCATTACCACAAGTGAAGGACTTGAAGAATACGAAGCGCGATACAGGAACTTCGACAATCTCACGGGTGAATATTGAGGTTCGATTCCGCTCGAGAACATAGGAAAGGCTGTCATAAATACGCCGATGGCCTTTCCCATAGCTCAAAGAATAACAAACAGGATCACAAAGGACTTACACACTTGGAACCCCTACAATTAATCTACTTTAGAAATGGCGAAACGTGCAAAGACCGGCGGTCGAAAGAAGGGAACGCCAAACAAAACAACGTCTGAATTACGGTCATTGGTGACCAAGTTCACGGTCGAAAATTTCCCGGAGTTTCAATCGGCTTTCAGCGATTTATCCGCAAAGGGAAAAGTTTTCGCGTTCCTGCGATTGCTCAAATTCTCAATTCCAGAATACGGAAGCATCACCGATTCAATCCAGAACCTTCCGGAACATGACTTAGAATTTTTACTTGAACGATTTAAACAAAAAATCAATGGACAAAAAGACACTGATTAAAGAGCTCCAGAAGCTAATCAAAAAGCCAGAAGCAATTGTTTTCCGGGACGATTCCGGAATGACTTTGAACGGCCGCGAAATCTCAAACAAAGAATACGAGCGGTTAAGTAACACACACAATGTAAAAACTATCAACTGGATAGAATCATGAATAGAAAACAGATACTACTCGAAGAACTTCGAAGCGCCATGCAAGGCGGCGGGCAAAGTGAAAAGTGCATTTGTCATAAGGGCAAATATTATGGGGTGCACGAAGTGGATATTAAGCGGAGTTTTGCTCCGATACCTGGGGCGAAGGGAAGCACGACACCCCCTGCAGTGAGTGAAGTATTCTTCATTAACCAACACACCAAGATTCTATTCTGATATGATAAACCTCAGCGACGCCCTACCGGTCCAATTCTGGCAAGGATCAGAAAAACCGTTCAACGATGCGCTACATTATGGGATAACCCCGATTTGTTTTAATCAACCGTTCCAATGTGATGACGTGATTAGGTTGCAATTTACCGATGACGACCCGGACAATGATTACTCGTTATTGGTTTTTGATAAGGACGATAATGTTTTGCAAACGGTCCCTTTTGACAAGACGGTACCGGGGCAACAGTTAATCGAAATTCCGGTCGATTCATTGCAGTTTTCAAACCCTGATTTTCTTTCTGGTATAGCCACCTGGGACACCATCGCCGGGGTCCCTGGTTGGTTTGTTACAGGCCAGAACTTCCAATGGCCTGGTTTTGGCGATCAGGTCATTGCGGAATCGCCAACGTCGGGAGTATCGAATACCGGCGCAATTGGGCAAGCCAGGCCGGACCACCCGGACCGTGGATGGCCGGCGGGAACTTACAGCGTAAGGATTCGAGGACAGAACTTGAGTTCAAACGGAATGGATCCAAAGTACCTGCGGCTGTATATGTTCTCAGGTAATTCAGATTCAAATGTGAACGGCGCTGTTACGATCGGCGCGTTTGAATGGAACATTGGATGGGGGAATATTTACTACGATGTTTATTTCACCTTGACCGAGCCAGTGCATCACCTTTGGTTTATGTGGGAAAAGCACGGCCCTTCAAGCGGATTCGACCTTAAGTTCAGTTTGGATTCAATCACTATTCAAAGCCATCCATCCACCGAATGGATTCCGGACCCAACCTATGACGCGAAGGGCATGTATGAATTGGCCTTCACTTTCGAAAGCCTGGGAATCTGTGAGAAAACGGTAAAACTAAAAGTTATCAAGGATGGATCACCATCGGAAGAAATAGCCACCTCCGATTTGCTTTCGGTTCAATCGCACATCAATGCTACCCTGGCGATTGACTACACAAATCATAAGGATTTTTACGGGATTGCGTACAGTGAGACAAGCCCGGCGCCAGTTTTCAGGCTTCGGATTCCTGCAATCTTTTATGAAGAAGATAATCCAGCAGAGCAGGAAGATCACGAACTCGCGAACGGAACGATCACCAGGCTTTTCAATAAGATGGAAGAACGCCGGAAACTGGATATCGGCTATATGCCGCAATTCATGCATCGAAAACTCCAGATTGTGTTAATGCACGATACGGTAATGATTGAAGGAATGGAATGGATTCGACGCGAGGCATACGAAAAAATAGAGGGGAACAAACGCTATCCCCTCAAGCGGGCTTCGGTCTGGCTGCACGATAAGAACTTCATAAAAAAAAATTCTCTGTGATGGGCAGGGGAATTGATTGGTTACTGATCATCGGGGGCATCTTGGCCCCCGGAGTAGCGTTTTACCTTAACCCGCTTAACCTTAATCCGCATAGCTTGTTCCCGTGGATTTGGACCTGCTACATGCTTGTGCTTCTATTCCGGGCAATGCGACTTAATGTAGACAATGACGAAAAAGGAAAATTCTGATTATCAAATAGTTAAACTTTACAATTATAAGCATGAAAGATTCACCGAAACCGTTCCCTGGGATGGATAAAAACTATTTCGAATTGCCAGGGGCTTCGACTTCAATCAAACCATCTATCCCGCGACAGATTCCGGCTGTAAGGATGAAACGGAAAGTCAGAAAGTATTAGAGGGGAATCATAGTTTTTCCGACAGACAGGAATTTCTGATACAACGCTAAATTTTGTCGTAGACGGTCAAGTTTCATGGAAAGACTCGGGGTCATAAATTATTAGAAGGCTAGATGTTACACTAACTGTTACCCTACATAGAAAAAAAGGCCTCCAGAAATATCCAAAAACACCTTTTTCGTGGTCTCACCGGGAATCGAACCCAGATCTAGAGTTTAGGAAACTCCTATTCTATCCGTTGAACTATGAGACCATTCTCCCAATGAAGGGAGCGCAAAGATAAAATTTTGGCCGTAAAAAGGTAATTAAACCGGGTTTCTTCTCATCCGATCCCCATCCCGGCCCGTTTGCGTTAAATGCAGCCCAAGACAGCTTTGCTACTACGAAATTTTAACGGGTTCCCGGTGCCCCACCCACGTAAACCTCCGGTTCACGTAGTCTGGGTTCGTGAACGACGCGTTACCAGCGGGATTTCCGCCCGTGACATGAAAATCAGAGAAAGCAGCATGCTGATTGAGGTAAATTCCGCCGGTCAGGTTGAACGACACCGGAGTCGCTGCCAGCGAAAGCTCATCCAGAATTTTGGCACGAGTTGCCTCATCAGTCGTATATGCCCCGCAGGAAATCGCTCCATGATTCATGGCCATGTCTTTGGCAAGTGCTATAGACTCATCAGTATCGCGTGTGCGTATCAACAGGGCGATCGGACCAAAGAGCTCCTTACTGAAGACATCGCGTTTGTCGGAGGCGACCTCCACCAGTACCGGCGCGAACGCTCGCGCTTTGCCAAACTGAGGATTGTGCACGGCTCGCGACTTCAGCCATACCTTTCCCGGAAGCTGCTCTGCCGATGTGACGCGTTCGCACGTTTTCTGATTTTGAATCGCACCCAGTACAAAAGGGCCAGCCTTCGGATTGTCGACAATGCCATTGATGTTATCTACAAGCTTTTGCGCCACCTCTTCGAAGGAAAGTGTCCCTGATGGCGTCTTCACTCCGGTTTCGGCAATGTAAAAATTCTGAGGTGCAGTACACATTTGTCCACTGTACAGACATAGCGAGAATGCCAGGTTCGCCGCTACCTTGTCGATGTCGTCAACGGAATCAATGATCACGGAATTTACACCCGTCTTTTCGGTGAAGACAACCTTACCTTTCAAGCCTTCCAGATAGTCGCCGAACGCCGCGTTACCAGTGTAATCGATAAGTTTAACATCAGCGTGTTCGGCGAGCTCTTTGGTAATAGGCCTGTCAAGCGTGTCTGCGGCAAGCTGGCAGATATCCGGGTTGAAACCATTTTGTTTAAGTGTTTTCTGAATTTCAGCCACAACGATAGCGATAGGCAGAATCGCACCGGGGTGAGGCTTGACAATGACCGCGTTACCTGTAATCAGATCGGCATAAATACCGGGCACCGAGTTCCAGGTTGGGAACGTCGAGCAGCCAATTACAACGCCTACGCCTTTCGGAACTGCCCGCCACTCCTTAGTCAGCTGTACGTTAATCTTGCCCATGGGCTTATCCCACACCACCTTTTCAGGAAAGCGTTTCAGTTCTTCATAACCGCTGGCGACAGCCTCCATTGCACGGTCACCTGCATGCGGCCCCGAGGCCTGGAAAGCCATCATAAACCCCTGCCCAGTTGTATGCATCGTGGCGTAGGCTATCTCAAAAAAGCGAGCCTTCACTTGCATGAGCGACTCCACCAGAATACCTGCGCGGGTATCAACATCGACTTTCCGCCATTCGTGAAATGACTTCACTGCGCGGCCAGCAAGCTCGTCTACCGGGTACGTTGGATAAAGTATTCCCAGCGGTTCCTGCAGGTAAGGCGACTCTTCACTGCCTTTCCATTCAGGGGTACCGCTCTGAAGAAGCTCTTCAAACTTCTTCCCGAGATGCGACTTAAACTTTTGCTGACCTTCAGCATCAGCCGTCTCACCATATACAGCGGGAGATGGATGTTCGGGGAACGCTGCGAAGAAGGTTCGTTGATGCAAAGCACTTACAGCTTTGTCAATAAGCGCGCGATGAGAATTGAAAAGACTCATACAATCTGGTTATAGGTTAATGAATTATGTAACTCCGAAAAGCTAACGTGGATCAGTTCTGTGATCCGAAAACCCGCTTCAGCAACTCCGTCGTCCGTGCAACCGGATTCTCACGGATGTTCTTTTCCTCCTTCGCAATCATCAAAAACAATCCTTCAATAGCCTTGTCGGTGGCGTAGTCGTCAAGGTCAGGATTTACTTTCTGAACCATGGGTATCTGATTATACCGCGTAACGATATCCGAGTAGTAACGCGTTGCATTTACCTTGTCGAGCGAATTCTTGATGACGGGTTTGAACCGTTCCTTGAGTAAGCCAGACGTGGTGCGTTTCAGATATTGGGTGGCAGCATCCTGTTCGCCGCGCAAAATTCCCCAGGCATCCTGGATTGTCATCTGGCGTATCGCTGCGATGAAGATCGGTTTGGCTTCTTTCGCAGCATCCTCCGCCCCGCGGTTCAGCGTCATCACAAACTTATCCACTTCACTTCCCAAACCAATCTGCCGAAGGCGGTCTTCCACTTTTTGAACATCCGGCGGGAAGGGAATCTTTATTTCAGGATTTTTGAAGTATCCGTCCACCTGCGAGACAATGTCCGATCCGTTCGAAATCCCTTTAATCAGGGCTTCCTTCAATCCTTCGGCAACCTCCTCCGTGGTTAACTGCGTACCGCCACCCAGCGATTTATTTACTTCACCCAACGTTTGATTTATCTGTGCAGTCGTACAACCGCTCAGCACAATCACCATTACAATTGCAATTCTTCTCATGATTTTAAGGTTTCTGCTACATTACTTTGTTCACATTCCGGGTGTAAAATAAAAAAAGTAAGAGGTAGTTCTACACCAGGTTCCATATTTCGGACCGTTCCCCGCTTCAAAGCGCTCTGACTGTCGTTTTCCTGTCAAATAATAAAACAATTTCCTATCCGGGGTGATTGCGGAATACCCTTAATTTGCAGCCTTCACATGATTTAAAAATGATAAAAGCTGAGCTTCTTACGATTGGCGACGAAATCTTATTCGGCCAGATCGTCGACACGAATTCGCAATGGATGAGTGTAGAAATGTCAAAAGCGGGCATCAAGGTAATCAGAAAGACCACGGTAGGCGATGTTGAAAGTGAGATCCTGACGGCATTTGCTGAAGCAGAATCGCGAGCGGACATCGTGCTGATTACCGGCGGCCTCGGCCCCACAAATGATGACCTCACCAAACCATGTCTGGCTAAGTTCTTCAATTGCGAGCTTCAGATGCACGGGGAAGCGCTGAAAGAAGTGACCGCATTTTTTGAAAGCCGCGGGCGAACGCTGACTGAAATCAACCGCCAACAGGCTGCGCTGCCGTCGTGTTGTGAGAAAATAACCAACGCCATGGGAACAGCGCCAGGGATGTGGTTTCACCGCAATGGGAAAGTATTCGTATCCATGCCCGGTGTCCCGCATGAAATGAAAGCGATGATGTCGAACATTATCATTCCAAAGCTACAGGAAACATTCAAGACACCGGTAATCGAACATCTCGTGGTACGGACCATCGGCATCGGGGAATCTTTTCTTGCCGAAAAAATCGCTGAATGGGAGCGTTCACTTCCGGAATACATAAAACTCGCTTACCTGCCGGGCCTTTCGCAGGTGCGACTTCGGCTTACGGCATACGGCACAGATCGCGAACAACTTCAGCGGGAAAACCTTGCATGGGCGGAACGACTAAAACCACTCGTTGGTGAATACATCTTTGGTTACGGTAACGATGACCTGGAAGTAGTATTGGGTCGATCACTCCGGGAGAGTAAGCTAACGCTTGCCGTTGCTGAAAGCTGCACGGGTGGTCATCTCGCCCACATGATTACTTCCGTTCCAGGGAGTTCATCTTACTTTATCGGGGGCATCGTTGCTTACGCGAATGAAATCAAGATTAAGGAACTCGGTGTTCAGCAAAGTACACTGGAGCAATATGGTGCCGTGAGTGAACAGACCGTCATTGAAATGGCTCAGGGCGTGCGAAAGAAATTTGGAACAGACATTGGCCTGTCAACGAGTGGAATTGCCGGTCCTGATGGCGGCACTCCCGAGAAACCTGTTGGGAATGTATGGATCGCTTATGCTGACAAAGACAAAACCGTCACGCGAAAGCTTCAATTGTCAAAAGATCGTTTATTAAACATCCGGATGACGTCTAACCTAATTCTCAACCTTCTTCGTATAAACTTTCCTCAGAAGGAAAAAGCGTAAAAAAGAGCTGCGGCAATTGCCGCAGCTCCTGATTTACCCCGCATCGACACACTAGTTACTGGAATAATTCGATTCACCCAGTTTGGCATGTGCCGCTGCCAAACGTGCAACCGGCACGCGCGGTGCTGAACATGAAACATAGTTCAGACCGAGGTGATGGCAGAAGATGATCGAATCAGGGTGACCGCCGTGTTCACCGCAGATACCAACTTTCAGATTCGCTTTTTGCAAACGTCCATCCTGCACAGCAAGCTTCATCAGTTTTCCGAGACCTTTCTGATCCAGCACCTCAAATGGATTGTCTTTGAGGATCGCGTTGGAAATGTAGAAAGGCAGAAATTTGTTTTCCGCGTCTTCGCGTGAGAAGGAAAAGACTGCCTGCGTAAGGTCATTTGTTCCGAACGAGAAGAAGTCGGCAACCTTGGCAAGTTCTTCAGCCTGCAGGCACGCACGCACCACTTCGATCATCGTTCCAAACCTGAAGTTCAACGTAATCTGTTTCTCCGCTTCGAGTTTGCGTTTGATGTCATCCACCATTGCTTTCACCTGTTTCAACTCGTCTGCAGAACTCACCTGCGGCACCATGATTTCAGGGCGTACGTCAATGCCGACACGCTGACATTCTGCCGTAGCTTCCAGAATCGCCTGGATCTGCATGCGATAGATTTCAGGGAAGGTCAATCCCAGGCGAACGCCGCGGTGCCCGAGCATCGGATTCACTTCATGCAGTTCACGAACTTTGCGCAACATCTGCGACTTCTTCTGTATAGCTTGTTCCACCAGTTCCACACCATCGGTTGTGAAAGGCTGCGGCGAATGCGTAATAATAGAAAGATCGGCTTTCAGCAGCCGCAAACTGTTAAACAGGTTGGATACGCCGCTCACCGTTTCCTTCAGGTGCTTCAGGTGCTCCAGTTCATCACGCAGCACGTCTTCCGTGGGCAGGAACTCGTGGATCGGCGGATCCAGCAGGCGAATTGTCACTGGTCGCGGAGCCATGGCCGTGAGAATTTCCTTGAAGTCCTGACGCTGAATATCCTTCAACCTGTTGAGCGCGGATTCGCGTTGATCTGCAGTGTCGGCAAGGATCATTTCAACCACGATAGGCAGGCGATCCACGTCATTGAACATACGTTCCGTGCGGCACAAACCGATACCCATTGCACCATATGTCATAGCCTTCTTCGCGGCATCAGGTGTGTCGGCATTTGCCATCACGCGCAGCGAAGAAATTTCATCTGCCCATGAGAGCAGCACCTTCAGTTCATCCGAGAATGTGGGCTCTACGGTGGGTATGATTCCCTGGTAAACATATCCGGTTCCACCATCGATGGTAATGTAGTCGCCTTCCAGGATCGACTTCTCTCCAATTTTCGCAATACGTGTCTTCACGTCGACGTGAATTCCTTCTGCTCCTGCAACGCAAGGTTTACCCATGCCACGTGCCACGACTGCTGCGTGTGAGGTCTTGCCTCCACGACTTGTAAGGATACCTTGTGCAGCAAAGAAACCGTGGATGTCTTCCGGTTTTGTTTCTTCCCGCACCAGGATCACTTTCTCGCCTGCGCGGCCAAGTGCTTCGGCGCGATCTGCATCAAAGACAACGTGACCCGATGCAGCTCCCGGAGACGCCGGCAACCCCTGCGCTAGTGGTAATGCCTTGTGAAGCGAATCCAGACGCGGGTGCAGCAACTGTTCCAGCATCTCAGGCTTGATACGCAGCAAGGCCTGCTGTTTGGAGATCAGCCCCTCGCGGGCCATCTCGACAGAAGTTCGCACCATTGCCGTCGTATTCATCTTGCCATTACGCGTCTGCAGACAGTACAGCACGCCTTTTTCTATGGTATATTCAAAATCCTGCACCTCGCGATAATGCTGTTCCAGCTTGGCGCGAAGGGATTCAAGTTCCCTGTAAAGGGAAGGCATTTCGTTTGCGAGTTCGCTCACCGGTTTTGGTGTACGGATCCCGGCCACAACGTCTTCACCCTGTGCATTGGTAAGGTATTCTCCAAACATCACATTTTCACCAGTACCGGGGTCGCGGGTAAATCCTACGCCAGTAGCCGAGTCGTTACCCATGTTTCCAAAGACCATCGTCACTACGTTCACGGCTGTACCATTGGCCATCTCAGGTGTGATTTTAAACTCACGACGGTAATCGACGGCACGTTTGCCCATCCACGAATTGAATACGGCCTTGATGGCAATCTCAAGCTGTTCGAAGACGTCTTCGGGGAATGGTCTTCCAAGCGTATCATGGACGACCTTCAGGAAGCGTTCGCTGATCTCTTTGAGATCTTCTGCGTTGAGGGCGATATCTACTTTGACGCCGGCGCGTTTTTTTACTTCCTCAAAGTGCTTGTCGAACTTTTCATCGGGTACTCCAAGGGCTACCTTGCCGAAAAGCTGAATAAATCTTCGATAGGCATCATAGCCAAAACGCTCGTTGCCGGTGTTTTGGATAAGGCCCTGAAGCGTGACCTTATTAAGGCCCAGGTTAAGGATCGTGTCCATCATTCCCGGCATCGACATCGCAGAACCTGAGCGCACGGACACGAGTAGCGGGTTGTTGGGGTCTCCGAAAAGTTTACCGGTTTGCCGTTCTACCTTTCGGATATGATACCGCACTTCTTCCATCAATCCGGAGGGAAGCATTTTGTCAGGAGTATCGAGGTAGCCCAGGCAGGCTTCAGTCGAGATGACGAAACCTGGTGGTACGTTAAGTCCGATCTGCGTCATTTCACAAAGGTTCGCACCCTTGCCGCCGAGGAGCTGCTTATTCTTACCATCACCTTCTGAGAAGGCGTAGACATACTTTTTGCCGTGCTGAGGTTCGGGGAGTTCCTCGAGTGTTTTTTCCTTAACCGTTATCATAATGCTGGGTTTAAAATCAATTGTTGAATTTTGAGGTATCTGACGGAAGATTGAATGACGGAAGTCAAGGGCGGTGTGGATTCCTGTCATGGAAGGGGGATGCGTTTGTCGGGCGTTAGGCAGCCGGGCATCGCTATCAGGAGAATGCCGGTGTAGTGTCAGGGCTACAGAAGAAACTGTTTGCGGAGAATAGAAAAACCGACTTTACTTTTTAAAAAAAACGGTTGAAAAAAAAGATATTCCGCCGGAAAGGAAAACTACATCCGAAAACGTTTCCGGAATTGAAAGACTCATAAAAATACTAACTTGCCACCTTTTAAAAACCCGAATACTATGCCGCAGGTCGAACTGATAATGCCCAAAATGGGCGAAAGCATAATGGAAGCCACCATCCTGAAATGGCTGAAGAAGCCTGGCGACCGTATAGCAGAAGATGAATCTGTTCTCGAAGTGGCCACCGACAAGGTCGATACCGAAGTTCCCTCCACGCATGCCGGCGTTTTGAAGGAAATCCTGGCTAAGGAAGGAGAAGTAGTCAAGATAGGTAAGCCGATAGCCGTCATCACCACGGAGTCAGACGTGGAAGCCAAGGCCAGCGCTCCTGAGTCACCGGCAGAACCCATACTTGAGGAGGTTACACATGACGACGGTTCCTCTCAGCCAGTCAACGGCACGGACCGCCACCAGCAGAGCCCTTCATTCAAAAATACTTCGCGTTTCTATTCACCGCTGGTGAAGAACATAGCGCGTGAGGAAAATATCGGCATCGAAGAACTTGAAAACATTTCGGGCTCAGGTGCTGAAGGGCGCGTCACCAAAAAGGATATTCTCAACTATGTAGAAGTCAGGAAAACGCAGGGTACCGCCAGGATCGTAACGCAAACAGCGGCTTCCACTCCTTCTGCTCCTGTAATCCATGCATCATTAAGCTCCGGCGACGAGATTATCGAGATGGACCGCATGCGCAGGATGATTGCAGAGCGGATGGTTGACAGCAAACGCATTGCGCCTCATGTAACGTCATTTGTTGAAGCTGATGTAACGAACATTGTTTTATGGCGAACAAAGATCAAAAGTGATTTCCAACGCCAGACCGGCGATGTGCTGACCTTCACTCCTATATTCGTAGAGGCTGTCGTTAAGGCGATCAAGGATTTCCCGATGATCAACGTTCAGGTCGATGGAACACGCATCATACGGAAGCGTGATATCAACATAGGCATGGCAGTTGCATTGCCCAGCGGAAATCTTATCGTTCCGGTTATTAAGAATGCTGACCAATACACGATCACGGGCCTGGCAAAGATTGTAAATGATCTTGCACGCCGTGCGCGAGAAAATAAACTCAAGCCTGATGAACTCAGCGGCGGAACGTTTACGATCTCCAACGTTGGCTCTTTCGGCAATGTGATGGGAACCCCTATCATCATGCAGCCGCAGGTGGGGATCATTGCCCTTGGTGCTATCCAGAAAAAACCAGCGGTGTTAGAAACTCCTTATGGTGATGTAATCGCTATTCGTCATAAGATGTTTTTATCGCACTCTTACGATCACCGCGTGGTTGATGGTGCTCTCGGGGGCAGCATGGTTCGCCGTGTCGCCGACTACCTGGAGAAATTCGATCTTAACAGGACTATCTAAACGTCCCGGTAAGGAAAGAAGCCGTCTCGAATTCCCGGGGCGGCTTTTTTGTCTATAGAATAGTCCGCCTGATCCTTGAAGTTTCTCACCTCAGGCATGGTCACCTTGAATTGAACCCTGATACTTGAACCTTCTCCAAACGAAGCAACTTCTCCAGGTGGAAATGTCAGCCCATCAGGAACAGGAACCTGAAATTTGAAATCAAGAAATCCCCGTCAGAATCAGAAAATCTGTTGCAAGACAGAAATTCCTTCTGAGAGGACAAAAATGACGAACAAGAGGATCATCGTTAGTAGTACTTCGGTTGACTTATCCATAATCGTCGCGTTTGATGGTAACATGAAGATACCAGTGCATATAATGGTCATTCAATGAAAAATATCTCGGGCTTCCAAAATATCGCTGATCGTTGTCATCGGCAGGGGAGACAAAAAAAATCATCGGATGCGTTGACTAAAATCCCGTAATACTGAATCTGTCTCTCCGAAATCATTCAATCTGCCCGGTGTTCTGACATGGTGGCGCCGACCCTTTTGACGCAAAAGCGGTAAATTGGTTGAGTTATAAACTGATCCAAGCCTTATCTGACTATTATGGCAAAAGTCATTTCATTCATCAGCCGCAAAGGAGGAACTGGAAAAACAACCAATGCCATCAACCTGGCCACGACGCTTCGCCAGCTTGGGCATCGGATATTGCTCATTGAGACGGACGCAAACTTTACGCTGAGCACACTCCGGAAAATGGAACTGTTCAAATCGGGCAACGGCGAAGCTTCCTTTGAGATCAAGGGCAGCGACGACAACGCGGTGGCTGATGAAATTGCAAACCTCCGGTCAGTGAAAGGTCTGGACTTCATTCTGGTGGATAGTGCAGGTAAGACGACCGACGAGGGCATCAAGAAGCTTTGTCTGGAAAGTGACCTGGTGGTGGTTCCGACAAGTCTCACGCAAAATGACTTACTGGTGACATACCAGACCGTAGTAGACCTTGCCCCCGCGCGAAATCTTAACAGCCGGTTGAAAATCGTGGTGCTGCCCAACCGCATTCACAGTGCGACCAACCTGCACACCGTTCGGGAAGCATTGAAGAACCTTGACGCGTTAATCCTGCCGGCGATCGTTCCACAGAAGAATCTTTTTGTAAATTTCAGCACGCTGTCGGCGTCGAAGGAATATGAACCCGTCGCCCAGGCTATTCTAAACTACCTGAAATGAGCAAAAAGAAAAATACCCTAAAAGACTTAGATGAATTCCTAAAACAACAGGCGACGACACTTGTGACACCAGAACCGGTGGATGTACAACCCGTCGCTGAGGTCGTCCCTCCCACCGATTACTCAGTCGAAACAGACGCACGGGAGGATGTCACGACCGACATGATCTACAAAGACCTGATCCAGCTCAGCCAGAAAGACCCTGAGTCCTTCCGCCAAAAGCTTTACGCTCTCATCATCCAGGTTCTTGAAGCCCAACAGGAGTCGCTGCCTGAAGACAAGATGCTGATCAATACCGCCCTGTATCTCAAGAGCGGCGAAAACTGGAAAGACGCTATCCGCGACTATTGGACTAAAAGCGTTTAACTACCACCTGACTTTATTGAACTTTAACCAGGCCTCGTGGCCCTAATCTTATTTTATCATGAAATTCGGAACGAAAGCAGTGCACGCCGGCGTAGAGCCGGACCCTTCAACAGGCGCAATCATGACGCCGATATATCAGACCTCGACCTATGTGCAGGAATCGCCGGCCAAACACAAGGGCTACGCCTATGCACGCGGCGCCAACCCCACACGTAACGCTCTTCAGCAAAGCATCGCGGCTCTCGAAAACGGAAAGTTCGGATTGTGCTTCTCGTCCGGCATGGGTGCAACAGATGCAGTGATGAAGCTACTCAAACCCGGCGACGAAGTCATCACCAGCAACGACCTGTATGGGGGCTCTTACCGCATGTTCAAGCACGTCTTTGAGAAATATGGAATCGTGTTTCATTTTATCGACCTGACGAATGCCGATAACATCAAGCCTCTCATCAATGACAAAACGCGCCTTCTGTGGGTGGAGACACCTACGAATCCGCTGATGAACATCGTCGACATAAACGCTGTGGTCAACACTGCCCGACAAAAAGGCAACATACTCGTTGCTGTAGACAATACATTCGCATCACCGTACCTCCAGAACCCCCTTGACCTGGGTGCCGACATGGTCATGCATTCGGTTACAAAATATTTAGGCGGACACTCTGATGTGGTTATGGGCGCGCTGGTAACAAATGATGAGGCTCTCCACAAGGACCTCGCCTTTATTGCCAACTCATGCGGGGCAGTCCCCGGACCTCAGGATTCCTTCCTCGTATTGCGTGGTATCAAAACTCTCCACCTTCGCATGGAACGGCATTGTCTCAACGGAAGAAAGATCGCCGAATACCTGAAGGCTCATCCTAAAATCGGGAAGGTCTACTGGCCTGGCTTTGCAGATCATCCCAATCATGAGATTGCACGCAGGCAGATGCGTGACTTCGGCGGTATGCTATCATTTACCCTGAAGTCGGATGACCTCAGCAAGGCGAAGCTTCTGATGGAAAGTGTTGCACTTTTTTCACTCGCCGAATCCCTCGGAGGTGTTGAGTCATTGATCAACCATCCTGCCTCGATGACGCACGCGAGCATTCCTGCAGCAGAGCGTCAGAAGAGTGGGCTGGTCGACTCCCTGATCCGTCTGAGCATTGGCGTTGAAGATGCTGACGATCTTATCGCCGATCTGGAGCAGGCCCTCGGGAGGGTTTGACTTGTGATTTCTGATTTTAGTTGAAAAAAGAAAGGGCCTCCTGGTATGTTGTGCTGACGCCATATACAGGGAGGCTCAACTTTTCCGATCGTGGCACGCGAGTCCGACATGTCCCAGCATTACAGCGCACCTAACCGTTTTGTAATCTGGCCTGCTTTGTTATTTTTATTGCAGGAAACTGTAAATGGATAAGAAACAACTGAGGCAACTCTTTAGTCTGCCGGTCATCGTCGCTGCGCTCGGATACTTCGTCGATATTTATGACCTCCTATTGTTCAGTATAGTCAGGCGTGAAAGCCTGACCGACCTTGGCGTTCCCGCCGCAGAGCTTTTCGATAGCGGCGAATTCCTGCTTCAGGTACAGATGATCGGGCTCCTGGTGGGAGGTATCATCTGGGGTGTCATGGGCGACAAAAGAGGCAGGCTCTCCGTCCTCTTCGGGTCTATACTTCTTTACTCACTGGCAAACATCGCTAACGGTTTCGTTACCAACGTTCCTCAGTATGCCATCCTCCGCTTCATTGCAGGCATCGGCCTTGCGGGTGAACTTGGCGCCGGAGTTACACTGGTTTCGGAGACACTTCCTCCAAAACTCCGCGGGTGGGGCACGACAATCATTGCAACGGTGGGGCTGATGGGTGCTGTTCTCGCCAACATCGTTTCCAAAACCTTTGTATGGCAAACTGCTTACTTCATCGGAGGGGGCTTAGGCTTGATACTCCTCATTGCACGCGTCAGCGTGTTTGAATCGGGCATATTCCTGCGTACCGTGGAGAAGACTATTCCCCGCGGAAATTTCTTCCTCCTCTTCCAGAATCGCACGAGACTGCGGAAGTTTCTCGGATGCATATTTATCGGATTGCCTATCTGGTACGCCATCGGCATCCTGATCACCTTCTCTCCCGAGTTTGCCAGTGCGCTCGGGGTAGGTGAAATCAAAGCCGGAGATGCGGTAATGTTAAGTTACCTCGGACTCGCTGCAGGTGACTTGTTTAGTGGCTTCCTGAGTCAGACCTTCCGGTCGCGAAAATCCATTGTGCGGCTCTTTATCTTACTTACCTTCTTTTTTATCCTCCTTTACCTGTTTTCCCCATTCCGAAGCACCACCTTCTTTTTCATCACGTGCTTCACACTGGGGTTTGGAATTGGCTACTGGGCCCTGTTTGTAACCATTGCAGCCGAGCAATTCGGCACCAATCTTCGCGCAACGGTCGCGACATCCGTCCCTAATTTCATTCGGGGAACGGTGGTTCCCCTAACCTTGATGTTCAAGTTTCTTCGCACCACGATCAGTGAACATTTTGAGGGAAGCTCGGTGGTAGGTGACCCAAAACATACAGGCCTGATCTATGGGGCGCTGATCGTCGGGATTTTTACGATAGTAATAGCGGTTATCTCGCTGAAAGCTATCGATGAGACCTTTGGCCGTGATCTCGATTTTGAGGAGGAGCATCAATCCTGAAACTCGTAACCGACTATTCCGTTACGAACAGCAAAACATTCAATACGTTTTGATACCTTTGTATCAAGGCCCTACTATAGTGAAATACCCAATCCTATTTCTCTTGTCTTTCTGTTCTATCCTGGCATCCGCCCAGAACAGAGAACTAATCAAGACGATAAGGGAGCAGCTGCAGAACGCTGACGAACGTAATCGTTTCCAATTGCTGAACAGCCTGGCCTGGGAGTACCGTTGGGCGAACCCCGACAGTACGATCTACTACGCCAGCGAAGCTTATGTTCTTGGTCAGAACATGAAGCTGCCAAAGGGCATCGCCGAACCTTTGAACTTCATCGGTGTTGCCTTTAACTACAAAGGAGATCGCATTCAGGCCTATGAATACTATGAAAAAGCCCTGAGGATCGCTACTGCCCAGCAGGATTCCACCCAGATTGCATATTCCAACAATAACCTTGGACGCCTTTTTTTCGAGCAGGGCGTATTGTCGCGGTCTTACGAATACTTCACCAATTCCCTGTTCATCTTTCAGCATATCAAGGATTCATCGGGTCTGGCCTATACGTATCAAAGTCTCGCTAACCTGTACAGACTTCAGGGCGACTTTGAAAAAGCGGAGAAGAACTACCTTAAAGCATACAACTTCCGCCTCCTGCTGGGAAACACCCGCGACATCATGTCGGCGATGGGCCAGCTCGGACGCTTATATCAGGACAACAAGGATCACGCAAAAGCATTGCGTTACTTCCACCTCGCGGACTCAGCAGGACGGGTCATCAACGATGAAATCCTTCAGGCTGAAGTCAAGACCCTCATCGCGGAAAGCTACCTGAACCAGGACATGTTCAGTAAAGCCGAGGCCATGTGCGAGGAAGGTTTGAGTGTAATCCGCAGAGTCGGCTCCGTACGCATGTTCCCACAGGCTGCCCTTACCATGGGGCAGATCAAATTCCGGATGGGTGATCTTGCCCAGGCACGCAAGTATTTCCGTGAAGCACTCAATATAGCCACAGAAATTCGCGACCTCAATTCAAAAATGGAATCACATTACTGGTTGTGGAAATTATCAGAAAAGGAAAACAACCATAGTGAGGTACTAAAGAATCACAATCAATACCTGGTGCTGAAAGATTCGGTCAAAGACCTGGACGTAGCACGTCAGGTGGAAAGGCTGCAGTTTGAAATTGAAATCGGGAAGAAAGATCGGGAAAACGAATTGCTCAAAGCCACGCAGGCGAAGAACGATGCCCTGCTCCAGCAGCACAAACTGCAAAACATCATACTGATCATCATTCTCGTCTCTATCAGCGCTCTTGTGTTCATTCAGTTCCTTGCCAGCAGGCGCAGGCAGGCGATAAACCGGAAGCTCGCCGAGCAAAACCATTTTATTGATCGTCAGCGCCAGGAGATCATCGCACAGAATGAAAAACTCTCCAAACGCAATCAGGAATTGTCGGATCTCAACTATGAGAAGGACACGTTGATGAGCATTGTGGCTCACGACCTGAAGTCGCCGCTTAACCGGATCAACGGCATGGTTGAAATCATGGAGCTCGAGGGCGGGCTCACACCAGCTCAACGGACGTACCTGCAGATGACGCGGGATGCGACGCGTTCAGGCCTTGACCTGATCAAAGACCTGCTCGACGTTCACATGCTTCAGGAAAACACAGTTCCCCACAGAACGGTGTTCAACATCAGCGAATTTATTCTGAAGAAAACGAAGGCTTTCGAACCTAGTGCTGAAGCGAAAGGTATCCATCTCCAGATTCTGCGGGTTGAAAACGAGGCTACGCTTCAGGATGTGAACTACCTGGGCCGCATTATCGATAACCTGCTGTCCAACGCCATTAAATTCTCAAAGCCCAACTCCACGGTTAGCGTGGCTGCCGGAAAGGATAATGAGACCCTATGGTTCTCCGTAAAGGATGAAGGCCCTGGTTTCAGCGACCGTGACAAGCACCTCCTTTTCCAGCGTTTCAAGAAGCTCAGTGCCCGCCCGACCGGGGGTGAGTCGTCCAATGGATTGGGCCTCGCCATCGTAAAAACCCTTGTCGACAGACTTGATGGCACCATCAACCTGAATACTGAAGCAGGCAAAGGCAGCGAGTTCGTCGTAAGACTTCCCCTCTTACCGGTTCCTCAGGAGATCGCAGCACAATAACCGGGGTTTTCCCCATCGGCGAAAGGTTCCGGGATCGTTTACCGCCCCCACACCGCCATTCACCTACCCTCCACCTGCAGTGGCCTAATACCCCTCAACCGGGGTTAAAGACGCGCGTAAATTCGTGTATAAATCATAAAAACATGGACACGCAGCACAGCAAAATCAATCCCTCATCATCTCAGACCCCTTCACCTGAACGCGAGCCACGCAGGCCGGATTCAGGCAGACTGTTTGGCGGTATCGTCATTGTGGTGATAGGATGCGTCTGGCTTGCCCGCCAGGTCGGAATGGACCTTCCTTTCTGGCTGTTCCGATGGCAGATGCTGCTCATCGGATTGGGTATCTTCATCGGTGCCCGGAGTTCCTTCCGCAATCCGGGATGGATTATCCTCGTGGCCATCGGATCTGTGAGTCTCATTGACTACTACTACCACATCGATTTGTGGCACTTCTTCTGGCCCGTGTTCATCATCGGCGTGGGATTGTTTATGATCCTGCGGTCACGCCGGTCATCTTCACGCTTCAGAGACCGCTGCGGCGACAGGGTACTCGAAGGAAATGAAGAAGTGCTCGACTCAGTAACGGTGTTTGGTGGAGTAAAAAAAAACATCATATCTAAAACCTTCAGAGGAGGCGAAGCAGTGACAATCTTTGGCGGAACGGAGATCAACCTCATGCAGGCGGATTCACCCGACAAGATCGTACTTGAAATCGTTCAGATTTTTGGAGGAACTAAGCTTGTGGTACCCGCACACTGGCAGATCCACACAGATGAATTGGTAACTGTTTTCGGCGGACTGAATGACAAGCGTCTCGTTCAACCGCATGCAAATCCCGAGGAAGTGAAGACACTGGTCCTGAAAGGCACCTGCATCTTCGGAGGAATTGACGTGAAGAGTTTCTGACTTGTAAATTATCCTTCAACCTTATCCTATGAACTGGTACATCGCGAAAATCATATTTGGAATAACAGCACAAAACACAGAACACAAACCTCAGTTTGATGAGCAGCTGCGACTGATCGCGGCAACTTCCCAGGAAGAAGCGTTTCTCAAGGCCCGAATCCTGGGCATCCAACAGGAAGACACCTTTGTGAACGACAAGAACAACCTTGTAAAGTGGGAGTTTATCAATGTTGCTGACATCATCCAACTCGATAAACTTGAAGACGGCGTTGAAGTGGCATCAAGAATTTACGAAATGGAAGAAGGTGATGATCATATCCATTATGTTCATCAAAAAGCGATAACATTGCGATTGAACTCAAGACCAATCTATTGATCGCTTGATCTTCTCCAAAATCACATATCGTTCTTTCCTGCTGCAATACATCGGATGGTGGTTGGGCTGGACGCTCCTCCAGACCGGGGTGATGTACTACAACGCAGGCTTCGACTTTCTGGTCTCCCTGCAGGATGCAGCAATGACCAATCTCGTCCTTGGCCTGGCGGGCTTTGAGATGATAATCGTGATGCGGCACTTTCAGCCGCGCCGGACGCTGAGGGTGATCTGGAGCATTTTCCTCGCGTTGGCATGCACGGCGTTCATTCAATGGTTGTTGCACCTTTCCATTCAGGATGCTGCATATCTTGAATTCACCGATCAGTGGATCGTCGTTCGGGCGGTGTTTGCATGGCTGATGCTGAGCTCCATCACTGCAATAAGCTGGATGTGGTTTTACATTAAAGAACAACAGGAGGTTCAACTACGCACGGCTGATATGGAGAAACTTGCACGAGAAGCGGAACTCGCTACGCTGCGTCAGCAGTTGCAACCGCACTTTCTCTTTAACAGTCTCAACTCCATCAGCGCCCTTGCCGGAACACGCCCTGAAGAAGCCCGTAAAATGATTCAGCAGCTGTCGGATTTCCTTCGCGGAACGATAAAACGCGACGATCAAACGATGATCCAGTTACAGGAGGAATTCCATCACCTGAACCTCTATCTTGAAATTGAAAAGGTAAGATTCGGGCACCGGCTGGTTACCCGCGTGGAAAGAGGTGAAGGCACAGAAAACCTGAAGTTGCCAGCGTTGATCCTGCAACCTATTGTGGAGAATGCCATCAAGTTTGGCTTATACGATACGATCGGCGAAATCACCATCGTAATAACGGCTTCGCGCGAAGGAAACTACCTTCTGCTCAGCGTTGAAAATCCGTTTGATCCGGAGACATCACAACCCAAAAAAGGCACCGGCTTCGGGCTAACATCAATTAATCGAAGGTTATACTTATTGTTCGGACGAAACGACTTATTGACTACGCGGCAGATAGGAACAACGTTTCGCACCGAAGTACGAATACCACAGTTATGAAGATCAAAACTATCATAATAGACGACGAACCACTCGCGCGGACTATCACACGTGAGTATCTGCAGGGTTATCCGCATATAGATATCGTTGCTGAATGCAACGACGGCTTCGAAGGCGTGAAAGCCATAACGCAACACAAGCCTGATCTTATTTTCCTCGATATACAGATGCCGAAGATCAATGGCTTTGAGATGCTTGAACTGCTTGATCCACCGCCTCCGGTGATCTTCACCACAGCATTCGACGAATACGCTATCAAAGCATTTGAGGCCCACGCCATCGATTACCTGTTGAAGCCTTACAACAAGGAACGTTTCGACAAGGCAATGCAGAAATGGCTCGAAAGGCATCAGCAGGAAGACGTGCCAGTGGTTAGGGAGCTGATTGAAGAAGTGCGTCAGCCGGAAGAACGCACGCGCATTGTCGTACGTGAGTCCGGAAACATCAGAATCATTCCTGTCCGGGATGTTCAATACCTCGAAGCTTACGACGACTACGTGAAGATTCACACGGCAAAGGAGATGTTTCTGAAAAAGAAAACGATGAGCTTTTACGAGAACTCACTCGACGGCAACGAGTTCATCCGGGTGCACCGGTCATACATTGTTCAGCTTTCCCAGATCACACGGATAGAACCGATGGAGAAAGACAGTTACGTGGCATTGCTGAAGAGTGGCGCAAAGATTCCGCTTAGTAAGAGTGGCTATGCGCGATTGAGAAAAGTACTTGATTTATGATGCGGCTTCGTCCGCGATCATTACGGCAGTCCCGGTGGCGCGCAGTAGTTCAACTTTATTAACAAGAGCGTCATGGTGACGCAACAGAACCTGTACGTGCATCAGTCCGCGTTCTGAGAACTCTTCGCGTTTGACCACGAGTTGAAAGTCCTTAACGAGGCGCATAACCTCAGGAGTAGCATCATATTCATATTCAAATGCAAGATCAACCGTTACAGCTTCCGTTCGAATGCCGGCCTGATCCAGTGCCTCAGCCGCTGCTGTCTTATACGCATGGATCAGCCCGCTTACGCCGAGCTTTGTTCCTCCGAAATATCGCACGACGATCACAAGGACGTTGGTCAGATCGCGCGAGCGGATTTGTCCAAGTATGGGGTCCCCCGCAGAGTGATTGGGTTCGCCATCGTCAAAGCTCCGGTAGTGTTTTTTATCGGCGCCAAGCACCCAGGCGAAGCAATGATGGCGGGCATCAAAGTATTCCTTGCGCGCCTGCTCCAGGTGCGCGCGTATGTCGGCCTCATCTTTCACCGGAAAGGCAAACGATATAAACTTGCTGCCCTTCTCCTTATAGAGTCCCTGACCTGTGGATGAAACCGTATTAAATTCAAACACCTCCATGGCGGCTCCAAGTAAGGCAATAAAATTTTAACGAAAAACATGCAACTATATACCACCGATACCTGTCTTCTAACAAAACATCATTCCCTATGAAGAAAAATGTAATCCTTCTGGCATTCCTTCTGTTTGTCGGGTCCCTGTCGCTTACAGCACAGAACAGGGAAAAACGAAATGTTGGCGATTTCACCAAGATCGCTTTCCGGATACCCGGTGAAGTCCATCTGAGACAAGGCAGCTCAAACAGCGTGGAAATCGAAGGGCCCAAAGATATTCTCGAAATCGTCGAAACTGAGACCGATGGTTCTACGCTCAGGATTCACAGTCCCTCCAAGTGGAACTGGAACAAAAGTGACAGAGTGACCTTATATATCACCGTCAAAACTCTTGAAGGCGTGAGCGTTGCCGGCTCCGGAAACCTCATTGGAGAGACGAAATTCAAGGTGCGCGATCTGGACGTGAAAGTCAGCGGTTCGGGTTCCCTGAAGCTCGATATTGATGCATCGGGTGAAGTTGAAGCCGACGTTTCGGGCTCAGGAAACCTACACCTGAGAGGATCAGCCCGCGAACTTGACAGCGATCTCAGCGGGTCAGGACGTGTAATACTCGATATGACCATCGACGGTGAGGCCGAATTTGCGATTTCAGGATCCGGACGCATCGAAGCTCGCGGAAAAGCGCGTGACGTTTCAACCTCAATCAGCGGTTCCGGAAGGGTGTTGGCATCGGACCTTGAGGCTAAGCGCTGCAAAATCCGCATTTCCGGATCAGGTGGAGTTGAAATCCATGTCACTGACGAGTTGGACGCGAACATATCAGGAAGCGGATCTGTAGCTTACAAGGGCAATCCCGCCAGGGTGAACGCTGCAGCATCAGGCAGTGGCCGCGTGCGCAAGATGTAATTCGTGGCAGCAGATTTTACCTTTTTTGAAAGGCGGAACTATACATTCCGCCTTTTTCATTGGTGCTGCTTATGGATTTAATCGACATGGATCTTGAAACGGGATTGCGGCTGCTGATTTCTCTTGTAATCGGAGCTGGAATCGGGTTTGAGCGCGAATATCACAGCAAAGCCGCCGGGCTGCGCACGATGATCATGATCTGCCTGGGCTCTTGCATGTTCAGCATGGTGTCTGTTTCCTTCGGTGGCGATTCTCCCGATCGCGTGGCATCAAACATCATTACAGGTATTGGTTTCCTTGGGGCTGGTGTTATCTTCAAAGACGGACTCACCATTACCGGAATTACCACTGCGACGACGATTTGGATTACGGCAGCTCTGGGTATGGCCGTAGGTGCAGGGGAATATTTCATGGCGATGACCGGCTCTGTAATCGTCATCCTTGTGCTAAGCGCTCTTCAGCAGATCACACGGGGGATAGAGCGAATCCACCAGGCACGGGCGTACAAGATTACGTGCATCGGTGATGAAACGATTATCGCAGACCTCGACAATAAAATCCTTTCTCTCGGCTTGAAAAGTGAAAGAAGACGTGACTTCAAAGACAACGGTAACATTATTTTATTTTATGATATCCGGGGCCGCGAAAGAAGTTTGAATGAATTCAACGTATTTCTGCAACGCACTCCGGAGATTGCGTCATTTGAGTTCTAATCCCTTGCCGGAAAATGCCTGAGCAAGCCGGTGATGATCAGAAACTGTGCACTGATGTACGTCAGCATGATCCAGAAGCCGGCACTTGGAATAGGTTCAAGAAATTTGTTTATGGCGAGCAGTGAATCCGAAAGCATAAACAGCAGTGCACCAAAGAGAACCAGCACAAAGCTATTGAAAGAAGTACGTCCGAGGCGATAAATGGCCGTAATCACCATCGCCGTAATCACCATGGCATAGAGAAATACCGGGATCTGCAGCTCTCTTAACGTGGGATAGAGGATCACGAAGAGGCCGGTACCCGCGAGCACTACGGGAAAAGCAAGGCGCAAGCGACTGATCTGGGAGGCATTCGATTCACGGTAGTCACTGTGTTCACGGTAGGTAAACAGGTAGAAAAGCTGTGCCGCCAGAAATGCTCCAAGCCCTAGCAGGAAGTACATTTCATTCCGACTTTCATACATCAGAAGGCTGTCACCGAGAAAGGAAAAAAGTACAGCTAGTAAAACTAACCAAGACCGTTGCTGACGCGATGTGGACAGCGCGTAATAAAGCCCGAGGAAGACCATGATCAGAGGCTTGCAAAGGTGATGCAACCACTCAAGTTCGGTCAACTGTGCAACCAGTTCGCCGGCAACTAACAGGGCGAAAAGAAGCAGGGCGGCATTTTTCATGGCTGAAAGATACTACATTATCGAAGGCCAACTGTTAATTAGTTTCACAACACGGAAGGTCTTCGCCGGACCACAAAGAGGTAAGCCATCGCTGTCGAAGCCAGAATACCACAAATCAGGAAGGCAGTAAAGAAATTCTCTGATTGATCGCCATAAACGAATCCCGAAATAAGAGCACCCAGGCCGATTCCAAGTTCCATGAAGATGTAGAGGGACGATACACCTCGCCCTTTGTGTTCAGGATCGCTGAGATCTGTTGCCCACGCCAGCAAAGTTGGCGATGTAGTACCGTGACTGAATCCATACAGCACGATACCTGCCATTACCTGCCACTTTGTTTCCGCTACGGCGAGCACTGCCATTGCCAACCCGATAACCAGCACAGATACGCGCAGCACAGGCTTGCGTCCGTGGCGATCTGATGCTTTGCCTCCAATGAGTCGCACAGCCAGAGATGCCATCGTAAAGACGGTAAGAAGCATGCCCTTGTTTTGCATGCCTATGTCAGCGCTGTAATCCGGAAGCAGTGTTATCACAGCGCCATACGAATACGCGGAAAGCAGCATCACCACACAAGGCGCAAGCACCCGCGGATCAAACATATCTGAACGCCGGATCTTCAAATGATGATAGGTAAGTCGTTGTTTGGACGGCAGCGTTTCACGTATCCCCAGGAGTACCAGCACCGAAAGCAATGCGAACCCCGACGATGAATAAAACACTGTATCTCGCCCAAACAAATGTTCCAGCCATCCACCCACTGCAAGTCCGCCCGCCATTCCTACCGAGTTCGCGGTACCGAGGATACCCATGCCCTCGCCCCTTTTCTCTGCGGGGATGATATCCGCCAGGTACGCCGTTTCTCCTGTTGGCGTAAAGCCGGTTGAAAAGCCGTGAAACAATCTCAGCCAGAGTAACCCTGCAACTGTTGACACCCACGGATAAAGAAAGCTACAGATAATGCACACGAATGCGCCGAAGAAGATCACAGGTATTCGTCCAATCTTGTCGGATAACTTTCCACTAAAGGGTCGGGAGATCAGCGCGGTGACGGTGAAAAGAGAAATGATAAGACCTTTCAGTTCAGGAGCCCCCAACTCGGACAGATACGATGGCAATACCGGAATAATCATATTGAAGCTCGCGAAGAAGAGCAGCGAACTCAAACAGAGTAACCAGAATTGACTCGTATAAACTTTCTCTTTCAAGAGGCTGTATTAAAATAAAAAGGATGGACGCATTTACGCGAATCCATCCTTTCAGGTTTTGTTCATTTCACAATTATGCTTGCGCAGGTTGTTCCTGTCCTCCAAGCAGAAACGCTTTGATGAAATCATCGAGGTCGCCGTCGAGGACGGATTGTGCGTCGTGGCGCTCAACACCGGTACGGGCATCCTTCACAAGTTTGTATGGGTGCAGTACGTAGTTTCGAATCTGCGAACCGAAATCGATTTTCATCTTGCCGGCTTCGATCTTGTCGCGTTCTGCATTTCGCTTCTGAATCTCCAGCTGGTACAACTTCGACTTCAGCATTTGCATTGCACGTTCGCGGTTGGCATGCTGCGAGCGTTCCACCTGACATACAATCACGATTCCCGTGGGCTTGTGCGTCAACTGAACTTTCGTTTCAACTTTGTTGACGTTCTGACCTCCGGCGCCACCTGATCGCGAAGTCTGGATCTCTACGTCAGCAGGATTGACTTCAATTTCAATTGAATCATCCACCTTCGGATAAACAAACACCGATGCAAAGGATGTGTGTCGACGGTCATTCGAATCGAATGGTGAAATACGCACCAGGCGATGAACACCGATTTCGCTTTTGAGTTTACCGTATGCGAAAGGTCCATCCAACTCGAGTGTGGCACTCTTGATACCCGCAACGTCGCCGGCCTGATAGTCAACCTGTGTAACTTTGTAGCCGCTCTTCTCACCCCACATGATATACATACGGTTGAGCATATCCGCCCAGTCCTGGCTTTCCGTTCCGCCGGCACCGGGGTTTATTTCGATCACGGCACTCAGTTGGTCCTCCTCTTTGCTGAGCATTTTCTTGAATTCAAGTTCCTCGACCGCGCGACTTGTCTTCTGAAACTCGCGTTCCAGTTCTTCGTCGCCTACGTCACCGGCCTCGTGAAATTCATTCAATACTTCAAGGTCGTCAACAAGCTTGCGCACGTTGTCGAAAGAGTCCGTCCATATCTTCTTGGTGCGGATGTTCTTCAGAATAACTTCGGCCTGTTTGGGATTTGACCAGAAATCGGCCTGCTGGGTGATGAGTTCTTCATCTTTTACTTCTACAATCTTGCGGTCGTAGTCAAAGATACCTCCTCAAGGCGCTAACACGAGCCTTTAAATCTTTCAGTTGATCGGTTGTCATGATCTCTTGTTTATTTTAAGAAGGTGCAAATATACCCGATTACGCCTAAATCCTGCACCTGACGGAAACTTTAACAGCTATTGCCCGAAGGGATTCTCCGACATATTCTTCCGTAAGTCGGGTTTGTAAAAGGCGGACCCCTTATCTACCATCCTTAGCCGGTATTTTCTGCCAATGGTCTGATAGTTCTTCCGGGCGAGAAGCATAGGTAAACCTACGGCTACCATCACAAGGGATGGAATGGTAACGCGTTCATCAAGGTTTGCACTTTCACCATGAACGACGACCACATTGATCTGATCGATCAGAAAGTATCCCACCCCTCCCGTGACAAGCAGCCCTCCAACGACGTGCTGAAAGCTGCTTCTCTTAAAATATATCCGTTCGATATTCTGATACGGAACATGGGTTGTGTGTAGCATTACGCCCGAATCGGAAAGCGCGTTAATGTAGCTTTTGATCTTGCGTTTCTTGTTGCTCTTCAACGACACTGTGATTTCATCTCCCGGATAAAGGCGGAGCATCACCTTCTCCTTTTTGGTCAGTACCAACTGCGGTTGAGCGTGACCGTCAGTGAAGGTCAGAAGAAGGAACCACAGTAACAAGAAAATGACGAATCGCAAAAGCATCCGCAAAGATAAGAAGAAGTAGCGGTTAGCGGCGCCAATAAGGACCTTCACTCAAAACGGCGAGTCGGTTACGGCGATTTATCTTTATTACTGGCTTGCTTTTCAGCAGGATAATACCAGTGGTGATTAACCCGGCAGAGACGATAGTAACACCCGCGTCAGGGCGATAGTCGCCATGCTGGACCAACGTCACGTTGACGAAGTCGCCGAGCGCGAGGAGAATTCCTGCTGTAAGGACCTTGGCACCACGGTCTTGATATCGCGAAATGTGAGACGGGTTGCCAATTTTGCGCAGCTGAAGAAGATGAACTGTGTCGCGATAAAGAATCACCTTATCCTGGACAAATCCCATGATAACATCCTTCCGAACGCCTTTCCTCCCGGCGATCGAATAATAGATTGATTCCCCCGCTGAAAAGCGAAGCCGAACTTTGTCTCGTCGAACCACCACAAGTTGTTGTGCACTGACGCTGACCTGGACCTGAATAGCGACAACGAGAACTGCAAGCCACTTCATTTTCCGTTTCTGGAAAGGATGGCAGGTGCACTCGAATAGTTCTGAACAGGGTTATCAAACTGCCGTTTTCGGGCTTGATGCGTCCGTTCTAACCTCCGAAGCGCCGTGTGAATTGTTTTATAATGCCCTCAGAGTTTATAGATCCAACCGAGTGGGTCGGCCTTAAGTCCGTATTTGATGTCATTCAGCTCCTGAAGAATGCGTGGTGCCAATCCCCATTTCTCAACAGGTGGTAAGTGGTAATTTTTATCCTCATGGCCAATCAGAACGATTGGAGCTATTGTTGCCGCCGTACCCACACCAAAGGCTTCCTGCACTGTCCCTGCTTTTAAACCGGTGACTATCTCTTCAACAGAGATTTTCCTCTCCTCCACTTCAAGGTTCCAGCTGCGAACTAGTTGCAGTACGCTGTCACGGGTAATACCTGCAAGTATTGAATCGCTGAGTGCCGGGGTGATAAGTTTACCGTTTACGACGAACATCACGTTCATCGTGCCCGATTCTTCGATGTATTTATGTTCGCGACCATCGGTCCAGATTAGTTGATGATATCCCTGATCCTGCGCAAGTTTGGCAGGATAGATTGCTCCGCCATAATTCCCTCCCGCCTTTGCATAACCTGTTCCTCCGGCGACGGCACGGGTAAAGTGTGTCTCAATTTTAACCTTGACGGGATCAGAATAATACGCACCTGACGGGCTCAGGATAATCATAAAGGTAAATGCTTCCGACGGGCGGATACCGATGTATTCATCGGCAGAAAAAAGGAAAGGCCTGATATAAAGTGATGCGCCTTCGCCGGAGGGAATCCACGCGCGGTCGAGTTCGATAAGCTCGCGCATGCCTTCCATAAACAGATCTTCCGGAACCGGCGGCATACACATTCGCTCACCTGAAATGTTCAGCCGCTTGTGGTTGTCGTGCGGTCGAAAAATAAGGATCTCTCCTTTCGGAGATTTGTGTGCTTTAATGCCCTCGAATATGGATTGGCCATAGTGAATGGCAGGACTTGCGGGACTAACCGGCAAATAGCCATAAGGAATGATCCGGGCATTTTTCCACTCGCGGTCGCGATAGTCGGCGACGAACATGTGGTCAGTATATACTTTGCCAAAGGGAAGCTGGTCGAAATTCGTTTTGGGAAGGCGCGATTCCAGCACCCGTTCAATATCAATCTTGACGGTCTCGGTCATAGTTAATGAGTTGTAGCCGGAAAGTTAAAACTTCCCGCCGAAACTACTAACACATGTTAGGAGAATTACATACGCGGTTTCCAGGGTGCTTCTTTCGCCTGAAGCTCGTGAGCCATCGTGCGGCAGAGCATAAAGAGGTAGTCTGAAAGACGGTTCAGATAGATAATCACCTGCGAATCGACCGGTTCTGACTGATCCAACGAAATTACAAGTCGCTCGGCACGACGGCACACCGTGCGGCACACATGACCGAAAGAAACTGCCTGGGCACCTCCAGGGAGCACGAAAAAACGCATCGGCTCTAACGCTGAATCCATAGCGTCTATCCGTTGTTCGAGGAAGGTGATATCTGCATCCGTCAAGGCAGGAATCTTCACTTTCGTATTTCCAGGCTCTGTTGCGAGAATCGATCCGATGGTGAACAGGCGATCCTGGATTTCAATCAGCTCTTCCCCCCTTTTGGCGTTGACCTCCTGATCCCTGAGCACGCCGATCCATGAATTGAGCTCGTCAACCGTTCCATAGGTTTCAATTCGCAGATCTGCTTTCGAAACGCGCTTTCCTCCAAACAGCGCTGTTGTACCACTGTCACCGGTCTTCGTATAGATTTTCATAGGTGCACCGTTTAATGAGCAGAAATGTACGTGGTAAAGGAGATAAGCCCAAGGAATTTAGAAAAGTTGCCGGCTAGTGTACCTGGCAGGCCTCGAGCATATTGCCATCCGCATCGAAGAAACGGAAGTACGTTGTCACGTGATCGCTAGTGAGCTCGCCAACGCGTACACCCCGGGCAATTAGTACTTCGCGGCCCGACCGCGCATCCTTGATCCCAAAGATTGGATAAGGCGTTGCTTCAGGATGCGCTGTTATTTTTTCCGCAGATTGCCAGAGTGTTATTGACGTGGGGCCACCCGTGTCGAGGACAACCAGCTTAAGGTTATCGTCTTGCCATGTGGGTTTGAATCCCAACTTTTCATGATACCACGCCGACGCCGTTTCGATGCTGGTCACCCGCAAAATGATAGTATCAATTCCGCTGAACAGATTTTCCACGACAGAACGAAAGTTAGAAAGAAGGTGAACTTAGTTAGACACCACCGGCTCACCGCGGTTGATATTTTCATTTTTGCGATCCCATTCGATAAGACCATCACGAAGGCGAATGATGCGATGCGCGTAGTGGGCGATATCGTCTTCGTGAGTTACCATGATGATCGTATTCCCTTTGTCGTGAAGATCCTGGAACAACCGCATGATATCGTAAGAAGTTTTAGTATCGAGGTTACCCGTTGGTTCGTCGGCCAGGATAATGGACGGGTTGTTGACGAGTGCGCGGGCGATGGCCACACGCTGACGCTGTCCACCCGACAACTCATTAGGTTTATGGTGGTGGCGTTCCGCCAGGCCTACGTTGCTAAGGGCCTCCATGGCCATCTCTTCGCGGTCGGCACGGTTATAGCCGGCATAGATCAGTGGCAGCGCCACATTTTCGAGTGCCGACGCACGGGGCAGCAGGTTGAACGTCTGAAACACAAATCCAATTTCCTTGTTCCTGACTTCGGCAAGTTGATTCTCAGTCATTTCACTCACCACATGGTTGTTCAGGATGTACGTTCCGCTCGTCGGCGTATCCAAGCAACCAATGATGTTCATCAGCGTTGATTTACCGGAACCGGAAGGGCCCATAAATGCAACATACTCACCTTTTTCGATGGAAATGGTCACATCCTGAAGGGCGTTTACAATGTTGTCTCCCATTTTGTAAACCCTTTTGATGTTACGTGTTTCGATGATATTCATGCCTAATTGGTTGTTAATTACCGGAAATCATTACAGGACAGCAGCCATTATTTCAGCTAATTTCTAAGACGAACTCAAGTAGGGAAAAGTTTACCGGTGGAGCAAATTTGCCGGCCCCATCGCGTAAAATTGCTGTTTATCCGTCAAAATGCTGATCCGCAATAAACTTCACGCATCGGCGGATGACCTGCTCGTCCCGCAGGATGCGCGTATGCCCAAGTTTGCTGGTGCGGAGCAGTGTTGCCCATTTATAAGTATTCACCAGCGCCTCCGCATGACTGATATCGACCTCCTTGTCGTTTTCGTCGTGGACCGCCAGGATCTCAACGGGGGCCGGTAGGTTTTGCACGAAGTGCAGAGACGAAAACTCGTCGAAGGTTTTGCCCTGCGTTTCCTGAATGTACTCTTTGAAGTACTGCCCCGTCTTCCACGACCCGTTTACGGCGCGCAGGTAGGTGCGAATGACTTCATCGCCGATCGTGGGACTGGCGATATTCACGAGTTTGCGAACATGCAGGCCCTTCATTGCCGCGTGCAACGTGGCTACTCCCCCAAAGGAGTGTGCGATGATCGCTGCCGGTTCGCCCTGCATCTGATAGATCTTTTCAAGCGTTTTGCCAAATTCAAAGATATCGGTACGCCTACCTGTCGATTGCCCATGCGCGGGGCCGTCGAACCCTATCACGCGAAATCCTGCTGTGATAAGAGCCTTCACAAATCTGCGAAATTGCGTCGCGCGTCCAGCCCAGCCGTGAACAACCAGTACATACGGCCTGTCTGCATCACCCCATTCGTACGCCTGAATCGTCTGCCCCACGGCGGAAAACTGAAACGGTCTGGCAAACGTGATGGACTTCCGTTCCTTCTCAGGAACAGGATATTTAAGAGGCGTAAAGAAAATGCGGATGAAATAACGCCGTGCCAGAGACGGCGCCACTACTTCCAGTTTCGGGAACACCCATCGAACCACCCTCAGCGGAAACGGTACTTTGGCTTTCTTATTTTTACCCATTCAGGGATGAAGTTGAGATAATAATACCTGTTAATACTGCACCTTAAAACGGAAGGCCTGAGTTTGATAGTCAAAAGTCTTCAGGTCAAAAACACGTTCGAAGAACGACGCATTATTTTCACGATCCACAAGGATGACGGTCGAGCAGCGCGATCCATAGTCAGGCGTTTTAATGAACATTGCCGAGAGGGCACGTTCGCGTTCAACGGACAAGCCTGTTGAGGGTAGCTGGGCATCGGGGGCAATCTCTTCGTCCGCAAGGAGGGCAAACAAGTCTTCAGGTGCAACTTCATCTCCAGCAAGAATCTTTTCAAACTGAGCACGACCCCGCTCAACCTTTGGCCAGGGCGTATCCAGCAGATGGTTACTCAGACCGAAAGATCCTGCCTCCAGTTTTTTTATCCCGTCTCCAAAGTTGGAGTAATACCACAGGCGGTCAACATCGCCCACGATGAGGTTAAAGCCATTGTACGCGCTACCCCGGCCGGCGATATCCTCCAGGTAACGCTGCGGGTCTTCATCGCCGGTGAGAAAATCCGAAACAAGTTTTCCACGTGTCGGCGCGGCAGGCTTGAGCGTTGCAAGATCGCGGTAGTTGGTAAGCATGCTTATGCGGCCGGATCGCGTCATTCCGAGCCACGTCCCCATGGCCTCGAGATCGCGTCCGCCCACCACGTTGGGATAGTCGGACCAGAATTCCGCAGGCGCAGTTTTCCTGTTGTAGAATTCGTCGCGATTGCCGGCTACAACCATCTTATACCGGGGATGTCTGTTTAGCGCAAAAAAAATCAAACACATAGGGACAAAGCTATAGAATTCCGGGCCAGGCAAGACACATGATACAGCTGAGGCCTGACGGTAAGAAAAAATACACCACAACGGTTGCGGTACGGGCTATAGAATGCCGCCGATACTCGGAATACCATTCGGAAGCGTTGACCTGTGCCAGGTTTGTTATTGGCACATTTCATATACGGAACCGTTGAACAATTCCAGTTGGGCGGGTAGCAATTGGAAAGACTTCCTGTGATATGGCGTGATCCCAAGTCGTTTTATCCCGTCACGATGGGCTTCGGTAGGATACCCCATGTTGGTTTCCCAGCCATAGCCAGGAAATTCGGCAGCCAGTTTAACCATCAAATCATCGCGATATGTTTTGGCCAGTATCGATGCAGCCGCAATAGAAAGGAACTTACCATCGCCCTTGATGATGCACTGATGCGGAATCTCGGGATAAGGTTTGAATCGGTTTCCGTCGATGAGTAGCAACGAAGGCAGCACTGATAACTTTGCAACGGCTTCGTGCATTGCCTTGAATGACGCATTCAGAATATTGATGGAGTCTATTTCCTCGTGGCTGATTTCGGCTACGGCCCAGGCGAGGGCGTCACGCTGTATTTCTTCGCGGAGTTTTTCGCGCTCGCATGGCTTCAGTTGTTTTGAATCATTAAGCAGCGGATGCCGGTACCTCTTCGGAAGGACTACGGCAGCAGCTACCACCGGACCAGCAAGGCAACCTCGCCCTGCTTCGTCGCAACCCGCTTCAATATGTTTTCTCGAATAAGAAGACCGGAGCATTCCACAAACATAGCTTTCACCACCCAATATTTACAGCCAGCCAAAATATTTTTCTCCTCTGCCGAAAGCCGGGCCCGGCCGAGCAAAGAAATCGATAGTTTTGGCCATTAACCGATTCAGCATGGCAGACAAAAAAAACACGGAAAACCCGTGGGCAACGCTATCCGGCGAAGAGAAATATGACAACCCGTGGATTAATGTAACTGAATATCAGGTCGTAAACCCCGCAGGTGGCAGAGGTATCTACGGCAAGGTGCATTTCAAAAACAAGGCAATTGGCGTGATTCCGGTTGATGATCAGGGCAATACGTGGCTTGTCGGACAATTCCGTTATACGCTTGACGCCTTTTCGTGGGAAATTCCCGAGGGCGGCGGTGCGATGGGCACCGATCCTGTTGAGTCCGCCATGCGCGAGCTGAAGGAGGAAACCGGACTCACGGCCTCAAAATGGACGATGATCTCGCGCCTTCATACTTCAAATTCCGTTACCGACGAAGAGGGCTTCATTTTTCTGGCCGAGGACGTCAGCGAGGGCGAAAGCGAACTTGAGGAAACCGAGGCTGACCTTCGGGTAAAAAAACTGCCCCTGAAAGAGGCATTGACTATGGTGCTCAACGGCGAAATAACCGACAGCATGAGCATCATTGGTCTGCTGCTGGTGAGCAGGATGAAGGGCATCTAGGGAGCATCAATGGCAGCGGTTGAATCGATAGGAGCGCACGTACGTCAGAATTTAAAACTGGCCCTTCCCGTGATGGGAAGCAATCTCGGCCACGTATTAATGGGCGTATGCGACAACATCATGGTCGGGCACATTGACGCCGTATCACTGGCCGCAGCAGGTCTGGCAACCATTGCTTTTAATCTGTTCATGTTCTTTGGAATTGGCGTATCTTATGCCATCACTCCGCTTGTTGCTGAGGCCAGCGGTAAGAACGACCACGACCGCATAGTGGACACGTTGCGCCACGGCCTTGTAATCAATTTTATCAATTCATGCTTCCTTGTCACGGTTGTACTCCTCGGTAAGGAAATACTTTATCACATCAACCAACCGCCCGAAGTTGTCGTCAAGGCCCTGCCCTACCTCGACATATTAATGTTCTCGCTCATACCCGTACTGATTTATCAGTCGTTCCGCCAGTTTGCTGAGGGCATGAGCAACACCCGGATTGCATTTGTCATCGTACTTGGCAGTAATGTGATCAATATTGGCCTGAACTGGACGCTGATCTACGGCCACCTGGGGTTCCAGGCCTACGGACTGATTGGCGCCGGATGGGCTACTCTCATCAGTCGTATCCTCATGGCCGTTGGGATATGGGCATACCTGTTTTATCACCCCCAGCTTCGCGCTTTCAGAAAGGCATACGTTCCGGCGATATACTCCGGCAAAGTCGTTAAGAAGCTGCTGAACCTCGGCATCCCCAGTGGATTTCAGTTCATCTTCGAGGCCGCAGCATTTGACTTTTCGCTCGTGATGATGGGCTGGCTCGGAACATTGGAACTGGCAGCACACCAAATTGCCATCAACCTCGCAACACTGAGTTATATGCTTACCTCCGGCCTTGCTGCCGCCGCCACCATTCGCGTAGGATATTACCTGGGAAGGCACGACGCTGCAAACCTCAAACGCGCGGTGCTCACCATCCTGGCTATGGGCATGATTCTGATGACCGGATTCGCCCTGGTTTTCATAGGCGGAAAGGGGGTGCTCCCAGCGTTATATGTGAACGATGCCGATGTGATCCGCATCGCGATGAACCTGCTCCTTATCGCGGGAATTTTTCAACTCTCAGATGGTGCACAGGTTATTTGTATCGCAGCCCTTCGCGGTCTTCAGGATGTTCGAATTCCTTCCATCCTTATTTTCATCTCCTACTGGGTGCTTGCGCTGCCAATGGGCTATTGGCTGGCTTTCAGGATGGGATGGGGCGCTGAAGGAATCTGGATCGGACTGCTCATTGGTTTGACACTCACGGCCATCGCCATGTTCTTCAGGCTTCGGAACCGAATGTCAGTTCACCTCAAAACGGCGGCCGCGTTCAAAAATTAGTTACTTTAGCAGGCCGAATTCAGGCATCAGGCTATGCACAACACTTCCAGGCCAGTATCGGCTTCAATGACAACAATTACCGAACTAATGATTCCTTCGTATGCGAACTTCGGAGGGAAAATCCACGGCGGCATTCTGCTTTCGCTTATGGACAAGGTAGCGTATGCCTGCGCCGCCAAGCACTCCGGAGCATATTGTGTTACCGTGTCTGTCGACAAGGTAGAATTCCTGCAACCCGTTGAAGTTGGGGAACTCGTTTCGTTACACGCATCGGTGAATTATGTAGGACGATCTTCACTGATTGTCGGTATTCGTGTCGAAGCCCAGAATGTTAAGCATGGAACGGTAAAACACACCAATTCATCTTACTTCACAATGGTTGCAAAGGGTGACGATGACAAGCCTACTACCGTACCGGCACTGATTCTGGAGAACGCTGAACAGGTGCGTCGATTCATCGAAGCAATGAAAATGCGCGAGATCAAACAAAAGGTACGTGAAGAAATGGCCGACGCGCGGGCCCATATCAACGTTAAAGAAGCCGCCAAGTACCTTAAGGGCGAACGTTGTGTAATCGGATAATGAGCAATGAAACGATCATTGAAAAATACTTCAGAGATAATCGTGGCCGCATACAAAGAAGGTTGGTCGCGTGGGGATACACTTGCTGCCGTAATATGAAAGTGATTCGCATTCTGCATACAACTTACGGAGTCGTTGTATTTACTGTGCTGTTTATCATCCTCCTGCCGTTCTTTTGTATCCCTATCTGCTTCCCGTCACAACATCACCTCATCGGCATTCTCAACCGGTGGTGGGCACGCCTGATGTTTCTGCTAATTTTCATTCCTGCGAAAGTAACGTACCGCGGCAAGCTCGACCGCCGGAAGCAATATATCTTCTGTGCAAACCATTTCTCCTATCTGGATATCCCTACAATCGGCCTGAACCGACATAACGCCATCTTTGTCGGGAAAAGTGACATTGGCTGGATACCGCTCTTCGGATACATGTACCGGAAACTGCACATCACCGTAGACCGTTCGAGCTTAAAAAGCCGGTTTAACACTGTAAAACGTTCACTTGCCGCTATTGACGAAGGCAAGAGCCTGATCATTTTCCCCGAAGGCGGAATAATCACAGAAAGAGACCCCGTCATGGGCAGGTTCAAGGACGGCGCATTCCGTGTAGGCATCGAGAAACAAATCGACGTGGTACCTGTGACGATTTTATATAATTGGATAATTTTGCCCGCTGACGAGTTCCTGCTCCGATGGCATCCGCTTGAAGTGATTTTTCACGAACCCGTTCCAACAGCCGGGCTTACCCTGGATGACCTGGAATCGCTCAAGCGAAGGGTTTTTGACACAATTGAACAGGAATTGAACAAGCATCTGAAAAAATGAAGATAGACCGCAACTTACTGGACAAGATCGCCCACCTCTCACGCCTCGAAATAAACGAAGAGGATGTAGACAAGGTGATGCAGGACATGACTGCAATCGTCGAGTGGGTCGAAAAGCTCAAGGAAGTTGACACCGAGGGAGTGGAACCGCTGACCACGATGAGCTTCGAAGTAAACGCACTTCGCGAAGACAAGGTAGGTCCACACCTGCCGCGGGAGAAAGCACTCGAAAGTGCCCCCAAGTCAGATGACACCTATTTCCGCGTACCCAAAGTACTCGACTGATTGATCACGTGGTCTTCCGGACCATGATCCAGATGCGCATGTCGGTTTAACACGTGCCTCAGGTAGAAATACCCTGCCACACCTGCAAGGATCGATGCTGTAAAGATTCCAACCTTTGCCTGCATAATCAGCGAGTCGTCGGTGTACGCCAGGTTCGTTATAAACAGCGACATCGTAAAACCTATTCCGGCGAGCAGACCCACACCATAGAGGTGGTCCCATCCCATGTCTGCAGGCAATTCGGCAATCCTCAGCCTGTGCATAAGCCATGTCATGCCGACGACACCAATAAACTTTCCTACGATAAGTCCACCGATGATACCGAAGGTCACACCCTCAAAAAAATGAGCTTCGAAGAGGTCACCCGAGAATTCGATGCCTGAATTAGCAAATGCGAACAATGGCATGACAACGAAAGAAACCCACGGATGCAGGTTATGCTCCAGCCTTTGCAGCGGCGTAGCCGCTGCCAGCGTGAGGCGGTTGATCTTTTCAACGGCCTCATATTGTTCAGGCTCGAGCAGCGAATTTTCCGTGGGTGGCACAGCCTTGAATCGCTGCACCCACGACTCCAGCGACTCCACGAATTTCACCTCATCGATTTTAGTACGCGCCGGGATAGCCATGGCAGCAAGCACACCGGCGATGGTGGCGTGAACGCCTGATGCCAGAAAGGCGAGCCAAACACCACCTATGCCTATTATGCCATAAAAAAGCGTTGCTCGCACTCCCAGATAGTTTGCCAGAAGCAGAACCCCCAGCAAACCGATCCCGACCCCCAGGCTGGTGAACGAAATTTCAGAAGTATAGAAAAACGCAATCACAAGTACGGCCCCAAGATCGTCGGCAATGGCCAGTGCGGTCAAAAAAACTTTTAAGGAAACGGGAACCCGTTTTCCCAGCAGTGCCAGGATACCAAGGGCAAAGGCAATATCCGTAGCCATAGGGATTCCCCATCCATGCTGACCCGGGGTTCCAAGATTCAACGCTGTGAATATCAGCGCCGGGAAGATCATCCCGCCCACCGCCGCCATCAGCGGAAGCGCAGCCTTCCTCAGGTTCGACAACTCCCCGGCAATTATTTCCCTTTTGAGCTCCAGACCGACAACAAAGAAGAACATGGCCATAAGCCCATCGTTAATCCAATGATGGAGCGACTTATCCACAATGCGCTCGCCAATGCGCATCGAAAGGTGACTTTCCCAAAGTGCGTGATACTCATCCCCCAGGCCAGAATTAGCAACGACAAGTGCAGAAAAGGCACTGACCAGGAGAATTATCCCCGCCGTTGACTCTGCGTGCATGAATCGGTCGAGAGGCCGGAAGAGTTGATTTAATGATGACCCCATCAAATGTCAATTTTTGTTAATCAATCGCGTTTATTACATATAATTATGGGGCCTGCCCATTTGTTTTCAAAAATTGATTGGTTGGTTTAGCTTGCATCTAAAATTATTCGGATGTCGTCTTTATTTTTTTGGCGCGACTGGGTGAAGGAATATCGATACACCTGGTTAGTTACTGCCGTTGTTTTCTGCTTCTCGATTGCTTTTCTCTGGTATGGATACTTCAGTGGGCCAGATGGCGTCATAAACTGGTCGCGACTTCAGGAACAAAAAACAATTGAAACCAACGTCCATACCTTCCGGATGGGGCCGTTCGAGATCAACGTGCCCGGCGAAAGCTACGTCATCTTCGAACACTTCAACGCCAGCAGACTTCATCCAAACATATCCGCTTCGTATGTCTTCCTCGCGGTGTTTGCACTCGCCTTCATCGTCCTTATATCCGTCGTCACAACCCTTGAAAAATTCTGGTACTTCTTTGGAATGACGCTGGTCATCCTGCTGCTGATAAGCCTGCGGTTTGAAGTGCTTGGTCTTTTTGGAAGCCATCACCTCATCACCGCGGCAGGAGTTATCGGAGTTTACGCGATACCCTCGGTGTACTTCAACTTATTTCGTTCACGGACGCCGCTCTTGTACAGGGTACTGACCTTCACAGTTATCACCATTTTCCTGTGTATTGTCACCGTCTATTTCTCCACTGTCCCGTTCCCGTTTTATCACCTTTACCTGACGAGCTTCACCGGTTCGCTGATCCTTTCGCTGATATTCGTTGTACTTGTCGGTCACGAAATCATCGGAGGATTCGTCTATCTCGTCGGCCAGGGGTCGTCCAAAAGCATGCAGCACTTGCTGTTCATGAGCACCATTTATCTGATCAACATCTTCATAACCGCGCTGCATGAGTTACATGTCATCAAGTGGGATTTTTTCTATGTCAATGCGTACCTGCTGCTGTCAATTTCAGCACTGATCGGTATCTGGGGCTATCGCAACAGGGAAGCAGTTTACGGGAATATTATGGCGTTCTATCCCTTTGCTGCGCTGATCTACCTATCGCTGGGTGCCATTTGCTTTGCCACCATAGCACACCTTCTCATCAACTTTAATGATCCAGGCCTGAAGGTCGTCCGTGAGATTATCATTTTCGTTCACGCGGGATACGGCATCATGTTCCTGTTGTACCTGATCTCAAACTACGGCGATCTCTTCACGAGTAATGCACCGGCCTACCGCGTAATGTATCGACCGAGACGAATGCCGTACTTCTCCTACCGACTCGCAGGCTTGATTGCCACGCTCGCCTTTGTCGTATATGCCAACTGGCGCGACTACCTGTACCACGGGATGGCTGCCTTCTATAACATCGCAGGTGACCTCCATACGCGGATGCAAAATGAAACGTTCGCAGAGTCATTCTATCAGCAGGCACAGCGGCAGGGTTTTCAGAATTTTCGCTCCAGCTACATGCTGGCACAGATCAAGTCGTCAAAGCTGAACATCAAAGACGCGATCTATTATTACGATCTCGCAAATGAGAAAGGTGCAAACGAATACTCACTTGTCAATTCAGGCAACATACACTTGTGGACCAATGAATACTTCAAGGCGATCAAGGCGTATTCAAACGGGTTAAAAGCTGAACCCGAATCCGCGCACCTGGCCAATAACGCAGGCATTGCCTATATGAAAGTGAAGAACGTGGATTCTGCGGCATTCTTTCTGAACCAGGCACGGGATAATGAGACCACGCGGTCGATCGCAGAGATGAACTTCTATGGCCTTGCCGCTTCCGAGTATATCCCCCTGAAATCGGATTCATTACTTCGTGCATTTAACGCAAGCTCACCAGGCACTATCAGCAACGCACTGGCTGTTGCTACCGTATTCCACGCGCCCTTCTCGTACGAAGTCGACCCACTCGAATACAAAAAACTTAACCTGCAAACGGCAACCCTCTTAAACAACTACATCATACACAACGCCAAACAGATTGACAGTGTATTTATCAACGAGGCCTATCGCATTGCATCCGACCCCGACAATGCGGCGTTCAGCGA
>JAEZGH010000144.1 GCA_023417065.1 Bacteroidota bacterium
CCTAAAGGATTTCAAGACGACCTGATCAGGCCTTCGAACGTTCGACCACATAAGGTTGGGCCGCGATCCCAGCCCTGTCAAACGCGTCTTTGGTTTGTTGGAGAATATCGGATGACATTTGGCCAAAATCGGCGTTCGCACTCCACGGACGGATGGCCAAAACCACCGCACTCGCATTGATTTCCTTAACCTGCACCTCCGGCGCCGGCTGATCCAACACTTTCGGGTTGCGCTGCATGATTTCGCGGATCATTGCTTTGGCCTGGTCGATGTTCGTGTCATATGAAACAGCGAATTCAAGATCGGCGCGGCGGATATCCATCTGCGAATAATTGACAATGATACCGTTTGATAAAATTCCGTTGGGGATATAAATCGTCTGATTGTTTCCGGTCACGAGTTTGGTCGTAAAGATTTCAATCTCCAGCACCGTTCCGCTTACACCCTGTGCTTCGATCGTATCGCCGACGCGGAAAGGCTTAAAGAGGATAATCAGCATTCCGCCTGCAAAATTCGACAGCGAACCCTGAAGTGACATGCCCACCGCGAGTCCCATCGCACCCAGAATCGCTACAAAAGACGTCGTCTGAATCCCGAGTCGCGAGATGACCGTTACAACCAGTAACAGTCGCAGTCCCCACACTAAAATGTCCGAAACGAAGTTAGCCAGCGTAGGCTCGATTTCACGGCGAACCATAATGCGATTCACTAATCGCGTCACCATTTTTATAACGAAAAGCCCTACGACCAGAACAATTATGGCCGAAACCAGTCGGGGAGAGTAGGTCAGCAGTACGTTGATGAAATACTTAATGTAATCGTCGATGGTTTGGATGCTATTCATGGCAAAAAAAACCTTCCGAAGGGGAAGGCAATTCAAAGATATTAACATTCGGGCGGCCTGTCAACCGGTGTTAAGTTTTCTTTAGATTTTTTCAACCGACCAAATTCTGCAATTCCTTGAGCGCGAGATTGGCGTCGGTCATGGGCAACCCACAGGTGTTTTGACGGCAGATGAAATACTGTGTCGCGCCTTTCGTCCATCGGTTTTTTAAATGCGGAAGATTGGATTCAGCGACCGATCCGCCGAGCGTTACATGAGGCAAATACGACCGATGGATTTCAGATTTGAATTTGTCAGCATCCGGACCGGTAACAGCAACTTGACGCGCGTTCTCCCCATACGCCATAAATGCAACGAGCCAGTTTGAAAACGCCGATGGATAGTCGATGTTTGAAACGATGTGCGCAAGCATTCTCAGGCTGATTTCGTCATACCGCGTCTCGCCAAAATAAAACGAAAGCGATGTCAGATTCCGCGCCATCACTGAATTTGACGCAGGGATGACATTGTCCTCGATCTCGTAATGGGGACTTATGAGCGAATCGCGATCGGCCGATGCATAGCGGAAAAACCCAGCCTTTCCATCGTAAAAATGTTCGATTACATAATCGGTTATCGATTTGGCTTTCGTCAGATATTTTTCGTCCCATGTCGCGTCATACAACGATAACAGCGCCTGAATCGTCAGCGCGTAATCGTCCAAAAAACCCTCGATCGCCGATTTTCCTGTCGTTCGCATCAGCTTTCCGTCCGCATTAAGTGCGCGGTCCAAGAGTCCGTCGAGTTGTTGGGTCGCGACTTTGAGATAATCATCATTGGCGAGTGCTTTGTAGGCATCGGCATATCCGGTTATCATCAGCGCGTTCCAGGAAGTCAGGACCTTGTTGTCCAATCGCGGCCGCGGACGTTCGTCCCGGGCAAAGAAAAGAATGTTTTCCCATGCGGTTTTTTTTGCCTGTAATTCGTCGGTCGGAATGCGATGCGTCTCCGCAATTTCTTCCAGCGGACGATTTTGGATCAAGACGTAGTTTCCGTTTTCCCAATGTCCAAAATCGTTTATGTTGAAGACTTCGGCAAAAAGGTCAAAATCTTGACCGATCAACTTTTGCAATTCATATTTCGTCCAGACGTAAAATGCGCCTTCTTCCAACTCACCGCCGGCAAGGCTGTCGGCATCAAGTGCGCTGAAAAAACCGCCATCGGGCGAAGTGAGTTCACGCTCCACAAAAGTCAATGTCTTTCGGATGACTTCTTCGAACAAGGGATTCTGCGTGAGTTTGAACGCTTGCGCATAGAGACTGACGAGTTGGGCGTTATCATAAAGCATCTTCTCAAAATGCGGAACGTGCCACTTCATATCCACCGAATAGCGCGAAAATCCACCGCCGACCGTGTCGAAAAGTCCGCCCCAAGCCATTCGGGTCAGAGTAAGGTTGACGTGTTCCAAAAGTTCGGCATCCCGTTTTAGCCATCCGGCATACATCAAAAATTCCAGGTTTGACGGCATCATAAACTTGGGTGCGCGCGCATTCCCGCCGAACTCGTGATCGAAGCTTTTTTTCCATTTCTCTAAGTGTTTGTTCAGGATGGCGTCAGGCGGAATTGCTTTGATGTTTGCACTTTCCAATATGCTGATACTGTCGATTCCTTCATGGAGTTTTTGGGCGTAATCAATCATTTTTTCACGGTCGGCGCGATACATTTCGGCGAGTTGCGTAAGTGTATCAATCCATTGGTTCTTCCGAAAGTAAGTTCCGCCCCAAACCGGACGCCCGTCAGGCAGGCAAACGACATTGAGAGGCCAACCGCCTTGTCCCGTCATGAGTTGGACGGCTTTCATGTAGAGCGCGTCGATGTCCGGGCGTTCCTCGCGATCAATCTTGATGCTGATGAAATGCTCGTTCATTACATCGGCCACTTCATGATCTTCGAAACTTTCGTGTTCCATCACATGGCACCAATGGCAAGCCGAATATCCGGAGCTGATAATAACGAGTTTGTCTTCTTGCTTGGCGCGCTCTAGAATTTTGGGTTTCCAGGCTTTCCAGAAAACCGGATTTTGAGCGTGTTGGAGTAGGTATGGGCTGGATTCGTGTGAAAGCTCGTTCATCGTAAAGGATTCAAAGATTCAAAAATTTAAAGATTTAAAGATTCTGACTTAAGAGAGACTCAAATCTTTGTGGCGCAGCCGAAGTGGGCTACTAATTGGAAAAGGGTTTAGGGTATTCGATTGTGGCCGGGATTTCCAAGGCTAATTTTGGGATTTTTTACAGAAAATCTGCATCCGGGGAAACGTGTTTTTTCGTAGGGGTTAACCCGATTTTCCCCCTTCCCGATTTAGCAACAAGCTACAAAAAATTTCGATAGGTCGGGTACAGAAAAACTGCCGAAAAGGTTAAAGTTGACAAAAGTCAAAAGTCGAAAGACAACCCTTCAGTTCTCCGAATACGTCTGTAAACTGTCAACTGTAAACCGTCAACCGTCAACTGTAAACCATCCAACATTCCCCTTCGGTCGCAATGCAAACTTCACACATTCACCCAAACATGCAGAAATCTTAAATCTCAAATCTTAAATAAAAAAAGCGCCTCCAAAGAGACGCCCTTTTTACTTATTCTTTACGCTTATCCATTGAGCGCTTCAACCTTGATTTCGTTATCCTGAAGCATGTCCTTCAACATGTTTTCAATTCCATTTTTCAGTGTGAAAGTGGACGACGGACAACCGTTGCACGCGCCTTGAAGAACGACTTTTACCCGTTTGTCGGTTTCGTCGTAGCTGTCAAAGAGGATGTTTCCACCGTCGGCGGCGACTGCGGGTTTTACGTATTCTTCCAGAATGTTGACGATTCGCTGCGAAGTCGTATCGAGATTGTCGAAATTGCGGATTTCCTGTTTTTCCTGTTTAGGGCTTTCGGAGAGTTTGCCTTTTTCGATTACGGTTCCGCCGTTTTCAATAAACTGACGGATGAAAGTGCGGATTTCCTGCGAAATTTCATTCCAGTCGTACCGATCATACTTGGTTACCGACACGTAATTGTCATCGATAAAAACTTCTTTGACATACGGCATTTTGAAGAGTTCCTGAGCGAGCGGGGAAGCGTCGGCTTGGTCGATGTCCTTAAACTCGGCCGGGATTTCGGTCAGTCGGAGGTTGCTGACGAACTTCAGCGCTGACGGGTTGGGCGTAACTTCGCCGTAAACGGTAACTGCCTGTTTGCGCGGGGCCGCATCTTCGGTGATCAGCACACCCCCTTTTTCAACAAACGCTTCGATTTGCTCGGCGACTTCGTTTTGCACATCATCCCACTCCACAATGTTGTAGCGCTCGATCGCAATAAAATTGCCCGACATAAAGACGGTTTTTACAAACGGAAGATAGAAAAGTTGCTGGGCAAGGGGAGACGATTTGGCTTCGTCGATGTTCTTGAATTCGAACTGCCCGCGGGGTACGATTGCCTCCGGAAATTCAAACTTCAATATGGCGGGATTCGCGGTTTCGCGTATGGTGATTTTGCTCATGATTTGACTTTTTGCAAAGGTAATTAAGATTGGCTTGTGTTGCACTTCATCGATGCGCTTAAACAAATTCTTAACACTATTGCATTGTTTGTCAATGATTTCTGTATCAACATCTTTACAGACTAACTACCGATAGTTTCTTGCTAATTTTAACAGATAAATTAGGTTCTATTTTATTATATTTGGGGTTTTCCAAACATTTCGCTAACACAACTCTTCTTACTTGTCTGATTCCGAGGTAATCGGTGACAAAATATCCATTCTATGAAAAAGAAATTACTAGCATTTATTTTACTGATCCTGGCGTTCCCTACGCATGCACAGTTGGTGGTCACCAATACCCAAACGCCCGCGCAATTGGTGCAGAACGTACTCCTTGGTGGCGGTGTGACGGTTAGTAACATCACCTTTAACGGTTCGGCAGTTTCAGCCGGGCAGATACGGGATCAGGCCAGCTTTTTTACAACCGGTGCCACAACAACGAACATCGGACTTCAGTCGGGTATTTTGCTGACCACCGGTAAAGGTACGGTGGCGGTAGGACCAAACAACAACACTGCGATGACGGACCCAACCGACAACCCCGAGAGTGGCGACGCCGACCTTTTGGCTATCGCAACGGGTTCCATCAACACCAAGGCGATCATCGAGTTTGACTTTGTTCCGCTGGGTGAGGAAGTTAACTTTCAATACGTTTTTGGTTCCGAAGAGTATCTGGAATGGGTAGGTTCATCGTTTAATGACGTGTTCGGATTTTTTCTTAGCGGCCCTGGTATTGCGGGTCCGTACACAGGTGGTGCAATCAACATCGCGCAGTTGCCGACTTCGCCGCCTGTTCCGGTTAGCATCAATAACGTTAACAACGTAAGCAATCCGACCTACTATATAAACAACGGAACCGGCGCGGGAACAACCATTCAGTATGACGGATTCACGACTGTCCTGACGGCTTCGGCCAGTGTCCAATGTGGTCAGACTTACCATATCAAACTTGCCATTGCGAACGTCGGTGACTCGTCGCTCGACTCGGGTGTATTCCTCAAGGCTAACTCGTTTAACTCAACTCCACTCGAACTGCCTGACGATTATTTGGTGGCAAATGGTTTCGCTCCATGTGCCGATGGCGAGGTGGAGATTTGTTCCGGTTTAGGTGATTCAGTTCCGCATGAGTGGTTTGTTGACGGCGATCTGATTCCCGGCGTTACCGGCGAATGTTACACCATAACGGCTCCGGGCGAATATTGTGTGACGGCTTATCCGTATGGACCTGCATGTCCAATTACCGATTGTATCGTCATCGAGTTTTTACCCGAGTTGCCCGTCCAGCAACCGTTGGACCTTTGTGAGCCTACAGGTATTTTTAATCTCACGGACAACAATTCGGTGATTCTCGGCGGATTAAGTCCGGGCGGATACGACATTTCCTTTTATGCGACCGAGCAAAACGCGCTCGATGGTGCGTCGCCACTTCCGGGAACTAACTACGTAGGTGCGGCAGGCGAGGTCATTTGGGTTCGTATCGATGACATCAACAGTTCGGCGAGTTGTTTCACGATTCGCAGCTTCGAACTTGACACGGAGTGTGTCGAGGGAATTCAGGTGTGTGATGATATTTCAAATGACGGATTCGCGACGTTTGACCTTACGCCACAGGTGGAGGTTGCGCTGGGAACGCTTGACCCAACGATGTACACCGTGACTTTCCACACCAGTCAAGCCGATGCCGATAACGGCGTAAACCCGATTGACCCGTTTGACAGTTTCACGAATACGACCAATCCGCAGACCATTTACGTCCGCGTAGAAAGTAACGCCAATCCTACAATTTATACCACTTCAGATTTTGATCTGACAGTACACCCGCTTCCGGTCGGGCCGGGCCTTCCGAATGTAGTTGCGTGTGATACTTACACGCTTCCTGCTTTGCCAGCCGGTTTTACTTATCACACCGCGGCAAACGCGGGAGGAGTACAGCTCAATCCGGGTGACGTCCTCACTACTTCACAGACAGTGCACGTTTATGCCGAAAGTGGAACCACGCCAAACTGTGTGACTCAGGAGAGTTTCACTGTGACGATCAATAACACCCCGGCGGCTCCTGTTCAAGGCAATGTTGAGGTTTGCGGAAGTTTCGTTCTTCCTGCGCTCCAGCCAGGTCAGACTTACCACACAGCCACCAACGGCGGCGGAACCACGCTTACTCCGGGATCGACCATCACGACTTCACAGACGATTTACATTTTCGCACAAACGGGAACTACACCTAATTGTACGGTCGAGACACCTTTCACTGTAACGATTCACCCGGCGCCGGCAACTCCAAATCCTGCCGATGTTGTGGTTTGTGACAGCTATGTCCTCCCTGCACTTCTGGCCGGTCAAACGTATCACACGGCGACAAATGGCGGTGGGACACAGTTGAACGTTGGCGATGTAATCACGACCAATCAGACGATCTACGTTTTTGCTCAGTCTGGAACTTCACCTAATTGTACGGCCGAAGGAGATTTTACGGTGACCATTTTCAACACGTCAGATGCTCCCAACCCGGACGATGTGATCGTTTGCGACAGCTACGTTCTGCCAGCGCTCGATGCAGGTCAGACGTACCATACCGCGACAAACGGTGGCGGAACGCAATTGAATCCGGGCGATGTCATCGATACAACCCAAACCATTTACGTATTCGCTCAGTCAGGTACGACACCAAATTGTACGTCCGAAGGTGATTTCACCGTCACCATCGCTCCGACGCCTGTAGCTCCAAATCCGGCTGATGTTGTAATTTGTGACAGCTATGTCCTTCCTGCGCTCGCTGCGGGTCAGACCTATCACACGGCGACCAATGGCGGTGGAACGCAACTGAATCCCGGCGATGTCATCACCACCACGCAAACCA
>JAEZGH010000149.1 GCA_023417065.1 Bacteroidota bacterium
CAGCAAAACAACAGAGCACGAACGTCGTCAACGCAACACGTCTCATGACAATAGACCCTAACGAAGCTTGAGTGGCGGAATGTCAGCTTTGAAGTGATCGAATCCTACCCAATGCGTTTTGCCTTGGCGACTCTCTGTTAAACGACGGGTGGCGGGGCCTAAGTCCTTGATTTTACCCACATCTTTTTTTCATGCCGTGGTAGCCGCGAATGGCGAGGAGGAGTTTTTCGGTGCCGCGCCAGAGGGTGATCCAGCCAGGCTCTCCGTCGTTGCGGCGCATCAGAAAGCCGCCCAGTCCAGCCAGGTGATGGTAGAAGTCGCGGATCGTTTCGAGGGGCTTGTTGACGGACTTGTTTCGGAGCGAGCGCAGCATCTCCAGCCAGACGCGCGGCACCACGTGGTCCGCGGGAGTTTGCGGAGCGGTGCGAGCCAAGGTCTTCAGTTGCACGAGCCGCACGGCGAGCACGCTGCAGAGAGCGGTCATCACTTCCAGTCGCTTGGCCGTCTGATGCTGTCGTGACTCCACTCGGCAACCGGTCTTCAGCGCTTTGTGAAACTCTTCAATCAGCCAACGGCGTTCGTAGTCGATCAGCACTTGCCAGGCGACCTCGAACGCCGCCGCGTTCCGGCTCGACCACAAGACCCAGCGCACCGGCGCGACGCCGGGCGGTGGGTTGATCTCTCGCGCCTCGACGACCCATTGCTCCAGTCCGGCGAACTGGAGTCTTCGCTGCAATGCGGTGCGGCGTTTGGATCGTGGCGGTACGAAGACCTTGCAGGCACGCACTTCCAACTCGGCCGTCCGCGCAGGATCGTCTTTCGTCGCGCGGACCGAGAGTTCGTAGGAGCCGAGGACCGGTTGCCGGTCCAGCACGGCTTGCAGCGAGCATCGCGGCTTTCGGCCAGCCGCGGTCACTTCGTCCACCACGCGATGCAGGTGCGAGACGCGGATCACCCACTCGCTCCGTACGACGCACAACTGGCAGAACACGTCCAAATTGTCGGCTCCCCGGTCAAAGACATGCACGTAAGTGACGCCGGGAGCCGGCTGACCGATGCGTTCGATCAGTCGCGTCCAAACCTCGGATTCCTTCCCCTCCCGTTGCGTCCGCTGGTACGAGTTCTCATCCGCCGGCACCGGTCGGCGATACCACACTTCCTGTCCGGCCAGACCGATGATCTTCGACGTCTTCGCGTCGACCATCAGCGCGTTGTGCAAAAGAAATCCCCGGCCGAAACCATTTCCCACCGGTCCCAGGCCGCAGGCCCGACGGCTGAAACCGAAATCGAGTTCTGTCGTGTCGCCGATCACCAGCACCGTGCCTTGCGCCCGCTGCCGCGTCAACATCCAATGCGGCGTCCCGACCGCGGCGAACGTCACTTCCTCCCGATCGATCAAACGATACGCGGCCTTCAGATCGGCCCACCCCTCCGTCTGATCCGGAGTACTTCCATCGGGATGCTCGGCCATCTGCTGTGCGAGTTTGACGATGCGCTCGGTACGACGCACGTCCCCGAACTCACAGTCCCCAAAGTTCTCTCGGCTCCAGGCGTCCAACTTCCAAACCAAGTCCATCCCCTGCATCCTTCGCCGGAGTCAACTCTTTGCGCAAGCCGTCCCGTTCGCGACGCTCCGTCCGCCCGACCCTCCCTGGCGAACACTCAACGGACGGTGCAACCCACGCGCCGGACGTCGCCGCCTCGCTCTAAACCCCGTGCCGATCAAGACATCGACCTACCCGCTCAATCACGCCCCTACCACGAAATTGTAAAATCTGCGGGTAAGACCAAGCCCTCTCGGCGGTCGCGTGCTGGTGCGCTAAACCGGCAAGCATTGCCAGTTGATTGGCTCGATGTTCGGAGCCTCCTGGCGGCAGGTAGGTTTGTTCATCCCATCCAAGGAGCGCTGAACAGGACGTGAGGAGCGCAGTCTGCCTCAGTCGCGTGACGAATTCGTCAAGAAGATCCTGGGTGTTCGGCATCCTATCGTGACTCTCTTAAGGATCATGCTTGAAGCGAGAGGGACATTCTGTCGGGCGTAGACTGTGGTTGCCAGTCAAGCCCCGTTCGAGTCGGATCGCGATCCCTTATGGGCCTTGGTGAATTTCAGTGCTCGCCTGCGGTTTGCAGAAAGGATCATGTCGCTCCGGACCACGGGATCCCCGAAAGTCGCCAGCGATGACCATTTTGAGTAGCCCTGTCATCGCAACCGAGTTTTTGCCTCGTTGGCAGTTGATGTGGCTAACCGCGTTCCTGATCTATTGCGGATGTAAAAGCCTGACTCTGGCCAAGGCTAAGATCAGCACCGCTTCGACGGCATTGCAGGTCGCCTATCTTTTCGCTTGGCCAGGGCTCGACGCCGAGCGGTTTCTAGGCGGCTATTCGCCAACTCCTTCCACAAAACGTGAGTGGACACTAGCCGTCTTTAAGTTAGTGATAGGCGTTGTGATCCTGTACCAAGTGCTACCTGCGACCTCGGAAGTTGACCCTCTACTTCGGGGCTGGAT
>JAEZGH010000043.1 GCA_023417065.1 Bacteroidota bacterium
TGGGCTCGAAGGCACGAACGCTCCGTTACCCTCCTCCCCTAAGAATCCGTCATCCTGACTTCACTGAATGTTCAATTCATGACTAGTAAGACCGCCGAAACGTTCGGTTTATGGTCAATAGGAGGAACGATCTTCGGGGACGAAGGCACACACGATTCGCTTCAACCACACCAATTGCAAAGCGAAAACACTCCGCGACGCTTTGGTCTCTGCCTGTTCCCACGCTCCCCGAATGACCAACGATTCGCTGCTTCGTTCACGCGATTCTTTCGCTCCCGCACGCCAACGCACATCCACCGCTGAGAATGACGGAATAAAAGGGGGCGCTCCCCGAATGACCATCGATTCGTGCTTTGTTCACGCGATTCTTCGCTCCCGCACGCCAACGCACATCCACCGCTCAGAACGACGGATTGAAAGGGGACGAAGTAAAAGGGAGCGCCGGTGGGTTCCTCGTGAATACCAGGAACGATCTTCGGGAACGAAGGCACACACGATTTTGCGTTTCTGCAGTTCGCGTTTTCTGCCTGCGGGGTATACCCGGCAACACCTCCATCCTCCTTCCTCACTTTCCGCCTCTCCTCCTGTAGAATTACCCATTTTTACCGCCTTTTCCACCTGGCAGCAGATTACTTGCTCTGGCACATGTATATACTGAATTGCCCTTTCCATTAAATGAGCAGTAGTTCTGAGACGCTGACTGAAGCCGGGTTTCTGAATGGAACCGGAGAATCGATACAGGCTATCCGCGCCGTCAACTGGCGCGAGACACCCCTGGGCGACGCCTCGTCGTGGCCACAAAGTTTGAAATCGGCGCTGAGCATCTGCCTGAGCTCGAACTTCCCCATTGCCATATACTGGGGACCCGACCTGACCCTCATCTACAACGACGCATGGAGTGCCATCCCCGGCAACAAACACCCCTGGGCACAGGGAAAGCCTGCCATAAAAGTATGGCCGGAAATATGGAACGACATCCACCCACAATTTCAAAAAGCCCTGTCGGGCGTAGCCGGCGGATCAAAAGACGCGCTGCTGCCCATGCAACGCCATGGCTATACCGAGGAATGCTATTTCGACTTTACCTTCACACCCATCTGGGGCGAGTCGGGTAGGGTGGAGGGCATCTTCAACGCCGTCATCGAAACCACCTATCGCGTCGTCAATGAACGGCGGGCCTTCCTGCTGCAGCGACTCACCGACGCCATCAACGCAGTCACGGATAATAAGGCCGTATACGAGAAAACTTCTGCCGTCCTCGCCGAGGCGCAGAAAGACGTGTCCTTCTTTGCGATCTTTGAGTTCAGCGAGGGCCGTCGCCCGCGGCTGTGTGCAGCATCGCGGGACTTCGACGCGGCCAGCGTGGACTGGCCTTTTCAGGAGGTGCACGACGGAAACGTCGTCCACATCGACGCAATCAGCGATTACCTACCTCGTGTGCCACAAGGCTACTGGCCCGAGCCCCCAACGGAAGCGCTGCTGCTACCGCTGCGCAGAACCGACGGCAAGGTGTTCGGATGCCTCGCCGGCGGACTCAGCGCCCGGAGGAAAGATGACAAAGACTACAGGACGTTCTTTGAGTCCATGGCCAGCATCATCAGCGGTGAACTGAACACCATCAGGTCCCTGGAAGAACAACGCGAACGCGCGGAAGTGCTCGCCCAACTCGACAAGGCAAAGACGGCCTTCTTCAGCAACATCTCACACGAGTTCCGGACACCCCTCACACTGATGCTCGGACCTATTGAAGCCGCCATCGAACACGGCGGGATCTCCGAAGATCAAACCCAAAATCTGAAGACTGCCTACCGCAATGGACTGCGCCTGCAAAAGCTCGTCAACACGCTGCTCGACTTCTCGCGTATTGAGGCCGGACGAATGGAGGCAGAGTTTCAGTCGGTGAACATCTCCGGACTAACACGCGACATCGCCAGCGCATTCACCACCGCCGTACAAAATGCTGGCATCAGGTATAACGTCAACATAGACGACATCGACGATCCGGTATCCATCGACGTCGAAATGTGGGAGAAGATCGTGCTGAACCTGATCTCAAACGCTTTCAAATACACCGAACAAGGTTCGATCACGGTACGCCTGAGCGAAGCAGGTGATGATATCATATTGTCCGTTGCCGACACCGGTATAGGAATTCCTGACGAAGAACAGGCGAAGATTTTCGATCGCTTCTACCGATCCACGTCATCACGGGGCCGGAGTCAGGAAGGCACGGGCATCGGACTCGCCCTGACGAAGGAACTCATCGCCATGCATCAGGGGCGCATCTCCGTGGAAAGCGAATCGGGGAGAGGGTCCGTATTCACGGTAACGATACCCAGAACAAGAAATTCAGCAGATGCCGTAGCAGTACACCCCGCCACCCGCGCCACGCTGCGCAAAGCGTTTGTGGAAGAAACACGCAAGTGGATCCCCGCAGCACTCAACCGCCGCCTTCAGCACGAAAGCAACGTCACAACGGCCACGGTATTGGTCGTCGACGACAACGCCGACATGCGCGACTACATCACGCGACTGCTCTCGGGAATGTATCAGGTTATCACGGCCACCAACGGCGAAGAAGCATTTGACCTCGTCCTTGAATTTCGCCCCGATCTCATCATCAGCGACATCATGATGCCGAAGCTCGACGGGTTCGGACTCCTAAAAAAACTCAAGTCCACGTTTGCCACACGCAACATCCCCGTGATCTTTCTGTCCGCCCGCGCCGGCGAAGAAGCCAAAGTCGAAGGCATCGACGCCGGTGCTGACGACTACCTGGTCAAACCTTTTTCTTCCCGCGAGCTCATGGCGCGTGTCACGAATCACATCCTGATCAGCCGCACACGCACCCTGGCCGAACGTGAATTCTTCAACCTCTTCCTGCAATCACCCGCACACATACACGTCATGAAAGGTCCGGAACACGTGTTTGAATTCTTCCATCCCCTGGCGCGTCCGTTCGCAGGTGGCAAAGATCTCACGGGCGTAAAAGCAAAAGACGTGCTGACGGCAAACTCCGACCAGGAATACCTCGATATGCTCGATCAGGTGTACCGCGAAGGCAAAACGTTCTTCATTCCCGAATCAAAAAATTCCTACGTCGGCGACGATGGCGTAGCGCACGAACATTATTTTAACATCACCTACGTCCCGTGGCGCGGACTCGACGGACAAATACAGGGCGTTCTTCAGTTCTCCATGGACGTCACGGAGCAGGCACTCAACAGTCTTCGCATCCGCGAAAGCGAAGAACGTTTCAAACTACTTGTCACGAGCATCCCCCAGATCGTGTGGATTGCCAACGCTGACAACTCGATAGATTACATTTCTGAACCGTGGGAGAAGTACACCGGCATCACTACCGAAGAAGGACGAACCCGGTTCGCGTCAATGATCCATGACGACGACATTGGTGTTGTCCGCGCAAGGTGGAAAGAAGCGATACAGGAAGGCACGCCCTGGCAGGCAGAATTCCGGCTGCGCAACGAAAAGACAAACACCTACACGTGGTTTTCCGGACTGACTATTCCGCTGCGGGATGAAAAGGGCAACATCATCAAGTGGATCGGATCGTCATCCGATATCACGGCGCAGAAACAACTCAACGAAACGCTGTCAGCACTCGTGGCGGAAAGGACCGCCGAGCTTAACAGTCTCAACATATCGCTGGAGGCAAAAAACGCAGAGCTCTCGCGTGCCCAGAACTTTTTGCAGACAGTTCTCGATTCCTCGATCGAAATGGTCACCGCCTTCGACAAGGAACTCAACTTCACCTACATCAACAGACGATGCGCCGAGTTTATCCGGACAGATCCTTCAGAACTTATCGGCCGCAGCCTTCACGATGTCCACCCCGAAATCAGGGGATCAGAAGCGTATGAATATCTGCGCGCAGCGCTTAACGGGGAGGTTGTGCACATCGACGCGCGCCGGTCAATCATGTACCCTGACGTCATGCTTGAAACGTTTGTCCTGCCGCTGAAGCACAACGACGACATCCTCGGCGTGCTCTCCATGCAGCGCGATATCACGGCTATCGTTAACCTCACGGAGGACTTACGCCGTCTCAATGCTGACCTGCGGCGCTCCAATGAAGACTTGCAGCAGTTTGCGCACGTCACCAGCCATGACCTCAAAGAACCCGTGCGCAAAATACGCACGTATACCGATCTGCTGCGCTCAGGCTTCGGTGACAACTTGCCCGAAAAGGCGCAGGCGCACATCGCCAAAATAGAAAACTCCGCCCGCCGCGTGGCCACGATGATCGACGGCATCCTGCAATACTCGTCACTGCAGGTGCTCGAACGCGCGGTGGGAGAGGTGGACCTCAACGACATCGTCAGCAACATCCTCGACGACCTCGAAGTGGTTATCGCCGACAAACACGCGCGTATCGACGTGGCTCAACTTCCCGTCGTGCAGGGCTCGGCAGTGCTTCTCAACCAGCTCTTCTACAACTTGATCAACAATGCCCTGAAGTTTTCGCGCGCCGGTGTTCCGCCCGTCGTCACGATCCGTTCTTCCATCGTGAAAGGTGATGACGTTCCCGCCGCCGACGCGAAGCGCAACCAGAACTACGTCCACATCGTCGTCACCGACAACGGCATTGGCTTCGATCAACAGTACGCAAACCGCATCTTCGAAGCCTTCGCCCGACTCAACGCCAAAGACAAATTCGAAGGCACCGGCCTCGGCCTTGCGCTCTGCAAAAAGATCGTCGAACGCCACAACGGCTACATCGCCGCCCACGGTGCACCTGACGAAGGGGCGACGTTCTCAGTATGGATTCCGGATTGATTTATGATTTGAGCAGTTGCCGGATGCCGGTTCCCGGTTGCCGGTCAATCCCAATCCGTCATCCTGACTTCACTGAACGTTCAATTCATGACTAGCAAGGCCAGAGCACCGGAACGTTCCGTTTATGTTCAATACGAGGAAGGATCTCGGGAACGAAGGTACACACGATTTTTGCGTTTCTGCTTCCAGGTGGTAACACCTGGAAGGCAGTTTGCGCTTTCTGCCTGCGGGGCTCGACGGCACAAACGATCCGTTACGCACCTCCCCAAAAATTCCGTCATCCTGACCTCACTGGGCGTTCAATTTATGGCTAGTAAGGCAAGCGCACCGGAACGTTCCGTTTATGTTCCATACGAGGAAGGATCTTCGGGAACGGAGGCACACGCGATTTGCTTCAACCACACGCAGCGCGATGCGAAAAACACTCCGCATTTCCGTCCCATAGGGACGATATGTTTGTAGCACACGAACACAATAGAAGCACGCATCCCGTAGGGACGCCATGTTAACAGCAAGCGCTGTCGAAGGCAGTCGTATGGATTTTGTACAAACGTCAACGCGATGCGAGAAACACTCCGCCGCGCTTCGGGCTCTGCCTGTCCTACGCTCGCCCCAATGATCAACGATTCGCTACTTCGTTTACGCGATTCTTCGCTCCCGCCGGCCAAAGCACATCCACCGCTCAGAATGACGGATTAAAAGGGGGGATCCCCGAAAGACCAACGATTCGCTGCTTCGTTTACGCGATTCTTCGCTCCCGCACGCCAACGCACTCCCCACCGCTCAGAATGACGGATTGAAGGAAAGATTATTTAGAATTATTCTAAACATCCCTTGCACAAAAGTTCGCCACCACCTAACATTGTGCCGTTATTTAGAATCAGTCTAAAATGAAAACCAACATATTATCCCTCATCTTCCTCATTTTCCACCTTTCAGCCTCCGCCCAGACAAGCGGAATAATCCGCGGAACGGT
>JAEZGH010000110.1 GCA_023417065.1 Bacteroidota bacterium
CCGGTGATGCCCTGGCAGATTACCTTGGTGTTCTTGTCGATCAGGATGCTCATTACTTGCCCTCCGCCGCTTTGACGACCTGTACTGCAGCGTCGGTCAGACTGGTTGCTGCGATGATGTTCAGACCACTTTCAGCCAGTACCTTGGCGCCCAGGTCGGCGTTGTTGCCTTCCAGACGGACCACGACCGGCACCTTGACGCCCACGTCCTTGACTGCGCCGATGATGCCCTCGGCAATCATGTCGCAACGGACGATACCGCCGAAGATGTTGACCAGAACGGCCTGTACGTTGCTGTCGGACAGGATGATCTTGAACGCTTCGGTAACGCGTTCCTTGGTTGCACCGCCGCCCACGTCGAGGAAGTTGGCCGGCTTGCCACCGTGCAGGTTGACGATGTCCATGGTACCCATGGCCAGACCGGCACCGTTGACCATGCAGCCGATGTTGCCGTCCAGAGCCACGTAGTTCAGCTCGAACTTGGCAGCGTGGGCTTCACGCGGATCGTCCTGGGACGGGTCATGCATGGCGCGCAGCTTGGGCTGGCGGTACAGGGCGTTGCCGTCGATGTTGATCTTGGCGTCCAGGCAGTGCAGGTTGCCGTCCTTCTTGATCACCAGCGGGTTGATTTCCAGCAGAGCCAGATCGTAGTCGGCAAACAGCTTGCCCAGGCCAACGAAGATGTTGGTGAACTGCTTGATCTGGTCGCCCTTCAGGCCCAGCTGGAAGGCCAGATCACGGCCCTGGTAGGGCTGCGGGCCTACCAGCGGGTCGATGGTGGCCTTGAGGATCTTCTCGGGAGTTTCCTCGGCAACCTTCTCGATCTCGACACCGCCTTCGGTGGAAGCCATGAAAACGATACGACGGGTGGAACGGTCCACAACCGCGCCCAGGTACAGCTCCTGGTCGATATCAGTACAGGCTTCAACCAGGATCTTGGAAACCGGCTGACCATTGGCGTCAGTCTGATAGGTCACCAGACGCTTGCCCAGCCACTGCTCGGCGAAGGCCTTGGCATCTTCCCGGCTCTTGACCAGCTTCACACCACCGGCCTTGCCGCGGCCACCAGCGTGAACCTGAGCCTTGACCACCCACTCGGAACCGCCAATGGTGTCACAGGCCTCGGCAGCTGCTTCCGGAGTGTCGACAGCGATGCCCTTGGAGACAGGAAGGCCGTATTCAGCAAACAGCTGCTTCCCCTGATATTCGTGAAGGTTCATTCTCTTGTACCGTTATTCGTATGAGTTTCATAACAGTGACGGTACCCGCCACTGCCACCGATCAGGCTGCGGGATGCAACCCGTATTGGCCGGTCCTTCGGCCTTGCCTTGGATGTCGGCAACCGACCCGGCGGCACATCGCGCTGGATGCACCACCGAGTCAGGAGGACTGGTTAACGCTTCTTGCGGTTGGCGATGTGGATGGCCTGGCCATTCACTGCCAGCGCAGCTTCCTTCATCGCTTCCGACATGGTCGGGTGGGCGAAGACCATCATGCCCAGATCCTCGGCACTGGTGCCGAATTCCATGGCGATGGCGCCCTGCTGCACCAGCTCGGCAGCGCTCGGCCCGATCACATGCACGCCCAGCACGCGGTCGCTCTTGGCGCAGGCGATGATCTTGACGAAGCCGGAGGTGTCATTGGCGGCCATGGCACGGCCACTGGCAGCGAAGGGGAACACGCCGACATTGATCTCGACGCCTTCGGCCTTGAGTTGCTGCTCGTTCTTGCCGACCCAGGCTGCCTCGGGGTGAGTGTAGATTACCGAAGGAATCAGGTCGTAGTTCATCTGGGCCTTGTGGCCGGCGATACGCTCGGCGACGACGACGCCTTCCTCGGAAGCCTTGTGGGCCAGCATCAGACCACGTACCACGTCACCGATGGCGTAGACGCCCGGTACTGAGGTAGCGCAGTTGTCGTCGACATAGACATAGCCACGCTCATCCAGGGTAACGCCGGAGTCGGCGGCCAGCAGATCAGTGGTGACCGGACGACGACCAACCGCCACGATCAGACGGTCGAAGGTCACTTCCTGGTCGCCCTTGGCGTCGGTGAACTTGACGGTGACTTCGTCGCCCTTGACCTCGGTGCCGGTAACCCGGGCGCCCAGCAGGATGTTCAGGCCCTGCTTGGTATAGATTTTCATGGCTTCCTTGGCCAGCTGCTCGTCGGCGGCGACCAGGAACTTGTCCAGCGCTTCGATCACGGTGACCTCGGCGCCCAGACGCGACCATACGGAGCCCAGCTCCAGACCGATGACGCCGGCACCGATCACGCCCAGACGCTTGGGCACGGACTGGAATTCCAGGGCGCCGGTGGAATCGACGATGACCTTCTGATCAACCGGAGCCGGGGGAATTTCCACCGGACGCGAGCCGGAGGCCAGAATGACGTTTTCCGCAGCCAGCACTTCGGTGCTGCCGTCGGTCTTGGTGACTTCGACCTGCTTGCCGGCCAGCAGCTTGCCGTGGCCTTCATAGACGGTCACACCGTTGGCCTTGAGCAGACCCGCAACACCGCCGGTCAGGTTCTTGACGATCTGGTCCTTGCGGCCAATCATCGCCGCAACGTCGATGCTGACCTCGCCGGTGCTGATGCCATGGACGGCAAAAGCGTCCTTGGCTTCGTGGTATTTCCAGGAGCTGTCCAGCAGGGCCTTGGAGGGAATGCAACCCACGTTCAGGCAGGTGCCGCCGAGAGCCAGCTTGCCGTCCTTGCCCTGGTACTTCTCGATACAGGCGGTCTTGAGGCCCAGTTGGGCCGCACGGATGGCAGCCACATAGCCACCGGGGCCGGCACCAATAACGACTACATCGAATTTATCGCTCATAACCTTTCCTCTGTGTTCAGCTGCGGGGTAGGCAACTGTGGAGCGGACGCCGCCGGGGTTGCCGGCAGCGACCTGTTTGATAGCGTGTGATATCAGATGTCCAGCAGCATGCGTGCCGGGTCTTCCAGCAGATCCTTGATGGCCACCAGGAAGCTGACTGCTTCCTTGCCGTCGATCAGACGGTGGTCATAGGACAGGGCCAGATACATCATCGGCAGGATGACCACCTGACCATCCACGGCCATCGGGCGCTCCTGGATCTTGTGCATACCCAGAATGGCGGCCTGCGGCGGGTTGACGATCGGCGAGGACAGCAGCGAACCGAATACGCCACCGTTGGAGATGGTGAAGGTGCCGCCGGTCATCTCTTCCATGGACAGCTTGCCGTCACGCGCCTTGCGACCGAACTCGGCGATGGTGCCCTCGATCTGGGCCAGGTTCATGAACTCGGTGTTACGCAGTACCGGAACCACCAGGCCACGGTCGCTGGATACGGCCACGCCGATATCCTGATAGCCGTGGTAGACGATGTCCTTGCCATCGATCGAGGCGTTCACCTCGGGGAAACGCTTGAGCGCCTCGGTGGCAGCCTTGACGAAGAAGGACATGAAGCCCAGACGCACACCGTTGTGCTTCTTCTCGAACAGGTCCTTGTACTTCTTGCGCAGGTCCATGATCGGCTTCATGTTGACTTCGTTATAGGTAGTCAGCATGGCCATGCTCGATTGTGCATCCACCAGGCGCTCGGCGATACGGGCGCGCAGGCGGGTCATGGGCACGCGCTTCTCGATGCGGTCGCCCTCGCCCAGCACCACGCTGGAGGCACTGGGTGCCGCGGCGGGCTTGGCTGCCGGAGCAGCGGCGGGCGCGGCTTTCTTGGATTCGATGGCGTTCAGCACGTCTTCCTTGGTGACGCGACCGCCCTTGCCGGTGCCCTTGATCTGGGCCGGATCCAGGCCGTT
>JAEZGH010000129.1 GCA_023417065.1 Bacteroidota bacterium
AAAGAGAGTTGGTCAATGTCAGTATCGCAAACAGCAAACCTTAAAAACCATTTCCCAACGGTTCCCCGCAGGCGGGAACTCTCAAGGACTGCACCATACAGAACAAGCAAGGGTACAACTACCACCAGCGTTGTTGTCGTGGTAACACTCGAGTAATCCCTTGCAAGTTCATCAGACAAATCCGTCGGCGCCACGAGAGCCAGCAACGAAAAAACGACTGGTATAATCAGTTGCAGAACCATCAAGTCAATAGTGAATGCGAATGCACGTGGCCAGAATTGATTTTCGAGCTCCGTGCGTTTGCTTTCCCGTTGCCTGAATTGTATACGTTTCTCCATCCGCGTATAGCTTTTTATGACTCGCTGCGATTGTGGACATTAACACAACAATATCCGTTTACGACATGAATGACTGCAGAAATCTTCATTGCCCAAAATAACATTATCCCCGGTAACTACTGCTTTTCTGAACATAGTAGCGTTTCGCAAAATACGCGACAGGTAGTCCGACGCATACAATGAGAATGCCGATGGCAATTAACGCATTTACGATGTCGAACGGGGCGTGCCTGGCCTGACTGAAGGGTACGATCAAACGAGTGGTCACCGCCCATGCGATAAGCGCAATGAGCACACTGTTCAGCGCGACACTCTGCTGCAAGAACGTCCAGCGCGGATATGCCCAAAAGAAGCAGTATGTGCAGGCTAATGCGATGAAATAATGGACGATCAATCCAAAGGCAACCATTTCAGCGCCGCCGGCAAAGGCATTGTTTCCGAATACACCGCTCGCAATGTACTTCATCACCGTTGAGGGCAACACATTGTTCGCGGCATAGCTTTGTATAAAAGCTGCAAGAATATCAAGCGTACCCGCGATGAAGGTCGTAATCAGAATTGTTTTTCTCATTTTTGATCAAGTGCTTCAGCTATTCCGATAAGAAGTCCTTCCACGCCGCGCATGTAACACAGCCGGTATTTGTCTTCGTATTGAACAACTTCACCGACAAGTTCAGCACCTTTGCTCACAAGCCTGCTTACAAGTTCATCGATGTCAGTCACCCGAAACATCACGCGCAGATACCCCAAAGCATTGACCGGAGCTGTTCGGTGATCGGCGACAACCTGAGGTTTGATGAACCGTGAAATTTCAAGGCGGCTGTGTCCATCCGGAGTTACCATCATCGCAACCTCAACCGATTGGTCACCAAGTCCTGTGACTCGCCCGGCCCACTCTCCTTCTATCATCCCCCGTCCTTCGAGTTTCAGTCCTATCTCTGAAAAGAAGTCTATCGCCTTGTCCAGGTCTTCCACTACTATGCCGACGTTGTTTAATTCGATTAACATATTTCAAATTTCTGATTCCTGATTTGTGTTATCTTCCGTGCGATCGATGTAATCTGAACGAGACTTCGCAAACAATTTGTTGTAACGTTGCTAGCAACAGGATGAAAATTTAAAGCAATCAGATTTTAAATCCCAGGAATTGGCGTGAATATTCAGCTCACACACGATGTTGGCTTATGAGGAGTACAACACCTCTACGCACTCATCCAAAAATCTCGCTATCGGTCTTTCCTGATGATGTTTAATTCCTCAAGAAATGCAAATGTAACGCCCCTCCTTCCGCCGTTCAGGATATCCATATTGTTCTCTGATTCAAGATGCGTTGCAAAAAAGTAAACGTTGCTTCCAACTTCGATCCATCCGACATACCAACCGAACCAAAGCTCGTCGTGAGAACACATTCCGGTTTTTGCAAACAGACGGTATGTCTTTCACCAGTTGCTGACTTCTCTTGCTGAAGGCGAGCGAATCATTGAACAACTTCCGTAGAAATGCAATTTGCTCGACCTGCGAAATCCGAAGCTTTCCACCGCTATCACTTAACCAAATTTCATCAATCTTGTCGTTGATGTCTTCGTTTCCATATTGTTCAATGATATCAGTCGCTGCATTTCCTCAGCTCCTACCCTTCTTGCAAGCTCCTGATAATACCAGACCACAGAATATTTAAACGCCGAATTCAGACTGTTCGCGCGATGCCAGGGAGCGTATTTCCCACGATTCACGCCATCCCATTCGAGAGTAAAACTGGTATCGGCTGCCACTCCTGTTTCGAGTGCGACAAGGGAGTTGAATATCTTGAACGTTGACGCCGGACTGAACCGCCGATGTGTGCGTGCCTTGTCGAAGTACACGATTTTGTCGTTATCCCGATCGTAAACGGCAATAGAACCGCTTACTCCGAAATCCTTAAAATATTTTGAATACGCTTCCGGTAGTTCTACTTCCTTGCTCTGGGAAAATAATTGAATATTACACAACAGGATTGCGCCAACTATAATGAGGCGCGAAATACCATCTTTCATTGAAGTCAAGATAACAACAATTCCGTGTTTTTTTCTGTATATTCTTTCCTGGTTCGTGATTGCCAAGAGCACATCTTCACGTGCTGTAACGGTCCACTACCATCCACACACCGAACCAGCAACCAACTATATAATTACTGCCCTTTCTTGAATAGTTGGCCGGTATTGTAGTTCCTGGTCAGGTAGTCACAAGAAACTGGTAAGATCCTCGTAGTATCCTCGGGAGGTCCCGCAGTGCGCGCCGATACTCCCCTGGGGTTGTCGCGTGCCTGCAGCTCACCTGCAGCACCTTACGAAGTTCCCTCACGTTTCTTATGAGCCTATTGGGTGGGTTGCCGCTCCAAGGGGACCTGGAGGACAGATCTGGTATAAAGCGAACAGCTTCCCTGATCGGAAATGAGAAAATCAGGAACCCTGAAATCAGAAATTACCTTATTTTGGACCGTTAACCTGAAAACTATGTCTGAGCTCCTCTGGCAGCCCCCACAACACGTTGTCGACCAAAGCAACCTCGCGACGTATATGCAGTGGCTGAAAACATATAAAGGCCTTTCATTTCCCGATTACCAAAGCTTGTGGGAATGGTCGACCTCGGAAACAGAAGCCTTCTGGCGTTCTATATGGGACTACTTCGACATCATGGCAGACGGTACTGCTTCGTCAGCCGCATCAAAGGAACCAATGCCCCGCACCAAATGGTTCGAAGGCACGCGCCTTAACTATGCCGAACATATCTTCCGCCGCGCAACAGATGCAAGTCCCGCGATTCTGTTTGGCGCTGAGAGCAGCGAACTGCAAACCATTACCTGGAAAGAGCTTCGCTCAAACACTGCTTCATTACAGAAGGTACTCAAAAATCACGACATCCGGGAGGGCGACACCGTAGCGGCATACATGCCCTGTATTCCCGAAGCATCGGTTGCCTTGCTGACCACAACATCCATTGGCGCCATCTGGACAAGCTGTTCTCCCGATTTCGGCACGCGTGCCGTCATCGATCGCTTCAGTCAGCTGAAACCACGCGTACTAATCGCCGTTGATTCATATCAATATAACGGAAAAGTCTTTGGTAAACGAGAGGTAATCAGTGACCTCCTTAAAGAGATTCCGGAAATCGAGTTAGTTATTACTATATCCGACGAACGCGTCGAGGTTTCCGAAGGAAAAAACGCACTTACCTGGAGGGAAGTAACCGCTACTGTTTCCGATAAACTCACCTTTAATCGGGTGCCCTTCTCGCATCCGTTATGGGTATTGTATTCATCCGGCACAACGGGGCTGCCGAAGGCGATCACCCACAGTCATGGTGGCATCCTGCTGGAGCAACTGAAGTACGGCACCTTCCACAACGACTTCAAGCCAGGTGAACATTGTTTCTGGTACACCACCACCGGGTGGATGATGTGGAACTACATTCACGGAGCACTTCTCGCAGGAGGCGTGATGGTATTGTACGATGGTAGCCCCACGTATCCCAACCTCAATGTGCTCTGGAAGTTTTGTGCCGATGCCGGCATTCATCACTTTGGAACGAGTGCAGGTTTCATTCTCGCCAACATGAGGGCGAACATCACGCCCGCAAAAGATTATGATCTTTCTGCGCTGCGATCCATCGGCTCGACGGGGAGCACACTTCCGCCGGAAGGTTTCCGATGGATATATGAAAACGTAGGCAATGAAATCTGGCTCGCGTCGATGAGCGGAGGGACGGATGTATGCAGTGCTTTCGTGGGCGGCAACCCCATGTTACCCGTATACAGTGGCGAAATTCAGTGCCGGGCACTTGGCTGCAGGCTTGAAGCGTGGAACGAGTCAGGCGATTCGGTAATAGACGAGGAGGGTGAAATGGTGATCACGCGCCCTATGCCGTCTATGCCCGTGTTCTTCTGGAATGACGCCGACTTCAAGCGATACGAAGAGAGTTACTTTGAAATGTTTCCGGGAATATGGCGTCATGGTGACTGGATACGGATCACCAAACGCAATGGCATTATCATCTATGGGAGGTCTGACGCAACGCTGAACCGCGGAGGCATCCGCATAGGCACATCTGAAATCTATCGCGCAGTAGACCAGGTAGAAGAAGTTAAGGACAGCCTCATTGTATGTATTGAAAAAGCTGATGGATCTTTCTGGATGCCCCTGTTCGTCGTCATGAAGGAAGCCGGCACCCTCGACGGCGACATGAGGCGCAGGATCAGCAACGCGATCCGTCAGGCGTATACGCCGCGCCACGTTCCGGATGAGATTATTGAAGTGCACGACATCCCGTACACGATCAGTGGGAAGAAAACCGAAACACCGGTGAAGAAGCTGCTCATGGGAAGATCTCCCGAAAAAGTGGTGAATCCTGGATCACTCCGCAATCCGGAATCGCTGGAGCAGTTCAAAAACTTCATCCCGGAAGGAATATAATTGTATTTTGCAGGAATTTTGAAACAGAAGCCAGACGGACATGAAGAAATCGACTATTCAATTTGAAGTAGAACTCGACGATAAAAATATACCCACCAAAATTCTTTGGGACGCCACCGACAAGCCCGATCCGGGTTTGACGGAGACAAAATCTATTTCCGTTGCCCTTTGGGACCACAAGCAGAAAAACACGCTGCGTATCGACCTGTGGGCGAAGGACATGCCCGTTCTGGAGATGAAACGTTTCCATATCGACTGCCTTGGCGGACTTGCGCAAAGTGTGCTTACGGCCACAGGAGATGAGCACATGGCATCTGAAATAAACGAGCTTTGTGAACGTCTCGTCGCCTACCTGAAAACTCAGAAAGACTCCTGATAAATTAAGAAATCGGTTTTTGGCCCTATTCAAACGTTTGTTTGTTTGGATTTTTTTGTACTTTTCGTAAAGAACTCGGTATGCATACCAAATTTGTTCCCGGGTCTCTGAATGCACTATTAACCAAAAACCATTTCGAGTTTATGAAGATCTTTTACAGGAGTTGCTTGTGGTTACTCGGATTTGTCTTGTGTTCGGCCGCGGCGATAGCACAGACAACGATCGAGGGAACCATTACGGATGCAGCGAGTGGTGATCCCGTCCCGGGGGTAAACATTGTCGTGAAGGGAAAACTAGCCGGAACGATTTCAAATGCGAATGGAGGCTTCAGTCTGCGGACTAACGACCCGCCTCCATTTACGCTGGTATTTTCCTACGTTGGCTATCAGACACAAGAGGTTCAAATCACAAATCAGAATACGACGGGTCTTTCAATCAAACTCCAGGAGGGTATGCTCCTCGGACAAGAAGTAGTGGTGTCGGCGTCGCGTGTAGAGGAGAGTATCCTTCAATCGCCTGTTACTGTCGAGAAGATTGACATCCTTGCTATTCAGCAAACACCGGCGCCCGATTTTTACGACGCCCTTGCCAACGTAAAGGGAGTTCAGTTTACATCGAGCAGTCTCAACTTTCCCCAGATCAATACGCGCGGTTTCGCCACCATCGCCAACGTGCGCTTCGTACAACTTATCGATGGTATTGACACACAGGCTCCGCTGTTGAACTTCCCCACAGGTAATATTGTAGGGTTGAGCGAACTGGATGCAGAAAGTATGGAACTTGTTCCGGGAGCTGCCTCCGCCCTGTACGGCCCCAACGCATTCAACGGTATCCTCATCATGAAGAGCAAGAGCCCGTTTGAATACCAGGGTCTCAGCGCGCAGATGAAAGCCGGTATCACGCGGTCAGATGCCCAGGGTGAGTCCTATCCCCTCTACAACTTCAACATCCGTTATGCGAAAGCCTTCAACAACAAGTTTGCCTTCAAGGTGAACTTCGCTATCCTCGACGCTGAAGACTGGCGGGGTAACGATTACAAAACTGACGTTAACCGCATCGCAGACGGTATCAACCACAGTGGTGAGCCGAACTTCGATGGCGTTAACTTATACGGAGACGAAACGCGTATTGTGATTCCTGCATCGTCTTTGCCACCGGGATTCTCTTCCCTTGACCTGAGAAGAACAGGCTGGGAGGAAGAACATCTCGTGGATGATTATGTTGCAAGAAGCATCAAGGGTGACGCGGCCCTCCATTACAGGATTACTGATGACATGGAAGTTTCGTACAACTACCGTTACGGCGGAGGAAGCTCCGTGTATCAGGGTTCGCAGAAATATGCATTACGCAACTTCACCCAGCAGTTTCACAAGCTTGAACTGCGTTCGAAGAACTACTTCGTGCGCGGATACGTGACAGCAACAGACGCGGGTGACTCGTACAACATGGCGGCACTCGGCGGACAAATCAACGAGCGTATCAGTCCTACGCGCACACAGTGGGCGCCGGAATATGCACAGACCTACGTTCTGGCCATGCAAGGCTACGTTCCGGGTGTTCCCGGTGGCAATCCGACAGCTGCGCATCAGGCTGCCCGTGCATATGCAGACCGGAACAGACCTGCCGTAGGGTCTGCCGAGTACGAGAACCTGCTCGAAGCCGTGCGTAATGATTACTTCCAGCGTTCACCATCAGGCGCGAAGTTCATCGACCAATCCAGGCTTTACCACGGTGAATTCAACTACAACTTCGCCGACAAAATCAGCTTTGCTGAAGTACAACTCGGCGGTAACATTCGCCAGTACAGCCTTTTCTCAGACGGAACAATCTTCAATGAAGATCCTGAGACCGGAGGCAACTTCGAACGAATCAACATCAACGAGTTTGGTGTATACACGCAGATATCAAAAACACTGGCAGAAGCACTTAAGCTGACGGGGTCTATCCGGTACGATAAGAATGAAAACTTCGATGGACGATTTACACCACGGGTTTCGGCGGTATATACGTTCAACGACAATCACAACATCCGTGCATCATTCCAGTCGGGCTTCCGCAACCCTGACACCCAGGCGCAGTTCATCTTCTTCCCTGCCGGAACGAATACGCTGCTGGGAAGTACCGAAGCGAACGCAGCGCGGTATGGTGTACACAACGGCGGGGCCTGGACACGCGCATCTTATGAACGTTATCTGGTTACCGGAAACGAAGCTGACCTGGTGACAGCAAACGTTCCTTACATCAAACCGGAACAACTGCATGCATTTGAAGTCGGTTATAAAGGATTGTTTGGCACAGACCTCCTGTTCGATGTCAATTACTATTACAACTCTTATCAGGACTTTATTGGTTCGCTCGACATCGCGAGCAAGAATCCGACACAACACCAGGGAGTGGAGCTCCCTGCGGGAACAATATTCTCTCCTTACGTGAACTCTTCCGCTACGGTGAAGTCATCTGGTATTGGCGTGGGACTTACCTATAATCTGCCACGCAACTTCCAGCTCAATGCCAACTACAACTGGGCATCGTTCAGTGAAGAGTCCAACGCTGATGAAAACTTCCGCGCTGGTTTCAACACACCTGAGAACAAGTTCTCTGTTGGTCTGAGTTCAAGAAAGCTGGCGAAGAACCTTGGCTTCAACGTCAACTTCCGCTGGCAGGAAGAGTTCCTGTGGCAGTCGGATTTTGGTGAGTGGGTGGTACCTGAATTCGGTGTAGTGGATGCGCAGTTCAACTACAAGATTCCTTCGATTAAGACGATGGTCAAGGTCGGTGGAACGAACATCGGTGGCGGAGATTACCGCACCAACCTCGGCGGTCCTTTTGTAGGTCAGCAGTATTACATTTCGCTTACGTTCGACCAGTTCATGAAATAATCACGACTTGATATGAAGACATTAAGATATATTGGAATAACCCTGGCACTCGCATTAACGCTGAATGCGTGCGATCAGGAGATTGCCGAACTGGAGAATCCAACGCCTCCGTCGGCCCAGCCGGAGTGTCCCGCGGACGCATCACCAGGCAGTGCGGATTTTTCGAAGTTCGTTGCCCTTGGAAATTCACTTACGGCAGGCTTTCAGGCCGGTGCCTTGTTTACTGAAGGTCAGGCAAACTCTTTGGGTAAAATCCTCGCTACTCAGTTTGCATGTGTAGGTGGTGGCGCGTTTAATCAGCCTGACATCAACAGTGTGAATGGCTTTTATACCGGAGGCACCAACCCTATTCCCGGCAACGTTGTGCTTGGAAGGCTGCTTTTGCAGGGCACGCCACCAGCACCGGCACCTACGATCAGCGATGCCGGCGCGATTCCCAACCCGCAAGTGAACCCGGGCTTTATGTACTCAGGAGATAAAGATGCGCTGAACAACTTTGCCGTTCCAGGCATTCAAATCGGCCAGATCTTCCTGCCGGAAACTGGTAACTGGGCGGGCTCGGAACATCCTGCATTCAATCCATTCTACGCGCGCTTTGCCAAAGTTCCGGGAACATCTACCATCCTTGGAGACGCTATGGCGGCACTCGCCGATGGAGGAACGTTCTTCTCATTCTGGCTGGGCAACAATGACGTCCTCGGCTATGCCGTTGGCGGCGCGTCAAACCCTGCAATCCTCACTTCTGCAGAAGACTTCAACACCAGTTTCAACGGAGCCATCATGCAACTCCTCAGCGTCGACGAAAACATCAAAGGTATTGTAGCCAACATACCTGACGTTACGGCAATACCGTACTTCAGACTGGTTGCATATAACGCCATCCCGCTGCCGGAGGAAAACGTAAACATGTTGAATACTGGCTTTGCGGCCTACAACCTCGTACTCGATGGGCTCAAGAATCCAAACTTCGGTTTGTCCGCTGACGAACTTGACGCAAGGAAGATATCATTCGTTGTAGGGCAGAACAGCCCCGTTATTTTTGACGAAACGCTCAGGGACCTCGGACCGTACTTCGATCAACTCGTGGGGTTGGAACTGATGACGGAAACGCAACGCGAACTGCTCGAGCCTTACCGTATGGTGAGACAGGCTCGGAGCACAGATTTGCTCACGCTGTCAGCAGCTCCGGTTCTTGGTACTGTGGTCGATAACAACCCCCTGCTAATTCGCGGACTAACGGTACCGCTGGGCGATCAGTACGTCCTGATACCTGAGGAGCAGGCTGAGATCAGAGAAAGAACGACTGCCTTCAACAACATCATCGCTGCTACCGCGAATGCGAGTGATCGTATTGCCCTCGCTGACGTCAACGCCAAATTCACACAACTGGCTGCTGCAGGGTACGAGTCTATGGATGGTGTAACCTTCACTCCTTCCCTTGCGCCGCCCACAGGTGGCTTTTCGGAAGATGGTGTTCACCCCAACTCACGCGGCATGGCGTATGTCGCCAATATTTTTATCGATGCTATCAATGCTGAGTTTGGTGCAAAGGTGCCGCGAGTTAACATCGCGAAATACCAGGGAACAAGCCTTCCGGTGAATCCTTAAGAAACCTTTCTTTCTATCCCGGCCGCCCACAAAGGGGCCGGGATTTTTTTTTAGATATACCCCGCGGCCTTATAGGCAGCCATCCCGATCCATTCCTTGAAAAGCTTCTGCCAAATGTGGATGGCTTCTATCTTCGGGACGAGAAACCTGTCCGGGTAGAAACTCCTTGGATGCGAGTAAAAATCCGTGGCAAACGAATCGAGTTCGAGTCCCGCCTTGCGATACACTGCCAGTGAACGGCGCAGGTGAAATGCCGAAGTGATCAGGAGGCAATCTTCCTGAGTCAGGTTCATGCGTTCAAGCATCGGCTTTACAGCAACGGCGGACTCATAGGTATTCCGCGTTTCATCTTCGATCATGATGTCTTCAGGGTCTACGCCCATCATGACCATGGCTTTAAAGTATTTCCGCGCTTCAGGTTCTGCTTCGCCTGCTAGCCGTCCTGTGCCCCCGCTGATCAGTATGCGCCGGATTTTCTTCAGTTTGTACAACTGGACCGTGTGAGTAACCCGGTCGGCGCCCTTGGCGAAGTAAACGCGGTCTGCGGGTTCTTCCTTTTCAATCGTCGTACCTGTCAGTACAATACCAAGCTCATAATTCTTTACAAAATCGAATGGTCGTGCCGGTATTTCCCATAGCAGGATCGCTTCATTGGCGATGAAATCATTCGAAAAGAAAATGAGCATACCAAAGCCTGTCCAGAAGAATATTTTTCTGAGGCGATCACGCCGGAGGAAAATGTAAAGCAGAAAACAGATAACGATGAGGCTAAGCGGCATCACCAGCAGCGAAACGGTCTTGGACAAGGCAAAAAACATGGCAGCAGATCTTAATTGGGTACGCTATTCCGGTACAGGGGATTGCGAAGATTTCCCATCCCGTCGATAATTTTTCGAAGGACGTCAAAATAAAGCAATAATGCCAGCGTAAGCGACATCGACCAGATGACTCCCGTATTAAACCAGAATGTATCCACATTCCTGCCGAGGAAGTGTTTTTCAGGCATATAAAACTGCGCATCGAAGTCGATCACGTGATCCGGATCCGGATCTTTATAAATGGGATAAATTTTCTGAACAAGTTTACCATCCTTTTCAATGATGCGATGTGTTTCCGTAGTGTTCTTCACTAACTCACTGATCGCGTCATTGAGGTAGCGCTCCTTGTACAACGTAAAAGTAACTCCCTGCGGAAGGCTGCTGGTGCGCTTTTCAACCTGTTCCTCTTTAAGCTTGTCGGCCTGGTTGTATCTTTTGATATAGAACTTTTTCAGAGATTCCAGGAATCCCGCGACAGCGTTGTAAGTATCCACACTAAAACGTTCCCGCGTGAGGTCGTCGAGTGCGGCAAGTTTTTGTCCGGTGATCTCAAGTTCCTTTTTGAGTTCGCTCCGGATCAGCCTGAAATCGGCGTCCACCTTCGCACGAATCCGGGGACTTTCATCATTGCGGTTATTGATGCAGAACTGTAGACGCGTTTCGATTTCAGGAATCAGGTAGATCTTCTTGAAGTCAGCATTCGCCATAGTCTTCTCATAGAGATAGAACTCCTTCTCAAATGCGTTGTCCTTAAACTGCGCAACCATCGAAGCTTCGAATGCCCACCGCGAAGCCATGAGGTCGCCGACAAAGGGAACGGTCGCGGCATTGCCAATGGAAGGATTTAACTTATCAAACTTGACCACCACTCCGCTCAGGATGAGCTGGGGGATCAGCAGCAGGGGAATCAGGATATAAATCGTGACGGCTGAATTAAACGCCGACGATATATTGAGGCCGAGAAGGTTGGCAAAGCAGGATGTCGTAAACAGGATGAACCAATGCTGGAACAACATGCCCTTTATTTCAAGGATATACGATCCCATCAATACAAACATCAGGGTCTGGATCGCGGAGAGCAAAAAGAGTATAGATATTTTTGAAAGCAGGTAGCTGCTTCGACTGAGATGCAGGAACGCTTCGCGCTTTAGAATCTTTCCGTCGCGTATGATTTCCTCCGCGCTCACCGTTAGTCCCATGAACAACGCCACGATAATGCTCATGAATAGGTATGCCGGAAGGTTAACGTTTTTTCCGAATACATACCCAATGAGGAACTTATCGTCTACGTTGTAGTATCGTACGATGTAGGCGAGTATAAAAGCAAGGACTGGCGCCTCGAGAAGGTTGATAATGAGATATTGTTTGTTGTGAAGCTTGGCCTGGATGTCGCGCAACGAAAACAGCCGGATTTGCTTGAGCCTGGTGGGAATGTTCAACGTTGAGTGCGGTACGTCTTTCGACGTCTCCACCTGGGGTGGCTTGTGCGTCTTCAGGAAAATTTCGTTCCACTGCTCGGGCCGTATCTTTCGCTCATTGGTGAAGTTGCCGTATTCATTGATGACCCTTGTCTCGATGATATTGAAAATCTGCTCAGGGTTGACGTTGCCGCACTCATGACACTCTCCCTCGTCGCTGTTCACCAGGTCTATACATTTCTTGAAATGAACGATCGCGTTGACAGGATTCCCGTAATAGATCTGGTAGCCGCCGGTATCGAGTATCAGGAGCTTGTCGAACATCTTGAAGATGTCGGACGAAGGTTGATGAATGACGGCGAACACGAGTTTTCCTTTAAGGCTCAGTTCCTTCAGGAGGTCAATAATATTTTCAGAATCACGCGACGACAATCCGCTTGTAGGTTCGTCACAAAACAGGACTGCAGGTTCGCGAAGCAGTTCGAGGCCAATATTCAGTCGCTTGCGCTGACCACCACTGATGGTCTTTTGGAGCGTCGACCCGACCTTGAGGTTTTTTGTTTCAACCAGTCCCAGGTCTTCGAGAACACTCATCACCAGTGAATGAATTTCCTCTTCCGTCTTCCGGCTGAAACACAGCTTTGCGGCATAGTAGAGGTTCTGGTAGACGGTAAGGTCTTCAATGAGCAGATCGTCCTGCGGTACAAATCCGATGACGCCTTCGATTCTTTCGGGTTCGCCATGTATATCGATCCCGTTGATAAGGACGCGTCCCGAAGTTGGTTTTTCGGTGCCGTTGAGGACGTGTAGCAGTGTGCTTTTTCCGGCTCCGCTGGCCCCCATTAACGCTACCAGGTTTCCTGACTCTTCCGCCAGTGACACGTTCCGAAGTCCCAGCTTGCCATTGCGAAACGCATAACTGATTTCATGGGCTTCGAAAGTGAGTCGCGAGAAGTCGCCGAATAGTTTCAACTTCTGAAGGATGTCGCCGTAGTACACGGGTTCATCCTTCTCCCATCGTATCAGGCTTCCCACTGCGAGTACGTTGATCTTGCCGGAACGCAGTGGCACACCGTTAAGGTATACGGGCGAGGTGCCCTCATACCGGATAAAATAAAGATCCGTGCTCTGGAGGTAGAGCACAGCGATATAGCCCTTTAGCGCGGGGCGCATAATGACGGGGCTGCATTTTAGGTTATCGCCGGATGCATGAACAAGCAGGATGTGCTGGTGGTCGTAGTCGGCCTCCTCGCGGGCGAGGACAAACTTGCGGATGAGGTCTATCTGTGCTTCTTCGATCAGGAAGTTCTTTCCGATCGCGTTCACGAGTCTGTCTTCCTTGTCGGAGATTTCTCCATCAGCCTGGATTATGGCGATAAGTTCCAGAAGTATGACAGCCTTTTGTTTTTGCGTGAGGTTGGGACTGATTTCGCTGCAGAGGGCATCGATTTGCTTCACCTCATCACTCCATTCATGGGCCTTTGGGGGAAGCGTCTTGATGATATCGTCAAAGCTTCGGAGATACGTTTCGACCGCCCTTCCATTCAAGTGGTCTTCGAGAAACGATTTGATCTGGTCACGTTCGTGGCCTGTGACATCGTCTTCCCGTGCGACAACGGCAAACAATCGCAGGATTGCCTTGAGTAGCGACTCGCTCATAGGTAAGGGTTAGGTAGAAAAACTAAAGATAGGAAAACAACCCGGACCAAAACAAAAAAGGACCGGCATGTGGCCAGTCCTTTCGTATGCGTTTTAAACGAATATGTTACTGTGTAATGTCTTTGCGTATTTTCTCAACGATATCAGTAATCTCAACGAGGTTTTTGTCGGTAAGCACGAGGTTAGCCTTGTTGTTCTTGATCTGATCTTCGATGTTGAGGTTTGCATATGCCGCTTCGAGGCGTTTCAGGTCAGTCACAATACCTTCAACCTGGCCACTCTGCTCAACTGTCGAAAGCATTTTCGTCAGTTCGGAAACAGATTTCTTTTGCTGAAGGGTGATCTGGATAATAGGTGTCAGAATGAGGTTGCGCTGATCATCCGCCAGAAGATCTTTCGGGTACGACTTGATCAGGCCGGTAGAGATGTAAAGCCCTTCCATGAAGCTGCCGGTGAGGACAAGGGCAGCGAGCCTGTTGCGGTTGTCGTCCTGAAGGAATTCGCCGGTTCTCTTGAGCGTGTGATCCAGAAGGAATGACAGTGAATCCTTGTTACCGATATTTGCTTCGAATCTCTTCAGCAGGTCGAGGTCGAAAGTACCAATCACACCGAGGTTATCAGCAAGTGTCTTGCAGTTATTCAGGTAATTGATGGCTTCCTGAGTTTTATCGTACGAAGCGAGGTACCCTACATCGGCGGCATAGACGCCAAGGTTAAGGGCTGCCTTGTCGTGGCGGGATGCGTATTGATCAACCTTATTTTTATCGTTTACGAGGCTTTCGTTAAAATCTGCGCCGGTAGCCTGAAGCAGGTAAGGGATTTCCGTGGGTGCTGGAATGTTATCCGCTACGTCAACAATAGTCTGTTTCAGGCTTTCTTTCTGAGCTTCCTCGAACTCTTCGGAATTGTTCACCTTATCGCTTGTTGAGGAACCGCAGGACATCAGGCCGAAGGTTACCTGGGCGCTCATTAAGAAATAAATGGCATGTTTCAATTTCATGGTGGTTGGATTTTTTACAAGGTTCAATTTTAATACATTTTTGTTCGTTTTGAAACCCGCCTTTCACAATTTTGGATTAAAAGGGACGAATAAACGAGATTTTTTATAAGTTTAATCCGCCCCTCGGAGGGGTAAGAGATGACTAAGGGAAGCCTCAAAAAAGTACTACTGATCGATGATAGCGACATAGACCTGTTTATCCAGAAAAGGTTTCTGGAGGTCTATGGTTTCTCGACTCAGCTTGAAATGTATAATTCTGCCAATGAAGCCTTTAGGGCGCTGAAGAACGCAGATTCGGAGTCTGCTCCGGACGCCATATTTCTCGACCTTAACATGCCCGGCGCTGATGGATTCTCATTTCTGAAGAACTTCCCGCTACTACCAGACAGCGTTACCCGAAAGTCCCGGATTGTGATCCTGACCAGCTCCGAAAGCAACATTGACCGGGATTATGTCCTCTCCTTCCATCACGTGATCCATTTTATCACGAAGCCTTTGAAGAATTCAGATATCGAGGATCTGAAGGCGATCTTTTGATTATTTCTACGTCCGCTCACTGCGGGAATTGTGTTTGCGGGCGCCCACGCAAAGGTACTCAACCATATCTGACAACCTCAGTCGCACCAACTGCGCATGCACAGGTTGTACGTGAATAACGGTACGGATACTTGCAACACGGACCGTTCTTTAAGGAAAATCAGCTTTTTGATCTTACGACCCTCAGGCGGATGGAGGAGTCAGTGAAGGAATTTCTACCGTGAATGTGCTGCCCTTTCCAGGTGACGATTCAACGGAAATCGTGCCCTTCAGCTTTTCCACGGTCTCACGGGCGATGAAAAGTCCGAGACCGGAGCCACTGCTGCGCTCATCAGCGCGATAAAACATCTTAAAGATATTGTTAAGGTGGTCCTTGCGGATACCCGGGCCGTTGTCAACAACCTTGACAGTGGCACTCTTTGTCGAGTACGTCACTTCTATCCTTATCCAGGGATCGGGATGATTAGTGTGGTGATATTTGATCGCGTTTGTAACCAGATTATAGAGGACCACATCGAGACGTTTCCGGTCGGTATAGAAGACGCCATCCCCTGTGACGTTGACGATTTTCTTAATACGACTGCTGTTATCCTGAAAGCTCAGCATCTCAAATATCTCACTCGTCACCGCATTGAAATCAACAGGAACGGAAGCAAGCTGAGTGCGCGCGTTTCGCGAATAGTTGATGATGTCATGAATGAAGCCATCCAGTTTGTGGATGCTTTTCTCAACCATGTCGAGGTATTGCTTCCGGTTTTCAGGGTTGTCATCTAGTTTCGTCAGGCGAACTAACCCCAAAATTGATGTCAGCGGCGCGCGAAGGTCGTGGGATGCGCTGTACACAAAGCGATCCAGTTCACTGTTTACCTTCATCAGCTCCTGATTGCGGTGTTCCACTGCTTCCACACGCCACCGATACAACAGATAGATCATCAGCAGCATCGCGGATACGAGAACAAAATAGAACCATACAGTCTGATAAAAGAATGGCCTGACTCTGAAGCGGATTGTGGCGCCTTCCTCATTCCACACACCATCATTGTTGGAGGCAATGACCTTGAACTCGTAATAACCCGGTGACAGGTTTGTATAACCCACACTTCGCTCGATTCCCGTTACGTCCTTCCATTCCTTGTCTACGCGGTTAAGTTTGTACCTGAACTTCACTTTGTTGGGAGCCCATAAGCTCAGCGAGGTAAACCGCACCGTAAGACGGAAGTTCCCCGGTGGAATGGTAAGTTCATTCGATAGATTCGTATTCTCTCCGTCGTCAGTGATGACAGACGTAATGTATACGGGCGGAACTGTCCGGTTAATCGCAAGTCGCTCGGGATTCACGATACAAACCCCTGCAATAGTTGGCACCCATATCTCGCCGTTCGAAGAAAGCAGGGACCTGGTGGCTCCCGTGCATTCCTTGTTTTTCATACCATCGTACTCGTCGTAGATCCGGCTGCTGATACTTCCCTTCTTGCCTATCAGAAAATCAAGTACAGCCCCTTTCTCTACCTGGAGGATCCCGATGTTGGTTGGAATCCAGATGTTGTTCCGAAGGTCTTCCACCCAGTCGAAATAGCTCTCTCCCTGCACCACTTCAGCCAGGACGAGCCTCGTAAATTCCCGACGCTGCAGGTTGAAGTGAAATAAGCCGTTGCTCGTGGCGAGCCAGACATTGTTGGATTTATCAATGTGAACGTTGAATATCAGGATACCCTCGTCATTCCCTGAAATATGGAACACTTCTACAGAACCATCCTTGTTAATAATGTTAAGGCCACCGCTGTGTGTTCCGATGAACAACCTCCCATCCTCATGCTGTTCAATAGCCAGGATGTAGTCTGAAGAGAGGCCGTTCTCGCGGTTGAATATTTTCTTCACCTTGTTTCCACTGAACTGGATCACTCCTCCGGTACGCGTGGCAAACCACAGGTCACCAGCCGAATCGCGAAGAATCCGCCGCACGGAATTGGACGACAGCCCATCCGCGGTAGTGAACAGACGTTCACCGTTCTTATCTTTTCGCAGTACACCATTATAACTTGCAATCCAGATCGTGCCATTGGGTTCGACCAGGATATCGCGAACAGCCTCATGCCAGTGGTCGTCGTTAATCCTGAGAGGCTTAACGACACCGTTGTCAAAAATATCGACCAGACCATCATCAAGGCAGATAAAAAACTTTCCATCAGGAGCTTCTGCAATCAGGTTGACGCGGTCAATGGCGAGACCGTCTTCCTCATCATAATTCCGGATGGGGCTTTCCTTTATACGGAGCAGTCCGCTCTTGCCCGTACTCATCCACAGAGATCCTTCGCGGTCGAGGAACAACGAGGTAATGTGGGCACCTGGGAATGATTTTCCAGAGCGAAGAAATTCCTTCAGGTTGTGTTTCTCGTTGATACGGCCGAGGCCCCGCTCCGTGGCAATCCACAACGAGCCGAAGTGGTCGCGGATAATATCATTCACCTGGATGTTCTTCAGGAAATCCACCGACGTCACCTCGCCATCCTTCAGGACAAAAAGTCCGTTGGACGTACCCACGTACACAACGCCCCCCAGGTTTTTAATTACATGGACGGGGACGTTTTTCAGCCCGCCCAACGGAATGTGCCGGACTTCATCATTCTTCAGGGCCAGCAGCCCGCGCGAGTTGGTACCGACATAGATTGTGCTGTCTTCACCCTCTTCAAGTGAAAGAATGGATACATTCTGAAAAATGGGATTAGGAATGCTGACAGCCACGGAGTCCTTTATCCGGATGAGTCCTTTGTAATCGGACCCTACCCAGATAGTGCCGTCGTCCTGGATCAACATGGTTCTCAGCGATCTGGGAACCAGCGGATTGTCCGGCAGAAATTGCGAAAATTCGTTTTTTGAATATTGGACGATCCCGTTCCCGCGGCTGGCCAGCCACAGCGTACGGTTCTTGTCTTCATAAATGCGGTAAAAAGCTTCGGACGTAAAAAAAGGCACTTTGTCTTTATCAAAGATCTGAAGGTTTACCCCATCGAAGCGCATGAGGCCGTTGTTGGTGGTAATCCAGAGAAAGCCGCTGGACGCCTGAAAAACGGAAGTAAGGTTATTGGATAACAGGCCGTTATCGCCAGTCCACTGATCGACGGCGCATTCCCTCAACGGAGTTTCGGGCGAAATTCCGTACAAGTCACCCTTTTGTGCCAGCCCGGCAAAAGGCAGACACAAAAATGCCTGGAGAAGCATCCAGACGACCAATAGGGGTTTTGTGTTAGGGAGGGTCATCGGAAAACTGGGCAAAAATAACATTCTATTCCTATGACTAACCCGGAAAATGATGCAAATGGAAGATTTTTCTAACCCAATTCCGCGCAGCGAACATTTCCTAAGAACGAAAGCGCAATCTTTCACAATAATCGCGGATTAGTCTATTTTTGGCGGTTCAAAAAAGATAAGCATCGTTGCTATGGCGGATTACAGTAAAGAAGAGATCAAACGTATTGAAAAGAAATGGCAGGAAAAGTGGGCCTCAGACAAGGTGTATGAGGTGAAAAATGATCCTTCGAAACCGAAATATTACGTCCTTGATATGTTTCCTTACCCTTCCGGTGCCGGCCTTCACGTTGGTCACCCGCTTGGGTACATTGCTTCCGATATCGTTTCCCGGTACAAGCGAATCAAGGGATTCAACGTGCTGCATCCCATGGGCTTCGATGCTTTTGGGCTTCCCGCAGAACAATACGCAATCCAGACCGGCCAACATCCGGCGATTACGACAGAAAAGAACATTGAAACGTATAAGCGCCAACTTAAGCAAATCGGGTTTTCGTTCGACTGGAGTCGCGAGGTGCGTACCTGTGACCCCGATTACTACAAATGGACGCAATGGATTTTCACGCAGCTGTTCAACAGCTGGTATAACAAGAAATCCGACAAGGCTGAACCTATCGACACGCTGATTCAGTTGTTTGAATCCAGCGGGAACCATGGAGTCGAAGCCGTTTGCGACGAAGATACCCCTGCCTTTACGTCGAAGGAATGGCAGAGCTGGCCGGAGACCGAGCGCGAGGAAATACTTCAGCGCTACCGCATCGCATATCTGAGCGAAACGATGGTAAACTGGTGTGCCGCGCTGGGAACAGTCTTATCAAACGATGAAGTTAAAGACGGAGTCTCCGAACGGGGAGGCTATCCGGTAGAGCGCATCAAGATGATGCAATGGAGTATGCGTATCACGGCTTATGCCGAACGCCTCCTCCAGGGTTTGGACACCATCGACTGGCCCGAGCCAGTAAAAGAAATGCAGCGCAACTGGATCGGCAAGTCCGTCGGCTGTGAGCTCGATTTCAAACTCGATGGCCACGACGAAAAAATCCGTGTGTTCACGACGCGTATTGATACGATCTATGGCGTCACCTTTATGGTGATTGCACCCGAACACGAACTGGTGGAGAAGATCACGACTGCAGAGCAGCAAAAAACAGTTACGGAATACGTTGAAGTTGCGCGCAATCGCAGTGAACGCGAGCGCATGAGCGAAGTAAAGCGCATCTCTGGCGCATTCACCGGCGCTTATGCGATCAACCCCTTCAACAATGAAAAGATCCCGGTGTGGATCGCCGATTATGTTCTGGCGGGATATGGAACAGGTGCCGTGATGGCAGTTCCCTCGAGCGATACGCGGGATTATGCGTTTGCAAAACATTTCAACCTTCCGATCATCGACGTTCTCGAAGGGCCGACGAGTGATATCACCAAAGATAACTTCGAACCGAAGTCGGGCACGATGATCAATTCAGGTGATCTTAACGGCCTCCCGTGGAACGAAGCTATTGAGAAAGCCCTTGGCCAGGTTGAGCGAATGGGAATCGGCGTCAGAAAAGTCAACTACCGGATGCGTGACGCTATCTTCGGTAGGCAGCGCTATTGGGGTGAACCCTTCCCCGTGTACTACGATGGAAAATTACCGAGGCTGGTTGCGTTCGAAGACCTGCCGGTAACGCTTCCCGAAATTGATGAGTATAAACCTACAGCAAGCGGTGAGCCTCCTTTGGCCCGCGCAAAAAGCTGGCGCTACAAACCGGCAAATGCACCCGCTGAAGGCTATCCCTTTGAACTGACCACGATGCCCGGATGGGCTGGATCGAGCTGGTACTGGTTCCGCTATATGGATCCGCAAAACAAGAACGCGTTCGCATCCGCCGAAAGTATCAACTACTGGAAAGACGTTGACTTGTACATCGGCGGCTCAGAGCACGCAACAGGTCACCTGCTGTATTCACGTTTCTGGTGTAAGGTATTAAAGGATCTGGGCTACGTTCAATCCGAAGAGCCATTCCGCAAGCTGATCAACCAGGGGCATATTCAGGGCATGTCGAAGTTCGTGTACCGGATAAACGGAACCAATACGTTTGTTTCGAACGGGTTGAAGAAAGACCACAACGTAACGCCCCTGCATGTTGACATCAGCATGGTTGAAAATGACGTGCTTGACATCGATGCGTTCAGGAAGTGGCGCGATGATTTCGCTTCCGCGGAATTCATTCTGGAGGACGGCAAATATGTCTGTGGAACCGAAGTGGAAAAGATGTCGAAGTCGAAGTACAATGTGGTTAACCCGGATGACATCGTAACCCGTTACGGCGCCGATACGCTGCGTATGTATGAGATGTTCCTGGGTCCGTTGGAGCTTTCCAAGCCGTGGAACACCAACGGTATTGACGGCGTCTACAAGTTTCTAAGACGATTCTGGAATCTGTTCCACGACAACAACGGAAATTTCACGGTGTCTGACGCAGCACCTGCGCGTGAGGAGCTTAAAGTACTGCACAAAACGCTGAAGAAAGTCGAAGACGACATTGAGCGCTTCTCCTTCAACACTACTGTGAGCGAATTCATGATTTGCTGCAACGAGCTGAGCAGTCTGAAGTGTACTAAGCGGGCAATTCTTGAGCCGCTGGTCATCGCGCTTTCACCGTATGCGCCGCACATTACCGAAGAACTCTGGCAGATGCTGGGCCACGGCGACAGCATTCTGAACGCCACGTTCCCATCGTTTGATGAGCAGTACCTGGTTGAGAACTCTTTTGAATATCCGATTTCCATCAATGGAAAGGTGCGTGTGAAGATGAATTTCGCGTTGGATATGCCTAAAGAAGACATCGAAAAACTTGTGATGGCTTCGGAAATCGTTCAGAAGTGGACGGAAGGCAAACCTCCCAAAAAAGTTATCATTGTTCCCGGCAAGATCGTCAATGTGGTAATCTGATCTGATCAGGCGCCTGCATTTACTGCATTTTATCACGCATTCATGAACGGGAAAAACCGTTCCAGGATATCTATTATCCGATGACAACTATCATTGACGAAGTGTGATTCCTGTCATGGTTATGGGAGAGATCTAAGGCGTAAGTTAGATCAGAACATAACCCATACGCTCATGGTATCAGTAACAGCATCCACCGGAAGGTATATTCTTCAACCCAGTGTTATTGAAATGCACACAACGACACTGGAATGGCTCTCGGCGCTGAAACTTTGGAAGAAGGAAGTTCAGTTTTTCCAGAAACTGCTGGATCAGCATGCAACGCAGATCTCGAGTCTGGAAACGAAAAAGCAAGTGGATCACTTTCAGCATCTGATTACGTACTACGATGGTGAACTGATTTCTTTGCTCCGCAAGAAGCTGCATCAACACGAAAAGAATCTGGCGAACATGCTGCAGCATTGTGATGAAACCGAAACCAGTTACTTCTATGAACACAAATCGTTAATGGAAGAAGTCGAAGCTTTCCGGAAAACGTTCTACCAGTTCAAGCACGATTATATTGAGTTTATCGAACACGGGTTCAGTCCTTACTCCTTGCAATAATCACGTCACCGCTATCTGTTTTCCGGTTGCCTGATACCTGCCCACCGCAAAACGACACGGGCAACCGGAACCCAGGTGTATAATATTTGTAGCGCCTAACGATCATTTGGCAAACATTCTTAAATTAGCCGGCAATTTAACTACCGCCTATGCGCTCGAGAATTGTCGGATTAGGGCATCACGTGCCGGAAACCGTGATTACTAATGATTATCTATCCGGAATAATGGACACGAATGATGCCTGGATCGTCGAACGAACAGGAATCCGGGAACGTCGGTTTATTGATCCGGCAAAAGATACAGTCGCCAACATGGCCGCGAAAGCTACCCGAATGGCGCTCCAACGGGCGAACCTCAGCGAACAGGATATTGATTTCATTGTCTTTGCGACGATCACTCCCGATTATTTCTTTCCAGGATCCGGTGTTCTGCTTCAACGCGAACTCGGACTCGATGGCAGGATTGGCGCGCTGGACGTGCGCAACGCCTGTTCAGGATTTATCTATGCGCTTTCAGTTGCTGATGCCTTCATCCGCAGTGGCATGTATAGAACTGTACTGGTTGTAGGTGCTGAAATTCAGTCGACGGCACTTGACTTATCTACCCGCGGCCGGAATACGGCCGTTATCTTTGGCGATGGGGCTGGCGCTGCTATTCTGCAACGCTCCGATAACCCCGGAATTCTGTCTACCCATCTTCACTCGGATGGGAGGTTTGCGGAAGAACTGTATGTCAAAGATCCCGGCAGTAGCCGTCCACACAAGGAACGTCAGCCTGAACAAATACTCGACACAAGTGGGTTCAAGGTGTACATGAATGGCAATCAGGTTTTCAAGCACGCCGTGGTGCGATTCATGGAAGTTATTGAAGAAGCTCTCAATGCGAATAATCTGTCGAAAGAAGATATTAATCTGCTGGTTCCGCATCAGGCTAACCTTCGTATCAGCCAGTATATTCAGGAAAAGTTAAGCCTTTCGGATGATCAGGTTTACAATAATATAATGCGTTACGGCAACACTACGGCAGCATCGATTCCAATTGCGTTAAGTGAAGCATGGGCAGAAGGGAAAATTCAGGAAAATGATGTAATTTGTCTTGCCGCGTTTGGCAGTGGTTTCACATGGGCTTCAGCCTTGATCCGCTGGTAAATCGCGATCTGAATAAATCATTACTTTGGATGAAAACCACGACCTACAATCCCAGCCCTCTGGAAGAGAACTTTGCTAACGCGCTTCACAAGCTACAGGAACAGATTGAACTTCACCTGGACGGCAATAAAATCGTTAATGTAGAAAGTAACCTTAACCGCGATAACCCGATGGTTAAGTTCAGCATGGTGGACGGTGAGGGAGATCCGCACGAGGTCGTCATCCGAATCATTCAGATTCCTGACAAATTCTGATCTTACAATCACGAATTTAATCCGACTCCATTGTTGGCTTTTGACGGCGCGTTATCAGCAAGTCAACGGTCAACGAAGGAGATTGTTTGTCCAGCGCAGAAACTCCCTGGCATCAAGTTGCGAAAATGCGTGCGGATGTCGTGTGCCGTCAGAGCGAAAGCCTTTGCCTGGGTTGACAATTAGTTCAGCCTGGTCATTTCCCAACAACCGGAGTTGAACAATACACGCCGACAAATCACTCAGGTTCGCCAGTTCTATTGGCAGGTTTCTTTGTTCGATATACCAGTTCACATCAGGGTCACAGTATAATCTCACGGGTATCTTCCGAAGGTGCCGGACATTTCCCCCATCGGGAGCGTCCCTATAGTAGGAGGAAATTTTCTGATACTCGCCGGGGAACTCTTCGGGGCTTCCACCAAGGTCCGCACGAAAACGCGCCATGAAGTACGATCCTTCTGTAGGCACCGACGGATCGGTTTTGATCTGTTCGGTCCACTTAAAACTGTTCCAAAGGCGTTTCATATCTAACGGTGGGTCTAAACCAAATACCGCCTTCGGAACAACGGCATCCCAATGTTTATCGGCAACGGCGCGCTCTGCATACAGCAGGGCTCCATTACCGCCGGCAGAATGCCCTCCCAGAATTACTTTACCGGGTGAAATCTCGAATTCGCGAATAACATCCCAAAGCAAAGACTTAAGCCGTTCCTGCGAAACCGTGTCTGTATAAAAGGTATTCACATTAAGATAGGGAATCACCACCAGGTATCCGTCGCGCTGCGCTGTTGTTGGAAGGTCCGTTTCAGCCAGAACAGCTTCTGGCAATGTCGAAAAACCTGGAAGCACAACAAGCAATCCTTTTGGCTTCACAATTGGATGAAGGGCGAGGTAATAATTTGCCAATGAATCTTCCGACCGGTACACAATGACTGGATCAGCAGCTGCTTCATCGGAGGAATTGCAGGATGCGAAAAACAGCACCACGACCATCACAAGAACTGCAATGGCTTTTCCAGTCAGGTTTTCCGCAATAACAGATGTTGAGACCATGCGCAATCAATCATTGAACAACGAAGAACGAATTCATCTCACTGGAATAAAGATAGTCAATAAACGCGCGCGCCCGAAAAACTCCACTCCATTTGCGGGTTTTGCCGTTTCCAAATCATTCTTTAGCTTAGGTCGCTAGTATCCAAACCAAAACCGGCATGTCCCTCCTGATCATCTCTGTCTGCATCGTACTTCTGGTTCTGCTTATTACAGTGTTTAAGGTAAACGCATTCCTGTCGTTCTTACTTATCAGCATACTAACGGGACTTCTTCTGGGGATTGATGTAAACCGGCTCACCTTTCACCTGCAGAAAGGAATCGGCGACATGCTGGGATCGCTTGTCATTGTAGTGGTATGTGGTGCCATGCTTGGAAAACTCGCCGCCGACAGCGGTGCTGCACAACGTATCGCATCTGGGTTAATGAATCTGTTTGGTCCAAAGTATATTCAATGGGCGCTGCTCATAACAGGATTCATTATTGGCATTCCCTTGTTTTACAATGTGGGATTCGTGCTCGTGGTACCGCTGATATTTTCCGTGGCCTATCGATATAAATTCCCTGCAGTTTACATCGGCCTGCCAATGCTGGCTGCGCTTTCAGTCACGCATGGCTTTCTTCCACCCCACCCCTCACCGACAGCGCTTGTCGGACAGTTCGGCGCAGACATGGGCAAGACATTACTCTACGGCATATTGATAGGAATTCCTACCGTGATCCTTGCGGGTCCGGTTTACTCGCGCGCACTGAAAAACATTCACGCACCGATGCTGGACACATTTACCGCAGAAACAAAAAAAGAAACTGAACTACCCGGACTAGGGATCAGTATTTTTTCAGCACTCCTGCCCGTCATCCTTCTTACAATTACTACTGTGGGCGCGGGCTTTGTGACTACCGATGGATTATTGAAGAACACCATTGCCTTTCTGGGTGATCCGGCGATTGTGATGATCCTTTCGCTTGCGTTTGCTACCTACACACTTGGATTGCGGATGAACATGCCGATGAGCAAAGTCATGGGCATTTACGGAGAAGCCGTAAAGGACATTGCGATGCTCCTTTTGATCATGAGCGGTGCAGGAGCATTGAAAGAGATTCTCGTCGGCAGCGGCGTCAGCCAGGAAATCGGGTTGCTGCTTAAGGGACTGGATATTCATCCACTCGTGTTAGGATGGCTGATAACGTGTGTCATTCGCGTGTGCGTGGGCTCCGCAACGGTAGCAGGGCTCACTGCTGCGTCGCTCATCCTTCCGCTGATGTCGGGCGGAGACATTGATCCAAGTCTCATGGTGCTTTCCATTGGCGCGGGAAGCCTCATGTTCTCCCACGTGAACGATGCAGGATTCTGGCTCTTCAAAGAATACTTCAACCTGAGCATCAAAGACACAATCAAATCGTGGTCGCTCATGGAGACCATCGTTGCCATTGCAGGCCTCGCCGGCGTCATGGTCATTCACTACGTGCAGGAAGCTCTCAAAGCAGGTTAAGCGGTAATTATTTTCGCTGTTCCTGCGTCATCGAAACCATTTCCATAACTAATTTTGTTACTACCTCAGCACACCGCTCCAGGTAGTGTTAACGAACGCACGGAAGGGAATGAACATCAATAAGAAAGAAGAGATCTGGAATGCTCTTACTCACGGCATCGGCGCCGCATTGTCAATCGCAGGACTTGTTATTCTGATCGTTTTTGCCACCATTAAGGGCAACGTCTGGCACATTGTAAGTTTCTCCGTCTTCGGCGCAACAATGGTGATCCTATACTTTGCATCTACCCTCTATCACAGCTTCACAAACAAGACAGTCAAGAGCCTCTTCCGGAAGTTCGACCACATGTCCATTTTTCTATTGATCGCGGGCACATACACACCGTTTTGTCTGGCCGTTCTGAGGGGATGGATTGGCTGGACCGTATTTGGTATTGTGTGGGGCTGCTGCGTGCTCGGAATTGTGTTCAAGGCATTCTTCACCGGCAAAAAGGAGATATTTTCAACATTGATGTATATCGCCATGGGTTGGGTGATCATTATTGCCATCAAACCTCTCTACCTGAGCACACCGCACATCGCATTCATCTTTCTCGTCCTCGGCGGAGTAAGCTATACGCTGGGCACCTTCTTCTATGTAAATGAAAAGATCCGCTACAGCCATTCCATCTGGCACCTGTTTGTCCTTGGTGGCACCATCTGTCATTTCTTTTCGGTTATGAATTTGCTGCCGTAGGAGGCAATTCCTAACTTAAGCGGACAATCAAGTTCCGCATGACGTCACATCTTTCTCCGGATGAACGGTTCGAGGCTTTGAACCTTGTTCTTCCACCTGCACCGAAACCACTCGGCGTTTATAAACCATTTCTTGTTGTGGGACCGCACGTATATGTATCCGGCCATGGTACTGTAAAAGAAGACGGTTCGCTCATCATCGGAAGAATTGGCAAAGACATGTCTGCCGATGACGGCAAACTGGCCGCACGGCAGGTCGGACTTGCTATTCTTGCTACTTTGAAACAGAACCTTGGAAGCCTGAACAGAATCAAACGTGTGATTAAGGTACTGGGTATGGTGAACTGTGTCGCCGACTTTGAACGCCATCCCTACATCATCAACGGATGCAGCGAACTCTTCGCTCAGGTGTGGGGTGACGAAAATGGCATAGGTGTTCGCAGCGCCGTGGGCATGGGCTCACTGCCTGATAATATTCCTGTAGAAATAGAAGCTATGTTCGAACTAATATGACCTCATCACCGTGGTATAAACTGACGAATGAAGCAGATGCCGACAGTCCGGCACTGATTATTTACAAAGACCGCGTCAGGCAAAACATCGACACACTTATCAACAGCATCGACGACAAGGATCGGCTTCGCCCGCACGTGAAGACTCACAAGTCGCCTGAAGTCGCCAGGATGTTTATGGAAAAGGGTATTCAGAAATTCAAGTGTGCCACCATCTCTGAGGCGGAGATGTTATCCAATGCCGGCGCCACGGACGTGCTACTTGCCTATCAGCCTGTCGGACCAAAAGCAAAACGACTCCTGGATCTCGTTGCTGCCTTCCCGCAGACAACGTTCACGTGCTTAATCGACAATGCGCGTACGGGCCGTGCGTTATCAGAGCAGTTTGCCGCTGCCGGCAACGTCCTTGGCTATTATGTCGACGTGAACGTAGGCATGAACAGAACTGGTATTGCCGCGGAGCACGTGCCTGCATTGATAGATACCATAGGCAGCTTAAGCGGACTCCGGCTGCAAGGGCTGCATGTCTACGATGGTCACATCCGCGACCAGGATTTCGCTATACGTAAAAAACGATGCGATGATGCTTTTGAACGCGTGATTGCCCTGGTCCGGCAGCTCAGCAGTAAAACAGACTATCCACTTACGATCGTGGCCGGAGGAACCCCAACCTATTCAGTGCATTCGCAACGCCAGGGTGTTGAGTGCAGCCCGGGAACGTTTATTTACTGGGACAAAGGCTATGAGAAGATCCTTCCGGAGCAGCATTACCTCCACGCAGCAGTAGTTCTCACCAGAGTAATTTCAAAACCAACGCCGGATACAGTATGTATCGACCTTGGCCATAAATCCATCGCGCCCGAAAATCCGCTTCCCGACCGTGTGTACTTTCTCAATGCACCGGAACTCATTCCGATAGGCCACAGTGAAGAACATATGGTCCTTAAAACGAATGGGGCGGCACTCGAAGTCGGGGACGCCCTGTACGGCATACCTTTTCACGTGTGCCCGACGATAGCGCTATACGACTCACCTCTCGTAGCTTCCGGCAACACCATTGTTGACGCGTGGCATACGTTGTCGAGGAACCGGAAAATTACTATCTAAAAAAGTCTTCAAATTCAAAGGAAAGCAACCCTCATGTTTACCATTGATGCACACCTTGACCTTGCCATGAATGCCATGGAGTGGAACCGCGACTATCGGCGGCCCATCAAAGAAATCCGGAAGCGCGAGAAAGGATTGACCGACAAGCCTGACCGCGGCAACGGCGTTGTCAACTTCGCTGAGCTGAGAAAAGGGGATATAGGCCTGGTAGTGGCTACGCAGATTGCCCGATACGTCGCGCCGGACAATCCTCTGCCGGGATGGCATTCACCTCAACAGGCGTGGGCCCAGACGCAGGCACAACGTGCATGGTATGAAACCATGGTCGAAGCCGGGGAACTGATCCAGATTGAGAACTCTAAGCAACTGCGTGCGCACGTCAATCGGTGGACCGATGCCGACTCCAAAGATTTGCTGCCAATCGGTTTCATTCTCAGTCTGGAGGGAGCTGATTCTATCGTCGACCTCCATTACCTCGAAAAAGCCTGGTCATACGGACTTCGGGCAATCGGCCCCGGCCACTATGGTCCGGGACGCTACGCCCAGGGAACAAACGCCACCGGAGGTTTGGGGCGGGCAGGACGGGCGCTGCTGAAGGAGATGGAGCGGCTAAATATGATCCTCGACGTCACGCACCTTTGTGATGACAGCTTCTGGGAAGCGCTGAACCACTTCAACGGTCCTGTATGGGCCAGCCACAACAACTGCAGGGCCCTGGTATACCACAACCGCCAGTTCAGCGATGACCAGATTCGTGAACTGATCCGTCGTGGGGCAGTTATTGGCGGAGTAATGGACTGCTGGATGATGGTTCCGCGCTGGCAGAAGGGCGTTTCGACACCTGAGGGCATGAGCTGTACTCTGAACAGGCTTATCGACCATATGGATCGCATCTGCCAGATTGCGGGAAATGCAGACCATATTGGCATCGGCTCCGACCTCGACGGAGCGTTCGGAAAAGAACAATCTCCGGCCGATATTGAAACAATTGCCGACCTCCGCAAACTACCCTCACTCCTCTCCCAGCGTGGATACTCCGGGGTCGACGTCGGTAAGGTAATGCACGGCAACTGGCTGCGGTTTCTCCGCAATGCGTGGGAGAACCTGTAAATCAACCGGATAGTAAGCTCGGGCAGCGTCCTGAAGGAGTCGCTTAACACGTAAGAATTTCGGCTGTGGGGACCTTTTTGTTACTGTTGAAATGTTTAATTTTCCAGAAACATAAAACGGGCATACTTTTTTTACGCGGTTGCGTTACTTACCTGCCTTCCTTATGAAAAAGTCGCTTTACATATTGCTCTCCGTCGCCGTGCTGATGGTATGCCTCTCGTTCACGAAACCCGCAGAACGGTACTTCGAAATAGCCAAGAATCTCGACATATTCGCGACCCTTTTCAAGGAGGTAAATGCTCTTTACGTCGATGAAGTGAATCCGAACCAGCTGATCCGCACGGGCATTGACGCCATGCTTGCCTCACTGGACCCCTACACGAACTACATCCCGGAAGATGAGGTTGAAGATTACCGTACCATGAACACAGGACAGTACGGTGGAATCGGTGCCATCACACGGGAAATCGGCAACAGGACTGTTGTCACCATGATCATGGAGGGCTACAGCGCCCAGAAGGGTGGCCTTCATATTGGCGACGAGATTCTAAAAATTGATGACGTAGATATCACGCGCCTGAGCCGCGAAGAAGCCGGACAGCTGATGAAAGGTCAGCTGGGGATGCCGGTAACGCTGACCGTGAAGCGCTTTGGTTCAAAAGAACCTATAAAACTGCAGTTCCTGAGAGAAAAGATCAAGGTACACAACGTTCCCTTCTCTGGCATGGTCGGCAACGACGTGGCCTATGTCCAGCTTAGCGATTTCACTCCCGATGCTGCCAAGGAAGTCAGGAATGCCCTGGCTGCCCTGAAGGAACAGGGTGCTAAAAGCGCAATTATTGACCTGCGAGGCAACCCCGGAGGACTCCTCCTGGAAGCAGTTCATATTTCCAACCTCTTCCTGCCGAAAGGGAAACTTGTAGTTAGCACGAAGGGCAAGATCCCCGAACACAACCTGAGTTATGAAACGCAAAGCACGCCACTGGATGATCAGATGCCTGTTGCAGTACTGATCAACCGCGGCAGCGCCTCGGCTTCTGAAATCGTTGCGGGCACGATCCAGGACTATGACCGTGGAGTAGTCATTGGTGAGAAATCGTATGGCAAAGGCCTTGTTCAGATCAGCCGGCCCTTGTCGTATAACTCACAGCTTAAGGTCACCACCGCGAAGTACTATACGCCAACCGGTCGATGCATCCAGGCACTTGACTACACGCACCGCCGCGATGACGGCAGCGTGGGTTCAATCCCTGATTCACTGAAGAGCTCATTCAAAACTCCCAACGGCCGAACCGTTTATGACGGAGGAGGAATTGAACCCGATGTAATCACAACGCCAATGGAGGCTCATGCGCTCACGCAGGTGTTGTTCGAAAAAGGATACCTTTTCGACTTCGCTACCGAATTCTGTCACACACTCAAAGAACCCGTTGACGCAAAAAGTTTCCGCCTGTCGGATGAGGGCTACAACCAATTCATCAGCTTCATGAAGGGCAAAGACTACAGTTACAAGACTCAGGCAGAAGCGGAAATCGAGCAGTTCATCGAAGAAGCGAAAAAAGAAAGATACTTCGATGAAATCAAACCTCAGGTAGAACAGGTTTATAAACGGATCACCGACAACAAGAAGAACGATCTGATGGTCTATAAGGATCAGATCAGCATGTTGCTTGAGGATGAAATTGTATCCCGCTACCACCTGGAAAGAGGCAGCGTGGAATCGCGTTTCAAATATGATCAGGATGTCGCTGCTGCGGTGAAAATCTTACACGATCAGGAGCAGTACAGGAAGATCCTGAACGCACGATAACTTTCCTTTTATTAACTTGTTTCCATGGCCCGTTATGGAAACGTATTTGCAACTGGATTATTAGCCGCGTGTTCTGCGCTTAGCGGATGCGTTACGTTTCGCGAGAAGCCCAAAGTTATTACGAGCTACTTCGCCGCGCACGATGTTGAGGGAACGATTGAATCTTATCAGTCGGGCAATCGCAAGATGCATTACGCACAAACCGGCGACGATGAAAAACCTCTGGTAGTTTTCGTGCACGGCTCACCCGGATCACTGAGTGCTTTTGTTCCCTTCCTTGTGGATTCCAGTCTGCTGGCCCGCGCTCAGCTTATCTCAGTCGATCGCCCTGGGTTCGGATATTCCCGTTATGGCTTAGCGGAGAGAACGCTCACGACACAGGCCAGCGTCATTCGTGATTTACTTGTCGAGAAGAAAGGGAACAGGCCTCTCATCCTTGTCGGGCACTCGCTGGGCGGACCACTCGTGGCGCGACTCGCAATGGATTATCCCGATCTTGTCGACGGACTCGTCATCGTAGCGGGCGCGATCGATCCTGAACTGGAACCTGATGAGGCATGGTTCCGTGCACCCCTTGCAACACCTTTCCTCAGATGGATACTTCCCGGATCGCTGCGGGCTTCCAACTATGAATTGTATCATCTGAAGCCGGAACTCGAACGCATGCTGCCTTATTGGAAAAACCTGCGATGTCCCGTGGTTATCATTCACGGCAAAAAGGATAACCTCGTTCCGTTCGGGAATGTCGCCTTCGCAGAGAAACATATTGACCCAGCACTGACGAAATACATTTCGCACGAGGGCGCACGCCATTTTATCCCCTGGGAACAGCCTGATATGATTGTCGAAGGCGTGAGCTACCTTCTGGAAAGACTTTCCAGTGAGCCACGCGTAACAAATCCACATCCTGTAACTTCAGCGTCGGATTGACAGCCGTCATTCGAAAACAGTTAACGATGGGTTAATCGAGGGAGGCTTCCGGCCACCCATCTTCATTCCATCTTAATCTGGCTATTTTCAGCACAGGCTTTCCTTCGTCTTGCATGTCGTACGCGTGAAAAAGCATAAGGTCTTCACCATCGATAGTGTAAACCGAATTATGCCCTACTCCTGGATATCGCTCATTCCCTTTCAGCACCAACGTACCACCACCTTGATCAAGGCGATTACCATCTGCGTCATGATACGGCCCATGAACTTTATCTGACCTTCCCACAACAATCTTATACGTACTTTCAGCGCCGCGGCAACAGAAATCGAAACTTACGAAGAGGTAGAACAGTCCGTTTTTCCTGAAGATAAAAGGCGCTTCGACTGCGCCTTCACCGGCGTTTCGATCGTCGGTTCTAAAATCACGCGCTCTCTTCGAAATAGTGTACCACTCTTCAGGTTTGGCAATGGTCGTACGATCCGGATTCAACTTAACGAGTTTCATACCGCTCCAGAAGGATCCGAACGCAAGCCACGGAACCTGTTGAGAGTCTACCACCAGGTTAGGGTCTATCGCATTCCACAGGTCGCGGCCGGGGACAGATTGTATCACTTTTCCATGATCCACCCATTTGAAGTTCTTATCATTGGGATCAAGTGTTTTGTTGGTAGCGAGGCCGATGCACGAAGTATTCTTTCCGAAGGCAGAAACCGAGTAATATAAGTAATACGTACCGTCGTGAAATGAAATATCGGGAGCCCAGATATGTCCTTTGAACCCTGGAATCTCGTCAACGGCCCAGCTGGGCGCGGCCTCAAAAACGGGAGCTTCCTTTTTCCAGTTGGTCAGGTCTTTGGAAGAAAAAACGGAGATTCCCATCCCGGTGCAGAACAGGTAATACGTATCACCCTGACGGATCATAACAGGATCGTGCACCCTGATGCTCTGTGCCAGAGCCGGGAGCGCAAAAAGCATAGCGGATAACACTATGGCTATCCGCATGCTATTGGATTCATTCCGACTTCTGAAACTGCGCATTACAGCGTCTTGATCTTAATGACCGTGAGTGAACGCGGTTTCAGGGAAAGCTTGACATTTTTACCTTGTACGACAGCTTTTCCTGCCTGCGGCTTAATGTTTTCCGGTGCTGCGAAGGAGTTGACCGCGTCGTCTTCGCTGCCCGCCAACGTGATTGTCTGAGCTTCTCCGGCCAGGCGTTTCTTGCTACTCAACTGAAACTCGGCATCGCGGGCTTCATTAGATGCGTTTACCACTTTGATTACAACCTCTTTCGTATCAGCGTCCCAAACAGCGGAGGCATATAGTTGTTTCTGGCCTGTTACCTTCTCCTTGCCGGAAGTAACGGACAGACCATGCGTTCCGCGATTCGTTGAGAATAGTTGCTGGACATAATAATTAGGGGTAGCGTATGATTCGAGGTTGTTGAACCAAATCAGGTCAGGTGTCCACTGCCAACCATCCGCATGAGCCAACAACGGAGCATACGACGCAAGGTGAACGATATCGGCGTTGCGTTCAAGGCCGGTCATAAACGCAGCTTCACTAAGGGCACACAGCCAGTTGTTTTTGTTATCAGGACTTGCGATTGCAACACTTTGTGCAGCGTACTCACCGGCGAATATTTTGGGGCCATTGCGATCATAAGAATCGTAACGCGTGGAGTTTTGGAAGAACCATTCAGGAGTATTGTAATAGTGCTCATCAACGAGCTCAGCCTTCATCTCCTTGAGTTCTTTCACTGCATAATCAAACAACTCGCCGTCAGGGAAAGGACCTGTTCCCGATACGATGATTATCTCAGGATACTTTTCCTTAATGGCCTTTTCAAAGACCTTATATCTTTCGATGTATTGCGGCCCCCATTGTTCGTTACCTATACCGATGAACTTCATGTTGAAAGGTTCAGGATGCCCCATTTCAGCGCGCAGTTTTCCCCATTTGCTGGTCACAGGCCCGTTGGCAAACTCAATCAGGTCCAGAGCATCCTGCACGTAAGGTTCCAGTTCGTCCATCGGAACAACCTCGGCAGTGTTGAATTGACACGCCAGACCGCAACTGAGAATCGGCAGCGGCTCTGCGCCAAGGTCTTCTGAAAGAAGGAAGTATTCATAGAAACCAAGTCCGAAGGATTGGAAGTAGTCCGGAGTAGGACGATGCGCGAACTCCGTGTTCCAGCGGTTAATAAGTACTTCGCGTTCTTCTACGGGTCCGACTGTTTTCTTCCACTGATAGCGTTGGGAAAGATCGCGGCCTTCAACGATACATCCTCCGGGGAAGCGCAGGAATCCCGGCTTCAGATCTGCCAGCAACTGAACGAGATCTTTACGTAATCCGCCGGGCCGGTTTTTCCAGGTGTCCTCAGGGAACAGGGATACCATGTCCATATCAAGAACTCCCTTGCCTTCGAACCAAATGTTGAGTGACGCTTTGGGATCAGTTGCTGACGCCGTAAGAGTCGCTTCATATTTCTTCCAGTCTTTTCCGGAAGGCGTAACGGTGGCATTTGCAATAGCCTTGCCGTTGGCATCAACGAGTTCAACTCTGAGCTTTGTGTTGCCATCAAGTTGAGCTGCAAGAACGGAGAACTTATACCGTGCTCCGGCCTTCACGCCTATACCACGAAAGCCTTCGTTTGAAAGTCCATAACCAGTGTCATTGAAAACCGACACCCGGGCAAACCGTGGATTGGAATATCCTTCCCCGCGATTGATGATCATTATCCTTCCGGCATTGCTTTGAATGGCGAAGCGGTCGCTCTGGTGTTCCTTCCACCCCATCAGCGGGACATCGAACTCAAAAGAGCGGTTCTTGATCTGCTCGGCGTAAATTCCTCCATCCGCGCCGAAGTTGATGTCTTCAAAAAAGACACCCCACATCGTTGGCTGGATTTCAAATACAGGTTTATCTACGGCGACAACCATCTTCTGGGATTGGGCAAATCCGATAAATGGCACGACCATCGCGATGGCGAGAATTCCTGTTTTTAACATCTTCATGGCTTCGATTACTGGTTGTTTATAGTTGATAGAATTGTTCCTCCTCGGAACAGAGCTGGCGATGTTATCTTTTTCGATAATCATCGTTGAGCTCCACAGGAGTACAATTTACACCTAAATAATTAACCGTAAACAATACACTTATTTTTTTTGGCAACGATTGCGCGATTTCTTCCAATGGATCTTAGGGCAGTCGCCGAGGGCGCTTTAAACTAAAAAAGGGAACCTCACCCCGTGAAGTTCCCTTTCCTGATTCCGTCCGAAAGTTTATTTGATTTCAAATACCACCACGGAGAAAGGAGGCATTTTGATCGTCAGGTTAGCCCCTTTAACCTGGAATCCTTTGAACGCTTTAGGCGTAATCAGATCAGGTTTTTCAAAGGTATTATGGTCCGTCACCTTGCCTGACGTAAGGATTCGGGCCGTGATATTTTTGTACGTATCCGGCAATTTAATTGTAACGTCCTGAGAAGCCTTGTAGTCGATGTTGACCACGCTCACATGAACGGTGTTCGTGCTGTCTACGGAAGCAGATGCCGAAATAGCCGGAAGCTTTTCTTTTCCAAAAGAGTACGTGCCGGTTTCAACCTCAACAGGAATCAGTTTTGCATCCTGGTGCACCTTATACATTTCCATTACATGGTAAGTCGGCGTGAGAATGAGCTTTTCATCGTCGGTAAGAATTACTGCCTGCAATACGTTAATAGCCTGAGCGAGATTAGCCATACGCACGCGTTCAGCGTGATTATTGAAAATGTTAAGGGTAACACCGGCGATCATCGCATCACGCATCGTATTCTGCTGATACAGGAAGCCAGGATTGGTACCGGGTTCAACCTCATACCATCCACCCCACTCGTCAACTACGAGGGCAACTTTCTTTTCCGGGTCATAGCGATCCATGATGGTAGAGTGACGTGTTACGAGTTCTTCCATCTGCAGCGCATTTCTCAGTATTGTGAAATACTGGCTTTCATCAAATTGCGTCGAAGGACCTTTTGCATTCCAGTCGATGACGGAGTAATGGTGAAGAGCGACTCCTTCCAACAGGTTATGCGGAACATCACGCATGAGAACTTCCGTCCAGTGATAGTCGTCGCTGCTGGCACCGGATGCTATTCTGAAAAGTCCGCCGGTGTTCGTCCATCCACTCATAAATGTGGCATACTGACGATATACATCCGCATAGTATTCCGCGCGCATATGTCCGCCGCAGCCCCATGCTTCGTTACCAACACCCCAGTAATTCACATTCCAGGGTTTCTCGCGGCCATTGGCTTTACGTAGATTCGACATCGGGCTTTCGCCTTCGAAGTTTACGTACTGGACCCATTCTGTCAATTCCTGAACGGTACCACTTCCTACGTTGGCCGCCAGATAAGGCGTCGCGCCAAGCAGTTCGCACATATCAAGGAAGTCGTGAGTACCGAAGCTGTTGTCTTCTGTTACGTTACCCCACCAGGTGTTTACGATACTGGGACGCTTGTCCTTTGGACCGATTCCGTCTTTCCAGTGATATGTATCGGCAAAGCATCCACCTGGCCAGCGGAGGTTGGGAATCTGAAGTTTCCTGAGGGCTTCAATCACATCCTTGCGAATACCATTGACGTGGGGAATTTTGGTGTTCGATTCTCCAACGTAGAACCCGCCGTAGATACATCTTCCAAGGTGTTCGGCAAAGTGACCATAAATATGTTTGTTTATGGTGTGCTTGCCATTCTTCGATTGAAGAGTCACTGTGTTTTGGGCATTACCGGTCGTCATGGCTAATACCATGAAAATTGATATGCCCGTTCTGAGTAGTACTGAGCGGATATTCATAGGTTTATGGTTGTATCAAATGAATTTGACGCCTTCCTGATGAAGTCGTTTATATTTGTTCTTGTCAAAAATGTAATAGAAGGCTCCTTTGCGGGATGACTCCTTCTCTTTTTCGGCAAGCTTATTCAAAATCCCCAGCGACAGGATTTTCCGTGTGAAGTTTCTCTTGTCAAGAGGACTTTCGTAGATCGCTTCATACAGATTCTGCAGCTGCGGCAGCGTGAACTTAATGGGTAACAATTCAAAGCCAATAGGATGATTTGCTACTTTCTCACGCAACCTGGACTTAGCTTTATTGACCATCTCCTTATGGTCAAATATCAGCGCCGGTATCTTATTCAGCGGAAACCATTTTGCTTCGTGATCCGAAAGCAACTGGTCGCTGTACTCGGCGATGTTAATCAATGCGAAATAGGCAATGGAAATAACCCTTCCGGCAGGATCACGGTTTACGTCGCTGAAACAGTAGATCTGTTCCATGTATACGTGTTCAAGTCCTGTCAGCTGATGCAGAACCCGCGCCGCCGCGTCGTCGGTGCTTTCGTCTTTTCCGACGAAACCACCCATCAGCGACCACTTTCCTTTTTCAGGTTCAAAGCCTCTCTTGATCAGGAGAGCCTTTAGCTGAGAGCCATCGAAACCAAAAATGATGCAATCCACTGCAACCAGAATCCGGTCATGGCTTTTGTATTTTCCTATGTCCATTGATTAAAAGGTAACATTTTATCCAAGTTTAATAATAAACCCGGATTTTGAAATAGTATGAGCCATGAATGGCTGCACCACTTGCGGTGGTGCAGCATCCATATCCGCTTTATTTCTTTTTCTCCCAAAGGTGCTGCATCTCCTCGAGTGTCTTGCCTTTTGTCTCCGGAACAACCTTCCACATGAACCACGCTGCGAACAATGACATCGCTCCGTACACCCAGTAAGAGAATCCGTGATGGAAACGCTCGGTGAGGAAGGTGCTATCGTTCATGATCGGGAACGTCCAAGATACAACCAGGTTGGCAATCCATTGTGCCGCTACGGCAATAGACATCGCGCCACGGATGGAGTTGGGGAATATTTCGGAAAGCAGTACCCATACCACCGGACCCCATGACAGTGCGAATGCGCCTGTGTACATCAGCATTGCCAACAAGGCTCCGAATCCCGGAGAACCATCGGTGAGGTGGAATGAAAGCCCCAGCCAAAGCATACCCACAGCCATGCCAAGCGCACCAATAATCTGGAGCGGCTTTCTGCCGAACTTATCTACTGAAAAGATTGCAACGATTGTGAAGGTCAGGTTGATTGCTCCAACAATGATGGTTTGCAGCAGCGAAGAATCCGTACTGCTACCCATGTTTCTGAAAATTTCCGGCGCGTAGTAGAGCACCACGTTAATACCGACGAATTGCTGAAACACTGATAATGTAATACCTATCAAAATCACGAGGCCGCCAAATGAAAGCCATGGGGCGTTCCGTGTATTCATGGAATGCTTGATATCAGCAAGCACACCTTCTACGTTGGGATCACCCAGCTTCTGAAGGATTGTTTTTGCTTCAGGAGCGCGATCCTTCATAACCAGGAAGCGAGGAGTTTCAGGTACCAGCAGAAGGAGTATAAGGAACAGGGCACATGGAATTACTTCTGATGCAAACATCCAGCGCCAGCCCACCTCGTTGATCCATTCCTCAGTTTTACCTGCAGCGATGAAGTAGTTAACGAAGTACACCACCAGCATCCCGAATACAATTGCGAACTGGTTCCACGAAACGAGCTTGCCGCGAATGCCCGCAGGAGCAATTTCAGCGATATACATCGGCGACAGCATGGATGCAAGCCCCACGCCAATACCGCCAATGACACGGTAGAAGATAAACGACGTTGACAATTGAAATCCGAAGATGTTCATCGTGTCAGGAATAGCCGAACCTATTGCAGAAAGGGTAAACAGGATCGCGGCAATGATCAACCCTTTGCGCCGACCAATCGTATCGGCGATATAGCCCCCCATTGCACCTCCGATCACACAACCCAGGAGTGCGCTTGAGATGATGAAACCGTTAAGGGAATTCGCCATCGTCTCAGTGAGTTCGTTGGGTAGCGAAATGAATTGCGTGTATACGATGATTGAAGCGATGGCAACCATAATGACGCTATACAAAGCCCCGCGTGCCGCACCGTACAGTTTAAAGAGAAAGCTACTTACCAGGGCGGCAATAATCGCAAAACAAAGCGACCCAACCACTTTATATTCAACGATAACAGGTCTGGCCTCTTCTGGATTATCCGTTAGCGGAGTGATGAAAACGTTTTTCAAAGCGCCTACTGCACCGGATATAACAGCTGTGTCATACCCAAATAAAAGACCGCCAAGGGTTGCCACCAGTGTGAGCATCATAATGTAGGAGGTGTTCCCCTTGCTCACCGGCGTGTTCGAAATATTTTGATTTTGTACCACTGAATTATGAGTTTAAGATCAGGATAGGGATTTAAGGTGCACTAAAATCACGTTCTTTTTCCAATAGTTCAAACAATTTACGCAATCGGATGAAATTTATGATTTTCACACCCTGGGCCCGTCACTGCTGCATATTTTACAATAAAAGTGTATTCAATTGAATCGACGTCAATCCGCACAGTACCCATTCAAACGTGTCATTTCTGTGGCAATGATCAGGATCTCGTGTCGGCGGACATACATCGCGAGTCACACCTTCTGGCATCGCCATCGCCTGAAACGGCTTATCCGGTGAAGGTCATCATTACGTAGGCTACGACAGCGAGAATCAAAACTGAAAACACAATATCCCACACGTTGTAGCTGTTCCGGTTTGCAGCCTTCTGCTCTTCTGTAACAGTAGCGAACGTAAGCCCCTTCACCGTCGACTCTGCAGGTGCTGGTGTTGCCATGCTCACGGCCACGCAAAGCAGAACGCAGACAAGGAAGAACCACGCTGCAAAATTGAGGAAGTTTGATGCCGCGAACAGGTGCAGCAGACTTCCCGGCTCCATAGAGTCGGCCATTAGTTCCGCGATAATACGGAGCCCGGCTACGATAAGTCCGAAGATGAGCGTAGTAAGTGCTCCCTGGCTGTTGATACGCTTGTGGAACACGCCCAGTAGGAATACAGCAGCAATCGGAGGCGCAATGTAGGCCTGTACAGATTGCAGATATTGATAAAGTACTCCCGAAATTTTTGCCATCACAGGAATCCAAAGTATACCCAATACCACTACGATACCGGTGGCTATCCGGCCGATGGTGAGGAGTTCCTTTTCAGGTGTATTGGGACGAAGTTTCTTATAGATATCAACGGTGAATAGTGTAGAACATGAATTGAATACAGATGCGAGCGAACTCATCAGGGCCGCAAGCAATCCGGCTGCAATGAGACCGCGAAGGCCTACAGGCATTTTGTACATAAGGAGTGCCGCGAATGCCTGATCCGATTCTGCGAAATCCAGCTCACCTCTGTTCTTCAGGGCGAGGGCGATTACACCCGGAATAAGGAAGAGGAATACAGGGAGAAGTTTCAGGAAGCCACCGAATATAGCACCTCTCCTGCCCTGCGTGATGTTTCGCGCAACGAGGACGCGCTGAACGATATACTGGTCTGTACACCAATACCAGAATCCAACGATCGTACTGGTGACCAGCAGACCTGGCCACGGAAAGTCGGGATCGCTTGCAGACCGCCACATATTGAAGAAGCCCGGTTCCAGTTCTGCAGTCAGTCCGTCAAGACCGCCAACTGAATTCAGACCGACAATGGTCAATGTTGCAGCACCGATTACAAGGATAATAGTTTGCAGCGCCTCTGTATAAACGACAGCGCGCATACCACCGAGGACTGTATAAACACCGGTGAGTACTACAGTGAGCAGTGCTCCGTACCAGAATTCAATGTTGAAAATTGAAGAGATTACCATTCCTCCGGCGTATACCGTAACCGATACTTTTGTAAGTACATAGGCGACGAGGGAGAAAATACTGAGGAACCATCTCGTTTGCGAGTTGAACCGTTTTTCGAGGAACTCAGGCATGGTAAATACCCCTGAACGCATGTAGAATGGAAGGAATACCCAGCCCAGTGCAAGTACAAGCCACGCCTGGATCTCGTAGATCAACATCGGAATCTTTCCATCGGCACCGGCGCCTGCGAGGCCCACGATGTGTTCCGAACCGATATTGGAAGCGAAGATCGAGGCACCAACGACGAACCACCCCATATTTCTTCCGGCAAGGAAGTAGTCCTCCGTATTCTCGTTTTTCCGACGCATCACCCATAGGGCAAGTAGTCCGATTACCAGGAAATAGGCGGCGATAACAATCCAGTCAAGCGTAGCAAAGCCAGTCATAGGAGAAAGGTGGTTAGGGGTGTTGTACTTAGGTTAGGTTTTACTCTTCGTCAGGGAATTTTAGCGGTAATAGACCTCATTCCATCTCAGCTCATTCCGCAGGTTGGGAATTCGCGTATCTGCGCCGATGTGCACGAACTCGATGTTGGCCATGTCGGCAAAATCCTGTAAGTGCTCGGAGGTCAGGTTTTGGCTGTAGCACGTATGGTGAGCACCTCCGGCATAGATCCACGCAGCGCAGCCGGTATACATGTCAGGAAGCGGCTTCCACAGTACGCGTGCCACAGGGAGTTTCGGAAGTTCATGTTCAGGGGCTACTGCCTCAACATCGTTGACCAGCAGGCGGAATCTGTTGCCCATATCCACGATGGACGCATTCAGGGCTTTGCCGGGCGCGCTGTTGAACACGAGGCGAACAGGATCGCTCTTTCCGCCAATGCCAAGGGGGTGAATTTCACACGATGGTTTTCCATCAGCGATTGACTCGCAGATTTCGAGCATGTGAGCGCCGAGCACCATCGCGTTGTTCGGATCAAAATGATAGGTATAATCTTCCATGAAGGAGTTGCCGCCTTTCAGGCCGCTACCCATCACTTTCATCGCTCTCACAAGTGCTGCCGTTTTCCAGTCACCTTCGCCGCCGAATCCATAGCCTGCATTCATGAGGCGTTGAACTGCAATACCCGGGAGCTGAACCATTCCATGCAGGTCTTCGAACGTATCGGTAAATCCTTTGAATCCGCCCTGCTCGAGGAAACGCTTCAAGCCAAGTTCAATCCTGGCAGCCTCGCGCAGTTCAGCATTCCGTTCGCCACCGCGGCGCAAGGGCTTGACTACTATATATGAATCTTCATATAATTCAGTAAGCTGGTCAATTTCCTTGTCACTGGTTGCGTCTATCATTTTCACCAGCTCGCTGATGCCGTATCCATTTACGGAGAATCCAAACTTCATTTCGGCTTCAACCTTATCACCTTCAGTTACGGCTACCTGGCGCATATTGTCTCCAAAGCGGCAGAACCGTCCGTTTTGCCAGTCGTGCCACCCACATGCGGCACGCAGCCAGGCATTCAAACGTTCATGAACATTGGAATCCTTCCAGTGACCTACCACAACCTTTCTGGACAAACGCATACGTGTCATGATAAATCCGAATTCTCTGTCACCGTGAGCACTCTGGTTCAGGTTCATGAAATCCATATCGATATCCTTCCACGGAATATCGCGATTGAACTGCGTATGCAGGTGCAGCAATGGCTTCTGCAGAACTTTCAGTCCGCCGATCCACATTTTCGCCGGCGAGAAAGTATGCATCCAGGCAATCACACCCACGCAGTTGGGCGTATTGTTGGCCTCCTGGCAGATCTGATAAATTTCTTCCGGCGTTTTCAGCACCGGTTTAAAAACAATGCGCACGGGAATCGACGGCGAAGCATCCAGTGTCCTGGCGATCTCCTGTGAGTGTACTGCGACTTGTTTCAGGGTTTCTTCACCATAGAGAAACTGGCTTCCGGTAAGGAACCAGGCTTCAAAAGTTTTCAGATTTATCATAAATGGTTGCGTTCTTCTTTCGTTTTGGTTTGGTTATTAATTCGCCTGTCCGTAATAAGAATCAGGTCCGTGCTTCCGTTCGTAATGTTTGTTTATGAGCGACTCCTTCAGACGCGGAGCATCCTTGCGGATTTGTTCCGTGAGATAAGCCATCTGCGCTACTGATTCAAGAACCGCGCTGTTGTAAACAGCTTTCTCAGGTGTTTTTCCCCAGGTAAATGGAGCGTGATTTCCCACCAGAATCATTTCAACTTCGCGGTAATCGATATTGCGCTCCTTCAGGCAATTGAGGATCTGAAAGCCTGTTTCATATTCGTAGTTACCTTTGATCATCTCATCGGCCATTGGCGGCGCACAAGGAATGTCAACGGTATTGTGGTCGGCATGCGTAGTACCAAAGATCGGGATATCTCGCTGGGCCTGTGCCCATGCCGTTGCGTACGTTGAGTGTGTGTGAACGATGCCACCGATATCAGGGCAATGTTTGTACAGCACTGCATGCGTCAACGTATCCGACGAAGGGCGAAGCGTTCCATCGACTACCTTCCCGTCAAAATCAACGATGACCATTTTCTCAGGAGAGAGATCTTTGTAGGGAACACCACTTGGTTTGATGGCGAAAACCCCCAGGTTGCGATCGGCGGCGCTTACGTTTCCAAAAGTAAAAAGCACCAGGCCAAGCTCGGGGAGCTGCATATTATTTCGATAGGCAGACTCTCTTATGTGATCAAAGCGACTCATTTATTTTACGCGTGTTCTTTCAGCGAAACAGGTTCAGGGGTTGTGGCCTTTTCGAGGAAGGCGCCAAGCTGTTTGTAGCGGATATATCGTTTGTGATAGATTTTTGCGGCTTCAGGATTGGGATGGTATTCGCTTTCGAACCCCTGTCCCATTTCGTTCATCGCTTCTTCAACAGAGGAGAACGCACCTGCTGCCGTGGCTGCGAACATCGCGGCTCCAAGTGCGCAGGTTTGCTCACTGCGGTGAATGCGTATAGGCATATTCATTACGTCTGCCATCACCTGCATGATGTAAGGCGATTTTTTCGCAACGCCACCAAGACCGATCAGACCTTTTACAGGAACACCCTCATCTACAAAGCGCTCCACGATGGCTTTTGCACCAAAACAGGTGGCTTCGACCAGCGCTTTGAAAACCCGAGGTGCGTCGCTACCAAGATTAAGTCCTGTGATTGCACCCTGCAACGCCTGGTTTGCATCCGGAGTACGGCGACCATTGAGCCAGTCCATCGCTGCTTCATTGTCCTCTTCCAGAGGAATTTCAGCAGCTCTTTTGCTCAGTTCGGGAATGATTCTCGATGCGATTTCGTCTGAGAGGCGCGCCGACGTTTCCGCGTCGATGACCGACGAAGAACTTACAAGCTGCAAGGGCCATGAAAGGAGGTTGCGGAACCACGCGTAGGTATCGCCGAAGGCAGACTGACCTGCCTCGAGGCCGACCATTCCTGGGATGATTGAACCGTCAACCTGTCCGCAGATTCCGCGGACGAATTTACCCTGCAGGTCAGCATGTGGAGCTACCAGCATATCGCAGGTGGAGGTTCCCATAACCTTGCTGAGGTGGTAGGGCTCGATCTGCCCGCCAACGGCACCCATATGTGCGTCGAAGGCTCCAACGCCGATTACGACAGTTTCGGGAAGCCCGAGTTTTGCCGCCCACGACTTGCTGATCACTCCCGCAGGCTTGTCTGAAGTATAGGTATCTTTGTAAAGGCGTTCTGTGAATCCACTCAGCAGCGGATCCAGCGTCGCGAAGAATGAATCCGGAGGGAGTCCGCCAAATTCTTCAGCCCACAAAGCCTTATGCCCTGCAGAGCAGACGCCACGCTTCATCTGGTGGACGTCGGTACCTCCTGTGAGCAGGAATGGTATCCAGTCACAGTGTTCCACCCAGCTATAGCAGGCATTCCTTACGCTTTCATCTGCGCGGAGGATGTGCAGCAATTTGGCCCAGAACCATTCCGAAGAATAGATTCCGCCAACATATTTAAGATAGTCGATGTCGAAATTCTGAGCATGTCGGTTTATTTCCGCGGCCTCGCTGATGGCGGTGTGGTCTTTCCACAACACGAACATTGCATTCGGATTATCTTCAAATCCGGGCGTAAGCGCCAGCGGTGTTCCTGATTTGTCGACGGCGACAGGTGTAGACCCCGTGGTGTCGACAGACAACCCCCGGACGCGGGATGCGGCGTCTTTTCCTGCCTTCTGAAGGCACGCCTTAACGGTGGCCTCCAATCCTTCAATATAATCCAGGGGGTGCTGCCTGAACTGATTTTCGGCCGCGTTACAGAATAGCCCGTCGCGCCACCGCGGATACAGGTATACTGACGAAGCTACCTCCCGACCTTTGCGGTCAACAAGAATTGATCGGACAGAGTCCGTCCCATAGTCGACCCCAATAAACAAATCGCCGTTTTCCATAGAATCAAGGTTTCAATCGATTGATTGGTTGGCCAAGATACACTTATTTTGTAAGTGTACATATCACATTTATTTTTTTTCAGAAAAAATCTCGCCGAAGCTTAAGCGTCCTCCAGCAGAAATGGTGGCCGTCAACTGGCGTCATCGGCCGTACAATTTCTTTCCGACCTCCTCGAATTTATCTCCCGCAACCCAGAACGGGCGCGATTTGCTGTTGGCCAGCAGATGAACCGCATATACATAACTGCGGTAGAAACGGTTGATATAGTCAAGATTAATCGATGATACTTCATCGGCAGGCTGATGATAGTACTTGAAGATCTCTTCATCCATTTTTGCCACACCGGGCTGAAGCTTGATAGCGGGAATACCTTCCTTCGCGAAAGAAACCTGATCAGATCTTTCGTAGAAACCTTCCCTCGGGTCAGGGTCGCCCCCAAGGTTGAAGCCGAATCCTTTCGCTGCCTCGCGAAGCAGGTCATCTGTATCAGTGCGCCCCAGACTTATCGATGTAATCATAGTGATGTCGTTGTACCCGACACCATCACAATTCAAATTGAGGATAGTTTTGTTCAATGGAACGAGAGGATGTTTTACATACCACTTGCTTCCCAGCAAGCCCTTTTCCTCCGATGTCAATGCGATAAGCAAAACGGATCGCGCCGGAGGGTTCTGCGCCAGGAACTTCCCTGCCTGCAAAAGCGCCACCGTTCCGACTGCATTATCGCGCGCACCGTTGTATATGCGATCCTTCTTTTTTTCATCGGCATCCACACCTACGTGGTCGTAGTGGGCCGTCAGAATAATATACTCGTCTTCCAACTGAGGATCGGTCCCCTCAACCCACGCCGCCACGTTCTTGCCGTCAACGCGCGCGGGAGAATGCGAAACCACGGACACGCTACCCTTCACGTTCTTGTCCTCTCGGAACGATAGCTTCCGGATATCACGCGGTTTTAACCAAATAAAAGGAATACCTTTCCCCGAATTGTCGGAGAGGCTCCAGGAATCCTTCTGGAAGGCATTAACCAGTGCGCTCCATGGTACCTGCTGAAAGGCGAGAATTTCAATCAGTCCGACTCCTCCTGCCTTCTTTACAAGCCCGAGTTTTTCGCGGCTGACGTTATACACTTTGTTGATGTTATCGGCGTCGCGTGATCCAGCGAGCGCAAGGACCATTTTACCTTTGAGATCAAGTCGTTCCAGATCTTCTGCGGCACCATATCCAACGTAGACAAATTCGCCGCTCCACTCGACGCCCTCCCCTTCCAGCACGACCATGTTTTCGAGCAAGGTATATTTCTCGTCACCAAGAACCACCGTGCCTTTGGCAGGAGCCTGATATCTGATGAGATCGACCGGTTGGAAGTAGTTGTCAGTGCCGGGTGCTGGTTTAAGATTGAGCATTTGAAACTGTGTGCGCAGATAGTTTGCTGCGATATGAAGTTCGGGGGAACCAGTGTCGCGGCCCCTCATTTCGTCAGATGCGAGAAATGTCAGGTGTGCCTCGGCTTCATTGCGCTTGATTAGCTCCTCAATCTGTTTTTTAACTTGATCCTGGCCAACGGCACCGACCGATATCAGGCAGAGTGCAACTAAAAGGTATTTCATGGGTTCCTGGTTATCCCGGAAAGTAGCGTATTTGCTGCAAAAAAGAAAAGCGAACCCTTCTGGAGTCCGCTTTCTGATTTTTCCGGTCGATCTGTTATCTGAGGAACAACAGCTCGCGGTATTTCACCAGCGGCCAGTCCTCGTTATCGACGAGCAGTTCAAGCTTATCCACTGCATTACGGATCACGTCAAAGTATTTCTCTTTGATATCATCGCAGTAAGCAATCGCGCGTTTATGCGTATCAGAGATTTTATTCACACGCTTTCGTTCTTCAGTCATCTCGTGAACGTTCTTTTTGATCGTGTCGATGTGTCCGGAGATTTTCTTAATGGTTTGTACCACGGCAGAGTTATCGATTCCAAGTCCGGCTAATCCATTTGCATTTTCGATCAGTTTGGTCTGATATGCAATGGCAGTAGGAATGATGTGATTCATTGCCAGGTCGCCGATAACGCGGGCTTCGATCTGAACGCGTTTGATGTATGCCTCCCAGCGAATTTCCGTCCGAGCTTCAGTTTCGCGGCGAGTCATAACACCTTGTTTTTCGAACAGCTTCAGCGCCTTGTCAGACACGTAGGCTTCAAGTGCACGTGGTGTGTTCTTGATGTTGCTCAGGCCGCGTTTTGCTGCTTCTTCAACCCATGCATCAGAATAACCGTCACCTTCGAAGCGAATGCTCTTCGATTCTTTGATATACTGACGGAGAACATCAACGATAGCCAGGCGTTTTTCCTTACCTTTTTCAATCTCTTTCGAAACGGCGTCGTAGAATATTTCAAGTTGTTGCGCAACGATGGTGTTGAGCGCTGCCATAGCCGTTCCGCAGTTGTCGCTTCCGCCCACAGCGCGGAATTCAAATTTGTTACCGGTGAATGCGAAAGGTGAAGTACGGTTGCGATCGGTGGCGTCGAGGATAATTTCGGGAATCTGGTCGATACCCAGCTTCATGTACATGTTGTCGCCTTTCTCGATCTTGACGTTGCCTTTTCCTTCAAGCTCGTCAAGTACAGAAGACATCTGCGAACCGATGAAAACTGACATGATTGCCGGAGGCGCTTCGTTTGCACCGAGACGGAAATCATTTCCGGCATTGGCAATACTCGCTCTGAGAATGTCGGCATATTCATGAACCGCCTTGATGGTAGTCACAAAGAATGTGAGGAACATCAGATTATCGCGGGCGCTGCTTGTAGGCGCGAACAGGTTGACGCCAGTGTCGGTAATGAGTGACCAGTTGTTGTGTTTACCCGATCCGTTCAATCCTGCGAAAGGCTTCTCATGGAAGAGTACACGTAAGCTATGTTTTTCAGCTACGCGAACCATAAGATCCATCATGAGCTGGTTGTGGTCATTGGCAACATTTGCTTCTTCGAACAGCGGAGCAACCTCGAATTGGCTCGGCGCCACTTCGTTGTGACGGGTGCGCACAGGGATACCCACTTTGTAGCATTCGATTTCAAAATCTTTCATGAAATCGTAAACGCGTGACGGGATTGAAGCGAAGTAATGATCTTCCATTTGCTGACCGCGGGCCGGAGAATGGCCGAATACCGTGCGACCTGCCATCACGAGGTCCGGGCGTGCCATATACAGCGCCTTGTCGACGACGAAGTACTCCTGTTCAGCTCCCAGGGAAGCTGTAACGTGCTGTATGTCTTTATCGAAGAGCTGACAAACGCGCGTAGCCGCAACGTCAACAGCCTTGAGTGCTTTTAAAAGCGGTGCTTTTGTATCAAGTGTATCACCTGTATAGGAAACAAAAACCGTTGGGATACAAAGTGTCCTTCCGTAGAGGAACATGGGAGATGTAGGATCCCAGGCCGTGTAACCACGGGCTTCGAAAGTACTGCGGATTCCGCCGTTGGGGAATGATGAGGCATCGGGCTCCTGTTGAACAAGTTCGCTGCCTTTAAATCTTTCTATACCGGCGATTGCATCAAAGAACGAATCATGCTTTTCGGCCGTTCCACCGGTCATTGGCTGAAACCAATGGGTGAAGTGGGTCGCGCCTTTGCTCATGGCCCAGGACTTGGCTGCAGAGGCAACGGCATCAGCTGTGCTTTCATCGATTTTTTCGTGATTCTTAATTGCCTGGCTAACCTTTTTAAAGATTGCCGGGGCCAATGTTGCACGCATTTGGTCTAGTCCGTAGACGCTCTCCCCATAATATTGGGACACAGCGGGATGCGGAGCTTCGATTGGCATGCGGGGACGTTCGCTCATCATGCGAAGAGCTTCAAATCGTAGGTGGGCCATAAATGGTTGTAATTTGATGTAGTTTGCCCCAAAAATATTAGAATTTTGACCACACCGGGTAATACCGACGCACGTTTTTGAATTATTTATTAAGAACACGATTGCAGAAGGTCAAAAATAACCCCGCATCCGGAAAAAAATTGCCATTTTTTGCAAGCTATTCAATTCTCCAGAATCAAAAATCCCCGGGGGCATCGGGGATTTTAAGCGCGTTAATTCGATTTTTTAACAGAGCCGCCGCTGCTGGAGTTCGTGATCGACCTCGACGGGTTTCCACGGAATCGTATGCTACCCCCACTGCTGGCGTCGGCGCGCAGGCTCGATTCCACGCTGAGCCGTATCTGGCCGGCACTGCTAGCGCTGACATTGGCCGCGTCGCTGTCAAGTTCATAGGCGTTGATCTGGCCCGCACTGGAAGCATCAGCTTCAAACGATTTCGTTCGCCCGCGAATCTCGATCTGCCCTGCGCTCGACGCACTAGCCTCGATACTGCGGGCATCGACCTCAATTTCAATATTCCCCGCGCTGGAACATTGTAGCACCAGGTCTTCAGTACGGAGAACGCCATCGGAGAAAATATTCCCGGCCGAACTCGCGTAAAGCTTCTCCAGCTTCGAATAAGTCACATAAACACGGATGTTGACTTTCCCACGTATATTTCCGCTCCTCAGATGTACTTTAAGATAGGATCCGGAAACTTCAGTAAGTACGTTGTCAAGCCGGGTTCCCGAAACTTCGACACGTACACCCTCGCGGTCACCCTTTTTAAGGTATACATCAATACCCTCCGACACCTTTATACCAGTAAAGGACCCCACCTTTCGTTCTTCGGATTCCTGCGCCTGGGCCGATACCGCGAAAAGCACCAGCAAGAAAAGCATTCCCAATTTCTTCATAACAGTTCAATTTGACTGAAAGACCAACCTTAAAACCAAGGGTTGCATCTTTGCCCGAAGGTTAATAAATATTTTGTGTATGTACGAAATCAACGTAATTTTCAGTAAAAATGAACATTTCTTTTTCAAGATTTGTACCTCAAACCTAACAGCGAACTATGATTTTCGATAAAAAAGCCGAGCTGAATGTGCTTATCAATCTCGCAGCAAGTGATCAGAACGTTGCTGAGCGCGAGTCAAAACTGATTCATCTCATAGGCAAAGCCAATGGCATCCCCAAGGAAGAAATCGACTCACTTCTTGCAAATCCGCAACCCATAGGAAATATCGGTTCTCTGACTTCCGACGAAAAATTCGAACACCTGTATCAGCTCATTCAATTAATGAAAATGGATGGCCAGGTTTTCCGTAGCGAGATTGTTTTTTGTGAACAGATCGCCGAAAAACTCGGTTTCAAGAAGTCAGTAGTAGGCGAAATTTCACAGCACGTCTACAGCGATCCTTCCATCACAGCGGATCGTGATATGATCAAGACGAAAGCGATGAAATATCTCCGCGCCTGATCGACGCGACTTGTTTGTCACCTAATAGGGTTTAATCCCAAACAGAAGAGGCTGCCTTTTAAGACAGCCTCTTCTATTATCAGCACATATTTTATACACACTTTCGCACTCACTTCGCGATCACCGAATCAAGTGCAGCATTAAGCTGACCAGGTTGCTCCACCATCGGAAAGTGCCCGGCATCGTGAATCTGATAAATTTCATAACCGTGGGGAGCATAACGTCCAAGAGCTACCTCGTCTACCGGACTGTAATCGCTATTGATCAGATAAAGCTTGAAGGGCAGACGCTGCAGCTGATTTTTTTCGTGTGCCTGACTTTGAATAACGTTCCGGTAAACAGCAAGTGCAACCTTCGGATCGGCTGACTTGTAATCTTTCACAATTCTGTTGATCACCTCGCGATCTTTGGTCCGCGTATTTTCACGCGCCGCCTCATCCGCCATTTCGGAATAGTTTCGTTTGAACTTCGCGTAATGTTCCTGAAATCCATTTTGAAATTCGTCCGTGATTTCAAAACCAACATTCTTAAAACAATCTACGGCAATGATCTTAATAATCTTTTCTGGGACAACTGAGCTCACCTGAAGCGCAATGTTACCTCCGAAGGAATGACCAATCAATATCGCTTTGTCGATCCCTTCTTTTTGCATGAGGTGAGTGATGTCACGGGCAAAATTCTCGACTGTCCAATGGACCCTGTTCTTTCCGGAGTTGCCATGTCCGGCGAGATCGAGGTTTAATATCCTGTAACGTGACTGGAAATGACGAACCTGCTCATCCCAGTATCGCATATTGAGATTCCATCCATGGATAAAAATAAGTGCAGTATCCTGTCTTCCAAGAATCTCATAGTTAATGGAGACCCGCTGATAGGTTGCCGAATCATATACCATGAGTTCATTCGGACGACTATGGGTGCCGTCGCAACCGGACAGAAATGTTGTAATCAGCAGGGAAAGTGCAATGCAAACTCTGGGCATAAAATCCCGTAATGGAAACTTTGACGCGGTGTTATAATTGTTCATTGCCTGACCCCAAAGGTAGCGGTGATCCTCCCCAAAAAACAAGGTTTATCAGAAAAACTGCCGTCAGTTGACATAAAGATACATCATTGCCGATACTGGCACTTGGTTTTGATAAAGTTGGACGGACGACTTGTAAACGTAACGACGAATGATCGAAATAATCCGGTACACCCTCTCCGGCCTCGGATGCCTTCTTATCTTAATCTCCCTCCTGCCACTGCTACCAAGCAACATGTGGTATGTCCGGATCTTTGATTATCCACGCTCGCAAAAGTTCTGGCTGAATCTCGCCATCACCGTATTGTACATCGCAATACCCGGATTTCAAGGCCCGTTCGACTTCATTTTTCTCGGTGCCCTGTTCCTGAATCAGGTTTACCTGTTCCGGCAGATCTGGGACTATACGCCGCTTGCACCAATTCAAATGAAAGATTATTCACAGGAAGGGGAAACCATCCGCCTGTTTGTCGCTAATGTATACCAGGACAATCGCGATGCCGACCGCTGCCTGGCGCTAATCGAAAAGTGCGATCCTGATCTCATTCTCCTGGTTGAAACCGATAAGTGGTGGAGCGACGCCCTCCATCCCCTGCATGCACGGTATCCGCACCGCATACTTATTCCATTGGAAAACACGTATGGAATGGCTTTTCTGTCGCGATTAAAAATCGCCCATCAGGAAGTCCGGTACCTTGTGGACGACGATATCCCTTCTATCGTCGTCGATCTAAAAACTTCCAAAGGACAACTGTTTCGGCTCTATGGACTGCATCCAAAGCCTCCTGTTCCCGGCGAGTCTGAAGAATCTACCGAACGCGATACAGAAATATTGATCGTCGGAAAAGAAGCAAAGCGATGCGAAATGCCCGTTATTGTGGCGGGCGATCTTAATGACGTGGCGTGGAGCTATACAACAAGTTTGTTCCTCAAAGTCAGCGAACTTCTGGATCCACGAATTGGGCGCGGATTCTTTAGTACATTTCACGCAAATTATCGGCTGATGCGCTGGCCCCTCGACCATGTTTTTTGTTCCAGCCATTTTTATCTCCATGCGCTGAAGCGACTGCCCACCATTGGATCTGATCACTTTCCGATTCTGATTGAAATCGGTTTAATGCCTTATGAAATTCGCGAGAATGCGATGGATGAAAAACGCGCAGACGCAGAAGATCTGGAAGTCGCGGAAGAAAAGATTCACGCATCGGACTGACGTTGGAATAAATTTTATAACGAGCACTTAAGAAAACACGAAAGCTATGGAACCAGTTGAAGCAATACAGCGGGTGAATATTATCCGGCACATCCTGAAAGACGACGGCAAGTTTCCCAACAATGGATTATTGCCATTGATGGTATATCAACGTGCTTTACAGATTCCTGAACAGGACGCTGACAACGTCGTCATTGAACTGTTTGAAACAAATGAGTGGATCAATGCCTGGGTGGATGGCGTGTACGACTACCATCATTATCACAGTACCGCGCACGAGGTCTTGGGAGTGATCAAAGGAAGTGCCCGCATTCAATTCGGTGGGCCGGAAGGTGTGGCTTTACTTGTGGAAAAGGGTGACACCATCGTAATTCCTGCGGGTGTTGCTCATAAGGCTGTTGATGTTTACGATGGATTTACATGCGTTGGGGCCTACCCAGTCGGTCAGGATTACGATATCCTTACCGGGAAAGACGGGGAATACGAAAAGGCTGTGGAGCGGATCAAATCACTGGAATTACCACTCGCCGATCCTGTATATGGTACGGACGGGCCGCTCATTTCGAATTGGAAAATCTAGCTGACGAGCGCTGCTGTTTCACCTTTCAGGAGAATAGGCACCATATTCTGAGCATCATCGTTCCAGATGTATACATCGTCTGGTTTGAATTTCACAACACCAAGCGTAGAACCGAGTGCTTCGCTTTCCAACGTTCTGAAGAAGGGAAATGAATTGTTTGTTGGTATCTCCCGATGTTCAACTACGGTAGCCTCGCCAGACATGCTCATGAACTGTGATTTTTCGGCATTTGCATAAAAAGCCTCCATCATCCCATTTTCGAAGACCGTGCTGGAGATATCTGTTTTGATGAATAGGAACCAGATAACACCTGCCCTGTCGAACCATTGATGTTGTAACGACTGACGAGAGAGAGGCCAGTTTAATATAGTGTTGGACACCATGCAGATTTTGGCGGACGCGATCTGCCGCTCTATTTCATCATTCACAAAATCTTTCGATTGATCATTCATCTTACTCACACGGTTTTAGGCTTCTACAAAAGTTTCACACAAAAAAGAAACAGGCAGATTTCGACGTCCTCGAAAACTGCCTGCGACCCCTAACCTAACTTTTACGGGTATTATCTTCTGGTATATTCTTCAACCGGGACGTTGTAGTTCTCAAACATGAGAGTTACAGCCTCCCGGATCTTACCTTCATCTTTTAGAAAGGCACCCGCCTCTGTTAAACCGGATGCCCTACTTTCCCAAACCAACACGTTTCTGTTCCTGTCTACCATACATAAAATTAACGTGCCAGGTTCAACCTCCCCAGTTTTTACTCCCTGCGTAGGGTCAAACTCATCTTGTCCCCAAAATGTGGAACCATATCCCAGATTGCCGCGAAGTCTTGCTTTCTGCGCGAATACCCTGAAGTTGATAATCAAGTCAGGATTGTTCGGCTCCAGCCGATAACCTCTTGCATCAAGTTCGCGACGAACGGCATCCCGAATATCCGACTTGAGGAACAAATCATTCATAAAAAAATTCCCCTCATCTGATCCCTTTTCAACCTGGTCCGCCCAAAAGTATGTGGTATACGTACCAAAATTCGTGTCAGGATCCTTCTGAGAGAACACCGAGATCTCCTGTCCCAATGCAGTCAGCGCCGCGAACAAAACCAGCGACACGCTTAGTATTCCCTTCATATTCCGTTTCCCTTCTCTATCTGAAAAAAACCGGTGCCTGTTATCGTACCACTTTGTCGCGTGACTTAGTGTAGACGTATTGATAGCGACTCGCTGCATCTTCGCCTCTGCCTGTTAACGTCAGTTTACGGTTCTGAAGTTCAATCTTCCATTCAGAGGGATCGGTACCACCGTGGTCACTCTGAAGGTAAAGAATACCATGCTGTTCATTTAAACGATACGAACCGGAATCTATTGCCTGCGTTGCATTGCTCATGCGATATCTCGCGTCGTCATAGAATTCGATCTTCTGCATCGCATTGTTTCCCTGATTCGCTTGATCACCACCCTGAGATCCACTTTTCTTATTCTTATTGCTGCGCTGTTCTGCATCAACAATTTTTTCGAGTGTCCACTGTCCGGCTATACGCTCAATAAACTTCTGATAATCCGTAGTTTTCGAATAGTCATCAGCAGTTTGGGCAAACACGCCGGAAAGGGCAACACTCAATACCAGTGTCAAAAAATATCTCATATTCATTGTTTCGTTTTTAACTTTTCTTCTTACAGAAGTTAAGTAAAAACAGGTGCCGCCTCATTCGTTGATACCGAAATTTGCAAACGCGTGATGTGTACCCTAATCCACACTTTCCTCAATCGCTGCACTAAGATCTTTCTTCTTAAATAATTTTTGAAGAAAGTTCTTTTTCTTCTTCGGATCATTTCCAAAATCACGTCGTATTTCTTTCTTCTCTTCCGGAACTCCGAATATTGACTCCCAAAAATTCATATCTGATTTATATAGGGGACATCCTAATTGAGATTGCGCCTGGCGCGACAATGCAGGAAATTTGGCCTGCGTCAGGGAACGGAAGTTCTTGTCTTTGTTGAGCGCCTGGTAGAATTTAGCAGTAATCGGTAACGCAGTGCTTGATCCCTGTCCCAATGATGTGGCGCGGAAACGAACCCTCGGATCATCTGCTCCAACCCACGCGCCGACTACCAGGTTGGGAGATACGGATATAAACCAGCCATCGGCATTCGACTGTGTTGTCCCTGTCTTGCCTCCGAGGTCATTGTAGACTCCGTATTCCCAGCGAAGTTTTCCGCCGGTACCTTCGTTCACCGTTCGTTTCAACATATGCACCATCATCTCTGCAGTCTGCGGAGACATGGCCTGCTCCTGTCTGACTGGCTTTGCGGAATACAATTCTTTGCCTTTGTTGGTAGTAATAGATGTGATATAATAAGGTGTTACTGATTTGCCCTTATTTACAAAGCTTGCATACGCGGCAACCATCTCTGTCATCGAAATGTCAGCAACCCCCAAGGCTATGGACGGCACATTTGGAACCTTGCTGGTGACTCCCATCTTCCGTGCAAGGGAAATGGTGTTTGGAATACCTGCCTTCTCAAGTACTTTCACCGATACCGTGTTTACCGAGTAAGCCAGCGCTCCTTCCATTGAATACTTGAAGTCATAGTTTCCGTCAGTATTTGAAGGCGACCAAACATCCATGTCTTCAATGTTGGTGTAAGTAGTTTTCTCTGCAGATATAAAATCACACGGCTTGATCCCATTCTCCAAAGCTGCAGCAAAGACGATAGGCTTGAATGTAGAGCCCACCTGACGTTTTGTGGTAGTCTTTACGTGGTCGTATTCAAAGTAGTTGTGGTCGATACCACCGACCCACGCTCTCACCGCGCCGGTCTTTGGATCCATGGCAAGAAAACCTGCATTAAGAAACTTCAGATAATGTTTAACAGAATCAAGCGGACTCATATTTACTTCCCTGGGGCCTTGCCACGTGAAAATGGTCATAGGAACCTTTCGTTCCATTTCCCTCTGAATTTCCTTGTCTGAAAGACCGCGTTCCTTCATGCTGCGATATCGCACGGACCTTCTCACACCATCGCGAACAACCTGGGGCTGGTTATACCATGGCTCGCGTCCGGCCCAATGTTGATCAAATTTCTTCTGCAGCAGGGTCATTTGAGACTTCACAGCCTCCTCCGCGTATTGCTGCATCTTGGAATCAAGTGTAGTATATACTTTGAGGCCGTCAGTGTAAATGTTATATGGCTCGCCGTTGGGCTTTTTATTATTGCGGGCCCATTCGAGTAATTCCTTTCTGATGTGCGAGCGGAAATATGGTGCGAGCCCCTTGTGGCGGGTGAGCAGTTTATACTTCAGCGTAAGCGGCTTCTCCTTGAGCTGCGCCGCTTTCTCCGCCTCGAGCATTTCGTATTTCACCATCTGACTGAATACAACATCGCGGCGTGTTTTCGCGCGATCCGGAAACAGGCGCGGGTTATAAAAGTGGGTAGCTTTTAACATGCCCACAAGAACTGCTCCTTGTTCAACGGAAAGTTTGTTCGTTCGAACTGAAAAGAACCGTTGTGCCGCCGCATCAATACCGTAAGTATTATCGGCGAATGGGATAGTATTCAGGTAAAGGGTCAGAATACTTTTTTTATCATAGATGCTTTCCAGACGCCACGCGATGATCATTTCGCGAACCTTATTGACAGGCAGCGAAAGGAAGCCATGGGATTTTCTGGGATAAAGGTTTTTTGCGAGCTGCTGAGTTATCGTGCTGCCGCCACCGGACGATTCGTTCTGGAGAAGCAGCGATTTGACGAAAACGCGCATTAGGCTTATCACGTCAATGCCTTTGTGGTCGTAAAAGCGCACATCTTCAGTGGCAAGAAGGGCATCTTCGACATGTTTCGGGAGGTCTTCGTAGCGTATTGTCGAACGCTCCTGTATAAAATAGCGGCCAAGCAGCACGGAGTCAGCGCTATACACTTCAGTAGCCGCCGGGTGTTCCACTTCGGCGAGTTCTTTCTTATCCGGAAGCTTTCCAAAAAATCCTATCCAGACAAGCAGCACAAAAACGAATACAAACGTCCCGCAAAGGATGAACAGACCTCCGGCGATCAGGAGAACCTTCCTTACGAGCGACTGTTTCCTGAAACGACTATAGAGACTTGAAAAAAACGAGATTAGTTTACTGAGGGACTTTCGGGCCATTTTAGTTTATCCGGTAAAGGAACGGAACAATCATAAAAAATATTGCCGTATTCGGGCAAATGGTTGTACGGTCTGTAAGAATTGCTTAAAAACGTTAAAAGGACGGACCGGGACTATGCCCGGTTGTCCTGTTGTACTAATCTCTTTCTCCCGGATTTTCAGACCGGTGGATACCGCGTCTTTCTTCACGATTGGCGCTCTTCAATCCCGCTACCTCCTGCACCATCTTTTCCTTGAGCAGATCGTAGCCCGTTCCGAACTTATACGCCTGCTTGCCAATAATAGCAATCGGTGTGGCGATAAGTTTAGTATCGTGCACCATCAGCGTGAGCATGCTTTGACGATCCATCATATTCAGCCCTTCCTTGTGAACCGAAATGTGGTCGTCGTATGTCGGGTCTACCAAATCTTCAATCTGAACCTTCATCATGTTCGCGATTCCCGCCAGCTGAGTTTCGGTTATTTTTTCACGGGCAAGGTCAATTGTTTTGATCTTGAACCCCTGTAATGCCTCCGCATAGCCACGGGCCTTCTGATCATCATGCTTGTCAGAGTTGAAAATCAGGGTCATTTCGCCAACTTCGTTATTTATCATATCATCCATAATAATGTTTCTATTTAGCCATGAATGCAGAGAGCATCCAATGGTGTTTTTCAATCGCTTTGATAAAGCTTTTAACCATCTCCTCCGTTCCTGAATCACCCTGCTCTACAGCGACGTCAACAACCTCGAACATGTGCTCCAGCAGTATGCGGAAATCACTCAGCACTTCACGCACCATCAGATCTGACGGCACATCAGTACCAGCTTCGGTAATCTCCGAATTTTCGAGGTAATCTTTCATCGTACTCAACGGCGTTTTTCCGAATACACGGATGCGTTCAGCGATCTCATCAATATTCTCGCGCGCTTCATTGTATTGCTGTTCGAAGCGTTCGTGAAGATCGAAGAAATCAGAGCCCTTTACATTCCAATGAAAGTTTCTGAGCTTCTGGTAATGGACGCTGTAATTCGCCAGCAGTGTGTTCAGTACATTGGCAATTTTGGCCGTTTCTTCTGACGACCATCCCAGTTTTACTGGTTTTGATTTCGCCATTCTGTTATCAATTTGAGTCTGGGGTACGTTCGGCATATCTTGAGCAATTTCCATAGTCTGCAATTTATTTCAGCTGTATCAATTGAAATCTCTATTCCATCACTGCTGGCGCGCTGGCAGAAGCTAAAACGGGTTTTGAGTAGAGTTTTTTTCACAAATCGGGGTATTTGTACCCACCGGGCTTTATCCAGCTGTTCCGTTGTGTGGAGCACCTACCCTATTTTCTCCCAGGCAGAGACAAAATATCCTGGGAGACTGCTGGTATTAAAATCTCTCTAATGTTCGAAACCGCACTTTATCATTTTTTCACATGCAAGAAAACCGACAATCCACTTTGCCTGACCGCAATGCCGTGATGTTTATTCATCAAATCCGAAAAGAACTTTCTTTGCCCTCGTCAAAGGAAGCCGTCAGAATGATCGCATCCGTCCTTCACGCAATGCGTCAAACCCTTCCCCTCGAGAAGGCAAACCAGATATTAAATGAATTGCCGGATTTTCTAAAACTGACTTTTGCGACAAATTGGGAACACAATGAGAAGCTTGTTCACATAAATCACCTGGACGAACTTGTCACGCTTGTCATGGATCGCGATGCGCGAAGTAAACGCGGCCTGTTCAGAAATGAAGTTCAAACATTATCGGTGATTATTCTGACACTCAAGAAACTTCAGCGGATGGTAGACCTTGAAAACTTCGATGGTCTCAGTCCCGCATTGCGCCAGGAACTTCGCGGACTCTCTGCAGAAGCCGCGGCGTAAAATCAACGATATGTATGGATGAATCGAAACGTGGAAAAAAAAGGTATTGGCTCGCATCGGCTATTGTCTTGTTTCTCGTAATCGCATTTTTTGTTGGCAAGTACATTCTTTATGTCAGTATCAAGAAGTCTATTGAAAATGAACTTGTCAGCCTGCAGGAACAGGATATACTCGTGGCCTACGATCACTTTGAAGTTTACCCAATAAAAGGTAAGATCGAGTTCGTACGCTTACGCGTGAACGTAGGAAAGGACAGCGGTGCGTATGACGGCCTCAATGCTACTATTCCATATGTACTCATTAAAGGCGTTGATGTGATCCCCTTCCTCAAAAACAACACACTTTCGATTCACAAAGTCCTCGCCGAAGATGCTGCCATCGTGTATGAAAGTGGAAGTTCCATTCTCAACGAACAAAACAATAAGAAACGCAAGATATCGATCGAAAACATTGCCATTGAGAACATCTCCTTCCCCGGAATCGATCTGTATGTAACTGAAAAAGATCGTCAGGATACGCTGGCCCATTTGCTGACCAATATTGAAATGGAAGACCTCTTCCTCAAAAAGCAATTGGACTCAATGGTCTGGCAGCGCGGTGAAATTCATGTCAGCAATGCGGCGCTTAAAACATACAAAGACCAATATGGCTTTTCCGCAAAACGGATGACGGTAAATGTTGCCGACAGAACCGTTTCAATCGATTCGTTCAGGGCTAAACCAGTTCTCGGGAAAGTTGAATACATGCGATTTATCGGGAAGGAATATGATTACATTGACGCTCTCCTGCCTGAGCTGCGTATTTCCGGCATCAATTGGTTTGCATATCCCCGACCCGCCCTCATGGTAGATCAGGTTACCACGCAATTCTACATTAATTTATACCGCGATAAGCGCTTTCCGTTCCGCGAGGTAAATGACAAGAAGCTTCCATCTCATATGCTGCAGCGCCTGCCATTTGAATTGAATGTCGACACTATCCTCGTCAAGAAAAGCTATGTTCGTTATGAAGAACATCCGGAGGACGGTGACTCCCCCGGCAACGTCTTCTTCGATGATCTTTACGCAACCATCCGCCACCTGCACAACATTCCGAGGTTCCAGCAAAACACCACGATGAATGCCCTTGCACGATTTATGGGAAATGGAAAACTGGATGCGTATTTCACTTTCCCTTATGACACGACTGCTCGTTATACAGTATCGGGTTCGCTTGAGAACATGTCGCTTTCACTGGTGAACTCCATGCTTGTACCCGCCGCGAAAGCAAAAATAGAACGCGGACTTATGAAGAAACTAAGCTTCGACTTCTCCTATACACCTGCAGGCTCGACAGGAGAAGTGATGCTTGACTATGACGACTTGAAGGTGCTGACGCTGCGAACGGGAGCCAATAACGAACAAAAGGTAAGTCAGATCAAAACGCTGCTGTTAAACACCTTCATCATCAAAACAAACATGAATGAAGATATGGAGGAGGACAAACGAACAGGAACCATCAGCTTCGAGCGCGACCCTCTCAGATCGGTGTTCAACCTATGGTGGAAGTCTATTCTGTCGGGAGTGAAATCCGCTTACAATCTGGACAAACTTCCGCTGAACTCAAATAAGGAGAAAGATGAAGATGAGGATGAGAAAGACGGAAAAAAGAAGAAAGGCATTAAGGGAATTTTTTCACGAATTTTCTAGCCTTCCTTTGGAATCATGTTTTAGTCATTAGTAATATAAACACCTTAGCTATGGAAAACTTTGTGATCCGATTCAATGAGCACGAGCGGGACGCCGTGCTGGATATCATTAGCAGGTCGAATGATATCGTTATTAACAATGTGGAGCCTACCAATGTGGGGATTACGATTCAGCTCGACGATCCTGAACCTGTATATCAGTCATTGCTGGAGCAGATCGACCGGGAACTGCATACCAGCAGTATAAACACGGTAAGGCCGTCATAACATACGACACATGCCAAAAGCTATCGGAAAAAAAACGTGGGTTATTGCTGAAGGATACATACCGTCATATGGTAACGGTAAGGAACCTGAGTTCACCAGCCATGAGACTGCGTGTATCCTCAATGCTTCTGATCAGGATGCCCATATTGAAATTACTTTGTATTTCACGGATAAAGACCCGGTTGGTCCTTACAAAGTTACGGTTGGCGCACAGCGGACGAAGCACCTGAGGTTTAACGATCTAACGGACCCCGAGCCGGTCCCCCTGGATACAGACTATGCAAGTGTGATTACGTCTGATATCCCGGTTGTGGTGCAGCATACGCGGCTGGACTCACGTCAGGCTGAAAACGCCTTGCTGACGACGATTGCATTTTCAGAATAATCCTAGCTGACGAACAGGTCGGAGCTCAGGTATCGGTCGCCGCGATCGCAGATGATAAATACGATAAGTCCGTCTTCGATTTCCTCGGCGATGCGAAGAGCCGCCGCAAGTGCGCCGCCACTGCTCATCCCTGCAAGGATGCCTTCTTCGCGGGCGAGCCTGTTCGCGAAACGCCGCGCGTCGGCTTCGCTGACGTCAATCACGCGGTCGACGCGTTCGCGTTCGAAGATCTTTGGCAGAAACTCCGGCGACCACCTTCGGATACCAGGAATGCATGACCCGTCCGTTGGTTGTGTCCCTACAATCTGAACGTTAGAATTCTGTTCCTTGAGATATCGCGACACCCCCATAATAGTGCCGGTAGTACCCATTGCCGAAACAAAGTGTGTCACCTTACCGGCAGTGTCGCGCCATATCTCCGGACCGGTGGTCTCGTAGTGAATGCGATAATTGTCGGGATTGGCAAACTGGTTTAAAATAAAATATCCTTCTTCCCGGGCCATCTGTTCGGCCAGTTCCCTCGAATATTCAATGGTACGGTCAGCAGGCGTAAGAATAACTTTCGCACCATAGGCTTCCATCGCCAGAACGCGTTCGCGCGTAGAATTATCCGGCATGATCAACGTCATCTCCAGCCCCATCAGCCTCGCAATCATGGCGAGCGCAATTCCTGTGTTTCCACTCGTTGCCTCTACAAGACGGTCACCGCGTTTGATGTCGCCGCGTTCCAGGGCGTTTCGGATCATACCAAATGCAGTACGATCCTTTACACTTCCTCCGGGATTATCGCCTTCAAGTTTGCCGAGAATGGTTACGCCGGGCTTCTGTGGTATACGTTGAAGTTCAACCAGTGGCGTGTTGCCGATAAGTTCAATTAATTTCATAAGTGGAAATCAGTCAGCATCCGGACGGAAAATGACAAGGTCGGTTTCATTGGTTTCGCCATTATACATCCTGGCCTGATAGTAAATTTTGGAATTTGGTGGGACGCTGCGGGTCAGCCATACGTTGCCGCCAATGACACTACCCCGGCCAATCACAGTATCTCCTCCAAGAATTGTTGCTCCTGCGTAAACGACAACGTCGTCTTCCAGCGTTGGGTGCCGCTTCCGTTCTGCGTCCTGCTTGTTCACACTCAGTGCCCCAAGGGTTACCCCCTGATATATCTTGACGTTATCGCCGATCACTGTAGTTTCGCCGATGACGACACCTGTTCCGTGATCGATACAGAAGTGATGACCAATTCGTGCGCCAGGGTGGATATCTATTCCCGTACGGCTGTGAGCATGTTCCGTAATGATTCGCGGAACCTCCTGAACACCATAACGATGCAGCACGCTAGCCACCCGGTAAGCAGAGATGGCATAAAACCCGGGGTAAGTCCTGATTACTTCGCTTCGCGTTCGTGCGGCCGGATCGCCCTCATACATTGCCCGTACATCGTCTTCAATCGCGTCGTACAATTCCGGCAGCTGATTGAAAAACTCCCTTGAAATCTCCTTCGCGTCGTTATTGCCTTTGTTGGGGTTATACTGAAGAATTTTCTCCAAGCGTCCTTTCAAATCAAGCAGATGTTGTTCAAAAGCTTTTTCACTCGGAAACGTCAATTGCGTGAAGTCGGCGAACAGGCTCCCCAGTAAATCCACAAAGAAATCTGCCACCTCCGTCGGGGACGGGCATGTCGGACACGCCTGGTGTGACTGGTAGATTTTTCGAACAAACGTCTGATCCATTATGCTAAATAACGCATTAAAGCGAGCAGGTCAATACTTCTAACGAAATCCGCCCGGAATAGTAGCTAAAATCGGTGGTGGTTTTTGTTAAGAAAATGTGAACGGCCATAGCAATACGGCGGCGGAGCGTTGAAGTTTGTAGAATCCAAACACAGCGACTCGCCTGGACCGGACTCCGTGTGGCTGAGATCCTCAACACTGTTTTGGCATCGTTGTTTTAGGGATCGTAGTATAACGGACTCGCTAGTGGTCGGAATCGCAGACGCAGACGCAGGCGACATTGGATGTGGGAATTAATTTCCGGACCAGGACAGGACATGCGGAGAGGGACCAAAAGTCGTTGTCATCAGGAAATTGACTACCATCTAATCTCCGGTCGAAACTCATCTTAGGTACCGCTAATGAGTTCGTTATTCTAACGGCTCCCATTCTAACAGCTCACCCCGCTTACGGCAATTGTTTGTTCAGCTCATGCCACTACGTCAATCCGATGTTCTCGCTGCATTAGGGCAAACGTGTCGCCCGTTGTCTTCCCTTTGATGGCAGTCCCCAGTGGTGAAGCGGTTGAAATACACCGGACAACACCCGCCGGCGTGATTATCTCGCCCCCGTTGACGCTCAAATAAAATAATCCCGAGGAAGTTTTCACAAGTGCCCCGGGAGCAACGTGCGCAAGGGGTTCCAGCGACAGGGCATTGACAAAGGCAAGTGCCCGCTCCTTCTCCGAAAGGGAACCCGATAACTTTTCAATCTCAAGCTGCGCCATTGCGCGACCTGTTTCATATTTGTCGCCAGCACTGCTTTTTGTTTCATTATTCGCCGAAAGCTGAACCTCCCTCAATGCATCATTGAGTAATGCAATGTCAGATTTTATTCTCTCAAGAAGTGCTTGATGCACGTGTTTTTTCAGCCCTGTGAGGTCTGGCAGTTCTTCCATGGATGCAACTTACGAAATCCTCAACCCTATCGTTTGAAAATCCTCGAGATAATCACCACGATAAGGACGATGACAAAGATCACGATAAACATCCCAACATAAACCCCGGCTCCGAAGATATCTCCAACAACCTCGCATCCCATCATTGATGAGGCAAGTAGAATAAACAGCAATAAATTATAAGTTCTCATGACAATACTTTACCAGGACGGTTAAAATCATGGGCCACAGTTCATTTCTGATTCCAGATTTCTGATTCCGGTAACTGTCAAACCAAACATCAAGGCTAACCATTCTGTGCCTTCTCTGTGGGATCTGGCGGATCTGTTAGAGATTATTTGATGTCTCATTCCATCCTCATGGTTTCTGAATGATCGCGTTTTGCTAACCGTTACCGTTTGTTGCTTCGAGGCCAGCAGGTTCAAGTCTCGCATTTCAAGGCTTAAGAACTCAGTGTTCTCTTCTGTGCGATCTGTGTAATCTTTGAGAATCGTTATTGTCTGCGCAGCATACTCCGCCTGGTCTTGCTTTCGCCTCACTGTTACCTCACGCATGTATTCCCTGACTGCGGCGGTATATGCATTTGGCAAGGCCTCAGCCTTCGCGATATTCGCATAGTATTGTTTCTTAACAGGGTCCAGCAGAATGCGAACTGCCCAGGCAGACGCCTCCCTGAACGTACTTCGCGTAAGTCGTTGCGCAGCACTCTGCTTCCTCGGATCCGGTTTTCGCGGAGCACGACTTGCTATGGTTTTTCCGCGTACCACCCGAAAAACCAACCAATTACCAATCCGGCCGCGAAGCCCTCTGGTAAGATCGTTATTTGCAACAATAGCCATACATAGATGTTTTTTATGGCTATACGAAGCGCCTATATACCCCGGGTTTCACAAATCCACATATTTTTCCAAAAAATCTCAGCCAGACACCCGATTTTTCTCTACCGTACCTCACCCATCCCAGGTCATTCCTCCGGCATTTCTCCACTCTTTGTCCACTCTTCCGATTAGATTTCCGGTTTCTGACTTCTGCTTCCGAACCTGTACGACATCAGGGCTGAGAGTTCCCGCGTTCTCGTGTGATCCGTGGGATCTGTGAGAGGAATTAGGTTCAAATCTCAAATTCAGACAAGAACACACTAACTGGTAATTGTAACGTTCACTTCTGCGCGGTCTGTGAGAGATACAACCGGCCACAAAAAAGAGGGGCTCAGCGAGCAATCCACCCCGCTGAACCCCAACTTAAACCCCTGTAATTAAGGTTGAATGATCAGCTTTCCGATCTTGATCCGTTTTTTTCCGTCCAGCACGTGATAAACGTAGAACCCGGGATGCGTAAATACCTGCTCAAATGAGTCTGCCTCCCATGTACCATGGAAAATCTTGTCACCACGGTCATTGTATACTGCCACGTCATAATTTTCAAGCTGCGGCACCGCACCCAGGGTGAGGTCGGACGTAGGAAGGTGGTCCAGGCCACCAAGACCCATCGGCTCTTCAGGACTCCGGCTGTTGATGTCGGAGTTTCCTCTCTCCACATTCGCAATCGGGAACAGTGATTCCTTGACAGTCACCGTAACATCGTCATACGCTGAGAAGCCCAGATCGCACGTAGCCTTGAGCCGGAACGTGTACTTTCCGATTTCGAGTTCAGAGGCAATCATCGTCTGGGTATCCATGCCGGAAAGTTTTGCATGACCACCCTCGATCATCTCCCATTCATACTTAACGATGGTACGGCCTTCAGCCTTGGCACCACCGCGCAGCGAAATACTGTTTATAGGAAGACGGATGATACGGTCATTACCGGCATACGCAACAGGACGCGATTCAGGTTCGGAAGCGACTTCGTTGACAACAACAGTTACATCGTCCGACCCTTTGGCTCCCTGTTCATCTGTTACCGTCAGGCGGAACACATATTTACCGGCTTTGAAATCAGAGATGGTAAGCGACGGTGTATCCTGATTGGCCAGCGTTACAGAGCCGCCAGAAACTTTCCGCCACCCGTATGTCAGGTCTGAGCTTTCTTTGTCTTTCCCCGAACCTACGAGCGTGAAGGGACCGGAATCTTCGTCGATTGTGTGATCAGGACCAGCATCTGCCACAGGTGCGGTGTTTGCCGCGCGCCGGACTGTGATCTGAATGTCATCGTATCCCGTCTGACCATTGTCTGCCGTAGCTGTGAGCCTGAACACATAAACGCCAACTTCCAGATCGGAAGCTACAAGTATCTTCGTGTTCTCTCCCGATAGCGTTGCTGCGCCACCGGATCGCTTTGTCCAGCGATATCCGGTAATAATACCTTTTTCGACGGAAGCTCCACCGTGGAGTTCAATACTATTCTCCGGCAATACAATAGTGCGGTCGTTGCCAGCGAACACCCTGGGCTTGTCGGCACCCTCAACCGTTACCGTGATCTCGTCTGAACTTTTCGCTCCTTCGTTATCGGTTACCGTAAGACGGAAAACATATTTACCAATTGAGAAGTCACTCACCGTTGCAGCCGATTTATTCGCATCAGCAATAGCCACCGTTGTTTCTCCCGATACCTGTTTCCATTCGTACGACACGACTTCACCGTCTTCGTCCTTGCCAAAGCCAATCAACACAAAACTCTCCACATCGTCGGAAATCGTTCTGTCTTCACCAGCATCAGCAACCGGAGCTTTGTTTGGCGTGCGCTGTACCGCAGGTTCAACAGTAACCTTCACTTCATCAGAGGCACGCGCACCATTGTCGTCAGTCACTGTCAGGCTAAAGACATAAGTTCCCGCTTCGAACTCCGAGATCGTGAGGGCCGCTTTGTCCGAATCCGTCATTGTAACTTTGCCACCTGAAACCTTCGCCCAGGAATAGCCCGTGATCTTGCCATCCTTATCAGACCCAGATCCTTTTATGACCAGTTGTTCTTCAGATGCGATAATCGTAAGATCATCTCCTGCGTTGGCAACAGGCTTGATGTTCGCAGGTTCGACAACCCTGAGTACTACATCATCAGTGTCAGATGTCCCCTTATCGGTTTCTACCGCAAGCTGGAATACATAGTAACCCTTCCTCAGGTTTCTAACGGTCAGCGTAGGCGTATTCTCATCTTCCAGTTCCACCTCTGCGCCGGATTTCTTCGTCCACTTATAGCTCGTAATCTTGCCGTGGATAGCTCTCGCGCTTCCTTTGATTGTCACGAAATCCGCTGGCAGGGTTACTTCCAGATCAAGACCAGCATTGGCGATGGGAGCTTGCCAATCAGGCGCTTCAACAGTCACTTTTACGTCATCAGAACCCTTGGCGCCTTTGTCGTCAGTTACCGTCAGGCGGAACACGTAGGTTCCTTCAGTGAACGCTGAAATGGTAAGCTCCGGCGTGTTGGCATTCGCCATGTCAACCGCGCCACCCGACACTTTGGTCCATTCATACGACTTAATCGTTCCATCTTCATCTTTGCCTTTTCCGGAAATCGTTTCGCGTTCGTCGGACTCTTTGATGGTTTTATCAGGGCCTGCATCCGCGACGGGTGGTATGTTGGAAGCTCTCTTCACCGTTACCAATACTTCATCGGAGCCACTCAATCCTTTATCCGATTTTACCGTCAGGCGGAATTTATACTCTCCAACATTGAGTTTCCTGACCGTCAGTTCCGGGGTACTTGCTCCCGACATCTCAACGGCGTCACCCGAAGTTTGCTTCCATTCGTACGCGATGATCTTACCGTCTTCAGACTTGCCGCTGCCTTTGAGCACAATGGAATTCTGGGGCAATTCGATTTCCTGATCAGGTCCGGCACTGGCAACAGGAGCCTTATACTCGGGAGCATGAACCGTCAGCTTCACCTCATCGTACGCCGTTGCCCCCTTGTTGTCGGTCACAGTCAGGCGGAGTACATACGTTCCTTCGGCAAAGCCCGAAACAGTAACCTCACTGGTATTGGCATTCTCAAGTACCAGGTCGCCGCCTGACACTTTCTTCCATTCGTATTTGGAGATGCTTCCATCTTCATCTTTGGCAGAACCCTTGATAACAACTTCCTCGTCTGAGGCTTCCGCCACAACGTCGGCGCCCGCGTTAACCACCGGCAGAGCATTCGATGCTGGTTTAACCGTCACGGTCACTTCATCGGAATGTGACAAACCCTTGTCTGTCTTTACCGTCAGGCGGAATTTATACTCTCCTACATTAAGTTTCCTGACCGTCAGTTCCGGGGTACTGGCTCCCGACATCTCAACGGCGTCACCCGAAGTTTGCTTCCATT
>JAEZGH010000131.1 GCA_023417065.1 Bacteroidota bacterium
ACCCCAACCGCGGCGATCAGCTCTACCTCAGCCTCACCCAGGTGCCTGAAGGTGCCCTCACCGTAAGTGTTGACATGTTCGACCTCTTCGGCAAGCGCGTGATCGCACGCACCATCGCCGCACAGGACAGCAACATCAATACGGTGATGGACCTGGAAGGCCAGCTGGCCGCGGGCATGTACATGGTGAACATCACCGCCGGTGACAAGACTTACACCCAACGTCTGGTGGTGCAGCCGTAAGCTTCACCAACCATACCTTAAACAGAAGGGCGCCCCGCGGGGCGCCCTTCTTCGTTGGTGATCGGAAAGGTGGACCGGTACCGGTAACAACAGGGTCGATCCTGGCTTCTTTCATCAACGGTCGGATCCCAATGATCATGGAGCACCGTTGGACAAAGACCGCATGGGGGCTTGGTGCAGAAAGCGCTACGATCGAGCATTTCGATGAAAGCACTTAAAGAATAGATGGATCCTGACCAAAAAAATTTCGATCAACACTTGCCTATTAACATCTCTTTATCATACATTGCCCCTCGTGTTCCGAAAACACTTTGTTCCATTGCCCTGAACCAATCCACCGAAGCCTGATCCAGAACACCACTTACTGAAGTTTCCGGCCGATCACTGAACGAGGGTGCATCGGCTTCATCGTTGCCAGACGCAGCCGCTGTGGCTATGTCTTACCCTGCGGTGATGGACCGCAAAATTCCATCGATCCTCCCCCAAGATCACATAACTAAAACCTGAGAAAATGACGGATTGTACTTCTCGTTTCTCGCGAACCCGGTGGTTACGGCCTTGGCCGCTACCGTTGTTGTTTGCTCTGATGTTCGGGCTGTTCGGCTTGAATGGTTCCGCACAAGTTGACTATGCTTATGGTTGGGAACCTGCTACGCCTGCTTTAGGAGACTGGGTGACTGCCAATACTGGAGGATTTGCCACTTTCAATCGATTCACAGGCGCGTCTGCATGTAGCGGAACTGCTTCGATAAGGGCAAATCTTTATAGCAGTAGTACCAACGTCACCTTGACATCCCCCTCACTGGGAACATCCAATGGTGCATTGACCACGATAGCTTTTAAATACAAGGTTGCCAATTGGAGTGCCAATACAGTAGGGACTCCAAACCCTTGGGGTACGATCCTCGTGCAATGGGCAAATAGTAGCTCCGGACCCTGGAACACGATCGCGACGATCGACCAGAACAACCACGTGGTTTCCGGTTCATGTGCGACCATGTCCTACGATTTCACACCGACAGCGGGACCGCTATATGTTAGGTTCAATACAACATGGAGCGCTGGTGATTACTATTTGAACTTTGACGATGTTCAAGTAGAAGAAGAATTGCCATTATGCGCTGGCACCCCAACCCCTGGAAATACCACGGGCCCTACCAATATCTGTGCCGGCGTGGATTTCACTCTTGGTGTGGAAGACAACGGCGGATCAAGCATCTCCTATCAGTGGCAAACGAGTCCTGATGGCAGTGAACCATGGTCCAACGTGGGTACCGATGATGATGAATACACCACCGACCAGACTGAAACCACATGGTATCGAGTGGTATTGACTTGTACCGAACCTGGTGGTGGAAGTGCCACTAGTACGCCGCTTGAAGTTACAATGACCAGCTTCCTGAGTTGCTATTGCTCGAATGGCGCGACCAGCGCGGCTGACAGCGAACTACTTGGAGTTACGTTCGGAAGCATGGTCAACGGTTCGGATTGCAGTACACCAGCACCCGGTCCAGGATCGATGCTGAATCAATATTCGAACTACACCACTTCAGTACCTCCCCCTGATGTTACCCAGGGAGAAACCGTGGATTTCTCCGCAACGGTAGGTACCTGTGGCGGCAACTTCACCAATCGCGTAGCTGTATACATGGATCTCGATCAGGATGGTGTTCTTGCACATCCTGATGAACGTGTGTTCTATAATACGCCAGCGCTTGTACCTTACACAGCAAGTGGCGGTATCACCATTCCTATCACCGCAACACCTGGCATTACGCTGATGCGCGTGATGCAGGTGGAGACCTCTGGCGACATCACCGGGCCATGCATGGTATTCTCATGGGGTGAGACAGAGGATTACGTGATCAATATCCTGGAAGCGGCACCGTGTTCTGCTACGCCTACTCCTGGGAATACAACGGGTCCAGCTACAACATGCACAGACACTCCTTTCGAACTTGGGGTGGAAGGTATCCCTGCTGAATCAGGTTATTCGTACCAATGGCAATCAAGCCCCGATGGTTCAACCTGGACGGACATAGGTACGGATTCACCGACGCTCATGATCAGCCAGACCGTCGCTACATGGTATCAGGTTGTTGTTACCTGTGCTGGTGAGGGTAGCGGAACGAGCACCCCTTTGCTGGTGAACATGGGCAGTGCATGTTTGTGTGGTGCTTACTGCGCTACAGATAACTTCGGTGATGGAGCCTGTATCACCGCTGTTTCGATCAATACATTGAACAGTACTACTGCCGCATGCGTTCCATCACCTGGCTATACGCTGAAGAGCAACACCACGACCCTCACACAAGGTGGCACCTATCCGCTGACAGTATCTGTTGACGATCTTGTTTACCTGGGCGGGATCGTTTCAGTATGGTTCGATTGGAACAATGATGGCACCTTCGCGGCAACGGAATGGTATCAGCCCTTTACGGCGGATGTGACCGGTAGCGTCAACGTTACGGTGCCAATTGATGCTGCAGTTGGTGAGATCCGGATGCGTGTGCGCAGCCGTGGGCAAGGAAATACCAATGGAGCCAACGATGCCTGCACATCGATGGGCAGCGGTACCACTGAGGATTTCTGCATCACCATTGAAGAAGCACCACCGTGTGCAGGAACGCCTGATCCAGGGAACACTACGGGACCTGCCAGCGCTTGTACCGGTGTAGATTTCAATTTGACCTTTGAGAATGCCGAGGCCGCTTCCGGCCTTACATATCAGTGGCAAAGCAGCCCTGATGGAGTTACCTGGACCAATGTGGGCACGGATTCGCCTACGCTCACCATCAGCCAGACCGCAGCCACCTATTACCAGGTGATAGTTACTTGCGATGGGTTCGGAAGTGGAACCAGCACCCCGCTTCTGGTGGGTATGGCCTTGTGCTATTGTGAATCTACCGCCACTTCCACTTCATTCGAGAAGATCTCGAATGTAGAGATCGGATCGTTGAACAATCCATCCACAAGCACTGCTGGTTACGAGGATTTCACATCCTTGGCTCCTGTTGATCTGCCTGCCGGTGGTTCAGTGCCTTTTGCCGTTAGTGTGTCAGGCACTTACGAAACAGATGAAGTCTATATCTGGATCGATCTGAACCAGGACGGGACCTTCGATCCTATTGCAGAATTGGTCGGCAGTGCTGCCGACTTCTGCCCAGGATGCACAGGTGCGGCAAGTGTTGCCAATGGAACGTTGACCATTCCTG
>JAEZGH010000212.1 GCA_023417065.1 Bacteroidota bacterium
TGGGCGGTGTGATGACGAAGCTGATCGAGGCCAACACCACGATCCCCACCAAGAAGAGCGAGACCTTCAGCACCGCGAGCGACAACCAGCCCAGCGTGGAGATCCACGTGCTGCAAGGCGAACGCCCGATGGCCGCAGGCAACCGCACGATCGGACGCTTCCACCTGGATGGCATCCCGCCAGCTCCGCGCGGCATCCCGCAGATCGAAGTGACCTTCGACATCGATGCCAACGGTATTTTGCATGTAGGCGCCAAGGACAAGGCCCCCGGCAAAGAGCAAAGTATCCGGATCGAAGCGAGCAGCGGCCTGAGCAAGGAGGAGATCGAAAAGATGAAGAAAGAGGCTGAAGCGAACGCCGACGCCGACAAGCAGGCCCGCGAGAAAGTGGACAAGCTGAACGCCGCCGACAGCCTGATCTTCCAGACGGAAAAGAGCCTGAAGGAATACGGCGACAAGATCCCCGAGGAGAAGAAAAAGCCGATCGAAGATGCACTGGGCCGCCTGAAGGATGCGCACAAGGCACAGGACGTGGAAGCGTGCGAAAAGCTGATGGCCGAACTGAACACCGCCTTCCAGGCCGCAAGCCAGGAGATGTACCAGGCCGCACAACAAGCCCAGGCCAACGGCGGTGGCGCCCAGAACGGCGAAAGCACCACGAATACCACCGATCAAGAAGTGACCGATGTGGACTTCGAGGAGGTGAAGGACGACAACAACAAGAAGTGATCGGGAATTCCGATCACGGTTAAACTAAAAGAAACCCCTGCGCCGATCGGTGCGGGGGTTCTTGTTTTTGGCGTGGATCCGATCTTCATGTCGACGAAATATTGGTTTTCATCGACGAACATGCTTAGGTTTGATATTCGAATCGAGCATCATGTCGCTGCGTATTCCGATCCAATTTGCGATCCTTTCGATCGCTCTTTTGGCTGTTCTTCAGACATCTGCACAGCAGATCGATATCAGCCTGCATGTGACTGCGGTCCCGGATTCTTTTGAAGTAAGGGCACGATCGACGGGAGCAACTTTCACTGCTGTTCCCAGCGCAGTATTCACTATCCGGTGGGGATCCGCGGCTGGCGGGATCATGAGCAATGGAGACATCGCATCGAATTGTGACGCTTATTCGTTGGTCAATTTCGGTGGGGTCATCGAACTTTTCGACCACAACTATTTCGTGGTGATCCTGGACATGAAATGGAATATGGAAGCATGCCCCATCACCTCGTTGGAACAGCCGATCGGTGGCTTCCGCATCCGTGAATTGAACGGTTGTAGAAATGTGGAATTGGTACAGAACGCTTTCACCTACCTCAGCAATTTTGACTACTACTTCTCTGTAGGGGGGATCGATGTCACGGGAGATATCACTAGCGGACCCATCAGCAGCGGCGATTGTGCCCCGTGCGAACCACCGGAGATCATGGGGAGTGGGGCTTCATTGCTCCCTGTATGTGGCTCAGGCGATCTGGACCTTTGGGTGGAGGCGCTTGGTAGCAGCGTTGATCATGCCTGGTATGCACCTGGTTCATTGATACCTTTTCATTTCCTGCCTGCCATCAGCATCGAAAATGGCGTCCCTGGCACCTACCTCGCCGTTGTCTCGAACCAGTGCGGTGCGGATTCGGCCTTCATACAAGTGATGACCGATCCTGACGGTTGCATTCCGCCCTTGCTCGATACAGCCTGGTACGAACAGCTTCCACCACCAAGCAACAACCATATTATTCAGGCCATTGCTGATGGAACATGTCTGACGTACACCTGGTCTACATCCTCCGGAGTGAACAGCTCCACCACCACCAACTGGCTCAACCTATCAACTCCAATAGACCATTTCTCTGTTGTGGTCTCCAATGAATGTGGGACCGACTCATCATGGGCACTCGCCGACCCCAACGTTCCATGTATCACACCCACCATAACATCGCTCAATTATGCCGACACGTTGTGGTATTCCACAAACACAGGATCATTCTACGACCTCGTTCTACATGGAGCGATCACCGGGAATTACCTGACCTTGTCGTGGATCCTTCCGAACGGAACGAGCATCGTTGGTGCGGCTGATCTACATCTGTTCAATACACCCTCCGGCACATACACATTGATCGCTTCGAATCCTTGTGGATCGGATACGGTATCGGTCGAAGTGGACATCGGACCATGCATATTGCCAGAGGTGACCTGGATCCAAGTATTGTATGATACTCCTTGCATCCCCGGTGCCATTTCGCTCGACGCAGGGCTTACAGGACCATCGCCGAAGACCTATAGCTGGTATGATCCCAATGGCGTATTGATCAGCACTTCCCCAGCAGGGGCGGATATCGATGACCCCGAGGAAGGTTGGTACGTATTCGTGGGAAGCAATCCCTGCGGATCGGTGACGGATTCGATCGAGGTCTTTTTCGGAACTGACACTACCGGCTGCGTACCACCACAGATCCTTTCACTCACAAGCAATGCACCGATATGCGGTGGCGACACATTGATCCTTGAGGCCGAAGTTGCCGTAGGTGAAGGTTGCGTGATCTACGATTGGTTCGGAAGCGGCGTTATTGACACCCAGGGCCCCATCACAACCGCTCCTGGCGGGACAGGGAACAATTATGGATTGCAGTTAAGCAATGCGTGTGGTTCTACAAGTTTGATGATCTTCCCGACCATATATTCCACCCACTATTTCACCCAAGCTCTTTGCGGACCAACAGGCCCTGTGGAACTGGCTTCATTAACATCGAGCGCAGACCCTGAGGGTATGTGGGTCGTGAATGGAGAACAACATACCGGAGTATACGATCCAGCGATCGATACATCAGGCCATTATCTCCATTACAATGGCATGGGTTGTTTGGTCTATTCGATGGAACTCCACGAATGGCCAGGTGTGAATGCCGGTACCGATACAGCGATCACAGTGTGCAGTAATTCAGACCCTGTTCCATTATTCCCTTTCCTTGGTGGTGATCCCGATCCAGGCGGCTTCTGGACCTGGGGCTTGTCATCGATGAGCGGGATCTATGACCCAGTCATCCATACCACGAATAATTACCGTTATCATGTCACAAATTTGGGCTGCTCAGCTATCGCGACCGTTCATGTGACCGAGATCCAAGCCATACCCTGGTATTCCGATCAAGACGGCGACGGCTTCGGCGATCCGGCGGAAATGATCATGGAATGCGATCAACCAGATGGTACCGTGGCTGACGCGAGTGATGATTGCCCGCTGCTCTTCGGCTTGATCGGAAATGATTGCGATGACGGACTGTCGACGACGATCGATGACGTGATCACCGCAGACTGTGAGTGCGTGGGTGAATTGACGACCGGCTTGGGCGAGATCGGAACGAGCGCCACGTTGATCTGGCCGAACCCGAACAGCGGTGATCGGATCTTTGTGCAATTTCCTTTCGAGGGGCGCTCGGTTACGATCGAGATCACCGATGCTGTCGGGCGGATCGTTCATCGATCGGAAGCGATCGGAGTGGCTAAACCTTTGGTGATCGAAATGGAGCGCCGGTTGAATGCCGGAAGCTATTTCGTGAAGATCATTTCCGGGGAACACATGCTGATCGAAAAGTTGGTGATCGAGCGGTGAAGTGATAGATGTCCTTTTGCAGCCAATGATCTCGCGACCGTTGATCTCAATTGCGACTACCGATCTGCGTAAGTGGCGTAGTCCGGAAAGCCCGGAGCCGGCGCTTTTGGCCGGTGAGGACTTGGAGGCGAAGCCACGCCCAGACAAGATCCCGCCCAGCCTCACCCGATCGATCGCGGCATTCGCCCAAATTCAACGGTGCACTTTTCCGTCGATGTATTTTTCCTCCTTCAGCAGCTCGCCACTGGCTGAGTATGTGCGCCAGGTACCGATGCGCTGGCTGTCCATGCGAAGCGGGTTGTAACGTGCACGGCCTTCGGTCTTCACTATTCCGCCGGCGTAATATTCCTTCAGTTCGAATTCCACTTTCTTCTTGTCCACGAGCTGCAGGGTACTGATCGGATCGCCGTTCGCATCGAACAGGTCCATGCGCAGGTAGTACGGTTCCGATCGGTGTTTTTCCTCGGCGTAGCGCAGTTGGCCGTTCATGTAATGGTCCTCGTATTCGATCGCGATGCCGTTGAAGTAGCGCGTGCGTGATCGGAGATTCCCGTTGGAATGGTAGGTGGTCATCTGGCTGCGCCGCGCATCGGTGCTCTTGAATTCGCGCTCGAGCGTGCCGTTGTTGTGGTAGTTCTTGTAGATGATGAGGCGGCCGCGATCGTAATGGCCCTTGTGCATGAGCGTGCCATCGGGATAATGATCCTCCACCGCGCCGGTGCAGGGATG
>JAEZGH010000044.1 GCA_023417065.1 Bacteroidota bacterium
TCGCCGATGATGCCGAAATGGTGCAGGATGAAGAACTGCTGAACCAGCGAATACGCGAGCATGGTGCGCGGCGGATTGCCTCCGGGGATCACGATATGGTCGAGGCCTTTCGCCTTGGCCGTCTCCAGCATCTGTCCGCCACTGGTGATCACGGCCACGCGTGCGCCTTTTGAAAGCGCCTGGTCCATGGCGGCAAGCGTTTCCTCGGTATTACCGCTGTAGCTGCAGGCGATCACCAGGCTTTTGTGGTTCACATAACCGGGCAGGTAATAATTGTTGTAGGTCTCGATCGGGCATTTGGCCTCTTTGTGCACAAGCTGCCCGGCGATGCGGCCACCGATGCCGCTGCCACCGAGGCCGGTGACCACCACATTGGAATAAGGCCCGCCGGGTGAGCGTAGTTGTGCCTTGCGGCCGATCTCAAGTGCTTCCTTCAACTGGCGGGGAAATGCTTCGATAAGTTGTTTCATGGCATTGATGTATCGGGGGACAAAATTAGGTCCTCGGGAAGGGGATGATGTAGTTGATCGGAGACATGATCCGATCGAGCATATTTGCAGTGTAATGTCCTCGGATCAAACTCCGATAAGCTTTCGCCGCTTCATTGATCAAGATGAAGCGATGTCAATGTCCCAACTATTGAAGGATGCGGGCTTCAATGCAATCTATAAAGAGAACATCAGTTTGCAAGATGCCCTATTCATCGGCGCACAGCAGAATTACTATCATGTGCTGCTTCCTCAAAGTGAATTCGAATCTGCCGAAGCTCATCTCGCCGAACTGGCCGCAACCAATGCTGGCGATCTCGACCCCGATCATTATTTGAGGTCATTCTCGACCGATGAATTAAAGGAGATCCTTCGATATGCTGATGACTGGAGTGCTGAAGACGTACAATATGCCCGGTCGTTACTTCAGCAGCAAGGGATCGAAATTTCTGATGAAAGCATAGAGCTTAAACGCGAGGCCCATCTTGGATCATTAAGCCGTCCAGCCAGTAGACAATGGACCATGATCATCCTAGGCTACTTCTTCGCAGCGATCGGCGGTGTTCTCGGAATAGTTCTAGGGCTGATACTGAACACCCAAAAGAAAATCCTGCCAAATGGTGAGAAGGTCTATTATTATGACCCTCGCGATAGACGACATGGCTTTAACATTTTCGTACTAAGTGTCTTTATCCTTGTTGGCTTGATCATAATAAGGATGATGCGAATATCCTCTTGATCAAGCTTGATCTCCTATAACACCCGCAACAGCGAATCCAGATCGGCCCTGAATTCCGAGATGTCCGGTTCCATCGTGTCCTCATTCACGATCAAGCCATCGTGCCGGTGGCGGATCACACCGTCCGGACCCACAACGAAGGTCACCGGGAATTCTTCCACGCCGAGCATGTCCCGCAACGCATCGCATTGTGCGGCGATCGTATCGGGCTGCGAAAAGCGCTTCAAGGAACACCTCGGCAGCACATCGTATTCCGGCACGGCGATCGGTACATCGATCGCTTCCTTGATCTGGTTCAGCATGCTTTCATCACGCCGGTAGAAAGCCTCCATTTCGTCCTTGGTATGCGGTGCGAATGAGATCACCTGGAAACGATCGTTCTGGATCTCGCCGATCATTTTGTTGTATTCCGCGATCTCCAGCATGCTCCAACGGCAGCCCAAACGCCATGCGCTCACCAGCGTGACACGATCGTTGAAGGCAGTGTTATCGATCGTTGCACCTTTCACCGAAATACCGATGAATGGCGGGAACGGATCGCCTTCCGCTGCTTCAGGCGCATCGGTGTTGAGACCTTTCTGCCCGCTTCCGCAGGCAGAAAAAAGGAATATGATCGATGCGATCGGGATCGATATGAATGATAAGCGCATGATCCTAAGATAACACGTGCGCGGTCCGGGTATCTTTGCAGCCCATTTTCCTGTACATGTCGCATTCTCCTTCCGATCAAGAGCTTGTCCGCCGCGAGGCGCTGAAAAAATTGCGTGATCTCGGTATCGAGCCCTATCCCGCTGCAGGCTTCAATGTATCCACCACTGCGGAAGAGATCAAACGCACCTGGGCCGATCCGCCGCCGGACAGCCCTTCATCTGCACCGGAAACAACGGAAGCCGCGAAGCCGATCGTTTCGATCGCCGGGCGGATCATGAGCATCCGCGTGATGGGCAAGGCGAGTTTCGCAGTGCTGCGCGATCACACAGGCGACATCCAGATCTACATCGCACGGGACGAGATCGCGCCGGGCGAGGACAAGACGATGTACGACCAGGTGTGGAAGCACCTGCTGCATCTCGGCGATCACATCGGCGTCGAAGGCTTCGTGTTCAAGACGCGCATGGGGGAGATCACGCTGCATGTGAAGAAGCTTACTGTTCTCAGCAAAGCGCTGCGTCCGTTGCCGGTGGTGAAGACCGATGAGGAAGGCAACGTGCACGATGCGTTCACCGATCCGGAACTGCGCTACCGCATGCGCTATGTGGACCTGATCGTGAATCCGCAGGTAAAGGAGACCTTCCAGAAGCGCACGCGGATCTTCGATGCCATGCGATCGGAATTCCAGAAAGCCGGTTACATTGAAGTGGATACGCCGGTGCTTCAGGCGATCCCCGGTGGCGCGGCGGCGCGGCCGTTCATCACCCACCACAACGCGCTCGATGT